>NZ_JBEPTH010000016.1:0-133643 GCF_040549385.1 Bradyrhizobium sp. LB11.1 | reverse complement strand
AGCCTTGACTCAAAATGCCCCATATGAGGGTGGGCAAAGCGGAGCGTGCCCACGGCTTCTCTCGCAATCACGGACAGATGGTGGGCACGGCGCTTTGCGCCTTTGCCCACCCTACGGCACCTTCACCGCCGCCCGAACAGCTTCTCGACATCGGCCAGCTTCAGCTCGACATAAGTCGGCCGGCCGTGATTGCACTGGCCGGAGTTCGGCGTCTCCTCCATCTCGCGGAGCAGCGCGTTCATCTCCTCAGGCTTGAGTCGACGCCCGGCGCGCACCGAACCGTGACAGGCCATGGTGGCGGCCACGTGCATCAGGCGGCGTTCCAGCGGCAGCGCCTCGTCCCATTCGGCCATGTGCTCGGAGAGATCTCGCAGCAGTCCGCCCGCATTGGTCTTGCCGAGCAACGACGGCGTCTCGCGCACGGCGACCGCCCCGGGGCCGAAGGATTCGATCGCAAGGCCGAACGATGCAAGCTCCTCGCTGCGCTCGAGCAGGCGCTCCACTGTGGCCTCGTCCATCTCGACGATCTCGGGGATCAGCAGGATCTGCCGCTGTACGCCGTTTGCGGCGAGCGAGGCCTTCAGCCGCTCATAGACGATGCGTTCATGTGCGGCGTGCTGGTCGACGATGATGAGACCGTCACGGGTCTGCGAGACAATATAGGTCTCGTGGAGCTGCGTGCGCGCAGCGCCGAGTGGGCGGTCGACGAGGTCAGCTACCGGCTGCGTCTCGAACCGTACGTCGGCGCTCGGCGCACCGACATCAAACACAGCCTGCGCGCGCTCGGCGAAGGCGGGTGCGGCCGAGCCGCCGAATGACGGCATCGGCGCGGCCGGTGCGGATGGCGAAGCCCGCCAGTCCCAGCCCGCGGGGCGCGGCGTGAAGGCGGGTCGGAACGACGACAATGCGCTCTCGCCGCTGTTGGCGGCGGTGCGACGGCCCTCGCGCGCAAGCCCTTCCTTCAATCCGTGCACGATCAGCGCGCGCACCAGGCCCGCGTTGCGGAAGCGAACCTCGGTCTTGGCCGGATGCACATTGGCATCGACCTCGCGTGGATCGAGCGTAACGAACAGCGCCAGCACCGGATGGCGGTCGCGCGGCAGATAATCGGCATAGGCCCCGCGCACCGCCCCCAAGATCAGCTTGTCGCGCACGGGACGGCCGTTGACGAAGAGATATTGCCCGAGCGCGTTGGCCTTCGTCAGCGCAGGTGCTGCGGCATAGCCGGCAACGACGACGTCCTCCCGCTCGGCATGAACCTCGAAGGCATGGCTGCGGAACTCCGTACCCAGGATATCGCCGAGCCGCGTCAGCCGGCCTGCGGCGCCGGGCAGCGCCGCGGCCCATGTCACCGGCGCGCGCTCCTCGCCCGCGAGCGTGAAGGCAACGTCCGGTCGCGCCATCGCGAGCCTTCGCACCACCTCTCGGATAGCTTCCGCCTCGGTGCGATCGGTCTTGAGGAATTTCAGCCGTGCCGGGGTCGCATAGAAGAGATCGTTGACCTCGACTCGCGTGCCGTGCGCCAGCGCCGCCGGCATGATGTCAGACTTCGCGCCACCCTCGACGTTGAGCGCCCAGGCGTGCGGCTCGCTGCCATGTCGCGTGGTGATCGAGAGCCGTGCCACTGAGCCGATCGAAGGCAGCGCCTCGCCTCGGAACCCGAGGGTGCGGATCTGGAGCAAATCCTCGTCATCGAGCTTGGACGTGGCATGGCGCTCGACTGCGAGCGACAGGTCCCTCTGGGTCATGCCGCTGCCGTCATCGGTGATACCGATCCGCCGCCGGCCGCCACCATCGGTGAAGACGTCGATCCGGCTCGCGCCGGCATCGATCGCGTTCTCCACGAGTTCCTTGACCACGCTTGCCGGGCGCTCGACCACCTCGCCGGCGGCGATGCGGTTGACGACCTGCTCTGGAAGTTGACGGACGGGCATGAACTCGATCTTGGGCTCAGACTTGGATTCGCTGACGGCGCTATTCTAGGCCGTGTTGCGTCAAAAGCATGTGTTGGGCAACAGCCGCGTGGCGCCCTGGGGAAGAGGGATGCCTATCACATTGAAGACATTGGACGTTCGAGAAAATCGTGCATCGGCGATGGACCGATCTTCAGCTACGGTCCTGATTGTGAGCCGCCGGGCTGCGGTGTAGCATTGTGAAAAAATGGCAACAGGACGGGAGGACGCCATGTGCCATCTTTTCGCGCACCAGCCCCAACGCGACTATGAATCCCAGACCCGCTCGCTGCGAATCGGTGGGCACTGCACCTCGATCCGGCTGGAAATGGCATTCTGGGACACGCTGCAGGAGATCGCGGCCAAGGAGAATATGAGTCTCGGCAAGTTCCTCACCACGCTCTACAGCGAGGTGCTCGACCACCACGGCGAGGTCAATAATTTCGCCTCGCTCCTGCGCTGCTCCTGCCTGATCTATCGCTCCAGGAGCTTGACGCCGGTGCAGGAGTTCAAGGCCACGGTGGCCCCCATTTTGGATGCCGCCGAATAGAAGCGACAGCGTTTCCCCGTCATTGCGAGCGGAGCGAAGCAATCCAGAATCTTTCTGCGACGGCAGTCTAGATTGCTTCGCTGCGCTCGCAATGACGGAAGAGGGAGCCGTGGACCTCAGATCTCCTTCTTCTCCATCGCCCCCGCAATGTAATCGGCCTGCCGGATCGCGAGCGCGACGATGGTCAGCGTCGGGTTGCAGGCCGCGCCGCTGGTGAACTGGCTGCCGTCGGAGACGAACAGGTTCTTGATGTCGTGGCTCTGGCCGAACTTGTTGACGACGCCGTCGCGCGGCTTCTCGCTCATCCGGTTGGAGCCGAGATTGTGCGTGCTCGGATAAGGCGGCGTTGGATAGGTCACGGTCGCGCCGACCGCCTCGTAGACCGCAGCCCCCTGCTTGTAGGCGTGGGCCCGCATCGCGAGATCGTTGGGATGATCATCGTAATGCACGCTCGCCACCGGCATCCCGAACTTGTCCTTCACGGTTGGGTCGAGCGTGATGCGGTTGGTCTCCTGCGGCATGTCCTCGCCGACCAGCCACATGCCGGCCATCCGCGGATAGCCGTCGATCGCGGCGGTAAATGGCCGGCCCCATGAGCCCGGATTGAGGAACGCTGCCATGAAGGGCAGTCCGAGCGACAGCGTCTCCATTTCATAGCCGCCGACGAAGCCGCGCTTCGGATTGTTGGCGGCCTCGTCGCGGATGATGCCGGCCATTGTGGTGCCGCGATACATGTGCACCGACTTCTCGAACACCGCGTAGACGCTGCCGGTCATGTGACGCATGTAGTTGCGGCCGACCTGACCGCTCGAGTTGCCCAGGCCGTCGGGGAACATGCTCGAAGCGCTGTTGAGCAGCAGCCGCGGGCTTTCGATCGAATTGCCTGCGACCGCAACGATCCGCGCCTTCTGGCGTTGCATCGCTCCGGTTTCGTCGGCATAGACCACGCCGGTGACCTTGCCGCTCGCATCGTGCTCGACCTTGATCACCATGCTGCCGGGACGGACCTCCAGATTGCCGGTCGACTCGCCCTTGGGGATTTCGGTGTAGAGCGTCGACCATTTCGCGCCCGATTTGCAGCCTTGAAAGCAGAACCCGATCTGCTGGCACGAGCCACGTCCGTCACGCGGCTGGCTGTTGATCGCCATGTTGCCGGTGTGCACGGTCTTGTAGCCGAGCTTCTTCGCACCAGCCTCCAGCACCCTGAAATTATTGTTACCGGGAAGTCCGGGAATGCCGTTGGTGCGGGTCACGCCCATCTTGTCCTCGGCCCTGGCGTACCACGGCTCCATCTCGGCCAGCGTGACCGGCCAGTCGAGCAAATTGGCGCCGGGAATATTGCCGTAGGTGCTCTTCACCCTGTATTCGTGCTCGTCGAAGCGCAGCGAGGCGCCGGCCCAATGGATCGTTGAGCCGCCAACCGCCTTGACGATCCAGGCGGGCAGGCCGGAGAAATCCTTGGCGACGCGCCATGTTCCTGACGTGGTGCGGGCATCGCTCCAGGCGAGCTGGGAAAAGCTGTCCCACTCGTCGTTGATGAAGTCCTGGTTCTCGATGCGCGGGCCGGCCTCGAGGATGACCACCTTGACGCCCTTCTGCGCGAGCTCGTTGCCCAGCGTGCCGCCGCCGGCGCCGGAGCCGACGACCACCACAACGCCGTCATCGTTCAGATCGAATTTTGCCATGTGCGTTCTCCTGAACCGTTGGGTGACCTTTAAGCTTTCGGCAGCCAGTCGATGTCGGCAAAGCCGCGGTTGATGTAGCCGCCATGCTCGGCGGAGGAGCCCTCGTAGCCGAACCGCGGCCAGACCTCTTTCTGGTTGTAGAGCGACACGATGAGGTCACCGCGCACCTTCTGGAAGAAGTCGCTCTGCTCGATCTCCTTCAAGAGCACCACGCGATCGGCTTCCCAGGGCACTTCGGCATAGGGGGCCTTGTGGCGATCCCTCGCGTTCTGATCGAGCCTTGCAATGCCGTCGCTGATCAGCGACTTGACGGAGGCGTCCTTCGCCGCCTTGCCGTCCCATGGCTTGATCGCGGTGATGTAGTAGCTGTCACCGAGCACATCGTGCGGATAGATGTCGCGCGCGACCTTCAGCAGCGTCTTCATCGTCGCGGGCGAAAGCGTGCCCGCCTCATCGGCCCAGGCGCCCTCGATGTTGACGGCGACACTGGTCGCTACGGCCACGACCGGCACGGCTGTCGCCGCGCCCTTGAGAAAGACGCGGCGGCTGTGCTTGCTTCGACGATCGACTTCTCTCATGGCATTCCTCCTTCGATTTTTGTGATCTGATTTTTGTGGTTTGATCAGTTGAAACGTCCGCCGCGCTGGATTACCTCGATCTTGTAGCCATCGGGATCGCTGACGAAGAAGAAGCGCGCCAGCGTCTTGCTGCCGTGCTTGAAGTCGCGCAAGGGCCCCGGCGCGAGCTTCTCGCGCTCGAAGCGGGCATGCTCGGCATCGAGATCCTCGACGACCACGGCGAGATGGCCGTAGCCGTCGCCGAGCTGGTACGGTTCGTTGCGATCGAAATTGACCGTCAGCTCGACCTCGAAAGGTGAGGAGGGGTGACGCAGATAGATGAGGGCAAAGTCTGGAAACTTCAGATGATCTACGACTTCGAGGCCGAAAGCGCGCTTGTAGAAGTCGAGTGAGCGAGTCTCGTCGAGCACGCGGATCATGGAATGGACAGGCTTGGCCATTCAGTTCAGCTCCTTGAGATAGGCGATGATGGCGGCGCGCGTCTCCGATTTGGCCTGGCGATAGACCATGACCACGCCGGGAATGACGGCCTGCGGATTGGTCAGCCAGGAGTCGAGCTTGGATTCGTCCCAAGTGAAGTCTGCTTTCGCGAGACTGTCGGAGTAATGAAAGCCCTCGATCTTGCCGGCGGCCCGGCCCACGACCTTCGCGAGCGGTGGACCTTGCCGCATCGGTTCCGAGAGATTGGTCGTGTGGCACACCGCGCATTGCTGCTTGAACAACGTCGCGCCATCCGGCGGCCTGGTGGCCGGCAACGGCATCTGTGCTTCGGCAACACGTACCACCAGCACCATCGCGGTGCACAATCCCAGCATGACTGCGCGCATCGCCAAAGCCCGTCCATCCACGTCACGTTCAGCGTGCGCAAACTCTAGGCGGCGCAAAACATGCGGTGGTAGTAGCGGGCTGTTTCGACCAGGAACAAAGCGCAATTCGCGCGATGCGCCTGACGCGATCGACGGCTGTGATTCCTAGTCGTCGAAACCGCGCCCGCGCTTCGACTTGACGTCGCTGCGGCGCTTCTTGCCGTCGAGCCGGCGTTGCTTGGAGGCAAAGGTCGGTCGCGTTGCGCGGCGCGGCGTCGGCCGGATCATCGCCTGGCTTAGGATCTCGACGAGCCGGTCGATGGCGTCCTGCCGGTTACGGTCCTGGCTGCGGAAGCGCTGGGCCTGGATCACGATCACGCCGTCTTTGGTCATGCGCTGGCCGGCGATGCGGGCGAGCCGGATCTCCGCATCCTCCGGAATGGTCAGCTTGCGCGTATCGAAGCGCAGCTGGGCCGAGGTCGAGACCTTATTGACGTTCTGTCCGCCCGGGCCGGAGGCGCGGACAAAATCGATCTCGATGTCGTCCTCGTCGATGACGAGATCGCGGGATATCCGCAGCATGATGGCACCATTCGTGATGCCCGGACATATCGCGGACGTCCGATTTCGGCAATGGTGGATGGCGGAAAAGCAAATGGCCGGGCGAGCCCGGCCATTCCAGGAAATGTCAGGAGACGTCAGTTCGACTTGGTCGCCGGTGCCGCCGCCGGTTGCGCGGCGGCCTGCGGGGCGCGGCCGACGATGACCGTCAGGAGCCCTTGGCCCCACAGCCGCTTGGCGGCGGCCTTGGCGTCGTCCAGCGTCACCGCGTCGACGATGCCGTTGCGCTTTTCGATATAGTCGATCGGCAGCTTGTCCTGCTGATATTGCAGCAGCGCCTGCGCAAGCTTGGAGGAGGTGTCGAGCGCCAGCATCTGCGAGCCCTTGAGGTAGGACTTGGCCTCGTCGAGCTCCTTCTGCGTCGGGCCCTCGTCGGCGATGCGGCGCACTTCCTTCTCGATCGCATCCATGGTGTCGCCGGCGCGGTCGGCCCGCGTGCCGGTGTTGCCGATGAAGATCGCCGAATGCTCCATCCAGAGCAGCGATTCGAACACGGAATAAGCCAGCCCGCGCTTCTCGCGGACCTCACGATAAAGCCGCGAGGACAGGCCACCGCCGCCGAGGATGTGGTTGACGACATAGGCCGCCATGAAGTTCGGATCGCTGCGCTTCACGCCCGGGCCGCCGAAAGTGATCACGGTCTGCGGCACGTCGAGCGGCACGAAGGCGCGCTGCGGCGGCCTGGCGGCCTCGACGTCGGGGATCGGCGTCAGAGTGGCTTTGGCGGGCAAGCTGCCAAACGTGTGATCGAGCAGCTTGCCGAGGGTGGCCGGATCGACGTCGCCGACGACGGCGATCTTGAGCGTGTCCTTGGCAAGGTTGCGCCCGACGTAATCCTTCATGTCGGCGATCGTGATGGTCGGCACGCTCTCCAGCGTGCCGTTGGTCTGCCGTCCGTAGGGATGATCGCCGAACGTCATCTCCAGGAATTTGCGGCTCGCGAGCGAGGTCGGGCTGGTGGTCTCGCGGCGCAGGCCCGAGATGACCTGCGAGCGGATGCGCTCGACGTCGGCCGTGTCGAAATGCGGCGAGGTCAGTGACGAGCGCAACAGCTCGAAAGCCTCGTCCTTGTTGTCGCGCAGCATACGCAGGGTGCCACGGAAGGTGTCGCGGGTGGCGCTGAAGGAGAGCTCGATGGCGCGTCGGTCGAGCCGCTCATGGAACGTCTTGGAGTCGAGATCGCCGGAGCCCTCGTCGAGGAGGTCGCCGACCAGATTGGCGACGCCGGGCTTGTCCTTGGGATCCTGCGCCGAGCCGCCGGCAAAGGAATATTCCATCGCGATCAGCGGCACGGTCGCGTCCTGGACAAACCAGGCCTCGATGCCACCCGGCGAGACCAGGTGCTGGATCTTTGCTGCGGCCTGGGACGGCGAGATCGCAGCGAGCGACAGTGCAGCGCCGGCGGCAAACGACAGGACGACGCGTCGTGTAAGAAGGGAATGGGTCACGAACGCTTCTCCTCGCGCTTGGCGGTAGCGGTGTCCTTGATCAGATAGCCCGTCACCGAGCGCTTCTTCTCGAGCCATTTCTGTGCAGCTTGCTGAACCTGCGCGGCAGTGACAGCGCGGATGCGGGCCGGCCAGCTTCGGATGTCCTCGATCGACAGGCCCGTGGTCAGTGCGCCGCCATACCAGCGCGCCAACACCGCCTGATTGTCCTGGGCGTAGATCGCCTCCGCGATGAGCTGGGTCTTGACCCGCTCGAGATCCTCGGCGCGGATCGGGTTCGCAACGATGTCCGCGATGACGCCGTCGATGACGTGCTCGATGTCTGCGAAGGTGACACCGGATTTCGGCGAAGCCGAGATCATGAACTGGGTCGGGTCGAGCGAGATGCTGGAATAGCTGGCGCTGGCGGAGACCGCGAGCGGCTTGTCGACGACGAGCGCGCGGTAGAGGTAGGAGTTGCTGCCGCTGCCCATCAGCTGCGCCAGCACGTCGAGCGCGGCACTCTCGCCGGCCGCAGCCGTCGTCGCCGAGGGCACCAGGTAGAAGCGGCGAAGGCTCGGCTGTTCGACGCGCGGGTCGGACAGCGTGACCGTGCGCGGTGCCGCCGGCTCCGGCTCCTGCGGGCGGATGCGTTGCGCCGCGATCGCGGGCTGGGCCGGGATCGGGCCGAAATTGCGTTCGACCAGTGGGCGCACATCGGCGGCCTCGACGTCGCCGGCGATCACCAGGATCGCATTGTTCGGCGCGTAGAAGCGGCGGTAGAAGGCGAGTGCGTCCTCGCGATTGAGCTTCTCGATCTCCTGGTGCCAGCCGATCACCGGCCGGCCATAGGGATGGTTGAGATAGAGCGCGGCCATGACCTGCTCGTTGAGGCGCGCGTCGGGGCTGTTGGCGACGCGCATGTTGTACTCTTCGAGCACGACGTCGCGTTCGGGCAGCACGTTCTCGTCCTTGAGGATCAAGCCGGTCATGCGATCGGCCTCGAACTCCATCATGGTCGGCAATTGCTCGCGCGGCACGCGCTGGTAGTAGTTGGTGTAGTCGACCGAGGTCGAGGCATTCTCGTTACCGCCGACGCGGAGCACGGTCTGCGAGAACTCACCGACCGGGTGCTTCTCCGTGCCTTTGAACATCAGGTGCTCGAGGAAGTGGGCGAGGCCGGATTTGCCCGGCGTCTCGTCGGCCGAGCCGACCTTGTACCAGATCATCTCCGTGACCACGGGCGTGCGGTGGTCAGGGATCACCACGACCTGGAGGCCGTTGTTGAGCGTGAAACTGGCGGGCGGCGCGGACGTGACCGTCGTCTGGGCGAGTGCGCTGCCGATGGGGAACGCAGATGTCGAGAGCAGCGCGGCGAAGAGGCAGGCAACCGATCGGTGTGAGGACATCACGATCCTTGTGAAAGCACGGACCCTGATGTCCGGGCGTGAAAGCACGGCATGCTACACCGCGCGGATTTGAGCTTCGGGTCACGAAGCAGAGAACGCGGTCAAGTTGTACTTAAATAAAGGTCATCTGCCGCGTCCGGCCTACGCCGGACGATTGCGGCGGGTCCACGCCTGCATGCGACGGGCAAGGAGCTTATTGCGTCTTTTCCTTACCCGACTGGACGTCGAAATAGGTCCGCCGCGAGTTGTCCTCTCCGGCGCCATAGGCATAGCTCGACGAAGGCGTCTGATAGCCCGGCGGCGGCTCGGTCAGAGACTGGCGCGGCGGCTCGCTCGTGAATTGCTTGTTCTCGCCCTTGTTGTTCGAAAACATGTTCCACAGGCCGCCGGTGTAACCGAGCTGGGCCGGGCTCATCGTCGGGTTGCTGATGTTGGCGCCCGGCTGGATCGGATCATTGACGGTTTTGTCGGGGCCGGCCGTCTTGTGGGCGTTCAACTCGGCGGGCGACAGCGGCAGGCCATTTTTCCAGTAGTCCGATACCTTGTTGCCGGCCTTCTTCCGCTCAGCGATGGCTTCCTTGCGGCGCTTCTCGTCGGGATCCTTCGGCCAGTTTGGCGCGTTCTTGGCGTCGGCACTGGCGGGCGGCGGCAGGTCGAGGTTCGGGGGCACCACCAGCGGTGACCGCTCGCGGTAATCGATGCCCTTCTTTTCCATGCCCTTGGCGCCGATGCCGGACATCAGATTGTCGATCAGCTTTTCTTCGAAGGTCATGTCGTCGTCATCGTCGTCACCGTCACCGGCGCGAACCGGCCCTGCCGACATGACGAGACCGATGCCGAGGGCGACGGCCGACAATTTCAGCGCCAGCCAAAGTCCCTGCCGGGAGTCTCGGCCGATCGAACCGCTGGTCTCGGAGCTGCGCATGCCTGTACCTGTTCTAAAATGTGGCAGTCTTGATGAAAGTCGGTCTTGCCGCGTCTCGCGCGACTATCCCCCGCCAAGCAAGGTTCCGCCTCCGGTCCGTATCGGCCGGGATCAGGGCGCTTTTGCGGCGGGTACCCCCAGGAAGGAATCATACAATAGGGCCGCCACCCCGGCAACGATGGCCACGTCTGCCACGTTGAACACGTACCAATTATAGGTATCTCCGCCGATTTCGATGTGGAACAGCGCGAAATCGACCACTGCACCGTAGGCCAGGCGGTCGATGCCATTTCCGATGGCGCCGCCGATGATCAATCCCAGGGCCACGGTGGCGAGCCGGGTCTGCGACCGCGCCATCCAGATCGCGAGCGCAATCACCGCGACGATCTTCACCGCCATCAGCGCGAGCTGGGCAGCCTGACCGTCGTTCTGGAGCCAGCCGAAGCTGATCCCGATGTTCCAGGCCAGCACCAGGTCGAAGAACGGCATCACCTTCACCACGCCGCGACGGGCGAGGTCGAATCCGTTCAGCAGCCAGAGCTTGGAGGCCTGGTCGGCCACCAGCGTGACCACGGCCGCGAGGATGCCGGCGCGGAGTGGGGTCATGGCCGGGGATCAGACGCTCACGCCCAACGCCCTCCATTCGCGCAGCGCCTTGGCGTCGCGCGGGGTGACGTCGGGATATTCAGGGTCTTCGCCCACGGTCGGCGAGATCTTCCAGGACCGGGCGCATTTGGTGCCGACGGCCTTCTCCACCACGACCGCGACACCGGGCACGGCATCGAGACGGAATGCAGCGGCCGGCGCCTCGCCCTCACGCACCTCGTAGTTCGAGGTGATGCAGATCTCGGCGAGATCGGTGTCGAACAGCGTCGCCAGCATGTCGCGGTCGGCGATATAGATCACCGGCGAGGCCTCGAGCGACGAGCCGATGTTCTTGGCGGCACGTTCGAGCTCCAGCGCGCCGGTGACGACGCGGCGGACGTTGCGGATGGTCTCCCATTTCGCGGCGAGCTTGTCGTCGCGAAGCTTTTCGAGGCCTTCCGGGAATGGCGTCAAATGCACCGACGGTTCGGCATCGGGCTTGTACATGCGCCAAGCTTCTTCCGCCGTGAAGCTCAACACCGGCGCCAGCCATTTCAGGATCGAATTGCACATCAGGTCGATCGTGGTCAGCGCCGCCTTGCGCGCCGGCGAGGACGGCGGATCGCAATAGAGCGTGTCCTTGCGGATGTCGAAATAGAACGCCGAGAGCTCGCTGTTCAGGAAGGCGGACAGCGTTGCGACCACGCTCTTGAAGTCGAACGTCTCGTAGGCCTTGCGGACCAATTCGGCGCGCAGCGCCAGCTCGTGCAGCATCAGCCGCTCGAGCTCGGGCATCTCGGCGGGCACGACTGCGTCGGCCGGCTTGTAGTGATGCAGGGTGCCGAGCATCCAGCGCACGGTGTTGCGCAGCTTGCGATAGGTCTCGACCGTGTTCTTCAGGATTTCGGGGCCGATGCGCTGGTCGTCGGTGTAGTCGCAAGACGCGACCCAGAGCCGGAGGATGTCGGCGCCGGACTCCTTGATGACGGCCTGCGGCTCGATGGTGTTGCCGAGCGACTTTGACATCTTGCGGCCGTCCTCGGCCTGGGTGAAGCCGTGGGTCAGCACGATGTCGTAAGGAGCCCGGCCGCGCGTGCCGCAGCTCTCCAGCAGCGAAGAGTGGAACCAGCCGCGATGCTGGTCCGAGCCTTCGAGATACATCACGGTGTCGGTGCCGCCGTCGACCTTGCGCTTGATGCCGGCAAGGCCGGGGAATTGCACGGGGTCTTCGAGCACGAAGGCGTGCGTCGAGCCGGAATCGAACCAGACGTCGAGAATGTCGTCGACCTTCTGCCAATCCTCGTTGGCACGCGATCCAAGGAAGCGCTCGCGCGCGCCCGTCGCGTACCAGGCGTCGGCACCTTCCTTCTCAAAAGCATCCCCGATGCGGGTGTTGACGGCCTCGTCCTGCAGGATCTCGGCCGAGCCGTCGCCCTTCTCGCGGACGAACACGGCGATCGGCACGCCCCAGGCGCGCTGGCGCGAGATCACCCAGTCGGGGCGGGCTTCGATCATGCCGTTGATGCGGTTCTCGCCCGAGGGCGGCACCCATTGCGTCACCGAGATCGCGTGCAGCGCGCGGGCGCGCAGCGTGTCGCCGGACTTTGTCTTGCCGTCGGTCGCAATGTCCTTGTCCATCGCGATGAACCATTGCGGCGTGTTACGGAAGATCACCGGTTTCTTCGAGCGCCAGGAATGCGGATATTGGTGCTTCAACCGGCCGCGCGCGAGCAGCATGCCCCTCTCGACCAGCGCCTTGATCACAGCCTCGTTGGCGTCGCCCTTCTCTCCCTTGTCGGTGATGACGCGCTTTCCGGCGAAGCCCGGTGCATGATCGGTATAGGCGCCGTTCTCGTCGACGGTGTAGGGGATAGCGCTATTGATGCCGCGGGCATCGAGCTCGCGGGTATTCGCCGTCCAGACGTCGAAGTCTTCACGGCCGTGGCTCGGCGCAGTGTGCACGAAGCCGGTGCCGGTGTCGTCGGTGACGTGGTCGCCGGACAACAGCGGCACGATGAATTCATAGCCGCCGGCGAGCCCCTTGAGCGGATGGGCGCATTCGATCGCGTCCATGGTGTCGCCGGGGACGTCGCGGACCTTCTCATAAGCCGTGACGCGTGCCTGCTTGAAGACTTCTTCAGCAAGCGCATCAGCCAGGATCAGGAGATCGCCGGTCCTGGCCCAATTGTCCGCGGGCGCGTCCGTCACCTTGTAGAGGCCATAGGCGATCTTCGGCGAGAACGAGATGGCGCGGTTGCCGGGCAGCGTCCATGGCGTGGTGGTCCAGATCACGACGCTGGCCGACGCCAGCGCGCCATGGGCGGGCGAGGTGATCGGGAATTTCACCCAGACCATGTCGGACGTGTAGTCCTCGTACTCGACCTCCGCTTCGGCGAGCGCGGTCTTCTCGACCACGCTCCACATTACCGGCTTGGAGCCGCGATAGAGCGTGCCGTTGGCGGCGAACTTCATCAGCTCGCGCGCGATCTGGGCTTCGGCCGGATAGTTCATGGTGGCGTAGGGATGAGCCCAGTCGCCGATCACGCCGAGCCGCTTGAACTCCTCGCGCTGCACGTTGAGCCAGTGCGTGGCGTAGGCGCGGCATTCTCTCCGGAAATCGATCATCGCGGCACTGTCGCGGAAGTCGGGCTTCTGCTTGCCCTTCTTGCGATAGTGCTCCTCCTCGACCTTCCACTCGATCGGCAGGCCGTGACAGTCCCAGCCCGGTACGTAGTTGGAATCGAACCCGAGCATCTGCTGGCTCTTGGTGACGAGATCCTTGAGGATCTTGTTCAACGAGGTGCCGATGTGGATGTTGCCGTTGGCGTAGGGAGGGCCGTCATGCAGCACGAACTTGTCGCGGCCCTTCGCGCTCTCGCGGAGCTTCTCGTAGAGGCCGATCTCGTACCAGCGCTTGAGGATCTCCGGCTCGCGCTGCGGCAGGCCGGCGCGCATCGGGAATTCGGTCTGCGGCAGGAACAGTGTCTTCGAATAGTCTTTGGTTTCAGACTTTTGGGACTTCTGCGGCTTTTCGGACATGAGGCTGACTGGCTCGGAATGGCGCGGGAACGGATGGCGATGCGGAATCGCGGGGGTGAAACGACAAAACCCGGTCTTGCGCCGAGCCGGAGGCTCAGGCGGAAGCCGGGCCGCTAAT
Source organism: Bradyrhizobium sp. LB11.1 (assembly GCF_040549385.1). Lineage (NCBI taxonomy): Bacteria > Pseudomonadati > Pseudomonadota > Alphaproteobacteria > Hyphomicrobiales > Nitrobacteraceae > Bradyrhizobium > Bradyrhizobium sp. LB11.1. The sequence goes on along the minus strand of NZ_JBEPTH010000016.1, from coordinate 119,948 downwards.
CCCTATGATGCGCCGCGCAAACATGGGCTCTCCATAGCAGGGGGCCAAGGGAAGCGCAAAAGGGAAGCGCAAAGGTTCGGCGGGCCTGCTTTGGGCCCTCAATCGACGGTCCCGAGCCGCGGAAACGCGTCCGGGGCCGCAGCCAGCATGGCGCGGGCGCGGGCGGAATCGCCGTCCATCTGGTGGATCAGGGCGTCGATATCGTTGAATTTCAGCTCCTCGCGGATGAAACCGACAAAGGCGCAGTCCAGCGCCTGCCCGTAAAGGTCGCCCGTGAAGTCGAACAGGAAGATTTCCAGCAGTGGCGCGCCATTGTCAAAGGTCGGGCGGCGGCCGAAGCTCGCCACTCCATCCAGACGCTCTGGCCCGCGGCCGACCCGCACCGCATAGATGCCGTGCTTCAGGCCGCAATTGGTATCGAGCCGGATGTTGGCGGTGGGATAGCCGAGGTCGCGGCCGCGCTTCTCGCCATGGATGACCTCGCCGGTGACGAACCAGGGCGCGCTCAGCATGGTGGTGGCCTCGTCGAGCTGCCCCTCGGCGAGCGCGATCCGGATCGCACTGGAGGAGACCGGCCGCTCGTCGATATCGACATGCGGCTGCACGTCGACCTCGATGCTCAGCCGGGGCGCCTCGTTGACCAGAAGGCTGGGCGAGCCGACGCGTCCTTTGCCGAAATGGAAGTCGTAGCCGACCGCAATCCCGCTGACCCCGAGGCGCTCGATCAGGTCATGGTGAATGAAATCTTGCGCGCTGGTCCCGGCGCGGGCCTTGTCGAAGGTCATGACCACGGCGCCGGCAAGCCCGGTCCCGGCGAGGAGCCGCAGCTTGGCCCGCTCGTCGGTCAGGCGAAACTGCGGGGTGTTGGGGCTGAAAAACCGGCGCGGATGCGGCTCGAAGGTCAGCGCCAGCGCAGGGCGGCCATGCGCCCGGCCCATTTCTATGGCCGCGGCAATGACGGCCCTGTGGCCGAGATGGACCCCGTCGAAATTGCCCATGGCAACCACCGCCCCCTTCAGGATCGCGGAATCCGGCGTGGTATCGCGGATAACGGTAAATTGCGGGGCCATCAGGGGAATTCTCGAGCCGGCGGGATCGGCCGGGACCGTGGCTTGACCCGCCGGATGAAGTCAAGCGGCAGGGGCAGCCGCATTGAACGTGATTTCACTCCTTCGGGGGCGCCCGCGATTAACGCGCTGTTTAACGCCTGGGTGCTAGTCCTTGAAACGTGGAGCCGCGGGCTACAGCCCGGCAGGTCCGATCGTAATATTTCCTGGGTTTGCGTTGGGGGAGTCGAGATGGCGGTTGATTTGTCGATGTCGGTTCTGGTGGTAGACGACTACAGCACCATGATCCGTATCATCAGGAATCTCCTGAAGCAGCTTGGCTTCGAGAATATCGATGATGCCAGCGACGGTTCGGCGGCGCTGAACAAGATGCGCGGCAAGAAGTACGGGCTCGTGATTTCCGACTGGAACATGGAGCCAATGACAGGTTACGACCTGCTCCGCGAAGTGCGGGCAGATCCCAACCTCGCCACCACGCCCTTCATCATGATCACGGCGGAATCGAAGACCGAGAACGTGATCGCGGCCAAGAAGGCCGGCGTGAACAACTACATCGTCAAGCCGTTCAACGCGGCGACGCTGAAGACCAAGATCGAGGCGGTCTTCCCGGACATGGCGAGCGCGTAAGCGCGCGATCTACGCCATTAACTGAATTTGGAAAGCCCGGGCACTCGTCCCGGGCTTTCTGCGTTGGCGCGTCGTTCCTTCGGAACGACCGGGCTCACCACTTCAATTCGCGCATCAGCGCTTTCGGCGGGTGGCCGAACAATTCCGTCACCGACTTCGGGTCGAGCTGGTCGAGGCCCTCGAATTCCTCGGCATGGATGCCGCGGGTGACGAACAGGCAGTCGATGCCGAATTCGCGCGCGCCGGTCAGATCAGTGCGGACGGAATCGCCGATCGCCAGTACCTTTTTCCGGTCGATTGGGTGGCCCTGGCGTTCGCCGGCGAGTGCCATCGCGCGCTCATAGATCGGCCGGTGCGGCTTGCCGTAGAAGATCACCTCGCCGCCGAGTTCGCGGTACAGCTCGGCGATCGCGCCGGCGCAATAGATCAGCCGGTCGCCGCGCTCGACCACGATGTCGGGGTTGGCGCAGACCAGCGTCAGCTTGCGCTCGCGCGCCTTCAGCATCATGCCGCGATAGTCTTCCGCGGTCTCGGTCTCGTCGTCGTAGAGGCCGGTGCAGACGATGTAGTCGGCCTCTTCCAGCGGCGCGGTCATCGCATCGAGGCCGCGATAGATCGAGTTGTCGCGCTCGGGGCCAAGCCAGAACATTTTTCGCCCCGGATGCTCGGCGACATAGAGTCGCGTCAGATCGCCCGAGGAGACGATCGCGTCATAGGTCTCGTCGGCGACGCCGAGCTTGCGCAATTGCCGTTGCACGGAGTCGGCCGGGCGCGGTGCGTTGGTGATCAGGATCACCGTACCGCCGCGGCTGCGATAGGTGTGCAGCGCCTCGCAGGCCTCGGGGAAGGATTCCAGGCCGTTATGGACCACGCCCCAGATATCGCTGAGCACGACATCGACCCCGCCCACGAGCTCGCGCAGGCTCTGTGCAAAATGCAGCGTGGTCATGATGCGTGCGGCCGATCAGATGCGACGCGCGAGTGCTGCGTTGCCGGTGATGCGCGATGACGGGGCGGCAGGCGCCGCGCCTGGGCTGGATGTACCGGAGCCATTAGTTCCCTGAATGTCCTGCGCCGGGTTCGGCGCGGCTCCGCCGGTAGCAGATGCCCCCTCGGGCCGCAATGGCCGGGGCGGCGCGAACAGAAAGCCCTGGCCGAACCGCACGTCATAGTCGAGCAGGTCGACCACCGCGCGCTCGCCCTCGATCCGCTCCGCGATCAAATCGATGCCGAAGCGGCCGAGCAGGTCGGACAGGTCGGAAGGATGAATGTCCGAGGTCGATGCCTGCCTGGGGTCGAGCAGGAGAGAGGCGGGAACCTTGATGAAGCGCACGCCGCGGTCGGCGAGTTCGCGCGGCTCGATCCTGAGATCCGTGACGTGGTCGATCGAGAAGCGGAAGCCGCGCTGGGCGAGCGCTGCAAGATTCTCGGTTTCAGCCGGGCCGAGGCCGCGGAATGTCGACTGCTTGAACTCCAGTACCAGCGACGGCGCCAGGGCACGGTTGGCTTCGAGGAAATCGAGGCATTGCGCGAAGATGGTGGAGTTGCCGAGCGTTGCGGCCGCGACGTTGCAGAACACGCCAACGTCCTTGTTGCGCACCATCAACCGGCGCAACACCTGGACACAGCGCAGCAACACCATGTTGTCGATGCGTCCGATCAGCCCGGAGGCCTCGGCGATGCTGATGAACTCTTCCGCGGCGATCAGCTGGTCGCGCTCGTCGCGCAGCCGGGTCACGGCTTCGTAGAAGCGGACCTTGCGCTGCGGCAGCGTCACCATCGGCTGGAGGAAGATGTCGATGCGGTTCTCGTCGATAGCGTTGCGCAGCGTCGCCAGCATCTGGGTCGGGTTGCGGCCATTGACCGTCTGGACGGCGTTGGCGGTCTGGGTCTGCACGGCTGGCGGCGTCGGCCGCGGCGGCAAGGGAAGCGGCGGAGGAGCGACCGGCCGCTCCTCGAAGGGTGCAATCAGGTCGATCGGCGCTTCCGGTTCCAGCCTGGCGACAGGAGCGGGGGCCGGCGCCGGCGCATGACCGGCGAGCAGGTCCTCGTGGGTCGACACGGTGGCGGCAAGCTGCCTGACCAGTCCGCCGAGCTCGTTGATCTCGCCGACCACCGACTGGACACGATCGGAATTGGTCGAGTTGGACGAGGCGATGCGGCCCTCGATGGCTGCGAGCCGGCGCCCGAACTCGGCCACCTGGCGGGCGAGGTCGGCGGTGCCGCGCGACAGGTCAGCGATCTGGCCGCCGACGTCGCTGCGGTCGCGCAGCCGCATGGAGACCGCGTTGTAGAGGATCAGGAAAGTCAGCGCGGTCAGCGCCACAATCGCGGATTCGGTTCCGCTAATGCCGGCGACGGCGTAGAGCACGAGCCCGAGCGAGGCCGCGACCAGAACCATGCAGATGGCGATGAAGATCGTCGAAATGCGAATCATGCCGCGCGCTACGCCTCAAGAGCTGACTGCCTCACCCGGGAAAACACGGGCCGCAATTCGCAACCGTCGCGCCTTATGCTCCCCAAGCCGCATGACCTTAACATCATTTGTTGATTCGAGGGGATAGCGGCTGTACGCGCGCGTGGAGGTCGTCAGGATGGCGCGGCGGCGCCGACCGTGTCGGCCGAGACCGCGTCGCGGCTGCCGAGCGGTTTTGGCCGCCCGGTGGTCGTATCGCGCAGGGTTTGCCGTTCGATCTCCGAGTTCAGCTCGGCGCCGAACATGATCACGATCGCCGACATCCACATCCACGTCATCAAGCCGATCGCCGCGCCGAGGGAGCCGTAGGTGGCGCTGTAATTGGCGAACGCCGAGAGATACCAGGACAGCAGGGCCGAGCCGGCAATCCAGAGCAGGGCGGCGGTCACCGCGCCGATGCTCAGCCATTGCCAGCGCGGGGCATCGCGGCTGGGCGCGAAGCGGTAGAGGATAGCGAGCGCCGCCAGCAGGATGACGAGCAGCAGCGGCCAGCGCGCCAGTGCGACGATCAGCTTGCTCTCGGGTGCAAGGCCGAGATGATCGAGCGCCAGCGGGAAGGCCACCACGGCAGCGACCATCAGCAGGAGGGCGACGATCCCGCCGACCGTGAAGGATAGAGAAATCAGGTTCAGCTTGATGAAACTGCGCTTCTCACGTTCTTCATAGGCGACGTTGAGGGCGTCGAAGATGGATTTGACCCCGGCGTTGGCGCTCCAGACCGCCAGCACCAGGCCGAACAGGAAGGTGGCGCCCAGCGCGCTGTTGCCTTTCGACACCACGCGCGCGATCTGGTCCTCGACGATCTGGAACGCGCCCGCAGGCAGCATCGTCGCGAGGGTCTGGAGGTTGTCGCTGATGGTCGAGGGATCGGCGAACAGTCCGTAGGACGAGACAAGTGCGGTCACGGCAGGAAAAATCGCGAGCAGTCCAAAGAACACCACGCCGCCCGCGGTTGCGAGCAGGCGGTCGTCGCCGATGCGCTGATAGGTGCGCCAGAAGATATCTTTCCAGCCTGCCCAGGGGATTTTGAACGGGCTTGTCGAGCGGCGGCCATGGTCGGGCTGTATGGCCGCGCTTGCCGGATTGGTTTCCGGTGAATTCGCCTCGTTATTGCGATGGTCCTGAGGTGGCCCGGATCCGATAACCCCGGAGTCCTGGAAATAGCGCTCAGCGGTAAGCACGACGACCGCCGTCGCCGCTACCACCAGCCAATTGTCGAGTTGCTCGGACCCCCGCACACGCATCTAGGCGTCCAATCCGTTTCCGTGACGCCTGCGACGCGCCGCCGCCACGCCGAGCAGCCCAAGAGCTGCCATCATGACGCCAAGCTGCACCGGGCGGTTGGCGCCAACTGGCCGAACCTTGGCGCCATGGCCCCGTTCGCCGGGCGCGCGCGGTACCAGGGGAATCGTCGTCGCGACTTCTCTTACCGCCTGCTTGACCGTTCCCCGGGGGATGCGCGGGGTGACGATTGCTACGCGCAGGCGGCTGGCGAGCGGAACGATCGGCCTCGTCTTGCGCTTCATCTGAGCCATGGCAACGCCGGCGCAGATCGCGGCCAATACCAAAAGCACGGCTGCAGCGGCACCAAAGCCCCAGAATTGTCCGTAGGTGATGGCGATCCAGCGATATAGCGCGACCAGGCCGACGAAAAATGCGGCGACGACGAACAGGCCCGCCGCCGCGAACAGTCCGCCAGCCACCGCGTAAGATGTCACCTTGCCGGTTGCATGGCTGGTCTGGTCACGCAGATAGGATTGCGCGGCGCGCTTGAGATGGTTGAGCTTCAGCGCCATGCCGGCGCGCAGCAATTCGCCTGATGGCGCGAGCATGCGGACATCCTCCGAGAGCGAGACATTCGCCGGGGGATGAACGTGGCGGATTTTGACTTGTTCCGCCTCGCGCGCTCGATCAGCCGAGATCGGCGGCCGCGATCCAGAACACTTCGCCTTCTGACTCTTCGGTGTCGAGCCAGAGCAGCGGCAGTTCCGCAAAGGCCTCTTCGACCAGTTCGCGGCCGCGGCCGATCTCGCAGAGAAGGCCGCCGTCCGGCGTGAGATGGCCGGGGGCATCGCGCAGGATACGGCGAACCACATCGAGGCCGTCCGCGCCGCCGTCGAAGGCAAGCTTCGGTTCGGCCCGGCATTCCGGCGGCAGCGCCGCCATGCCTTCGGCATCGACGTAAGGTGGGTTGGTGATGATCAGATCGTATTTGTTGTCGCCAAGCGGCGCCAACAAATCGCCGCGATGGAGCGTGATCCGCTCATCCAGCCCATGTTCCCCGACATTGCGCGCGGCGACTTCGACCGCGCCCTTGGAGATGTCGACGGCATCAACTATGGCATTCGGGAAATGATACGCGGCGAGGATCGCGAGGCATCCCGATCCCGTGCAGAGATCGAGCACGCGCTCCACGGCCGTGGGGTCGTCGATCAGCGAACCCGCTTCGCCGTCGCCGCCGAAATGCGAATCCAGCAGCTCGCCGATGAAGGAGCGCGGAACGATGACGCGCTCGTCGACATAGAAGGGCAGGCCGCGCATGTAGATCTTGTTGACGAGATACGCGGTCGGTTTGCGCGTCGTCACCCGCTTATGGATGAGATCGAGCAGTGTCTTGCCTTCCGCTGCGGTGACGCAGGCATGGCCAAAAATCTCGAACTGGTCGGGATGCAGGTGCAGGGCCTCGCAGACCAGGAAGACGGCTTCCGCGACCGGATCGGTCGTGCCATGGGCAAAGGCGAGCCTGGCCTCGGTGAAGCGGCTTACCGCATAGCGGACGAAATCGATCAGGGTGCGCAGCTCGCCGCGGCCAACCTTCGCGAGTTTTGGCGCGGCGCGGCCGCGCACAGGCTTCTTGGATGCTCTTGCCATCAGGATCGGGTCCAGCGTGCGGCGGCCTCGTCGTCCCGGGCGTGGGCCTCGACCCAGCCGGTGCCGGTGGCGCTCTCTTCCTTCTTCCAGAACGGGGCGCTGGTCTTGAGATAATCCATCAGGAACTCGGCCGCCTCGAACGCCGCCCGGCGATGTTGCGAGGCAGTGAGCACCAGCACGATGTTCTGGCCGGGCATGAATCGCCCGACGCGATGGATGACGGTGACGCCGTTGAGCGGCCAGCGCGACACGGCGTCGTCGACGTGGCGCTTGATCTCTTCTTCCGCCATGCCGGGATAATGTTCGAGCGTGAGCGCCGCGATCTTCGAACTGTCCTCGCCGGCGCGACAGATGCCTGAGAAACTGACGACGGCGCCGATGTCGGTGCGGCTCTTGGTCAGAACCGCGATCTCGCGTGCGATGTCGAAATCGTCTTCCTGGATGCGGACGGCGACGAGGCAGGTGGCGACAGAGGAGGTCATGGCCTAGCCGCCGGTCATCGGCGGGAAGAACGCGATCTCGCGGGCGCCCGCGATCGCTGCGTCCGCCTTGACGTGGGCGTGGTCGATCGCGGTGCGGATCACTTTCGGCTTCTCGAACGCATAAGCGTAGGCTTCGCTCTGGCCCGACAGCCAGGCGATCAGATCCTCCACGGTGCGCACCGTCGCGGGCGGTTCGATGGTCTCTTCAGCCTTGCCGACGCGCTCGCGCACCCAGGCGAAATACTTCACCTTCATCCCTCATCCTCCTTGATGAGGTGATGGATGCCGGAGCTGAAGTAATCGTAGCCGGTGTACATGGTCAGGATCGCCGAGGCCCACAGCAGGACAAGGCCGATCAGCGAAACCATGGGAATGACTTCGTCACCGGCCGGACCGGCGAGCAGGAAACCGATGGCGACGAGCTGAACGGTGGTCTTCCATTTGGCGAGCTTGGTGACTGGGACGCTGACGCGGAGGGCCGCGAGATATTCACGCAGGCCCGAGACCAGGATCTCGCGGCACAGGATCACGATGGCCGCCCACAGCGACCAGCCATGGATAATACCGTCGGCGGCCAGCATCAGCAGGCACGAGGCGACCAGCAGCTTGTCGGCGATCGGGTCGAGCATCCGGCCGAATGCCGATTGCTGATTCCAGATCCGCGCGTAATAGCCGTCGAGATAGTCGGTCACCGCGGCGCCGATGAAGATCGCGACCGCGACCCAGCGCAGCCACAGCGGATAGTCCGCGATCGACTGCGCATAGATGCAGCCGACCACGACCGGGATTGCGGCGATCCGGCCGTAGGTCAGGATGTTCGGGAGGGACATCGCGCGGCTGGTCGTCCCTCGTGTCGTGGCGATGTTCATGCGTCCTACCAATACCGCTCAAGCCTGAAGGTCAACCGTCCGTCCCCAATTGGGGTGCGGGATGCGACGACCATATGACTTTAGCTTCCCCTTGGGCCCTTTAGTTCACCCCGGCTGGGGATGGAAATAGTCGAATATCCTGCGGGCGCTTTCGGCGCTTACCCCAGGAACCTTGCCGAGATCGGCGATCGAGGCGCGTTCGATCTCCTTCAGGGTTCCGAAATGGTGCAGCAAGGCACGTTTGCGCGACGGGCCGATGCCCGGAATCTCCTGCAAGCCGGCCTCGCGAATGTCCTTCTTGCGCAGCTTGCGGTGCGACCCGATGACGAAGCGGTGGGCCTCGTCCCGCAGGCGCTGGATGAAGTAGAGCACGGGGTCGCGGGGCTCAAGCTTGATCGCCTCGCGCTCTGGCATGAACAGGGTCTCGCGGCCGGCGTCCCGGTCCGGCCCCTTGGCGACCGACATCAGCGACACCTGGGTCAGGCCGAGATTGGTGAAGATTTCCCGGACCGCGTTGAGCTGGCCGCGGCCGCCGTCGATGATGACAAGGTCGGGCCATTGCGGGAAATCGTCGTCCTTGGCCTTGCTCGCAGCATCTTCGGGCGGGTTGATGAGGCGCTTGAAGCGGCGCTCCAGCACCTCGCGCATCATGCCGTAATCGTCGCCCGGCGTGAGCCCTTCGGACTTGATGTTGAACTTGCGGTACTGGTTTTTGACGAACCCATCCGGGCCGGCGACGATCATGGCGCCGACCGCATTGGTGCCCTGGATGTGGCTGTTGTCGTAGACCTCGATGCGCTTGGGCGGATGCGGCAGGCTCAGTGTCGTGGCCATGGCGTCGAGCAGGCGGCTCTGCGTGGCAGTATCCGCGAGCTTGCGGCCCAGCGCCTCGCGGGCGTTGGTCAACGCGTGGGCGACAAGCTCCTTCTTCTCGCCGCGTTTCGGCGTGGTGACCTCGATCTTGTGGCCGGCCTTGATCGACAGCGCGTTGGCGAGCAGCTCGCTCTCCTCGATCTCGTGCGAGAGCAGGATGACTTTCGGCGGCGGCTTGTCGTCGTAGAACTGGGCCAGGAAAGAGCCCAGCACTTCCTCCGGCGTATAGGTCTTCTCCGCGCGCGGGAAATAGGCGCGGTTGCCCCAGTTCTGTCCGGTGCGGAAGAAGAACACTTCGACGCAGGAGAAGCCGCCCTCCTGGTGGATGGCGAAGACGTCTGCTTCTTCCACAGTGCGCGGATTGATGCCCTGCTGCGACTGGATCGCCGAGAGCGCGGCGAGGCGGTCGCGATAGAGCGCCGCACTCTCGAATTCGAGCTCGCCGGACGCCTTCTCCATCTCACCCGCGAGCTCCTGCTTCACCGCCTGGCTCTTGCCGGACAGGAAGTCGGTCGCCTCGCGCACCAGCGTCGTATAGCCGGGGAAGTCGATCTCGCGGGTGCAGGGGCCGGCGCAGCGTCGGATCTGGTACAGCAGGCAGGGCCGAGAGCGGCTCTCGAAGAAGGAATCCGTGCAGGAGCGGATCAGGAACGCGCGCTGCAAGGCCGTGATGGTGCGGTTGACGGCGCCCGCGGAGGCGAACGGGCCGAAATAGCGTCCGGGCCGGGTCTGCGCGCCGCGATGCTTGAGAATCTGCGGCGCCCAATGGTCCCCGGTGATCAGGATGTAGGGAAACGATTTGTCGTCGCGGAGCTGCACGTTGAAGCGTGGCCGCAGCTGCTTGATAAAGTTGGCTTCCAGCAGCAGCGCCTCGGTCTCGGTGTTGGTCGAGACGATCTCCACGGTCACTGTTGCCGCGATCATGCGCAGGATGCGGGCCGGCAGCGGCGCGCTCTGGCGCGCGTAGTTGGACAGGCGCTTTTTGACGTTCTTGGCCTTGCCGACATAGAGCACATCGGCATTCGCACTCAGCATGCGATAGACGCCGGGCGAGGTCGGCGCGAGCCGAACCGCGCGCTCAATCGCCTCGTGACCGGTCGCCAGCGGCACTTCGCCGATCGCGCCGCTCTCTTCCAGAATATCCGGCAGCCGCGCGTCGTCCTCGTCGTCGCCGCCTGTGGTGGCCGGATCGAGGTCGGGCGGCGCCGTCTCAGGCGATATCTCTTGGGGCGGGGCATCGGCGGTCGCGGCTTGCTGCGATTTGCGCGCGCGTGCGTCGTCCGGATTGTCGGTGGAATCGTGAACCATGGAGCGAATTTAAGCGCTGGGGGAGCTGATTTGAAGTTCCGGCCGTGCCGCACGCACAGGATGGCGGCGCAGCTCCCGGTAACGCTTCCTTAAGTCTGTTAACAGCGCGGTAACGGGTCTTAACAGCCCTTTAACTTAAAACTCTCGATAAATCTTACGCGAAAAGTGGTGGTTCCGTAACCATGCGATCTGGCCTTGCGCGGCGGCGCGGGCATCGCACCCGGTTGCGGCAGTTGCGTTGGAGTGTGTGATGAAGAGGCTCGTTGTGGGCGCAGCCGCGTTGGTTACAGCCGGCTGGACGGCTTCGGCAGGGGCCGCCGATCTCAGTTACGGGCAGCGTGCGCCCTATACGGTCAATCAGCCGCTCAATGGCTATAGCTGGGCAGGCCCTTATCTCGGCGCCAATCTCGGCTATGAATGGGGCTCGGTGAGCAACACGTCCGTGAAGCCGTCCGGATTCGTCGGCGGCGTGCAGGCCGGCTACAATTTCCAGAACGGCCCGTGGGTATTCGGTGTCGAGGGCGACATCCAGGCAGCAGGCGCCGACGACACTTTCGCACCGTGGAAGTTCTCCAATCCCTGGTTCGGGACGCTGCGCGGCCGCGCCGGCTATTCCTTCAGCAACGTGCTGGTCTACGGCACCGCGGGCCTCGCGTTCGGCGAGCTGCGCGCGCAGACCTTCGGCTGGACGGAATCGCACACCACGGCCGGCTGGACCGCCGGCGTTGGCGCGGAGGTCGGCTTCGCTCCGAACTGGAGCGCGAAGCTCGAATATCTCTACATCGATCTGTCGTCGAGCCAGTTCGCAATTACAGGCGTATCAAACGACTATAGCGCCAGCGTTGTTCGCGCAGGCGTGAACTATCACTTCTGATAGCCAAATAAGAAAATACCGGACTACAACCTCCCGGCCGCTTGCGGCCGGGATTTTTTTTGCACCAGGTTTTTTTGAGTCAGGTCCGCTAGGAGACGATCACTAAATTGACCGCCTTCGGCCCCTTCCCCTTCTTGTCCGGTTCGACTTCGAACGTGATACGCTGTCCTTCGGCAAGATCCTTCAGTCCCGCCCGCTCAACAGCGGTGATGTGAACGAAGACATCGCGACCGCCGTCGTCCGGCTTGATAAATCCGTAGCCGCGCTCGCCGTTGAAAAACTTAACCGTTCCCGTATTGGCCATCGGGAAACTCCCCCTCATTGCTCCTCCGTCGCAACGCAGACGCGCGTCGCGACATGACCGGGCATCACGAAGCCCGGGAGAGCTGGCCATCCTTGGGCAGACCCTTCGGTCCGACTGGATCTTTGTTAGGCCTTCACTCCGCCGCAACCATTCGCGGAAGCGGAACGTAAAGCCAGTCACGCAAATAGCATAATACGGTTCTTTGCAGATTGCCTACGGCTACTGCATATTTTTCCCAAGAATGGCGGCGGCTTAGGGCCTAGGTACCTCTAAAGGGCTTAGGTACCTCTAATCGGAATCTGGCAGCGCCGCCCTGACCGAGCGGCATTTCGAGCTCAGGCAGGATCGTCTTGAGCTCGCCTTGCAGCGTGTAGGGCGGATTGACGATCAGCAGTCCGGTCGAGGTCAGTGCCGCGCCATCAAGCTGCGGTGCAACGCTGAATTCGAGCCGCAGACATTTTCCCGGAGTCTTTGCTGCGGCTGCGGTCCGCGCCACCAGTTGCGCCAGCGTGTCGGTCGCGCGCCGACTCTTGGCCGGGTACCAGATTACATAGATACCGGTCGGCCATTTCGCGAACGCGGTGGAGAAGGCTTCGCCCAGTCTTTCGAACTCGTCTTTCGCCTCGAACGGCGGGTCGATCAGCACGAGCCCGCGCCGCTCCTTCGGCGGCACGAACGCCGGCAGCGCAGTCCAACCGTCGAGATCGACCACGCGGGCCTGTTCGTCGCGCCGCAACACGTCGATCAGTGCCTTGCGCGCCTTCGAATCGAGTTCGCAGGCCACGAGCCGGTCCTGTGGCCGCATCAGGCCGCGCGCGATCAGCGGCGAGCCGGGATAGGTCTTGAGCTCGCCCTTCGGATTGAAGGCGCGGACGATGTCGAGATAGGGTTTTGTCAGCGCGATGGTTTCGTTCGAGAAGCGCGCCTGCAGCAGCCGTGCAATCCCGGTCAGCCACTCGCCACTGCGGCGCGCTTCGTCGCTGTCGAGATCATAGAGGCCAGCGCCCGCATGGGTGTCGATGACGCGGAAGGCAGCCGGCTTGTCCTGCAAATAGATCAGGATGCGTGCTAGCACGATGTGCTTGATGACATCGGCGAAGTTGCCGGCGTGAAAGGCGTGGCGGTAGTTCATGAGATAGGACCACGTTGTTCCAGGTGATCCCAACCCCTTGTCATTGCCAGCGCAGCGAAGCAATCCAGAATCTTACCGCGGAGGCAGTCTGGATTGCTTGGCTGCGCTGGCAATGACGGGAACTAACCACCCCTGACCGGCGGCATCGTCAGCTGGTCACGACGGCAGGCGCGGCGGTCGATCTCCTCGCAGGCGCGGAATTGGAGGTCCTTGCTGAGGCAGATCCGGACTTCGGAGAGCCTGGTCCGGTTGCAGGTGACCGAGATAGCTGCGTTGCTTAAACCGGGATTGGCCTTGATGAAGGCTTCCTCCACCTCGTCCGGCGCCACGGTCTTGGCCTGAGACAGGTCGAGATATTCGGCCGGAATCTTGATCGCGGAGCGCGCCTTGCGGATCGTCTCGAAATAATTGCGATCGGTCAGCCCGGAGCAGGTGCCGTGCTTATCCCATTCATTGAAAATCAGGCCCGGCGCCGGCATCAGATCGAGCATCGATGAGACGATGTTGCGGTTCAGCCGCGGCGACGGCCGCTGGCAGTATTCCGGAAAGCCATTCTCGTATTGCGGCCACAACCCGTGCACCACGAAGGAATAGGGCCGTCCCTCGCACTGGATATTCGAGCGCCCGCCACCGCGGCCCCGCTCTGCCGCTTCCTCGCAGAAAGACGGCGACCACGACAGCGACAGTACATAGAAGTCGAATTCGCCGGGAGCATTCTGCCGTTTGTCCTGCGCCTTCGCGCCGCCGGCCAGCGAGATCAGCCCGGCGGCAAGAATCAGGGGGAGGGTCAGCGAGATCACGAGACGGAAGGAATGCAATCTAAAATCAAACATGGCGACGCCCCTCAACTAGACTGTGCAGTCAGTCTAGCAAGCAACAAGAACATTTCAAGAACAAATTTCAGGTGATCGTCGATCGGCCGCGTGATTGGCCCGAATCGGGGCTCCTCGAACTACTGCTTGGCGGCGCGGCAGGCTGGATTGTAGGCCCAATCGCGGTCGAGCCCGACCACGCACCATTCGACCCCCTGGCCGTAGCCGGCGAAGCCGCCATCCTCGATGATCGAAAAGTGCACCTTGCGCACCTTGCCGTCAGTGAGCATGGCCTCGCCGGTGCAGTAGCGGCGCGGAATATTGTCGGATGCCCAGGGCCGGAATGCCGTCTCGTGAACGGCCGCGAAGCCCGTGATCTTCAACGACGAATTCCAGAACGAGCTTTCCTTCTCCCAGAACTGGCTCGCGATCGTCGGCAGTGCCTTGTCGCAATCGGCGACATTGCCGTCATAGCGCGGTCCGCTCAGCCAGAAATTCAGCTCCAGCGGATTGGCAGCCCTGGCCTCGCCGACCGACAGCGCTGCGAACATGAGGCCGAGAACGGCGGCAAAACGAAGCGATTTCCGGGAGGTCGAGGCGCGCATGGGCAATCCAGACAGCATGATCTGTGAGGGTCGGACGGTGCCGCGAAGGACGGGGGAGGTCAAGTGCAGCGCGGCAACACTTGGCCACGAGTTGATCACAACGCCGCAGTTTACAGCCCTTCCGTTCTTTCCACCGCCGCGCCGGCACCGTAAACTGCCCCCAATCAATCGGAGTGACGGGAATGCGAATCATTGCGGCCGCGGGCTTTCTTGCCGGCCTGGTTGTCTCGGGGATGATGGCGAGCCAGTCGGCACGCGCCGACATCCTTCCGGTGCCGCCCTTCAAGGGCAACGACACCGGCGGCATCATCGCCTATTCGATGGCAACGCAGACCGATGCGCGCCAGGTCGCGGTCGATCACTGCGCGCGCTACGGCAAGGTGGTGAAATTCCTCGCGGTGCAGGCCTATGAAGGCGGTTACATCTCGTTTGCCTGCCGCTGGGTGCCCTATGGCGCCGCCGATCGGCCGATCCGCACGCTCTACTGAGGCGTTTCGGAACGCCAAAGGTCACGCCACGACATCTCAGCCGGAGTCTCTCGCATGACGCGCAAGCTTGCTCTGCTCGGATCTGCTGTTTGCTTCATGTTGTCGGCGAGTGGCGCCTTCGCCGACGATCTGCCGGTTCGCAAGGCCGGCCTGTGGGAAATGAAGATGGTCAGGACCGGCTCGGCGATGCCGGAAATGACCATGCAGCACTGCACCGACGAGGCCGTCGACAAGGAGATGAACAACAACATCTCGCCGATGGCCAAGCAGGTCTGCTCCAAGCAGGACATCAAGAAGACGTCGACCGGCTATGTCAGCGATTCCGAGTGCAACGTCGCCGGCATGTCCACGACCTCGCATGCCGAGATCACCGGCGATTTCAATTCGGCCTATACGGTGAAGACGTCGTCGCACGCGCAAGGCGGCGCGGCCGGCACCGCGGGGCGCGACACCACCATGACGCTCGAAGCGAAGTGGATGGGGGCCTGCAAGTCCGACCAGAAGCCCGGCGACATCGTGATGCCCGGCGGTTTCAAGATGAACGTACGCGACGTCGACAAGTTGAAGGCGCTGCTGCCGAAGTAGGCGGGGACGCCGCGCGGCCGGTGCGCTCCCTCGCCCCGTTCTTACGGGGAGAGAGGTGGGGTGAGGGGCTCTCTCGACACGCGCGATCGTCGAGGGACCTGTACCCCCTCACCCGAATTCGATCTGCGATCGAATTCGACCTCTCCCCGCAAGCGGGGCGAGGTAAGGTACGAGCAGCTACACCGGTATCCGCACGCTCGCCCTTAATCCGCCCATCGGGCTGTCGCCCAGCGTAATGTCGCCGCCATGCGAGCGGGCGATGTCGCGGGCGATGGCAAGGCCCAAGCCCGTGCCGCCTTCGTCCTGGTTGCGGGCGTTGTCGAGCCGCAGGAACGGCTTGAACACTTCCTCGCGCAGATGCGCGGGAATTCCGGGCCCGTCGTCATCGACCGTGACGGTGAGATAACGGTGATCGCGCTGGCCGGAGATGGCGATGGCCTGGCCATAGCGTGCGGCATTGGTGACGAGGTTGGCGAGGCACCGCTTGAACGAGGCCGGCTTCACCGTCACCACCGGCAGACCACCGAAGGTCACGGTCGCAATGTGGCCGTGGCGCTCGGCATCGCTGCGCAGCTCCTCGAGCGCCTGCGCCATGTCGGTCGGCTGCGACTGCTCGCCGGAATCGCCGCGGGCGAACGCAAGGTAATCCTCCAGCATCATCGACATCTCGTCGACGTCCTTGCGCATGCCCTCCATCTCGGGGCTGTCGCCGATCAGCGCCAGTTCGAGCTTGAAGCGGGTCAGGATGGTGCGCAGATCGTGGCTGACGCCGGCCAGCATCGCGGTGCGCTGCTCCATTGCGCGTTCGATGCGCGACTTCATCTCGAGGAAGGCGCCCGCCGCGCGCCGCACCTCGCGCGCGCCGCGTGGCCTGAAATTCGGCGCTTCGCGGCCCTTGCCGAAACTTTCGGCGGCGTCCGCAAGCCGCAGGATCGGCTTGATCTGGTTGCGCAGGAATAGCACGGACACGATCAGCAAGATTGACGATGTGCCGACCATCCAGAACAGGAAGATCTCCGAGTTCGAGGCATAGGCGGCACTGCGCTGCGCGAACACGCGCATTACGGCATCGTCGAGCTGGATGCGGATCTCGACGAGGTTGGAGCGGCCCACGGTGTCGATCCAGAAGGAGCGGCCGATCTGGCGGCCGAGCTGCACCGACAGCGTCTGGTCGAGCAGCGAGAAGAACGGTTTTGGTCCCGGCGGCGGCATGTCGCCGGCCGGCAGGAAGTCGACGACGAGGCCGAGGCGCTGCTGGGCGATGCGGCGGATCTGGTCGCGATCCTTGTCCTGCGGATAGCCCTTGTAGACGTCGATCAGCGCGGCGATGTCCTGCACCACCGCGGCCGACAATCTGCGCGTCACCGTGTTCCAGTGCCGCTCCATGAACACGAAGGCGACCACCGATTGCAGGATCACCATCGGCACGATCATGATGAGGAGCGCGCGCGCATAGAGGCCGGTCGGCATCCAGCCCTTGAACGCGTTGCCCATCCAGCCATTGGCGGCGGAGACGCGCCCGGCGGCGCTCTTGAGTAGCGTCAGGCCGGTATCGATCGTGCTCATCGGTCGTGCTTCATACTTCTATGGCGAGGCTACCAGCCGGTAGCCGATGCCGCGCACCGCCTGAAGGAATAGCGGATTGGCGGGGTCGGTCTCGATCTTGCGCCGCAGGCGGTTGATCTGCACGTCGACGGCGCGCTCATTGACGCTGCCATTGCCGGTCAGCGCGCTGCGCGGCACGGTGTCGCCGGGCGTCTCCGAGAGAATCCGCAGCATCTCGCGCTCGCGGTCGGTCAAGTGGATGACCTCCTCGCCCTGGCGCAATTCACCGCGATCGAGATGGTAGACGTAAGGACCGAACGCGATCTTCTCCACCGCCGCGGCCTGGACCGGCGGTGCCGCGCGCTTGAGGATGTTGTTGATGCGCAGCGCCAACTCGCGCGGCTCGAACGGCTTTGCCACGTAATCGTCGGCGCCGATTTGCAAGCCCTCGATGCGGGCTTCGGCTTCATGGCGCGCCGTCAGCATCACGATCGGCACCGAGGAGGATGTCCGGATGAAGCGGGCGAGATCGAACCCGGTCTCGCCGGGCATCATGACGTCGAGGATCAAAAGATCGAAATGCAGGCCCAGCAGTTTTGAGCGCGCGTCGCCGGCGCTTGCGGCGGTGGTGACGCGATAGCCTTCGGCCGCGAGGAAGCGCGACAAGAGATCGCGGATGCGGCGATCGTCGTCGACCAGCAGCAAATGTGGGGCGTCGTCGGCCGGTTGCGCCGGCGGGCGGGCGAGCGTGGCAGCGAGCGGCACGGTCACTCCTTTGAGTCTTGATGGACGGTGGCGAAGATCGTCTCCAGCACCTTGTCCGGATCCTCGCGGTCGATCATCGCGCGCAGGAAGCGTTTGACGGTCTCGGCATCCTGCGGCGCCATCTCGGCAAGCGCCTTTGTGATCCGTGTGGTCTGAAGGCCGGCGAGCTTCTGCACCAGCGCCTCGCCCTTCGGCGTCGCATAGAGCAGACGCTGGCGGCGGTCATTGTCGCCGGTCTTCTGCACGATATAGTCCTCGTCCAGCAGCTGTTTGAGCACCCGGCCGAGTGATTGCTTGGTAATCCGGAGCACGTCGAGGAGGTCTGCGACCTTCAGTCCGGGATAGCGATAAACGAAGTGCATGACCCGGTGATGAGCGCGGCCGAAGCCGAAAGCCTCCAGCTCCTGGTCAGGATCGCCGACGAAATCGCGATAGGCGAAGAACAGCAGCTCGATGATATCCCAGCGCAAATTGCCTCCATCGCCTGCTGCCGGCCGTGGCTCGGCAGCGTCTTGAGGGGGAGTCGCGAAATTTATGTCAGGCATATTGACGTATCTTGGGTCCAATGTTACAAAACGATCGGCCCGCACGAAATTTTAGATCGTTTCGCGTCGGGTGGCATTTCTAAGAGCGGCCGGAGCCTGCCGAACAGGCGGCGATGGCCGAAGCACTACCGTGCGATTGTCGAGCGGCATTTCGGCAAAACATACTGGACTTCCGCCTTCCGCAAAAGCATGTCCTCGGAGGACATGCTGGCCACGGAAACCGGCCGTAACAAGGCTGGCGGTGGTTCGGCCAGAAACCACATCAAGCCAGCCGGGCCCAACAGGGCAGGCGGGCGCCAGAACAGCGCCGCCATCGGCAGCGGGAGGCCAAGGACATGAGCATGAAATTCGAAATCCAGCCCGCACCCAATCCGACCTCCGAGAAGGACCGGGTCGCCAAGTTGGTGGACCCCGGCTTTGGACGGGTCTTCACCGACCACATGGCGGTGGTCCGCTACAACCAGGCCAAGGGCGGCTGGTACGAGGCGCGCATCGAGGCGCGCGCGAGCTTCCAGCTCGATCCGGCCGGCGCGGTTCTGCACTACGCCCAGGAAATTTTTGAAGGCCTCAAGGCCTACAAGCGCGACGATGGCGGCGTGAACCTGTTCCGCCCCGACGCCAACGCGCGGCGCTTCAAGGACTCCGCCGACCGCATGGCGATGGCGCAGATCCCCGAAGACGTCTTCATCGAGGCGGTCGAGCAGGTCGTGCGCATCGATCGCGCCTGGATGCCGGGCGGCGAGGGCAGCCTCTATCTGCGCCCCTTCATGATCGCGAGCGAGACCTTCCTCGGCGTCAAGCCGTCGTCGGAATACATCTTCGCGGTGATCGCTTCGCCCGTCGGCTCCTATTTCAAGGGCGGTCCCGCGCCGGTCTCGATCTGGGTGTCCGAGAATTACACGCGCGCTGCCGTCGGCGGCACCGGCGCCGTCAAGTGCGGCGGCAATTACGCGGCGAGCCTGCGCGCACAGGCCGAAGCGATGCAGCACGGCTGCGATCAGGTCGTCTTCCTCGATGCGGTCGAGCGCCGCTACGTCGAGGAGCTCGGCGGCATGAACGTGTTCTTCGTGTTCGAGGACGGCTCGCTCTCGACGCCGCCGCTCGGCACCATCCTGCCCGGCATCACCCGCGACTCCATCATCGCGCTGGCCAAGGACGCCGGCAAGACCGTGCGCGAGGAGCCGTATTCGCTCGACCAGTGGCGCAAGGATGCGGCCAGCGGAAAGCTCAAGGAAGCCTTCGCCTGCGGTACTGCGGCCGTGATCTCGCCGATCGGCAAGGTGCGCTCGGTGAGCGGCGACTTCGAGATCAGCGGCGGCGCCGCCGGTCCCGTCGCCATGGGCCTGCGCAAGCAGCTCGTCGACATCCAGTACGGCCGCACCAACGATCCGCACAGCTGGATCCGCAAGGTGTTTTGATTGGCCCTCGTGTGAGGTGCGTATGCTCTCTCACTCCCTCGCCCCGCACTTGCGGGGAGAGGGTGGGGTGAGGGGCTCTTCGATCCGCAGGTTCCGAATTCGCGACGGGTAGCGCGCCATGCCCCTCACCCGAAATTCGCAATCGCGGATTTCGACCTCTCCCCGCAGAAGGGCGGGGAGAGGTTAGGAAGCACCGGCGCTTGCCGCCCGGAGCATGCGCTGATACCAACCAGCCCATGGCCGAAAAACCCAAAAAACCCCAGAAACTGAAGGCGCGCCTGCCGCGTGGGCTCGAGGATCGCGATCCCGCCGCGATCCGGGCGACGCGCGAGATGGTCGAGAAAATCCGCGCCGTCTACGAGCTCTACGGGTTCGAGCCGGTGGAGACGCCGGCGATGGAATACACCGACGCGCTCGGCAAATTCCTGCCCGACCAGGACCGCCCGAACGAAGGTGTGTTCTCGTTCCAGGACGACGACGAGCAGTGGATCAGCTTGCGCTACGATCTGACCGCGCCGCTCGCGCGCTATGTCGGCGAGCGCTACGGGACCGACGGGCTGGTTCTGCCCTATCGCAGCTATCGCGTCGGTTACGTCTTCCGCAACGAGAAGCCCGGCCCCGGCCGCTTCCGTCAGTTCATGCAGTTCGATGCCGACACGGTTGGTTCGGCGACGCCGGCGGCGGATGCCGAGATCTGCATGATGGCCGCCGACACGATGGAAGCGCTGGGCGTTGCGCGCGGCCAGTACGTGGTGAAGGTGAACAATCGAAAAGTGCTCGACGGCGTGTTGGAGGCCATCGGTCTCGCGGGTGAGGAGAACGCGGCACGCAGGCTGACTGTGCTGCGCGCGATCGACAAACTCGACAAGTTTTCCGCCGACGAAGTGCGCAGGCTGCTTGGTCCCGGACGATGGGATGGCGGTGAAGAAGGCAAGGGCGACTTCACCAGAGGCGCCAATCTGAGCGCTGCGGAGGCTGACGTCGTTCTCGCCATCACCAAACCGCGCGACGATTGGAAAGAGGCCATTGCCGCGGCAGAAACCTATCTCGCCAAGAGCGAAATTGGTCAGGCCGGCGTGAGCGAGCTGGAGGAGATCGCTAAGCTCGTCACGGCGTCGGGTTACGGTGCCGACCGCATCAAGATCGATCCATCCGTCGTGCGCGGCCTCGAATATTACACCGGTCCGGTCTACGAGGTCGAACTGCTGCTCGACACCAAGGACGAGAAAGGCCGTCCCGTGCGCTTCGGCTCGGTCGGCGGCGGTGGACGCTATGACGGCCTCGTCTCGCGCTTCCGCGGCGAGCCCGTGCCGGCGACGGGCTTCTCGATCGGCGTGTCGCGGCTCCAGGCCGCGCTGACGCTGCTCGGCAAGCTCGACACGCGGCCCGAAGTCGGTCCCGTCGTGGTCACCGTGTTCGACCGCGACCGCGTCGCCGACTATCAGAAGATGGTGGCGTCCTTGCGCACCGCCGGCATCCGCGCCGAGCTCTACCTCGGCAATCCCAAGAACATGGGCAACCAGCTCAAATATGCCGACCGTCGCAACAGCCCTTGCGTGATCATCCAGGGCTCGGATGAAAAGGCGCGCGGCGAACTGCAGATCAAGGACCTGGTCGAAGGCGCCAAGGCCGCCGCCGCGATCGCATCCAACCAGGAATGGCGCGAGACGCGTCCGGCGCAGTTCTCATGCAGCGAAGCCGATCTCGTCGCCAGGGTGCGCGAGGTCCTGGCGCGCCATGACGTAAAGTGGGGATAGCCATTCCGGCAGGCCATCACGCCCGGGCTTGTCCCGGGCATCGTCGTCCTGTTTGATGCGCACCACCATGAAAGACCGGGGTGTGCCCGGTCATCACGAAAGCCAGGGGAGACGACAATGCCTGAGATCACCGTCAGCATGGCCGAAGGCCGCACCGATGAGCAGAAGGCCGGCATGATGCGCGACATCACGCAGGCGCTGGTGAAGAACCTCGGCGTCGATGCCGATGCCGTCGTCATCCAGATCAACGAAGCCCCGCTCCGCCACAAGATGAAGGGCGGCAAGACCTTTGTGGAGCGCGCCGCGGCTGCGAAGAAGTAGGCAGCGCTGTAGCGCCAATGGGTCCCGGATCTGCGCCTCGCTTGTCCGGGACGACACTGAGCAAGCCCCATGGACGCACGCGACTTCATCACAATCGGCATGAGCGCCGAGCGCACGCTGGTGGTGCCGGCCGAGCGCACGGTCGGGCATTTCGTGCCCGGCATGCCGATGGTCTATGCAACGCCGATGATGATCCTGGAAATGGAGATGACGTCGGGCGATGCGATCCGCGCCGCGCTTCAGCCCGGCTGGGTCACCGTCGGCACCGAGGTCGACATCCGCCATCTCGCGGCAGCGCTCGTCGGCGCGACGGTGCGCACCACCGCGAAAGTGGTCGCGGTCGAACGTCGGGTGATCCGCTTCGAGGTCGAGGCATTCGAAGGCACGCGCAAGCTCGGCGAAGGCCGCCATGCGCGCGGGCTCGTCAATGTCGAGATGTTCAACAAGCGGTTGGGCGCGTAGCCCGGATCTCGTAGGGTGGGCAAAGGCGCGAAGCGCCGTGCCCACCATCTTTCTTGAATTGCGATGAAGTTGGTGGGCACGCTTCGCTTTGCCCACCCTACGGCACCTGCTTACTTCGCCAATTCCTTCGACCGCTTCGTCGCCGCCGCAATCGCGCGGATCATGAGATCGCGCAAGCCGGGCTCGCTCATCAGCACGCTCAGCGCCGCGGCGGTGGTGCCGCCGGGCGAAGTCACGTTCTGCCGCAACGTGCTGGAGGGAAGCTCCGACTGGTGCAGCAGTTCGCCCGAGCCTGCGACCGTTTCGCGTGCGAGCTTCGCCGCCAGCGCTTCAGGCAGGCCTGCGTCCACGCCGGCGCGGGCGAGCTCTTCGGCGAGCAGGAACACATAAGCGGGTCCGGAGCCGGACACGGCGGTCACCGCATCCATCAGGCTTTCATCCTCGACCCATTCGACCGAGCCGGTGGCGCGCAGCAGCGCGTCGGCCACCGCGCGCTGTGCGGCGCTGACATTCTTCGCCGCGACCGCCACGGTGATGCCGCGGCCGATCGCAGCCGGTGTGTTCGGCATCGCGCGCACCACGGCGCCGCCGCAGACTTCCTCGATCGATGCGATCGTGGTTCCAGCCATGATCGAGACCACGGATGTCTTGTCGGACACGTACGACTTCAGTTTGGCGCCGGCCTCGCGGAACATCTGCGGCTTCACCGCGACGACCATCGTCTCGACGTGTCCCGCCGCCTTCACGTCGGGATTGAGCGTGACACCCTTGGCGGCCAGTGCGGTGATTTCGGGCGAGATGAAAGGATCGACCACCGCGACGCGGCGCGGATCGAGCCCGCCCGCCAGCCAACCGGTCAGCATCGCGCCGCCCATCTTGCCGGCGCCGGCGAGAAGGATGGTGCCGGTGATGTTTTGGAGAGTGTTGTTCGCCATCGCTGTTGCCATACGTTCGCTGTCGTCCCCGCGAAAGCGGGGACCCATAACCTCAGGCGTTCTAGTGGATGAAGGTGGTGGCAACAAGCCGCGTGCCACAATGTAAATCAAGAGGTATGGGTCCCGGCGTTCGCCGGGACGACGGTGGGAGGGAGGTGTGGCTCCCTCACTATCTTCAGGCGAGACTTAAGCCTCGCCCACCGTATCGAACATTGCCGCGTCCATCGCCTGCGCGGTGGTCTTGCCCGCCCACACCACGAACTGGAACGCGGGGAAGTAGCGTTCGCAGGCGTGGATGGCGCCGGCGAGCATGGCTTCGCATTGCGCGGTCGAGGCTGTCAGCCCGCCCGGCAGCACCAGCGCCTGGCGGTGCATGATCATGCCGGTGTTGGACCACAGGTCGAAGTGCCCGACCCACAGCTGCTCGTTGACCGCGGCAACCAGTCGCTGCACCTCCGGCCGCCGTGCGACCGGAATCTTCATGTCGAAAGCGCAGGCGAGATGCAGCGCCTCGATCTCACCCATCCAGGTGAAGGAGATCTGGTAGTCGGTCCATTGTCCCTTCGAGACAATCGTGAGTTCGTCTTCGCCGGAGCGTTCAAACGGCCAGTTGTTGCTGGCAGCGATATCCTCGACCACCGCGAGCGGATGGCTTTTGGAATCGATAGTGCCTTCGAGCAGGGACATGCCGTCTCGACCTCTTGCCTTTTTGTTTGTCTTTGATACGCACGCGCTTGGTCCGGCGCGCGCTTCCTTAACGTCGTTAAGGGCAATCTCCTCGGAGTCGATTTAGCGATCCCTCGGACCAGCGCGGGCTTGTCGCGGATCAACTGATGTGATTTGCGGAATCTGCGCAACGGGGTCCGGAGTCCGTCCACAAGCCAGGACTCGTTCGTCCACAGCTCATCTCCGACACAATTATTAATTTGAGAACAAATCGGAATCGGATCGAGCCGCTTCGGCTCAATCGTTAATTCCGCCTCCCGAGGGCTGCACGGCCATAGCAGCATAGGACCATGCGTTTTTTGCTGCGGAACACGCTTGCTGCGGCCCCGGACCGGCGTCATATTTCGCCTCAGGCCGTTCATTCCGGACGGCCGATGTTCTCAGGGCGGGGTGAAAGTCCCCACCGGCGGTAAGGGCCGAAAGGCCTAAGCCCGCGAGCGCCTTCCCCAAGGGGTTTCCTGAAAAGGATTTTCTCCAAAGGGAAGGGTCAGCAGATTCGGTGCAACTCCGAAGCCGACGGTTAAAGTCCGGATGAAAGAGAACGGTCGGTGGCAGACGCATCGCAAGATGCGGCTGTTTGTCGTTCCGTATGCCCTGATTCTGGTCCTTTGAAGGAAAGCCATGAATCAGATGATGCAAGATCCCCAAACCGAAACGTCCCAGACAACCCAGCCGCCGGTTCCAGTTGATCCGCCGGCGATCGAGCATCCGCGCTTTGCAAAACCGCAGCGGGTGGCCTTCGTGCAGGCCTGCTGGCACCGTGACGTGGTCGAGGAAGCCCGCATCGCCTTTGTGAAGGAGGCCGAGGCGCGCCACCTCACCCATGTCGACGTGTTCGAGGTGCCGGGTTCGTTCGAAATCCCATTGCACGCACAGGTCCTCGCCAAAACGCGGCGCTACACCGCGATCGTCGCGGCGGGCCTGGTCGTTGACGGTGGCATCTATCGGCACGAGTTCGTCGCCGACACCGTGATCAAGGCGCTGATGGACGTGCAGCTCCGCACCGAGGTGCCGGTGTTCTCCGCAGTGCTGACGCCGCAGCAGTTCCACGAGACCGAAGTGCACTATGATTTCTTCCGCAGGCACTTTGCGATCAAGGGCGTCGAGGTCGCGGCAGCCTGCGCGGAGACATTACACGGCCTTGAGCGCCTGCGCGGCCAGGTTGCGGCGGGAATTGTGTAGAGGCCGCAAAAACTCGCGCTCCTCATCCTGAGGAGCGCGTAGCGCGTCTCGAAGGACGAAGGCCACAGTGGGGCCTACATGGTTCGAGACGGCGCTTGCGCGCCTCCTCACCATGAGGCTCTTTGGGCTCTTCACACGCCGCTGATTGTCAATCCCGCCGCCGTCCCTATAAAGTCGGCTGCGGGAGGAGGCCGTGCCGTGGAGACGGGCGGCTGACAAGATCATGTTCGAAGGACACGATCCCTATCTCGTCGCGCTCTCCGTGGCGATCGCGAGTCTGGGTGGCTATACCGGCTTTGCGCTTGCTGCTCGCATCCGCAACACGCCCGGCGTCAGTAACCGCATGCTGCTCGCGGGCGCCGCGGCGTTTCTCGCCATCGGCATCTGGACCATGCATTTCGTCGGAATGCTGGCTGCACCGCTGCCGCCGGACACAGTCTATCTGGTGCTCCCTACCATCATCTCGTTCCTGATCTGCGCGCTGGTGGTCGGCATCTCGCTTTTCTTTGTCTCGATCGGCGAGCCCAGCTTGAAGCGAGTGGCGTCGTCGGCCGTGCTGCTCGGCGTCGGCATCGCCAGCATGCATTATGTCGGAATTCATGGGCTGGCTGGCCCGTTCGGCATCGTGCACGACCCGATCATGGTTCTCCTGTCGGTCGTCGTGGCAATCGTCACGGCCTATGGCGGCCTGCGCGCCTTCCTGGCGCAGCAGGAAGGCGTTCGGCTGATCGTCAGCTCCATTGTTTTCGGCATTGCCGTCTCCGGCATGCACTACACCGCGATGCTCGGCATGCATTTCGAGCCGCTGACCGGCGCGGCGCATCACCATGCCGGCGGCGGCCTTGCCGCGTCGCAGCAAATCCTCTCGATCATCGTGGCCGTGCTGTGCTTCGTGATCGCGGCCGGCTTCCTGCTGTCGCTCGTCCCCGATCAACGCCGGCAGATCGCGGCCGTCGTTGCCGCCGATCCGGTTGCCCCGCCGGTCGCTCCGGCCGTCGCCGAACCGATTGCCGCACTCGCCGCACCTCCGCGGCCGATGGCGCCGCTCGGCGGACTCGGCCAGCCGCCCCGTGCGCCGGCTCCCCGGCTGCCGGTCGAGAGTGCCGACGGCACGCACTTTATTGAGACGGCCAATGTCCGCAGCGTTCGCGCCGATGCGCATTACACCCGCGTCCATGACGGCACCCGGGAGCGGATGTGCCCATGGTCGATCTCGGAGGCCGAGGCGCAGCTCGATCCCTCACTGTTCCTGCGGGTCCACCGCAGCCATATCGTCGCCATCCCCCATGTCGCCTTGGTCCGGAAAGAGGGCGACGGTGCCGTGCTCGAGCTCGACGGCCCATCGCCGCACCGGGTCCCGGTGAGCCGGGCCAAGATCGCCGAGGTGAAGGCCCGGCTAGGGCTGGTGAACAGGCGGCAGGCGTAACGGTCTCTCGCTCCCCCGCAAGCGGGGCGAGGTGAAGGGTCCCCACCCCTGACGCAATTCGTGCGTTCCTCGCCGTACTTCGTGCGAAATTCGCTGTTCCGTGCCCGAATGATTGCGGCTGGCCCCGCCGGGAGTGACCGTCCCCACCAACGTCCGCGCCGTCACGCGCAAAGGACGACGAGGAGGAGATGATGATCCCAGGCTCATTCAGCTATCACCGGCCGGCGAGTGTCGCCGATGCCGTCAAACTCTTGGTCGATCTCGGCGAGGACGCGCGGCCACTGGCCGGCGGGCACAGCCTGGTGCCGATGATGAAGCTCCGGCTCGCCACCCCCGCCCATCTGATCGATTTGCACGGCATCGCCGCCCTGAAGGGCATCAGCCGCAACGGCAACAATCTCGTCATCGGTGCGATGACCACCCAGCACGAACTGCTGGCCTCCGACGAGGTCGCGAAGGCGATGCCGATCCTGCATGAGGCGGCCCTGCTGATCGCCGACCCGCAAGTGCGCTATTGCGGCACAATCGGCGGCAATGTCGCCAATGGCGATCCCGGCAACGACATGCCGGCGCTGATGATGACGCTGGGGGCGACCTACCGCCTCGAAGGCGCTGGCGGCGCCCGTGACGTTCCGGCGGCGGACTTCTACCAGGGTGCCTATTTCACAGCGCTCGAGCCCGGCGAGATCCTCACCTCCGTCTCGGTCCCTGTGCCGGCGGCGGGCCACGGCTACGCCTACGAAAAACTCAAGCGCAAGGTTGGCGACTACGCGACCGCGGCAGCCGCCGTCGTGCTGAGCATGTCCAGCGGCAAGGTCGCGAGCTGCTCGATTGGTCTCACCAATGTCCATGAGACGCCGCTACTCGCCGCTGACGCTGCGAAAGCCGTGATCGGCACGAGCCTCGATGCCGCCACGTTGAAGAAAGCGGCTGCAGCGGCCTCGGCGATCATGGCGCCGGCGGCGGATGCGCGCGGGCCGGTCGAATACCGCAAACACGTCGGCGGCATCATGGTGGCGCGGGCGCTTCAGCGCGCCGCTTCCGTCGCGAAGTAAGGGAGGGGATCGATGGCCAAAACACACGTCACCATGAAGGTGAACGGCGCCGAGGTCGAAGGCCTCGTCGAGCCGCGTACGCTGCTGGTGCATTTCATCCGCGAGAATCTGCAGATGACCGGCACCCACATCGGCTGCGAGACCACGCATTGCGGCGCCTGCGCCGTCGATATCGACGGCATGTCGGTGAAGTCCTGCACCATGTTTGCAGTGCAGGCGGAAGGTAGTGACATCATCACGGTCGAAGGCATGGCCAATGCCGACGGCACGCTGTCCGCGCTGCAGGAAGGTTTTCGCATGATGCACGGTCTGCAATGCGGCTTCTGTACGCCCGGCATGATTGTCCGTGCGCATCGGTTGCTGAAGGAAAATCCCTCCCCGAGCGAGCCCGAGATACGCATGGGCATCTCCGGCAACATCTGCCGCTGCACCGGTTACCAGAACATCGTCAAAGCCATTCAATACGCCGCCGCCAAGATCAATGGCGTGGAATTTCAGGAGGCCGCAGAATGAATGACCTCACTCCCACGCGGGAACAACGCACCGCCGCACTCGAAGGCATGGGCTGCAAGCGCAAGCGCGTCGAGGACATCCGCTTCACCCAGGGCAGGGGCAATTACGTCGATGACGTCAAGCTGCCCGGCATGCTGCATGGCGATTTCGTCCGTTCACCGCACCCGCATGCGCGCGTCAAGAAGATCGACGACAGCGAGGCGCTGAAGGTTCCGGGTGTGCTCGCGGTCATCACTGCCGAGACGCTGAAGACCGTCAACCTCGCCTGGATGCCGACCTTGGCCGGCGACGTGCAGATGGTTTTGGCCGACGGCAAGGTGCTGTTCCAGAACCAGGAGGTCGCCTTCGTCGTCGCCACCGACCGCTATGCGGCCGATGACGGCATCAACAAGGTGATCGTCGAATACGAGGCGCTGCCGCCGCTGGTGGACCCCTTCAAATCGATGGACAAGGACGCTCCGGTGCTGCGCGAAGACCTCGTCGGCAAGATGTCCGGCGCGCATGGCCCGCGCAAGCACGACAACCACATTTTCGAGTGGACCGTCGGCGACAAGGAGCTGACCGACGCGGCCTTCACCAAGGCTGAGGTGACGATCAAGGAGATGATCTCCTACCACCGCACCCACCCGTCTCCGCTGGAGACCTGCCAGTGCGTCTGCTCCTTCGACAAGATCAAGGGCGAGCTGACGATCTACGGCACCTTCCAGGCCCCGCACGTGATCCGCACCGTGGTGGCGCTGATCGCAAAGCTGCCGGAGCACAAGATCCACGTCATCGCGCCCGATATCGGCGGCGGCTTCGGCAACAAGGTTGGGGCCTATCCCGGCTATATCTGCGCGGCGGTGGCCTCCATCGTCACCGGGAAGCCGGTGAAATGGGTCGAGGACCGCATCGAGAACCTCACCGCGACCTCATTCGCGCGCGATTACCACATGACCACCGAGATCGCTGCGACCAAGGACGGCAAGGTCACGGGCCTGCGCGTCCACGTGCTCGCCGATCACGGCGCGTTCGACGCCTGCGCCGACCCGTCGAAATGGCCGGCCGGCTTCTTCAACATCGTCACCGGCTCCTACGACTTCCCGACCGCGCATCTGGCCGTCGATGGCGTCTACACCAACAAGGCCCCGGGCGGCGTCGCCTACCGTTGCTCGTTCCGCGTCACGGAGGCGGCCTACTGCATCGAGCGGGCCATGGATATTCTGGCCCAGAAGCTCAACATGGATCCGGCGGAGCTGCGGCTGAAGAACTTCATCAAGCCGGAGCAGTTTCCGTATCACTCGGCGCTGGGCTGGGAATACGATTCCGGCGACTACCACACCGCCATGCGCAAGATGATGGAGACGACAGGCTACGCCGCGCTCCGGAAGGAGCAGGCAGAGAAGCGGGCCGCGTTCGCCCGCGGCGAGACCCGCGACATCATGGGCCTCGGCATCTCCTTCTTCACCGAGATCGTCGGTGCGGGCCCGTCGAAGAACTGCGACATCCTCGGCATCGCGATGTTCGATTCTTGCGAGATCCGCATGCATCCGACCGGAGCGGGCATCGCGCGCGTGGGCAGCAAGAGTCAGGGCCAGGGCCACGAGACCACTTGGGCCCAGATCATCGCGACCGAGATCGGCATTCCCGCCGACAACATCATGGTCGAGGAGGGCAACACCGACACCGCGCCCTACGGGCTCGGCACCTACGGTTCGCGCTCCACGCCGGTGGCGGGTGCCGCAATCGCCATGGCGGCGCGAAAGATCAAGGCCAAGGCGCAGATGATCGCGGCCTATAAGCTGGAGGTCCACGAGGACGATCTCGAATTCGACATTGACGGTTTCCGGGTGCGAGGCTTGCCGGAAAAATTCATGTCGATGAAGGATATTTGCTGGGCAGCGTACAACTCGGTGCCGCCGGGCATGGAGCCGGGGCTTGAGGCGGTGAGTTACTACGACCCGCCCAACATGACTTATCCGTTCGGCGCCTATCTCTGCGTGATGGAAATCGATGTCGATACCGGCGTGTACAAGGTCCGGCGCTTCTACGCGCTCGACGATTGCGGCACGCGCATCAATCCGATGATCATCGAGGGCCAGGTTCATGGCGGCCTCACCGAAGCCTTCGCTATCGCGATGGGCCAGGAGATCCGCTACGACGAGGTCGGCAACGTCGTCACCGGCTCGTTCATGGACTTCTTCATGCCGACCGCGGTCGAGACCCCTCATTGGGAGACCGACTTCACCGTCACCCCGTCGCCGCATCACCCGATCGGCGCCAAGGGCGTCGGCGAGAGCCCGAATGTCGGCGGCGTGCCGGCCTTCTCCAATGCCGTCAACGACGCGTTCTCGTTTCTGGGGTCGAAGCACATCCAGATGCCGCATGATTTCTGGCGCAACTGGAAGGCGGCGAAGGATCTGGGCGCGGTGGCGTGATCTGACCGTCATTGCGAGCGAAGCGAAGCAATCCAGTATCCCACCGCGGAAACAGCCTGGATTGCTTCGTCGCTTCGCTCCTCGCAATGACGAGAAGAGGGTGGAAGCATGAAAGGCCGTGACGAGATCGCGCAAGCTTTGGCCGCATCCGGCTACATCGCCGATGCGGATCTCGCGACCGCGATCTCGCTGATGCAATTGCTGCGGCGTCCGCTGCTGCTGGAAGGCGAGGCGGGTGTCGGCAAGACCGAGGTGGCGAAGGCGCTCGCTAAAGTGCATGCGACCGAGCTGATCCGGCTGCAATGCTATGAGGGGCTCGACCAGTCCTCGGCACTTTACGAGTGGAATTATCAGCGCCAGTTGTTGGCGATTCAGGCCCATCGCGGCGCTGAGAGCATCGAAGACCAGGTCTTCTCGGAGAAATATTTGCTGGAGCGTCCGTTGCTCGCGGCGATCCGCCGGCCGAAGGCGCCGGTGCTGCTGATCGACGAGATCGACCGCGCCGACGACGAGTTCGAGGCGTTCCTGCTGGAGCTATTGTCCGATTTCCAGGTCTCGATCCCCGAGCTCGGCACCATTTCCGCAATCACCATCCC
The DNA here is from genome assembly GCF_040549385.1 of Bradyrhizobium sp. LB11.1. NCBI lineage: Bacteria > Pseudomonadati > Pseudomonadota > Alphaproteobacteria > Hyphomicrobiales > Nitrobacteraceae > Bradyrhizobium > Bradyrhizobium sp. LB11.1. The sequence continues at coordinate 88,912 of NZ_JBEPTH010000016.1, read as the reverse complement.
GCATGTCGTACTGACCTCGAACGGAACGCGCGAGCTGTCAGACGCGCTGCGCCGGCGCTGCCTCTATCATTACGTCGATTATCCCAACGTCGACCGCGAGACCCGGATCATCCTGGCGCGGGTCGCGGGTGCGAGCCCGTCATTGTCGCTCCAGATCGCGCGCATGGTCGAAGGCGTGCGCAGGGAGGAGCTGCGCAAAGTCCCGGGAGTCGCGGAGACGCTTGACTGGGCGGCGGCGCTCGTCGGTCTCGACGTGCGCGATCTCCACGACGCGCCCGAGATGGTGCATGAGACGCTGGTCTGCCTGCTAAAGACTCACGAGGACCGCGCCCGCGTGACACCCGAGGTGACGCAACGCCTGCTGGGGAAGGTCGCATGAGCTGCTGCGGTTCCAGCCCCGGATATGACGATCTCAGTGAGGTCTCCCGCCTCGTCTCCGCGAAGCTTGCCGCGTTCCTGCGCACCTTGCGCGATGCCGGCTTTCGCGTGGGGCTCGCCGAAGGGCAGGATGCCGCAATGCTGATGTCGTCAGGCTATGCGGCGCGACCCGGCCTGCTGCGCACAGCGTTCAAGCATCTGTTTTCGGCACGCAAATCCGACTGGGAAAAATTCGACGGGCTCTTCGATGCGTTCTGGCTGGGTAAGCGCCTGCGCTCTCGCTCCCGCACCATTGGTTCGGCGCCGGGCGCCAGCAATCCGTCGCTGAAGAGCTTGCAGGACACAACCGCGGAGCAAGGCGGCAACCAACTGGCCACCGATCAGCTTCCGTCGTCCGATGATGCGCCGGAGGGCCGTTCCGGCGAGGGTCGCATGGAAGGCGCTTCGCGCGCGGACAATCTTGCTGAAGTCGATTTCCGAAAGCTCAGCGATCCCGATCAGGTCGCACAGGCCCATGAAGCCGCGGCACAGCTCGCCAAATCGATGCGTGTGCGGCTGACCCGGCGTGATCTGGCGCGCCGCCGCGGCTATCGGCTCGATCTCCGCCGCACCATCCATCGCAACATCAGCCATGGCGGCGTGCCGATCGCACTCGTGAAGCGCCAGCGCAAGGACAAGCCGCTGCGGCTCGTCGTTCTGCTCGATGCCTCGGGTTCGATGAGCATGTACACCTCCGTGTTCCTGCGCTTCATCCACGGCGTGCTCGATCAGTTTCGCGAGGCCGAGGCGTTCCTGTTTCACACGCGGCTCGCCCATGTTTCCGATGCGATGAAGGAGAAAGATGCGGGGCGGGCGCTCGACCGGCTTTCGATCATGGCGCAGGGCGCGGGCGGCGGCACGAAGATCGGCGAGAGCCTGCAGACCTTCAACCGCTGGCACGCTTCGCGCGTCATCCATTCTCGCAGCTGCGTGATGATCGTGTCCGATGGTTACGAGACCGGCGATGCCGCGCTGCTCGGCCGCGAAATGGCGGCGCTACATCGCCGCTGCCGCCGCATCGTCTGGCTCAACCCGATGATGGCCTGGGACGGCTACGCGCCGGAGGCGCGGGGCATCAAAGCAGCGTTGCCGCATGTCGATCTCTATGCGCCCGCGAATTCGCTGCAAAGCCTGCGCGCGCTCGAACCCTATCTGGCCAGGCTCTGAGGGATGTTGCGATGACCGCTCATGTCGAAGTGCTGGATCTCGTGGCGCAGATGAAGGCCGCCGAGCGTGCCTTCGTGCTCGCGACGGTGGTGCGAACGGTGTCGGTGACCGCGGCGAAGGCTGGCGCCAAGGCGATCATCGCGGCCGACGGCACCATCGTCGCGGGTTGGATCGGCGGCGGCTGCGCCAAGGGCGCGGTGCTGAAGGCGGCGCGCGAGGCGCTCGCCGACGGCGAGCCGCGCATGGTGTCGGTGCAGCCGGAAAATTTGCTGGCCGAACTCGGCGTCAGCGCGGGCGAGAGCCGCGACGGCATTCGCTTCGCCAGCAACATGTGCCCGAGCAAGGGCACGATGGACATTTTTGTCGAGCCGGTACTGCCGCATCCCTCGCTGGTCATTCTCGGCGCAAGCCCGGTGGCGCTGTCGCTCGCCGCACAGGCGCGCGTGCTCGGCTATCACGTCACGCTCGCCGCGCCTGCCGCCGATCTCACCGCGCAGCCGGAGGCCGATGCGATTATCGACAGCTACCAGCTCGGCGAGCTCAATGACGCCAAACGTTTTGTCGTGGTTGCGACGCAAGGCAAGGGCGACGAAGCAGCCCTGCGCGCGGCGGTCGCGACCAGGGCTGAGTATCACGCCTTCGTCGGCAGCCGCCGCAAGATGGCCTCGCTCCGGGCAAAACTGATCGCGGAAGGTGCCAGCACCGCGGCGATCGATGATTTCAAGGCGCCAGCCGGGCTCGATCTCGGCGCCATCACGCCGGAAGAGATCGCGATGTCTATCCTCGCGGAGATCACCAGGGAACGGCGCCGCGGCCAGCGTGCCGCCAGTCAAACAGCAAGCAGAGAGTAACCGATCATGCAGATGAACGACAGCCAGCGCATCCCCGCCACACGTGAACAGGTGTGGGCGGCGCTGAACGATCCCGCAGTGCTGAAGCAGTGCATCCCCGGCTGCCAGTCGCTCGATGTGACCGCGCCGAACGAGATGACTGCCACTGTGGTCTTCAAGGTCGGCCCGGTGAAGGCGACGTTCAGCGGCAAGGTGACGCTGTCCGATTTCGACCCGCCGAACAGCTATCGCATCTCGGGTGAAGGCTCCGGTGGCGTCGCCGGTTTTGCGAAGGGTAGCGCACTCGTGCGGCTGGAGTCCGAGGGCGCCGATGTCACGGTGCTGCATTACGAGGTCGACGCGCAGATCGGCGGCAAGCTCGCGCAGTTGGGTGCGCGTTTGATCAACTCGACCGCGACGAAACTTGCCGGCGAATTCTTCAAGTCGTTTGCCGATGTGGTGAGCGCGAAAGCCGAGGCGGGTTAGATCTCGTAGGGCGGGCAAAGGAGCGAAACGCCGTGCCCACGATCTTTTCCAATTGATGGAGATGGTGGGCACGCTTGCGCTTTGCCCACCCTACGGATGCGCGCTTGGCTCCGGCTTGAGCAGCCGATAGTGCAGCCGCGCATAGCCGCCGAGCCAACGGACGGCGGCATTGAGTCCAAGCGCCAGCAACGCAGCGAACCCCGCGCCCGTCGTCATCAGCGCGACGCCTGCGAGCCCGCGCAAGATCAGATTGACGACGTGCCCGTCGCCAAAATGCTTGTAGACGCTGATCAGCAATCCGATGCCGACTATTCCCAGCACGCACATCACGAAGGCGATCACGAGCAGGATCAGCAAGACGACAAGCAGCAGCGGCAGCAGCAGGACGATGTCGACCACGGCGAGGCCACTGAGCGCAAACAGCGCGGTCGTGGAGTTGCGGAAGGAGTGATGGTTCTCCCATCGGCGCAACCCCGTCTCGGCGCGCAGCTCGCGCGCCAGCCGTTTGGGGTCGCCAAGCGCGGAAGCGACCTCTTGCTCAGTCCGGCCCGACGCGCGGGCCTCTTCGAAATGGGCGGCGTAGTCGGACAGGATGTCGTCGATCTCTGCTGCGGGCAGCCCCGCGAGCCCATCGGCAAGGATGTGAAGGAAGTCGTCGCGGCTCATCTGGTATCTCCGAGCAGCCGATCCACAGCGTCCGAAAAATTTCGCCATTCGCGCTTCTGCGCGGTGAAGGCGGCGCGACCGGCGGCCGTCAGCCGATAGTATTTGCGCGGCGGGCCGCTGCTGGATTCCTCGAGGCGGGTGTCGACCAGCCCGTCATCCTGCATGCGCCGCATCAGCGGATAGATCGTTCCTTCACCCATGCCGACGCCGGCCGACAGCGTGCTCGCGATCTCATAGGCATAGCTCTCGCTGCGTGCGAGCAGAGCGAGCACGCAAAGCTCCAGCGCGCCCTTCTTGAGCTGAACCTGATTCGACGAGTCGGCCATTTCCTCCTTGACTACACTGCTTTCAAGGGAGCTGATATAGCAAGGTACCATGTATTGCAAGATATCTGTGAATACCCCATTCCAGAGGAATCGAGCTATGGCTTATCTCAACCGTCGTCATGTCCTCGCTGGCGTCGGCGCGAGCGTCGTCCTTCCGCGCGCCGTGCCCGCGATTGCCGCATCGTCCGATACCGCGGAGCGCCTCGCCGGGCTCATGCAGGCCGGAAAGGTGCCCGGTCTGCATGCGTTCCTGGTCAACCAGGGCGGCAAGCTCGTGTTCGAGCATTACGGGAAAGGTTCGGACGAGCGGCTGGGCGCACCGCTTGGTGACGTCGCCTTTGGCCCCGACGTGCTGCACGATCTGCGCTCCGTTTCCAAGAGCGTCGTCGGTCTCGCCTATGGCATTGCGCTCGCGGAAGGCAAGGTGCCGCCACCGGATGTCAAGCTCTACGCGCAGTTTCCGGAATATGCCGATCTTGCCGCGCAGCCCGGCCGTGACAAGATCACGATCCACCATGTGCTTTCGATGACGCTCGGCTTCGAATGGGAAGAGCTTGCGATCGTTTACGGCGATCCACGCAACGCCGAGACGGCGATGGAAGCCGCGACGGACCGCTATCGGTTCATTCTCGAACGTCCGATCGCAGGCGAGCCCGGCGTGAAGTGGACCTATTGCGGTGGCGCCACCGCGCTGCTCGGCCGGCTCATTGCCAAGGGCACTGGCGAAGCCCTGCCGGCCTATTGCCGCCGCGTGCTGTTCGATCCCCTCGGCTTTGGCCGGTCCGACTGGACCGTTGGCCGTGACGGCGAACCGCGTGCGGCGTCAGGCGCGCGCCTCCTGCCGCGCGATCTCGTCAAGATTGGTCAGCTCATGCTGGCGAGTGGCAGCTGGAATGGAAGGTCCATCGTTCCGTCCGACTGGGTGAAGCGCGTGACAACGCCGGTAGTCCAGACCTGGGTTGGCCGCGATTACGGCTATCACTGGTACATCGGCGATTTCGCCACGGCGCAGCCCCTGCATTGGCTCGGCGGTGTCGGCTGGGGCGGCCAATATCTGTTCGTGATGCCGGCGCGCGATCTCGTCGTGGTGATCCACTGCGGAAACTATCAGCGATCCGGCCAGGAGCAGACCGCTGTGATGATCGCGCTGATGAAGGACGTGGTGTTGCCGGGCTTTGCCTGAGTTCTTGCTCACCCCAGCGACACCCCCGCCTTGGCCCGACTGATCCCGAGGGTCAGGATGCGCTGCAGGAGATCCTTGTATTTGAGCCCGGCATGTTGAGCCGCCGTGGCGAACTCCTGGTTCTTGGCGATTTCCGGGTTGGGGTTGGCTTCGATGAAATACGGCGTGCCGTCGGCCGCGAGACGGAAATCGATGCGCGCATAGCCGTCGAGGCCAAGCGCCCGGTAGATGCGTTTCGCCGCGCGCTGGATGCGCGCGGTGACTTCGGGCGCAAGGTCCTTCGCCGGCCCGTCGACGATGCCGACCTTCTCCTGATAGTCGGTGTCGTGCTTGGCTTTCTCCGTGGCGATGTGGCGTGAACTGCGCCCGCCCATGCTGCCGAATTTCAACTCCCAGACCGGCAGCACGCGCAGCCGGTTGTTGCCGAGCACGCCGACATACAGCTCTCGCCCCTCGATGAACTGCTCGGCGATGGCGGCGGATTCGACCCGTTCGTGGATGAAGGCAACTCGTTCGGCTAGCTTCTCGTCCGTATCGACGATCGATGCCTGCGAGATGCCGAAGGATCCATCCATGTTCAGGCTCTTGACGATCAGCGGCAGCGCGAGACGCGTCGGACGCTTCACCTTGCGGCGCATCGGAAAGACGGCGAAGGCCGGTGCCGCAATCCGGCGGTGATGCACCAGCGTCTTCGACAAATCCTTGCCGCGTGCGAGGATCAGGCCGCGTGGATTGCACCCGGTATAGGGGACCTTCATCAGCTCGAGATAGCTCGCGATGTGCTGGTCGTAGGCGACGTTGTTGTGGAATTCCTCCAGCAGCGTGAAAGCCACATGCGGCTTGAACTCTTCGATCGCTTCGCGGACCGGTCTGATTTCCTCCTGCGCGCCGAGTGCGCGGACCTCATGGCCCGCCGCGCGCAAAGTGCTGACGACGTCGTATTCCGTTTTCCAGGTGTTGATCTCCTGCGGGGTGTATCCGTCGGTCGAATCCGGAGGCAGGAAGTCCGGATGCATCAGCACGAGAATACGGAGTCGTCTCATAGCGCGATCCATTTGCGCCGAGACGGGCCAAACAGCGCGTGCATCGTCTTGGCGGTCACAAGGACGGTGAAATCGAGAACGAGCTTCTGTTCAGAGCCCACGGCGCGCAGATCGAGCTCGCGGCAGCGGGAGATCATGTCGTCAAGCACGGCATCGAGTGTAAGCTGGTTCTCGCCTGTCCATCGCGCGACCAACTGCCTGATCTGGGCACGATGTCGCCTGATCAGACTCGAAGCCGGTTTGGACCGATGATGCCGAGGATCGGCGGAAAACAGCTGGGAGAGGTCGCGGTCGTAAGTCTTCGGTGGCGTGAAGGCGTAGAAAGCCTGCTTCTTCTTGTAGTGGTCTTCGAGTGTCTGGCTGAGCCTGCTCAATGGATCGACGCGTTCCCGCGTCGTGATCAGCGGTCGCTTTCCCGCAATCTCGCCCATCAGCTCATCGACATATTCGAGCTTCTTCAGCGCCGGCCAGCCGGCATATCGCGTCCGCCAGTTCGAGCGCGGCCGCAGCCACACCGCAAAGGTTTCGGCAAAGTCCTCGTCCGGGTGGCTCTGCGCGTACCAGAGACGGAGATGTTGGACGTAACGCCGGCTTGCCGGGTTGGGCCGGTAGTAGCGCGGATAGTGCTTTGACGACGGACCGAATAGCTGCTGCCAGCGCCGCCGGCGCTGCAGTTGGTAACCGTGCTGCAGCGCGTGGCCGGCCTCGTGACGGAGGATGGCCATGCATTCGCGCCAGGTTCCGCCCTCGACGTCGAACATCATCTTCTTCTCGAGCTTCATCAGGCGGGGATGGGCGAGATAGAAGGGGAGCGCGATGCCGGGTACATCTCCCGGACTGAACCATTCGCTCGAGATCCACGTATGCGGCCGCAGTCGGATGCCCCGCTCTTCGAGCTCTTCGTGAAGCGTACCAACGCAGTCCTCGAGCCAGGTGCCTTCGACCGTAACCCGCAGGCTGGAGAGATGCTGCTTGAGCAACTCGTCATCCGACAGTTTTTCCCAAGCAAATTTCCAGCGCGGCATCAGGTATCCAGAGGGCAGTGATGACTCGGTGTCATGATGATGTCATGGGCGGCAGCCGGCAACAACCCGCGGGTGCGAGGGCGCGCTGTGGCCCAGGGCGACGGTGCCGTAGGGTGGGCAAAGCGAAGCGTGCCCACCAAAAAGAAAAGGTGGGCACGGCGCGTCGCGCCTTTGCCCACCCTACGGCACTGCGGAACTTAACTTAGTCGAACAGGCTCGAGACCGACTCTTCCGACGCGGTGCGCGCGATCGCGTCGGAGATCAGGCTGGCGATCGGCAACGTGCGGATGTTCGGCGCCTTGGTCACCGCATCCGTCGGCAGGATCGAGTCTGTGATGACGAGCTCTTTCAGCTTGGAGCCCGCGATACGGGCAGCCGCGCCGCCGGAGAGCACGCCGTGGGTGATGTAGGCGAAGACGTCCTTGGCACCCTTGGCGATCAGCGCGTCGGCTGCGTTCACCAGCGTGCCACCGGAGTCCACGATGTCGTCGACCAGGATACAGGTATAGCCGGCGACGTCGCCGATCACGTTCATGACCTCGGACTCGCCCGCGCGTTCACGGCGCTTGTCGACGATCGCGAGCGGGGTGTTGATGCGCTTGGCGAGGCCGCGCGCGCGAGCCACGCCGCCGACGTCAGGCGAGATCACCATCGTCCTGGAGAGGTCGAACTTCTCCTTGATGTCGCGCACCATCAGTGGCGCTGCGTAGAGGTTGTCGGTCGGAATGTCGAAGAAGCCCTGGATCTGCAAGGCATGCAGATCGAGCGTCATGACGCGGTCGACGCCGGCCTGCGTGATCAGATTGGCGACGAGCTTGGCCGAGATCGGCGTGCGGGAGGCGGATTTCCGGTCCTGCCGCGCATAGCCGAAATACGGGATCACCGCGGTGATGCGGTGCGCGGACGAGCGGCGCAGCGCGTCGGTGATGATCAGCAGTTCCATCAGATGGTCGTTCGCCGGGAACGAGGTCGACTGGATGATGAAGGCATCCGAGCCGCGGACGTTCTCCTGGATCTCAACGAAGATCTCCATGTCGGCGAAGCGCCGTACCACGGCTTTGGTCAGCGGCAGGTCGAGGCCCTGCGCGATCGCTTGCGCGAGCGCCGGATTGGAGTTGCCGGCGACAAGCTTGATGGAGCCGTTCTTGGCCGACATGGACGCTTCCTCCCGCGCTTTGCTGGATACGACGTTCAACATCAGAAAATACCCACTGGCAGCACGGTTACGACGGGCGAGGAAATATCAGGCCGAGGGCCGCGATGGCAACCCGGGATGCTACGTTTTCCCTTCGAAATCCTGAGTCGGGCCAACGGCTTGGCTAATAACTGGGCCCGTGGTTTAGCGGTGGTTATTGCTGGACATAGCCGAGCGCCGAGGCCGGCATCTCCGCCACCGGAGCCTCCGGCGTCACGCTGGCTACGGCCGGCCCGCGCAGGCCTGGAACCGACCCCGGCGTATCGGCCGGCGCTCCGTTGATCATATTGGAAAGTCCGCTGAATCCGGCCTGGGCGATCTTCCGCAGCACGAGGTCGTCGGCGGCCTGCCAGGGGTCACGGCCGCCCTTGGTCGCGGTCGGTTCCTCGCCGGAAAGGCGTAGCGCCCGCTGCTGGTTGGCGTCGTAGACGTCCCAGACCCAGGCGATCACGGTCTTGCCGCGCACCACCTGGGCGGAGAGGTAGCTGCGCACGCGGTAGGCGGCCGTCCCCTCACGGGACACGATTGAGAGGCTGCGCAGCTTGGATTCGGAATCGAGCACGCCGACCATGCGGTCGAACACCTGCGGCGGCGGCCCGTCGATGGATTCGAAAGCGACCGTCGCTCCGGAGCCGGCGCTCGGTGCCATCGCGTAGGAATTGGCGGGCGCGTTGCCGCCGGCGCAGCCGGCCAGCGCGGTCGCTGCCGCCAGCAGGATGACCGCCAGCCCGCGCGAGCCCGCGCGGCGCAAGATGGGTGACGCTTCCCTCATTGAGGGCAGCGATATCGTTAAAATCGATTAAGGTCTAGGGCAGAGGCGACACAGACCTGGGGCATTACGGGCGCGAAGCTTGTGCATCGCCCCGGAATGAAACGACGTTGCCTGTGTGTTCACCCTTCCAGCGCGATCGCGTGAATGTGGCGGCCGTAGTCCGGCTCCTTGCGGTGCACCGAGCGGCGATAGCTGAAGAAGCGTTCGTCCACGTAGGTGTCGAGGCCGAGATCGTCGATCATCAAAATGCCGGCGGCTTCCAGCCGCTTGCGGATGAAGCCGGCGAGGTTGAACATCGCATGTCCTTCGCGCACCGACGGGACGAAGAACATTGCGTTGTCCGCATCGGCCTCGATGAAGCGCGCGACGAACTCGTTGCCGACCTCGTAGCTGTCCTGCCGGATCAACGGGCCTATTGCGGCGATGATGCCGCTGCGCGAGGCGCCGAGCTTTTCCATCGCTAGAATCGTGGATTCCAGCACCCCCGTGAGCGCGCCCTTCCAGCCGGCATGCGCGCCGCCGATCACACCTGCATTGGGATCGACGAACAGCACCGGACCGCAATCGGCGGTCGAGACGCCGAGCGCGATGCCCGGCGTCCTGGTCACCAACGCATCACCCTTCGGCCGCGGTCCGCCTGGCCAGGGCGCATCGGCGACGAGGACGTCGGGCGAATGGATCTGATGCAGGCTGAGGAAGCGCTCCGGCGCAACACCGACATGCTCGGCCATGCGGCGGCGGTTCTCCGCAACGAGGGCCTGATCGTCGTTGGAGCCGAGCCCGCCGTTCAGCGCGGAATAGATCCCGCTGGAGACGCCGCCTTCACGCGTGAAGAAGGAATGGCGCAGGCCCGGCACCGCCGAGAGCAACGACGAAGTGAGAGTCATCGATTGCCTCCGGCCTGTTCGAGATCGCTGAGGCCCGCAAGTCCCGTCAGCCGCGGTTCGGAGATGCCGAGCACCTTGAACATCGCGCCCATGCCGCTCCGCCCTGTGTCGGTCAGGCGCTTCAGCGCCACGGAAATGTCGGTCGCCACGTCCGGCGTCGCCTTCTGCATCAGCGCGGCCGCGCGGGTGTCGATGCCGACACGCTTGAGGAAGTCGCCTTGCGTCACCGGTCCGTGCACGCGCGCACCGACATCCTCAGAAGCGCGTGCGAGCGCCTGAAAATCGACATGGGCAGTGACGTCGGCCTGGCCCGGCGCCTTCAGTGGATCGGTGAAGGTGTGGCGTGCGATCGCCTGGAAGGTGTCGCCGGCATCGCTGCGTAAGTGGCCGTAATCGATGATCAGCGCCGCGCCATCCTGGTCACGCACGCGGGTGGCGAGCTTCATGATCTCGGTATCGGGCCGCCATTCGAACACCGCGCCGACCGGCGCCGCGCGCACCAAAGGCGGCAGCAGCACGTCGAAGCGCGGTGTCGGCTCGGATGCCGCGCCGAACTGAAGCTTGCCGTTGGGGTCGATCTCGATCACACGCTCGTGCCAACCGTTCTCGCGTTTCACCATCTGGTGGATGGGCAGCACGTCGAAATATTCGTTGGCGAGGATGATGCTCGGTCCCTCAGGCACGTCGTCGATGCTGTCGTGCCAGGCGACGTTGTTGCGCACGCCCGACAATGTCGCAGTCTGCCGCTCGCGCAGCGCCGGATTGACCTCGACCAGATGAACGCTGAGCCCCTGGTAGAGCGGCGGTAGTACGCGCAGTGCGCGCAGCGCGTCCGCCATCATGGTGCCGCGGCCGGGGCCGATCTCGATCAGCCGCAGGAATTGCGGCGAGCCCATCTGCTTCCAGACCGAGGCGGTCCACAATCCCAAGAGCTCGCCGAACATCTGGCTGACTTCGGGCGCGGTGGTGAAGTCGCCTTCTCGTCCCAATGGATCGCGCGAGACGTAATAGCCGTGGCGCGGATGCATCAGGCACGATTCCATGTATCGCCAGACCGGCATGGGGCCTGAGGATTTGATCAGCGCCTTGATCTCGTTGAGCAGTGGCTGGTCGGTCACGGCTTGTCTTCTCGAAATGAACTAATGAACGGCATCGAGCGGCTTCGGCGCACCGCGCCTGACAGCTGATACAATAAGTATACCTCCGACGATAAGCATCGGGATCGACAGCAGCATGCCCATGGTTAATCCGCCCCAGAGGAAGCCGAGCTGGACGTCCGGTTCGCGAAAATGCTCGCCGGCGATCCGCGTCAGCCCATAGATCAGGATGAAGGCACCGAGGATCATGCCGGGCCGTTTCAAAGCGCCGAATCGGATCATGATCGCCAGCACGATGAACAGCAGGACGCCCTCCATACCCGCTTCATAGAGCTGGCTCGGATGGCGGGGCAGGTGCGTCGGATCGTGAGGGAAGATCATGGCCCAGGGCAGGCTCGCATCGGTGGCGCGGCCCCACAATTCGCCGTTGATGAAGTTCGCGATCCGCCCGAGCAGCAGCCCGATCGGAGCGACCGCGGTGGTGATGTCGCCGAGCGACAGGATCGAGATGCCGTTGCGATAGGCAAACCACATCACCGCGACGACGCAGCCAAGGAAACCGCCGTGGAATGACATGCCGCCTTCCCACAATTTGACGATTGCGGCGGGATGATCGATGAAGAAGGGCAGATTGTAGAACAGCACGTAGCCGGTGCGGCCGCCCAGAATGATGCCGAGCGTGACCCAGAGGATGAAGTCGTCGATCTGTACCAGCGACATCGGCGCGGGTCCGCCCCACAGGCGCTCGTTCTTCAAGAGCGAGCGTGCGTAGAGCCAGCCAATGACGATGCCGCTGATATAGGCCAGCGCATACCAGCGGATCGCGAACGGTCCAATCGCGACCGCGATCGGGTTGAACGATGGAAAGTCGATGAGCAGAAAAGGCATCGGGCTTTCTGTGTCTAGACGAGATTGCGGCGATAGAGCGCCAGCAGACGCTCCCAATGCCGCTCGGCGGCGTCGCGGTCATAGACCGGGCGCTTGGGGAAGGCGAAGCCGTGGTGAGTGCCGGGATAGATCTCGACCTCGGCCTTCACGCCGCTCATGCCCTTCTTCACCTTCTCGATGATCTCGGTCGGCGCATAGATGTCGGTCTCGGCGCAGGCGAAATAGAGCTCGGCCCTGGTCTTGGCTGCTGCGAGATGCGGGCTGTCGTCCTGATCGGTCGCAAGCTGCGTGCCGTAGACCGAGGCGGCGGCCTTGACGCGATCGGGGAAATGCGTGGCAGCGTTCACCGCGTAGCGGCCGCTCATGCAATAGCCGACGGTGCCGATGATCTCGGTGTTCGCGGCCGTCTGGCCTTCGGCATAGGTGAGCAGCGCGCTTGTGTCGTTCATGATCATGGGAATCGTGAGCGAGCCCATCAGCGCAAACATGCGCTTGCGCTCCGGCGCGTTCGGATCGGCCGGCAGCGCGCCGAGCTCCATCACGCCGGAACGGTAATAGAGGTTCGGCAGCATCACGTAATAGCCCGATGTCGCGAGCCGACGTGCCATGTCGCGCAGCTCTTCGCGGATCGCCGGCGCGTCCATGTAGAACAGGATGACCGGGAACGGTCCGCCGCGCTCGGGATGAACGATGAAGGTCGCGGTGTGGCCGTCCCTGGTGGGAATTGCGATCTGCTGTTCGATCATGTCTTGCGTTCCGCCTTGTGATTCTTGTTATGCAGGGACGTTGAATACGATTGCAAGGAAACCGGGCCATGACAAGGATACCGCAATGCGGCCCTTGAACCGCCGTGTCCGGATTGCCATTGTGTTTCGATGAGTTCGCGCAAAGTTTATCGAGGCCGCCAGGAGACCGACATGACCCAGACCACCAACCGGTTTTTCGACGAGATCGGCCGCCTGATGAACGATGCCGCCGGTGCCGCGCAGGGCGCCAAGCGCGAGTTCGACACGGTGCTGCGCAACCAGGCCGAAAAATTCCTGCGCGACATGGACCTGGTCAAGCGCGAGGAGTTCGAGGCCGTCAAGGACATGGCCCGCCTGGCGCGCGAGGAGAACGAGGCCCTGAAGGCGCGCATCGCGGCGCTGGAGGCCAAGCTCGGCGGGTAGGGATAGTCCGTAGCCCGGATGGAGCACAGCGCAATCCGGGATCTGCGCCCGCGGAACCACCCCGAATTTCGCTGCGCTCGATCCGGGCTACTTCGGGCCGCCCACCGCCCATTCTCCTTGTCATATCCGCATCTTCCGGGTAAAAGCCCGCCAAGTTCGTGGCCCCCGCACCCCTGGAGGCTTGCTGCGAACTATGCCATGGGCCGCGCTGCGGCCCATTAACTTTTGCAAAAACAAGGACTTAGACTATGGCGACGACCGTCAAGGAATTGAAGGCGACCGCACGTCCGAAGAGCGGCAAGGGGGCCGCCCGGGCTGAGCGTCGCGCCGGGAGAGTGCCCGGAGTGATCTATGGTAACAACCAGCCCCCGCTCCCGATCTCGGTTGACGATCGTGAACTGCGCCAGCGCATCCTCGCGGGCCGGTTCCTGACCACGCTGGTCGACGTCGAACTCGAGGGCAAGAAGCATCGCGTGATTCCGCGCGACTACCACCTCGATCCGGTCAGGGACTTCCCGATCCACGTCGACTTCATGCGTCTCGGCGAAGGTGCCACCATCCGCATCAGCGTTCCCTTGCATGTCGTGAAGGCGGAAGGTTCGCCCGGCGTGAAGCGCGGCGGCGCAGTCAACATCGTCGCCCATGCGATCGAGCTCGAGTGCGGTGTCGAGAACATCCCGCAGTTCATCGAGGCTGACGTCGGCTCGCTCGAAATCGGTCACTCGCTGCATCTGTCGGACGTCAAGCTGCCGGCCGGCGTGAAGGCGCTGACCTCCGCGGACGCGACCCTCGTCACCATCGTGCCGCCGTCCGGCTACGCCGAAGAGCAGAAGGCTGCAGCTGCAGCGACGGCTCCAGGTGCTGCTGCGGCTGCTCCGGCGGCTGGCGCTGCGGCTCCGGCTGCGGGTGCTGCTGCTCCGGCGGCTGCTGCCAAGGCTCCCGCTGCCAAGGCTCCCGCCGGCGGCGACAAAAAGAAGTAATCTCTCAAGGCTGGCGCGCGGTCTCTGATCGCGCGCCGAGCGAGGGGCGCGCCGCGTCATGCGACTCTTTGTTGGGCTCGGCAATCCCGGCGCGAAATACGCACGTAACCGGCACAATATCGGCTTCATGGCCGTCGACGAGATTGCGCGGCGTCATGGTTTCGCACCATGGCGCCGTCGTTTTCAGGGCGAGACCTCGGAGGGCACGCTCGGCACTGAGCGCGTGATCCTGCTCAAGCCGACGACTTACATGAACGATTCCGGCCGCAGCGTTCAGGAAGCGGCGAGCTTCTTCAAGATCGCACCGGGCGACACCACGGTGTTTCACGACGAGCTCGAACTGCCGCCGGGCAAGGTGCGGGTGAAGATCGGCGGCGGCATTGCCGGGCATAACGGCTTGCGCTCGATCTCCGCCCATATCGGCAACGAGTACCGCCGGGTGCGGCTCGGCATCGGTCATCCCGGCGTCAAGGAGATGGTGCACGGCCATGTGCTGTCGGACTTCGCCAAGGCCGACAACGACTGGGTGACGACGCTCTGCGACGCGGTTGCCGAGCACGCGGCGCTGATCGTCAAGGGCACGGACGCGACCTTCGCCAACAGGGTGCATCTCGCGATGCAGGCGAAGGGATTTTTGACCAAGGACGAGAACGGCAAGGAATAACGCTCGTGGGATTCAAATGCGGGATTGTCGGGTTGCCCAATGTCGGCAAGTCGACCTTGTTCAATGCGCTGACCGAGACAGCCGCGGCGCAGGCCGCGAACTATCCGTTCTGTACCATCGAGCCAAATGTCGGCGAGGTGGCCGTGCCCGATCCGCGGCTCGACAAGCTGTCGGCGATCGCCAAATCGGCGCAGATCATTCCGACCCGACTGACCTTCGTCGACATCGCCGGCCTCGTGCGCGGTGCCTCCAAGGGTGAAGGCCTCGGTAACCAGTTCCTGGCCAACATCCGCGAGGTCGACGCCATCGCGCATGTCGTGCGCTGCTTTGAAGATTCCGACATTACCCATGTCGAGGGCAAGATCGCCCCGCTCGCCGACATCGAGACCATCGAGACCGAGTTGATGCTCGCCGACCTCGACAGCCTCGAGAAGCGCGTCGACAACCTCTCCAAGAAGGCCAAGGGCAACGATAAGGACGCCAAGGAGCAGCTCGACCTCGTCAACCGCACGCTGGTGCTGCTGCGCGAAGGCAAGCCCGCGCGACTGGTCGAGCGCAAGGCCGAGGAGGAGCGCGCGTTCGGGATGCTCGGCCTGCTGTCGTCGAAGCCGGTGCTCTATGTCTGCAACGTGGAGGAAGGCTCGGCCGCGACAGGCAATTCGTTCTCGCAGGCCGTGCAGGACCAGGCCACCAAGGAAGGCGCCATCGCCGTCGTCATCTCCGCCAAGATCGAATCCGAGATCGCGACCATCTCACGGGACGAGCGCGCCGACTTCCTGGAGACGCTGGGCCTGGAAGAGGCCGGCCTCGACCGCCTGATCCGCGCCGGCTACACGCTGCTCGACCTCATCACTTATTTCACGGTGGGCCCGAAGGAAGCGCGTGCCTGGACCATCTATCGCGGCACCAAGGCGCCGGGCGCGGCGGGCGTGATCCACACCGATTTCGAAAAAGGCTTCATCCGCGCCGAGACCATTGCGTATGAGGACTACGTGGCGCTGAACGGTGAAGCCGGCGCCCGCGATGCCGGCAAGCTGCGGCTCGAAGGCAAGGAATACGTCGTCGCCGACGGCGACGTGATGCATTTCCGGTTTAATACGTAAGGTCTTTCCTCCCCGTCATTGCGAGCGGAGCGAAGCAATCCAGACTGTTTCCGCGGTGACGTCTGGATTGCTTCGTCGCTTCGCTCCTCGCAATGACGGGCTACCGTACCCCGCCGCCCTGGTCCCTGATCGCGCCGAGATGTTCGTTGATGCGGAACACGATCAGGATTAATTCCGCGGCGATCCGCGAGAACACCACGCCCACGACGACGCCTGCGATCGATTCCAGCACGACCAGAAAGCCGGCGAACGGGCTGATCGCCATTGCGGTGAGGCCGGCGAAGATTCCGGAGAGTCCGAACAGGCAGATCACCCCGATCACCAGCCAGTAGAAGGTCTTGATGATCGTCGGCGTGATGAAGCGGTCCCATTGAAACAGGTCGCTGAATGAAAACATCGCTCTCCCCCGGCAAATCGCGCCCCCGGCCGCGTCAATCCGACAATGAGGCAGGTCCGGCCGACTCGCCGAATGTAGCACGAGCCATGCGGACCGGCGGGTTGAGATTGCCGCAAAGTGGGGCCACAATCTGTCCTTCCCGCAAAGCTTTGCCAAGATGACCCTGACCTTCGAAGATTTCCCGACCGGCCGGTATGGAACGTTTGGCCCGCGCCACGTTACCCGCGACGAGATCATGGCGTTCGCCGCCGAGTTCGATCCGCAGCCGATGCATCTCGATGAGGAGGCCGCCGGCAAGAGCATGCTGCGCGGCCTGTCCGGCTCGGGCTGGCATCTCTGTTCGCTGATGATGCGGATGATGGCCGACGGTTTTATTGCCCGAGCCGCATCACTGGGATCCCCTGGTGTCGATGAGGTGCGCTGGCTGTCTCCGTTGCGGCCCGGCGACGACCTCATGCTCGACGTCGACGTCGTCGAGGCACGCACCTCGAAGAGCAGGCCAGGCCTCGGCATCGTCAAGTTCAAATGCACCATGCGCAACGCCAGGGGCGAAGCGCTGTGCGAGATGACCTCGCCGATCCTGATCGAGCGTCGTGAGGGAGCGGTCTGATGCCGTTCTTCGAAGACATCGAGATCGGCCATCGCCGCGAGATCGGCACCTACAATTTCACGGCCCTGTCCATCAAGACCTTCGCGGCCAAGTTCGATCCGCAGCGCTTCCACCTCGACGAGGAGGAAGGCAAGAACTCGCTGTTCGGCGGGCTCGCGGCGTCCGGCTGGCATGTCGGCTCGGCCTGCATGAGTTTGCTTGTCGCGGACGGCCAGCGCCTGGCGCGCGAAGCCACAGCGCGTGGCGAGGAGGTCGCCGTATGGGGGCCGTCACCGGGCTTTCGCGATCTGCGCTGGATCAAGCCGGTGCTCGCCGGCGACACCATCGCTTATGCCAACGTCGTCATCGACAAGCGCGCCTCCGGCTCACGCCCCGGCTGGGGCATTCTGACAGCGCGCACCACCGGCACCAACCAGCGCGGCGAGGAGGTCTATTCCATCACGGCTAGCGCCTTCGTGCCGATGCGGAAGGCGATTAGACCAGTTCCAGCATGAACGGCCAAAATCGGCGCGCAAGTGTTGCCCGCGCGCTATGGACGCGATTCCGGGCCGCTGCCATAAGCCTCCCCGAGATGGCCGGACCTTGCGAAGCAGTTAACCGGAACCATCGAGTTGCTAACCAATTATGAACCTGTCGCTGTCTATTTGAACGAACTGGGCAGAGTACAGGGGACGAGCACAATGGCAGACCGCGGCGCACTCAAACTGGTCGGATTTATCTTCGCTACCGCGACGCTGGCCGTGATGCTGGTTGCCGGCATGGTGGTGAAGGGTTACGCCGACGGCGCCTACACCCTGGAAGCCTCGACGGTCGAAGCGAGCCGTTAAGAGATTGTTAACTCCGCGGGGCCACGAAGTGGCCTCCGCGCGGGGCCGCGACGCGGCCTCCACCCTCAGCGGCTATAGACGAACGCCAAGATCGCGATCGCAACCGCCAGCAGCCCGACAAAGCGCAGCATGATGGTCCCGAACTGGTTCGGCGCCGGCCGCAGTGGTATCGGGTCCGTGTTCTCGGGCCGAATGCTTTCCATTTGAAAAGGTCCCCAGGCCCGGCCGTAAGCGCTGCGGGCGCTTGGCATTGGTCGCCGGGGATGGGCGGAGGGTTCAAGGACCTGCTGTCATGCCCCGGCTTGACCGGGGCATCCAGTACGCCGCGGCGTCTCGGTTCAATCACTGCCGTCTCTGGAATACTGGATCACCCGCTTTCGCGGGTGATGACACCTTTCGTGGGAGCGCGCGTCCGTCACGCCCCCCCTTGAATCAAAACCGCCGCGTCCCTTCCGGAATGCGGCGGCTGGTGATGCCTCGTACGAGCGATCAGCTGTTGCGCAGGCCGTCGGCGGCGCGCTTCCACTGGGAGACGTTGTCGGCGATCATGCGGGTCGACTTCATCGCGGCCTGGCTGAGCTGGGCGTAGCCCGAGATCTCGCGCTGGACGCGCTGGCCTTCGGCATGGAGCAGGTCGCGCAGGCTCTCGAGCTCGGAGATCAGATTCTCGATCTCGGCGAGCGAAGTGCCGGCGACGCGCTGGATCAGCGAGTTGACGTTGGTGACGGTCGCTTCCGCGCTCGGATCGAGCGGCGGCGCATCGGTGGTGGTCGCGGCCGGCCGGCGCAAATAGGCGATGTCGTTGCGGACGAAATCGCGGATGCCGGCTTCGACTTCCGTCACGGCGGCGAGGTTGGTGTCGACAGTCTCGGTCTCGGCGGTGGTCTCGGTCTTTTCCGGACGCATGGCGTTCATCGTTATTCCCCTATTCGCGTTGAGCGCAGCGCGAGTGTCCCCCGCACGACGACGTGTGTCAGGCCGATGCATCAGGGCGCCCGATTTTGACCGCAACGGGGCCGAGTTGCGGCAAGGGCGGACCATTCGGGGGTTTTGCCGTGGCGTATGGTTACCAGACTCTAAAGAAGCCTCACCAGCTCTTCCTGAAGCCCGCAGTCAGGCTCTTGTTGATCGCGCCTTGCGAGGTCTCGCCAACTGAGCCGGAGACGGTGACGTTGTCGAACAGCTTCTGCTCGGCGCCGACCTTGCGCAGCCATTTGTCGTCGGTGGTCGACATGGTCTGGCCGGCGGTGATGCTGGTGCCGGTGTCGGTGATTGTCACCTTGGCGGACTGGTCGGTCTCGTAATTGCGGGTGATGTGGCCGCCAATGCCGGGCAGCGCCGTGGTGCCCTGCTGGTTGACGCTGTAGCCGTTCTGGAGCGTCAGCGAGTAATCGTTCGACACCGGCACCGATTTGATCAGCGACGCCCCGAGCTTGCTCTGCTCGGCGCCGGGATCGACCCGGGCTTCAACCGCGGTCTTGTCCCAGACGACGCCCGCGCCCGGTGCGGTTGCGGTGGCCCAGGCGCTGCCGGAGGATTGCGGCAAGTTGCCGCCATTGGCGGCCTTCTGCGCCATCAGCTCGGACATCGTGGTCGGCTCTTTTGCCACCGTCATGTCGGCGCCGATGCGGGTGTCCCAGAACGACGTGACCGACTGCTTCACGGTCACGGCCGAGGAGCCGTTGGCGTTGGCGTTGGTCGACCAGTTCAGGCCGTTATTGGCGGCAGCCTGTGCGCGCTTCTTGGCGGTGATGATGTCGTTGAGCGTGCCGGCGTCGATGGCGAGCTGGCTCCAGTCGAGCTTGTCGACGTCGATGCCTTTGAGCACGTCGGGATCGTTGACGTCGGCGGTCTCGGCGGCTTCTTCGTCAGGCGCGGTCGCTGCGGGGGCAGGGGAGAAGGGCGGGATGATCTGCGCGGAGGCCGTCAGCACCGAGCCGAAAATGAACGCGGCCGCCAGCGGCAGCCGGGTCCAGCCAAAACCTGTCGAGAATTCCATTACCTTGCCCGCGAGCCCAGTTCGCGCCCAGAATGCGGAACTATCGTTGCAAAATTATGGCGTTCGCCTCATCCAGAATAACGAACCAACGGGCCGCGCGGAAAGCGCGCGCCCGATGACGAGCATCTCCACGATGGCGTCCGGCGGGGCTGGAGGCCGGAACACGTCGCGGGAGCATCAATCGACCGGTCCCGCATTGCGGAGCCCGTTGGTGTCCCCCTCAGCCGACGCCGGTCATCTTTGGCAGATGAATGGCGCGGCCGAGTGCCTGCTCGACCAGATCGAAGGTGTCGACCAGCACACGCATGTTGATGAGCCGGTCGGCCCGGAACTGGGCGAACTGCGCGACGCGCAAGCTGATCGGCTTGTCGGAGTCCAATGCGGTCAGCGAATAGCGCAGCATCGAGGACGCCGAATCGACGCCCAGCATGATGCTCTCGCGCTCGAAGCGGCGGACGCGGAAATTGTCGGCGAGCTGGCGGATGACCTGCAGCACGGCCGCCTTGCCCTGGCGCGCGCCGAGGAACGGAAACATGTCGATCGGGCCATAGATCGCCCATTCGACGTCCTCATCGATCAGGGCTTCGATATCTTCGAAATGCCGGTCGTTGATCGCGCGATGCAACGCGCGCGAGAAACGCCAGAGGCTGTGCTCTGTCATTTTGGGGCGTCCTGAAACTGGCTTGCAGAAAAACGGAAAACAACCCCATACACAGTAAGGTGCCGAGGGGCTGTTCAATTCATTTGTATACGAACAAATAGGCCATTTCGGCCAAAACGCAAATCACGTTTTTGCAATGCACAAGTGAGCGCAGAATGTGAGATTTGTAATAGAACCCCGTATTTTACCGGTCCCGGCCGCGCGCCGGGACCGGTGGGAGAGACCGCGATGTCGAACTGCACGAGGCGGCCGTTGCTGCGTTTGGTGAAATGGGTGTGCAGGCAGGTCGTGACATCGTCGCCGTCGGCCACGACGTGCGGTGCCTTGTAGCGGATTTCCGAATAGCGACCACGCCGCCTGCCAGAGCTCGCGCAGCTCGGCGCGCAGATGGCTGGCGCGGCTCGTCGCGCGACGATGAGTGGAACTCAGGTACCCCGATGCTCGTTGAAAGGCTGACACCCCTTCCGGAGACATCGATCATGAAATCCCCCCTCATTGCCATCACTGCCGCGCTCCTCATGCTGGGCGCGGCCTCCACCGCCAACGCCAAGGGCTGCATCAAGGGCGCCGTCGTCGGCGGCGTCGCCGGTCACTATGCGGGCCATCACGGCGTCCTCGGCGCCGCCGCCGGCTGCCTCTACGGCCGCCATCACGCCAACGAGCAGGGCAAGCAGCAGCAGCAACAGCAGAGCCAGGCGAACGGCCAGGGCAAGCTGTAAGGCATTACCCCATCCGCCCCGACGGTCTGCTCCCTCGCCCCGTTCTTACGGGGAGAGGGTGGGGTGAGGGGCTCTCTCCCCGGAGACAGTGGCAGTTCGACTCGCGGAGAGTCCCCCTCACCCGAAACCCGCAAAGCGCGGATTTCGACCTCTCCCCGCAAGCGGGGCGAGGTAAAGACAGACCGCTCCCCCGCGTGAGCCATCTCACATCGCACACCTCCCCATGCGGCTACCATCATCCGCATGCCATCAGGGAGACGTGCCATGGCCGTCACCGCCGCCGCGAGAAAGTCCCGCCTGCGCAACGCGCTCGAAGGCTTTGCGCTGACCGTGATCCTGCAGAGCTTTCCGACGTTCGCCGCCGCCGCGCTGCTGCTCAAACTGTGTGGCAACCACGACCTCGTCGGCGACCCCGGCGTCGCCATCTTCGTCGCCTTCGCCTCGCTGGTTCACGCGACCATCGCAGTCACGCTCGGGCCGAGTTTCCCCGCGCTATTCAAGACGCTCTACGAACCAGGCTTCTTCGATGGCACCCTGTCGCTCTCCGACAAGATCACGGAATGGCGCACCCACCCGGCCGCCTCGCTGGTCGCGATCGTGCTGATGCTGTCGGTGATGGCGGTGGTAACGGCGAGCGTGGGTGAGTCCAGTCGCTTTCAATCCGAAAATTTCAATATCTGCTGAAGGCGATCAATCAACTCGCCACGTCCCTAAGATCGACCTACAGCCTGTAGATTTGGTAGCTGCCTATCTTCAATAAAGCCCATTTCAAGGGTTGCTGCCTTGTTCAGGATGGCCGTCTGTGCATGTCTATTCCAATTGCTTCCGCCCTATGTTTCGGGCAAAGCAAATCGTATTTGTTGCTTCACAGCACCGTCGGATCTGGCGCCAACGGCTTTAGCAAAGTCCTCGCAAAAGAGGCTGAATTTGCGGTCCAAGCCTCTGCCGGGCGATGAGGTCTTTTCCCATGATTGACTGGGCCCAAACAGTTGGACCAGGCGTCGATACAAAACCCGCCGCACGCCTTCCCGTCCAAATATCTGGCTGATGAGCCATCTGTACCGCCGAATTCAATGAGAAACTTTGCGTTGCAGCAAAACTGCGAACCGAGTTGTATCATACCTAAGGTGGATGCATGATTCAGTACAACTAAGAGAGGGATCCGGTTTATGCTTCCCTAGGGGGAAGCAAACAATGAGCTACAAGCATCTATCGCTCGATTCGCTCGTCGTGAATCGAGCTAACGACCGTCATGGGGAGCTTGAGAATGAGACGGCCGCAATCGCTTGGCTGTTCAACAATTTCGAAGCTCACATGCGAAATCTTACTAAGGACATCGTTGCGCAGGGGCAGGTGTTCGAGCCGCCGTTGGTGTTTCCGGATCAAGATCTCTATGTTCTCTTCGACGGCAATAGGCGGATGACCTGTCTAAAGCTGCTGGACCGGCCGCGACGGGCGCCGACCGTTGAATTGCAAGAATTCTTCACTGAGCAACGCGCAAAATGGCAAAGCGAATTTCCGTCCGCGGTTGAGTGTCAGATCGAAACGGATCGCGACCGAATAGACGATATCTTGTTTCGTCGGCACACGGGTAGCCAGGGAGGTGTGGGCCAATCCACTTGGGACGATCGAATGAAGTCTAACTTCATTGGTCGGACAGGAATGGGAGGTGGCTTTAATGCTGCGGACGAAGTCGAAAAACGCCTTTCGGAAGCAGGCATGCTTCCGCACAAAAAGGTTCCGCGCTCGAACCTAAATAGGTTGCTCTCGGCCGAAGCTTTCAGAAATCGAGTTGGATTCTCTGGTGCAAGAGGAAAGTTTGAATTCACGCATGACGAACCTGTTGTTATTCGAGCGTTACGCCGTATCGCCGACGATTTCGCAAATCGTCACGTAGTGTTGGGAGATATCTGGGATATCGATGCGAAGCGGGCGTATTTGGATAGACTGGAGACTGAAGGTGTTCTGCCAACATCGGCAAATTCATTGGCTGCTAAGCAGCCGCCATCTGAACAGAAGCCGGCAACTGTAGCCAAGCCCACTCCGACTCGTGTTGCGCGTCCGCAGGCCCGGAATACACTTATCCCAAATACACCTTACTCAATTGCTTGGGCAGGGCGAATTCAAAGACACCGAGCTATTTGGGAGGAACTCCAATTTCATTTGAAGCTAAGCGATCATCCGAACGCCATCTCAGTTCTATTTCGAGTGCTCGTGGAGCTCGCCACCGAAAATTACATCGAACAAACGAAGCTTGCGACGATCGCTCACAACGACAATCTCGCAAAGCGAGTATTGAAGGTCGCCCAGAATTTGGAATCTAACGGAAAGATCGACCAAAAGTATTCGCAGCTCCTAGGCAAATTTCCTCAGCACGACCACTTGCTTTCAGCCGATACGCTAAATCGGTATGTTCATTCTCCAAACTTCGCTCCATCGCCCGATCACTTACGGGCGATGTGGGATTGGATGGCGAGCTATCTTGTTCTCTGTCTGAACGCCTGAGTCCTACCTCTTCTTCCACCCCCCGCGCCTTCCCGGCTGCCCACCCGTCGACTTGGGCGCCGGCCCAAACTCCGGGCCCGACTGCCTTGAATCCGTCGGCTGGATGATCCGGCTCGTGCTGCCGAACGGCTTTGACGGCAGCGTCTGGCTCTCGCGATAAGGGAGGGATTCCGGGCCGTGCATCTCGTCGAGATGCGGCTTGTGCACCTTCGAGCCGCTGCCACCGCCGCTCGCTTTCAGCGCGGAGCTCACGGTCTTTTTCTTCATGGCGCTGACCGGGAGGTTGGCGGCATCGCCGTATTTCCTGGTGCCGGCATAGGCGCCGGCTTTGCCGGCGACGGTGCGCTGCTTGACGGTGGGGTCGTCGACCACCGCGAGCTCGGTGGCGCGCAGGCGCTTGACTTCGTCGCGGAGGCGGGCGGCTTCCTCGAAGTTCAGATCGGCGGCGGCCTCGCGCATGCGCGTTTCGAGATCGGCGAGCACGGCTTCAAAGTTGTGGCCGATCGAGATGACGTCGTCGGTCATGTCGTGGCCGCCGACCTCGACCAGCACGTGGTCGCGCTCGTAGACGGAGTTGAGGATGTCGCCGATGTGTTTTTTCACGCTCTCCGGCGTGATGCCATGCTCCGTGTTGTACTCGACCTGCTTCTCGCGGCGGCGGTTGGTTTCGGCGATGGCGCGCTCCATCGAGCCCGTCATCTGGTCGGCATAGAGGATTACCTTGCCGTCGACGTTGCGCGCGGCGCGGCCGATGGTCTGGATCAGCGAGGTCTCGCTGCGCAGAAAACCTTCCTTGTCGGCATCGAGGATCGCGACCAGCGCGCATTCGGGAATATCGAGGCCCTCGCGCAACAGATTGATGCCGACCAGCGCGTCGAAGGCGCCCAAGCGCAGGTCGCGGATGATCTCGATGCGCTCGATCGTGTCGATATCGCTGTGCATGTAGCGGACGCGAATGCCCTGCTCATGCAGATATTCGGTGAGGTCCTCGGCCATGCGCTTTGTCAGCACGGTGACCAGCGAGCGATAGCCGGCCTGCGCGGTGGCGCGCACCTCGCCGACGAGATCGTCGACCTGGGTGCGGGCGGGGCGGATATTGACGGGCGGATCGATCAGCCCCGTGGGACGAATGACCTGCTCGACGAACACGCCGCCGCTTTCGTTCAGCTCCCAGGCACTCGGCGTCGCCGACACCGCGACCGTCTGCGGCCGCATCATGTCCCATTCCTCGAAACGCAGTGGGCGGTTGTCCATGCAGGAGGGCAGGCGGAAGCCGTATTCGGCCAGCGTCGCCTTGCGCCGGAAGTCGCCGCGGAACATGCCGCCGATCTGCGGCACCGTAACGTGGCTTTCGTCGGCGAACACCAGCGCGTTGTCGGGCACATATTCGAACAGCGTCGGCGGCGGCTCGCCGGGCAGGCGCCCGGTCAGATAGCGCGAATAGTTCTCGATGCCGGCGCAGCTTCCTGTCGCTTCCATCATCTCCAGGTCGAAGGTGGTACGCTGCTCCAGCCGCTGCGCTTCGAGCAGGCGGCCCTGGTCGTGCAGCTGGTCGAGCCGCATCTTCAATTCGGATTTGATCGACTTGATCGCCTGCACCAGCGTCGGGCGCGGCGTCACATAGTGCGAGTTGGCGTACATCTTGATGAATTCGAGCTCGTCCTGCTTGTGGCCGGTGAGCGGATCGAATTCCTCGATGTTCTCGATGGTGTCGCCGAACAGATTGACGCGCCAGGCCCGGTCCTCATAGTGCGCCGGGAAGATGTCGATGACGTCGCCGCGCACGCGGAACGTGCCGCGGGTGAAATCGGCTTGCGTGCGCTTGTACTGGAGCGCGACGAGGTCGGCGATCAGCTGGCGCTGGTCGATGCGCTCGCCCTTCTTCAGCGCGAACGTCATCGCGGTGTAGGTTTCGACCGAGCCGATACCGTAGATGCAGGACACCGACGCAACGATGATGACGTCGTCACGTTCAAGCAGCGCGCGCGTCGCCGAGTGGCGCATGCGGTCGATCTGCTCGTTGATCGAGGAGTCCTTCTCGATGTAGGTGTCGGTGCGCGGGACGTAGGCTTCGGGCTGATAGTAGTCGTAATAGCTGACGAAATACTCGACCGCATTGTCCGGGAAAAAACTCTTGAACTCGCCATAGAGCTGGGCGGCAAGCGTCTTGTTCGGCGCCAGGATGATGGCGGGGCGCTGCGTCTTCTCGATCACCTGGGCCATGGTGTAGGTCTTGCCCGAGCCCGTGACCCCGAGCAGCACCTGCGAACGGTCGTTGCGCTGGATGCCTTCGACCAGCTCCTTGATCGCGGTCGGCTGATCGCCCCGCGGCTCGTAGGCGGACTTGAGTTCGAAGCGCACGCCGCCTTCGGACTTTTCCGGGCGCGGTGGCCGATGCGGCGTCCACACTTTGGTGGAGCCGTCATCCCTTCGGAACTCCGGCCGGCCCTCGCGGATCAGCGACTCCAGCGCATCTGCGGTGGCCTTGACGCCGAGCGCCTCCATCTTGCTGCGCGGCGGACGTGCCAGCGCCTCAGCATCGTCCTCCTCGGTGGGGAGGCCGAGTTGCCGCGCCAGTTCCGGATCGAGCGTCGGAATGGTAGCCGCAGTTCCGTAATTGGCCTGCGGCGCCTCGTCGAAGCCGGCACTTTCTCGGGCGCCCGGCGGCTGCGGATTGGGCCGCAGCGGCATCGGTCGCGCTGAATCCTGTGGAAACTCTTTCGGCGTCGAGGCCCGCGCGCGATGCGCGGCGGCTTCACCCCCGGAACGGCGGTCACGCGAATTGTCCGGCGGCGGCTGCAGCCCGGTGCCCGATCCAAGCCCGGCATCGCCGCGATTGATCGCGGGATTGAGCAATTCGGCCAGCGCCGGCCCGATCGGCTGCACATCGGGCCGATGTGCCTTCGAGTTCGGGGTCTTGCTAGGTGAGCTGGATTTGGGGGATTTTGGGGGAGCAGGTTTCTTCGCCATGCCCCGAATATGGGACGAGTCCGCGCTTCAGAAAAGGGCGAAGGTAGGTCTCTGCGCAGGCTGCTGACAGCAGGTTGGCAGCAGGCCTTTCGACTACGCCGCCGGCAGCGGCCCTTCGCCGTCCACGACCGTCAGACGCGGCTCGAGAATGTCGAGATGGATCCCGCCGCAATCGGTGCAGCGCATGGTCCAGTACTCGCAGCCGGCGCGGCCGCCGATCACACGGAGCACCGTGAGATCGCCGTCGCATTCCGGGCATATCGACAGCACCTTGCGCGAATAAATTCTTGGCCGGGAAGCGTCTTCGTATTCGATGACTGACATGAACCGGTGTCCCCCTGGTACGCCACGCTGCCGCTCAGTCCTGTTGCCGTCTCGCCGGCCTATTCGTCGTCGCTGTCGTCGGAACGCCGGCGGAAGCGATCGATGTGATGCTTGGCGTCCGCGATCGCGGCGTCGGGATCGGGCCAGGCAAAGCCGACTTCCATGGCCGGAAACAGCACGCCGTCGATGGCAACCGGGCTGAAATCGGCGCGCCGGATCCGGGCGTGCCACAGTCCCTTGCCAGCTTCGAAGGATTCGATGTCAAAGCCATCGTAAATGGTCGTCATTGGTAGTCCCCAAATACTCTCGTGTCGGAGGGTTAGAGGACCACGTTTGCGGAATTCGAAATGTGAAGCGGTTCACAAGCGGCCGGCTTTTTCACCCGAAAGGGTGATGGGCCAGAGCGTTTTCGAGCAAAGTGGATACCGGTTCGCGAAAAGAAAACGTGTCAAAACAAGAATCTAGTTCCGTCCGGCGCCGCGTCCGGTCCGCCGCGGCCGGGCCGCCGGTTCCGCCGCCGCCCGCATGATCCAGCGGCGAAAGGCGGCAAAGTCGCGCTGTTCGGTCTGAAAACTGCGGTAGAGCAGGTACCAGCGCATGCCTTTGGGCACCGAAAGGTCGAATGGCGCGATCAGCCGGCCGGCGGCGAGATCGTCGTCGATATAAGGCCGGATGCCCATGGCGATGCCGAGCCCGTCGACGGCGGCCTGGAGCGCCTGGCCGTAGAACTGGAACTCCGGCCCGCGGGCGTTGATGCGGGGGAGGGCGGCGGCCTTCAGCCAGATCGGCCAGTCCTCCGGCGAATGCGTGACGCGGATCAGACTTGGTCCTTTGAGATCGGCCGGGCGTTTCAGGCCCGAGGCGAGACGGGGCACACAGACCAGCGTGAGGTCGCCGGCGAACAGCGGCTCGGCCACCAGTCCCGGCCAGTCGCCGGTGCCGAGCTTGATGCCGCAGCTCCAATCCTCGCCGAACGGGACTTCGGCGCCGCCAGTGGTGAAGCGCACCTCGATGTCGGGCTCCTCGTTGCGAAACTCCGACAGCCGCGGGATCAGCCAGCGCATCGCAAAAGTGTGGCCGACGCCGATGGTGAGCACACGCACGCTCGAGGGCGCCGTCACCTGCGCGGTGAGGCTCGCGAGCGCATCGAAGATCGGCGTCAGCCCGCTCTGATAGGCGCGCCCTGCCTGCGTCAGCACCAGCCTGTTGGCCTTGCGCTCGAACAGCGCGACACCGAGCCGCTCTTCCAGCAGATGCACCATGCGGCTGACGGCGGCCGCCGACACGCTCAGCTCGACGCCGGCCGCAGCAAAGCTGCCGGTCCGCGCCGCCGCCTCGAATGCCTTGATGCCGTTGAGAAAGAGCAGCCGCCGCAAATGCAAAGACCCTCAGGAAAGCTGATGCCAGGCCAAGATAACTCAGTTTGCGTGCGAACGGCAAGCGAGGCAGAAACATCGGCGTAATTCATGCTGATTTTGTTGAAGCGGGGGCGGTGCCACTTCGCCTCTCCCCGCACGCGGGGAGAGGCCGGAATTTGCGAAAGCAAATTCCGGGTGAAGGGGACTCTCCGCGAGTCCGACTACTACTTTGATTGCCGAAGCAGCCCCTCACCCCACCCTCTCCCCGTAAGAACGGGGCGAGGGAGCGCGACAGCTTGCGTCCCTTACCACCACAGGAGAACCCCTTCGTGACGTCCATCATGATCGCTGCCCTTGGATTGCTGATGGTCGGCACCGCGTTCCTGTCGGGGCTGTTCGGCATGGCGGGCGGACTGATCCTGATCGGCGTGCTGTTGGCGCTGATGCCGCTGCCGACTGCGATGGTGCTGCACGCGATCACGCAGATGGCCTCGAATGGCTGGCGGGCTCTGCTATGGCGTGCGCATATCCGCTGGCGGCCGGTCGCGAACTATATGGTCGGCGCCGCCATCGCGCTCGCGGCCTGGTCGCTGACGCGCTTTGTGCCGGACAAGCCGATGGCGCTGCTGCTGCTCGGCATCACGCCGTTCATGGCACGGCTGCTGCCGTCGACCATCAAGCCCGATCCCGACCGCCTCTGGCAGGGCAGCGCCTACGGCACGGTCTGCATGGGCTTGATGCTGATGACCGGCGTGTCGGGGCCGCTGCTCGACACTTTCTTCCTCGGCGGCAATTTCGGACGGCGCGAGAAGGTCGCGACGAAAGCGATGTGCCAACTCGTCAGCCATTTCACCAAGCTGATCTATTTCGGCGGCGTGATCGACCAGGCCGCCACGCTCGATCCCGTGCTCGCCGGCGTCGCGATCGCCGCCTCGATGCTTGGGACCACATTGGCGCGGCGCCTCCTCGAAGCCATGACCGACCAGCAGTTCATCGCCTGGTCGAACAAGCTGATCACCACCGTCGCCTGCTATTACATCGCCTATGGCGGCTGGCTCCTGCTTCGCGTGCCGGTGCTGGCCGCCTTCGACAAGGGAGGTTTGCAATGAGCTGTAACGCCGACCCGCTGGTGCTGGACTTCGTCGAATGGATCGCGCGCGAGCCGCGCGCCTATGCCGAGGTGATCTCGACCTGGAAGACCTCGTGCCCGCGCCTCACCATCTGGGAGGACGCCGCCGACCGCGGCTTCGTCGCGCGCGAGACGCTGCCCGGTATCGGCCTGATCATCGCGGTGACGGAAGACGGCGAAAGGCTGCTGCGAACCAACGGGCGGTGACGCCACAACGTCATTGCGAGCGCGAGCGAAGCAATCCAGAATGTCTCCGCGGCGACAACCTGGATTGCTTCGCTGCGCTCGCAATGACGGAACCCCACCATGTCGCTCAAACTCTTCGAACTCGTCGGCACCGACGCATCGCGCCCTTTCAGCCCCTATTGCTGGCGCACCCGGATG
Organism: Bradyrhizobium sp. LB11.1; assembly: GCF_040549385.1. Taxonomy (NCBI): domain Bacteria; kingdom Pseudomonadati; phylum Pseudomonadota; class Alphaproteobacteria; order Hyphomicrobiales; family Nitrobacteraceae; genus Bradyrhizobium; species Bradyrhizobium sp. LB11.1. The sequence goes on along the minus strand of NZ_JBEPTH010000016.1, from coordinate 59,131 downwards.
GCGTTGGCGCATAAGGGGCTGACGGCGGAATCGCTGCCCTGGCGCTTCACCGAGAAGAGCACGATCGCGCCGCACGGTTCGGAGAAGGTTCCGGTGCTGCTGCATCACGACACGCCCGTGGTCGATTCCTGGGCGATCGCGAACTATCTCGAAGACAATTTTCCAAACCAGCCATCACTGTTTGGCGGCGAAGGCGGCCGCGCCATGGCGCGCATGCTGAATGCCTGGGGCGACATTGCGGTCGTCGGCGGCATCTTCCCATTGATCATCGCCGACATCCCGAAGAACCTGGCTGAGGTCGATGCCGCCTATTTTCGCCGATCGCGCGAGGCGCGCTTTGGCGGCAAGGCACTGGAAGAGGTGATGGCAAGCCGCGATGCCGGCGTCGTCGCATTCCGCAAATCGCTGGAGGTGATGCGGCAGGCGCTGAAGAAGCAGCCCTTCATCGGCGGCGCCGCGCCGAATTATGCCGACTACATCGCGTTCGGCGGTTTCCAGTGGGCGCGCGTGGTGAGCCCGTTCAAGCTGCTCGAAGCCGATGATCCCGTTTATGCCTGGCGCGAAAAGCTGCTCGATGCGTTCGACGGCATGGCGCGGAAATCGCCGGGGTATCCAATCTAGACTTCGTAGCCCGGATGGAGCGGAGCGAAATCCGGGTTCGTGCCCGCGGAAAGATTCCCGGATTACGCTTGCGCTCCATCCGGGCTACGGGCCTCCGCCGCGGCCTTGCGCAAACAGTCTCGGCACAGGCAATCCTCGCCCTTGACCGGCATCGGCAGCTTTGCCGTTTCCTCCGCGCACCAGCAATTGCTCGAGACGTCGCAGCCGAATTCGGTGCCGCATCGGGAACAGGCGAGACGACGAGGTTCCTGCAACGGAAATTCTTTCGGATTTGTCATGATTTACGCCGAAGCTTCGCCGTCATTTTCATGTCGGGTTCATCTGGTGTCGCGGTATATTAGGCGCCGCGCATAGGCTCGGAAAGCGTTTCACGACGGTGCGAAGGACAAATCGATGGCCCGCGATTCGCAAGCCGCCCTCGTCGCGCTGAACCGCTTCGGCTTCGGCGCCCGCGGCGGCGCATCCGGCGATCTCATCAATGCGGCCTCCGATCCCCGAGGTTTTGTGAAGGCGGAACTGGCCCGGTCTTATGGCGCGCTGCTGGAGGCGCCGGGCCTGCAATCGACGCCGCAGCTGGGACAGGCTGCGTTCGCCTATCAGGACCAGGTCAAGCAGGCGCGTGAGGCGGCGAAGGCCGCCACGCCGACCGAGGTGCCGGCGCCGCAGCCGCCCGCCGACCCGAAGCCCGACAATCAATTGCGGCGCAATCTCTCGCTCAACACGGTGATGACCGAGATCGCCGGTCAGATGACCGACGCCAAACCTGCCGCCGACACAGCGATGAAATCCGGCAGCATGCAGCCCAATGCCGTTGCGCCTGCTCCTGCAAAACCCTCGCCGCAGCCGCTCAACGTCATCCAGAAGACCTTTCGCGCCGAGGCGCTGGCGCGGTTGCAGCGCGCGATGCTGGTCGAATGCGGCTTCACCGAGCGCCTGGTCGTGTTCTGGTCCAATCATTTCTGCATCTCCGCGAGCAAGGGCGAGCTGGCACGGATGTGGGCCGGCGCGTTCGAGCGCGAGGCGATCCGCCCGCATGTGCTCGGGCGCTTCGCCGACATGCTGAAGGCGGTCGAGCAGCATCCGGCGATGCTGTTCTTCCTCGACAACCAGCAATCGCTCGGACCGGATTCGCGCGCCGGGCAAAACCGCAAGCGCGGGCTGAACGAAAATCTCGCGCGCGAGATCATGGAGCTGCATACGCTCGGCGTCGGCGGCGGCTATACGCAGGAGGACGTCACCTCGCTCGCGCGCATCATCACGGGCTGGACCTTTGCCGGCCGAAAAGGTCAGCTCGGAACGCCCGGCTCCTTCGCCTTCAATGCCAATGCGCACCAGCCCGGGCCGCAATTGCTGCTCGGTAAAACCTATGAGCCGACTGGCCTGGCGCAGGGCGAGGCCGCGCTCGCCGACATCGCACGGCATCCCTCGACCGCGAATTTCATCGCAACCAAATTCGTCCGGCACTTCGTTGCCGACGATCCGCCGCCGGCGCTGGTTGCGCGGTTGCGCGATGTTTTCGTCAGGACCGATGGCGACCTCAAGGCGCTGGCCACAGCGTTGGTCGATTCCGACGAAGCCTGGAAGGCGCCGCTGACCAAGATGCGCTCGCCTTACGATTTCCTGGTCGCGAGCGGCCGGCTGCTCGCGCGCGTGCCGGAGGATCCAGGTGGTTACCTCGGCAATCTGAACCTGCTCGGCCAACCCTTGTGGACACCGGCCGGGCCGAACGGTTTTCCCGACACGGCGGCGGCCTGGGCCGCGCCCGAAGGCATCAAGCTTCGGCTCGACATCGCCTCTCAGATGGGCGCGCGGCTCGGGCCCAATATCGATCCGCTCGATCTGCTGGAATTCGCCGCGGCCGATGCGGCGTCCATCGAAACGCGCAAAACCATCGAGCGCGCGGAATCGCGCCAGCAGGCGCTGGCGCTGCTGCTGATGTCGCCGGAAATTCAGAGGAGATGATGATGATCGACTGCGTCGAAAACCAGCTCCTCACCTCGCGCCGCGGTCTTCTGCTCGGCGGCGCCTCCTTCGCGGCCTGGGCCTATTTGCCGAAATTCGCCCGCGCGGCCGATGGGCGCGATCCCCGGCTGGTCGTGGTGATCCTGCGCGGTGCGCTCGACGGGCTCGCGACCGTCGCGCCGGTCGGCGACCCCGATTATGCCGGCCTGCACGGTTCGATCGCGCTCACGGCGGGCGGCGCGCATCCCGCGCCGATGCTCGATTCTTTCTTTGCGCTGCATCCGGCGATGCCGGAATTTGCGCGGATGTATCGCGCCCAGCATGCTGCGGTGATCCACGCCGTCGCGACGCCCTATCGCGATCGCTCGCATTTCGACGGCCAGGACGTGCTCGAGAGCGGCTACGCCGGGCCGGGCCGGGTGCAATCCGGCTGGCTCAACCGCGCGCTCGAAGCGCTGCCGCGTGGCGAGCGCGTGTCGAGCGGTCTCGCGGTCGGTCCGACCACGCCGCTGGTGCTGCGCGGCAATGCGCCGACCGTCGGCTGGGCGCCGGTCGCGCTGCCGCAGGCCGACGACAACACCGCGATGCGGCTCGTCGATCTCTACCGGCATCGCGATCCCGCTTTGGCCTCGGCGCTGTCGCAAGGTCTCCAGTTGGAGAAGTCCGCGAGCGGCGACGACATGAAGCCGAAGCCCGGCAACGCAGTCGCGCAGATGCGGCAGGTCGCGCGCGGCGCGGCAAAACTGATGGCCGCCGATGACGGTCCGCGCATCGCCGCGCTCGCCTTCGACGGCTGGGATACGCATGCCAATGAAGGCGGCCCGGTCGGGCGGCTTGCCTTCCTGCTCGGCGGTCTCGACGGCGCGCTCGCCGAATTCGAAAGTGGCCTCGGTGACCGCTGGCGCGACACCGTCGTCGTCGTCGCCACCGAATTCGGCCGTACCGCGCGCATCAACGGCACCGATGGCACCGACCACGGCACCGGCACCATCGCGCTGCTCGCCGGCGGCGCGGTGAAAGGCGGCCGCGTCATCTCCGACTGGCCCGGCCTCAAGCCCGCCAACCTCTTTGAGGCCCGCGACCTCAAGCCCACCACCGACCTCCGCTCCGTGATCAAGGGCGTGCTGCAGAGTCAGTTCGGCCTGTCGGATCAGGTGCTGGCGAGGACAGTCTTCCCGGACAGCGCAAGCGCAAGGCCGATGAAGGGGCTGGTGGCTTAACCTCTCCCCGTAAGAAAGGGGCGAGGGAGTGCAGGAGCGGTGCTTCCCTCACTGCAGAAGCCAGCTAAAATGTCCGTTCGCGCTGCGATCCTAACCTCTCCCCGCTCTTATGCGGGGAGAGGTCGGATTGCGCAGCAATCCGGGTGAGGGGCAAGGCAATGCGTGGCCACAACGAAAAGCCCATCCGACTCGCAAGGCGGTTGCGCGTCGATCAGACGGATGCGGAGACGGTCCTCTGGAATCGCATCCGCAATCGAAGGGTCGATGGACACAAGTTCGTCAGACAGGAGCCGATCATCGGTTACATCTGTGATTTCGTGTGCCGCGAGAAGCGGCTGATCGTTGAAGTTGATGGTGGGCAGCATAATGAATCGGCAGCGGATACTGTCCGAGATCAACGCCTAGGAGAGAAGGGCTACAAGGTACTTCGTTTCTGGAACAACGACGTTCTTGGCAATATCGAAGGTGTTCTCAACCGTGATTCACTCCGAACTCGCGGAGGCAGCCCCTCACCCCACCCTCTCCCCGTAAGAACGGGGCGAGGGAGTGAGAGGGCGGTGCCACCCTCACTCCGGGAGCCAGCTAAATGTTCCGTTTTCGCGGCGCGATCCGGGTGAGGGGCAGGGCACACTGTTTGCCGAAGCGACAGCCCATCCGACTCGTACAACGATCGTGCGTGCAAGGCGCGCGTCGTTTACAATTGCGATCGAACTCGCGGAGGCGACCCCTCACCCCACCCTCTCCCCGTAAGAACGAGGCGAGGGAGTGAGGGGGCGGTGCTTCGCTCACATCAGGAGACCACCCGCATGTACATCGCCATGAACCGCTTCCGCGTCACCAAGGGATCGGAAGACGACTTCGAGCAGGTCTGGGCGTCGCGCGACACCCATCTGGACAAGGTGCCGGGCTTCGTCGAATTCCATCTGCTTAAAGGGCCCGAGCTCGAGGACCACACGCTTTACGCCTCGCACACTGTGTGGGCGAACCACGCGGCGTTCGAGGCCTGGACCAAGTCGGAGGCGTTCCGCGCGGCGCATGCCCGCGCCGGCGACAACAAGCCGCTTTATCTCGGCCATCCCCAGTTCGAAGGCTTTGAGGTGATGCAGACGGTCGGACGCGGCGCGAAGTAACGCCGCGCCGTGAGAGTTAGCCCTTGGTGATCCCATCGATCTCGGCGAGATCGCCCGCGCTGAGCTGCCAGGCGATCGCCTTGACGTTCTGCTCGACCTGCTCGACGCGGGTGGCGCCGGCGATCACGCTCGACACCTGCGGGCGCGCCGCGAGCCAGGAGAAGGCGAGCTCCAGCATCGAATGGCCGCGTGCCTTGGCAAAAGCCTGGAGCTTCTCGACGATGTCCTCGTTGCGCGGCGTGACGTAGCGGTCGCGCAACGCCGGCGCCTTGCCGAAGCGCGTGTCGGCGGGGGCCGTCGCGCCGCGCTGGTATTTGCCGGTCAAGAGGCCGCTCGCCAGCGGGAAGAACGGCAGCAGGCCGAGCTTGTATTCCTGGGCTGCGGGCAGCAAATCCTTTTCGATGTCGCGGACGACGAGGCTGTACTCGTCCTGGGCCGAGACGAAGCGGCTGACGTTCATCGCGCGCGCGGTGAACTCGGCCTCGGCGATGCGCCACGCCGGAAAGTTGGAATGGCCGATGTAGCGGACCTTGCCCTGGCGGACGAGATCGTCGAGCGCGCGCAGCGTCTCTTCCATCGGCGTCAGCGGATCGTAATCATGCTGCTGGTAGAGATCGATGTAGTCGGTCTTGAGTCGCGTCAGGCTGGCCTCGACCGCGTTCATGATGTAGCGGCGCGAGGCACCCTGCTTGATGCCGTCAGTCGCCATCGGCTTGGAATATTTGGTGGCGAGCACGATGTCCTTGCGGCGGTCGCCGAGCACGGTGCCGAGCACCGTCTCCGAACCGCCCTGGCCTGCATAGATGTCGGCGGTGTCGAACAGCGTGATGCCGAGATCGATCGCGCGGTGGATCACCTTGCGCGAGGTCTCCAGATCGGTGCGCTGGCCGAAATTGTTGCAGCCGAGGCCGACCGCGGACACGCGCAGGCCGGAGCCGCCGAGATTACGAATTTCCATGGGATGTCCTGTCAGAAGAATGCAGGCGGCCATTGTGACCGCGGTGCGACGCAGCGGCAAGCGCTTGCCTGCGTTGCAGCCATGCCGACAAAGAATTGCAGACAAAAAATGCGGCCCCTGTCAGACGCGGCGACTGACGGGGACCGCTTGGGGCGCTTGATCTGTGACGGGGGCCTGATCAGACGCAACTACAACCTAATCCCGGTGTGTTACGCGCCGGTGACAGGCGGAGTTATCCACAGGGCATCGCGCTTCGTGGATATCAGAAGATCTTGCGATAGACGATGAAGCCTGAGCGCTCCGCGACCTTGTCGTACAGGCTCTGCGCCGTCGTGTTGGTCTCATGCGTCTGCCAGTAGACGCGCGGCGCGCCCGCGAGCTTGGCTCGCTCGTACACACCGTGGATCAGCGCCGAGCCGACACCCTTGCCACGGGCGGCTTCAGTCGTGAACAAATCCTGCAAATAGCAGGACGGCTCGATCGCGGTGGTGCTGCGGTGGAAGAGATAGTGCGTCAGACCGAGCAGCTGCCCATTGCTCTCGGCGACCAGCGCATGCACCGGCTCATAGGCATCGAAGAAGCGCTGCCAGGTCACGCGCGTGATCTCGGGCGCGAGTGCGGTCGGGCCGGAGCGGCCGTAGAAGGCGTTGTAGCCGTCCCACAGCGGCAGCCATTGATCGTAGTCCTGCCGTGCGACGGAGCGAATGGTGAGCGACATGTGGTGAACTTCCGCGATCGATGAAGTGTCCTTCATACGTGATGAGGGGCGGGTCGATCAATCGTGGCGTCTGGCATCACTCCGCGACGCGCAGATACCGCATCAGCTTTCGCCCCGTGGGGTCGCGCAGCGCGCGATAGTAGTCAGCACGCGCCGGCGAGTCGGTATGGCGCACGAGGTCGGTCACCGGCGTGTAGCTCAGCATGCGGCCGCCGTCGGGCAGCGCGGTGCAGACGAAGCGCAGCACCTCGCCATTGCGCAATGCGATATTGATCGGCGTGGCGTCGCCGATCCGCACCATCTCCATGCGCTGCGCGATGAAGACGCCCAGCTCGTCCTCCGGCAACTCGAGCGCGCCGGTGTCGCGGCCGTGATACATCAGCGCGACGAAGGGCGGCTTGTCGTCAGCCTTCTCGTCCGGCAGCGCGAAATAGTCGCGGAATGCGCGGTTGATGAATTCGGCGCGGGTCTCGGCATCGAGCAGCACGATGCCGATGTCGATCTGGTCGAGCGCCGCCGACAGCCGCGCGGCAGTCGCGTGGTTTTGCCGCTCGGCGGCGAAGGCGTCGAGCAGGCGCTCGCGCATCAGGCCGGTGATGCCAGCGGTGCCGGCGGTCGCGAGCGCAAGCAGGCCGAGCTGCGCGAGATCAGCCGCGGCAAAGCCGGGCGCGGCGCGACGGCTGAGCGCGAGCAGCGTCGCGCCGATCACCGCGATGGCAGCGCTGCCAAGTGCGGATGCAAGGCCCGACAGCGAACCCGCAAGCGCCACGATGCAAACGAACAGCGGTGCAAGCGAGAGCGCGGGAGCGCGACGGTCAAGCAGGATCGCCAGCAGTGCAATCGCTGCCGTTAGTACGGGACCGGAAATGGCACGCCATCCGAACCGCATGGGACTGGCTCGTTCCTCCCTGAACGAGATAACGCCATCAGACTGAGCCATGGTTGCACAAGCGCAATCCGGTATCGCGCGGCGCGCTTAAGCGGCGCTTGCCAGGGTGCGCAAAGCTTTCGGATGATTTTAGACCAAATGCGCGTGCATGATGCGCTGTTGCGGCACGGGCGCATTCAGCGTCGACGCCCCCGGGTCCTTGCGGGTGCCAGCGAAAATCAGAAGCGACGCCGCGATCAGAATGGCCGCAGTCAAGGTGATTGCAACGACTACCACGGGCGACTTCATGGGTGTCCTGTCGCGATGCCGGTCGGCGCGGGGCCGCGCGGCACCTTGAAGGTCATCCAGGATGAAACGGGGATCAGACCGGCAGACCCATCGCCATGGTCGCCTTGGTCGACAGCACCGTGAGGGTGACGATCAGGCACAGCGAGAGGGCGGCGACGGCGAGCGAGGCCGAGACCGCGTTGGTCAGCCGGGAAGACGAGACGGTATCGGTTTGGCCTCGAAATCCGACCGTGCCGGACGCCCGAATCATGGTCTAAATCCTTCAACGTGCGAGCGAATCACCCGCGACGTCGAACAACTTCACAATTTCAGCCGGCAATATTGGGGCGGCTAACGCGCCGAAAATGGCGCAATTGCGGCAAAGGTTAACGCTATGCCCGCTATTTCTTAACGCGGAACCGGTTTTCAGGCCCCGGCCGCGATGCTGGCGGGGTCGTCGATCTCGGCCGGCCGCCAGTCCATCGCCACGAAACCTTGCGCTGCTTCCACGCGTTTCAGCCAGTCGCGGATCGCCGGGAAGGGTGAAAGGTCGAAGTCGCAGCGGTCGGCGAGGTGGGTGTAGCCGTAGAGCGCGATGTCGGCGACCGTGAGTTGGCGGGCGGCGAAGTAGGCGTTGGTCTTGAGGTGGTTTTCCATCACCTGGAGCGCGCCATAGCCGCGCTCCATCCAGTCCTCCAACGCGTGGGTCTGGAGGTCGCGGCCGCCCTTGACCAGCGACAGCCAGAAATAGGCGGCGCCGATATTCGGCTCGAGCGCGTGCTGCTCGAAGAACATCCATTGCAGCGCCTCGGCGCGGTCGATGCGGTTCTCCGGCGCGAGCGGCGTGCCGATGGCGACGTACCAAAGGATGGCGTTGGACTCGGCGAGGAAGCGGTTGTCGCCGACCTCGAGCAGCGGCACCTGGCCCGACGGGTTCTTGGTCAGGAAGTCCGGCGTGCGGCTTTCGCCGCGCAGAATGTCCACCTCGACCGCTTCGTAGGGTACGTTCAGAAGCGCCAGCGCGAGGCGGACCTTGTAGCTGTTGCCCGAGCGCTGCATCGAATAGAGCTTGTACATTCTGGGAGTTCGATTCCGGGATCAGGAAGGCGCGGTGCTTGTTGCCCCGCACCGCGGCTAAACAATGATGCCGATGCGAATCCGCCGCAAGGGCTGGCTCATAGAAAAACTCGAAAACCCTACCGCACTGCAACGGCGCGGAAAATCATTTTCGTGCGACCCTGCAAATCAGATCACGCTTGCGTCAACGTCCACGGCGCATCGCTTCGCTACGCAACGGCCAAATTGCTCCGAGGACAAGCCTTGCCGGATATGAGGGGTTTGCCCGGCAAAGATGCGGAAAATTGCGGGAAATCGAGCCTCGAAACGCTCCAAACTCCGTAAACTTTTTCGAGATCGGGCCAAAGTTTCTTGCGGTGCAGCGGCACACGTTTTAGGGTGTCTCCATTCCCACAATCAGAGTCGTGAAGCCAAAGGGTTCACGACGCTTGTCAGGAGATGACGATGTCCTTCCTTGCCGCTGCGCTCGACCGTGTGAAGCCGTCCGCAACCATCGCGGTCACGGATAAAGCACGTGCGCTGAAAGCGGCGGGCCGCAACGTCATCGGTCTCGGCGCCGGCGAGCCTGACTTCGACACGCCCGCCAACATCAAGCTGGCGGCGATCCACGCCATCGAATCCGGCAAGACCAAGTACACTGCGGTCGACGGCATTCCGGAGCTGAAGGACGCGATCATCGCGAAGTTTCAGCGCGAGAACGGCGTCGTCTACAAGCCGAACCAGATCATCGTCGGCACCGGCGGCAAGCAGGTGCTCTACAACGCGCTGATGGCGACCATCAATCCGGGCGACGAGGTGATCATCCCCGCGCCGTACTGGGTCAGCTATCCCGAGATGGTGGCGCTCGCCGGTGGCGAGCCGGTGCCGGTGGTCTGCACTGCCGCGGCCGGCTTCAAGCTCCAGGCCGAGGCGCTCGAGCGCGCGATCACGCCGAAGACCAAATGGGTGATCCTGTGCTCGCCCTCGAACCCGACCGGCGCGGCCTACACCAGGGCCGAGCTCAAGGCGCTCACCGACGTGCTGGTCAGGCATCCCCATGTGTGGGTGATGACCGACGACATGTACGAGCACCTCGTTTATGACGACTTCCAGTTCACCACCGTCGCGCAGGTCGAGCCCGGTCTTTACGACCGTACGCTCACCGTGAACGGCGTGTCGAAAGCCTATTGCATGACCGGCTGGCGCATCGGTTACGCCGGTGGCCCCGCGCAGCTGATCAAGGCGATGTCGACCATCCAGTCGCAGTCGACCTCCAACCCGTCCTCGATCTCGCAGTGGGCGTCCGTCGAAGCGCTGAATGGTCCGCAGGACTTCATCGCCGCCAACAACAAGGTGTTCAAGGAGCGCCGCGATCTCGTCGTCTCCATGCTCAACCAGGCCAAGGGCATCGAATGCCCGCGGCCCGAGGGCGCGTTCTACGTCTATCCGTCCTGCGCCGGCACGATCGGCAAGACCGCGCCGTCGGGCAATGTGATCGGAAACGACGAGCAGTTCGTCACCGAGTTGCTGGAGACCGAAGGCGTCGCCGTCGTGCAGGGGTCAGCCTTCGGCCTCGGCCCGGCGTTCCGCATCTCCTACGCGACCAAGACCTCGGATCTCGAAGACGCCTGCAAGCGCATCCAGCGCTTCTGCGGCAACCTCCGCTAAATCCGCAGTAACGATCCGACATGAAAGGGCCCGCGCAAAGCGGGCCCTTTCATGTCCGCGCGATCTGGCACGCCCACGACTCTTGTGGCATAGAACGCCCGCGGCTTCCTGCCGCGCCTCTCTGCTCGCATCACATTCATCGCCGGAGATATTTCATGCGCCGCTCACTTTTCCTAGCCGGGCTTGCTGCTGCGAGTCTCGTTGCCTCCGTCGCCACTAGCGGTGCGCAACAGCGGATGGTCCGGCTTGGTGTGCTCGAATGCCGCGGCGGCGCCAGCGTTGGATTCATCGTGGGATCAGTGACCAATCTCGGCTGCGTGCTGCGCGCCGACGGGTTGCCGGAAGACCGCTATGTCGCGACGATCCGTAAAGTCGGCCTCGACCTCGGCATCACCCAGGAAACCACGCTGGCCTGGGGCGTGTTCGCACCGGTCGACCGGCTCGGGCCCGGCGATCTCTCCGGCAATTATGCCGGCGCGCAGGGCAGCGCTTCGGTCGGCGTCGGCTTGGGCGGCAACGTGCTGGTCGGCGGCTCCAACAATTCGATCGCGCTCCAGCCGCTCAGCTTGCAGGGCCAGGTCGGCCTCAACGTCGCGGCCGGACTCGAGAGCCTGGAACTCCGTCCGGGCCGTTGACGATGTGACGTGGCGTGAAATGCGCCGTTCCATGCGCGTTTCCGCGACGACGCACCGCAGCGACGTTTGACGCTTGCCAAAGCTCGGGGACGGGCAGAGCATCTGCGCTTGCCGACCCAATCATGGGCCGAGCTCCACACCAAGGAGGCGGCGAATGGGACAAGACGTCAGAAGTCCCCGAGGTCCACGGTGCATTGCGCTGGTGGGCCCTTTCCAAAGCGGTAAAACCACACTTCTCGAAGCGATCCTGGCGCGGACGGGCGCAATCCCGCGCGCCGGCAGCGTCGACGCCGGAACCTCCGTCAGCGATGCCAGTGCCGAGGCCCGCCATCACAAGATGACCGTTGGCCTGACTGCCGCCACCACGAGTTTCATGGGCGACAGCTATACCTTCCTGGATTGTCCCGGTTCCGTCGAGTTTGCCCACGACATGCGCGCCGCGCTTCCCGCGGTCGACGCCGCAATCGTGGTCTGCGAGGCCGACGAAAAGAAGCTGCCGCAGCTTCAGATCATCCTGCGCGAACTGGAGGAGCTGAAGATCCCCCGTTTCCTGTTCCTCAACAAGATCGATCGCGCCAACAACCGCATCCGCGAGACGCTCGCGATGCTCCAGCCCGCCTCGCGCGTGCCGCTGGTGCTGCGCCAGATCCCGATCTGGAAGGGCGATCTGATCGAGGGATTCGTCGATCTCGCACTGGAACGCGCGTTCGTCTATCGCGAGCACAAGGCCTCCGAAGTGGTCACGCTCGACGGCGGCAATCTCGATCGCGAGAAGGAGGCCCGCTTCTCGATGCTGGAGAAGCTCGCCGATCACGACGACGCGCTGATGGAGCAATTGCTCGAGGACATCCAGCCGCCGCGCGACGCGGTGTTCGACGACCTCGCCCGAGAGTTGCGTGAAGGGCTGATCTGCCCCGTGCTGCTGGGCGCCGCGGCGCGCGAAAACGGCGTGCTGCGTCTGATGAAGGCACTGCGCCACGAGGTGCCTGATGTCACCGAAACTGCAAAACGACTTGGCTTGCCCGAGAGCAAGGACGCGCTCGGCTTCGTCTTCAAGACGCTGCACTCGCAACACGGCGGAAAGCTGTCGTTGACGCGGCTGCTCGCCGGTCATCTCGACGACGGCGCCACGCTGCAATCCGCCTCCGGTGGAATGGGCCGCATCTCCGGCATCCTCGCCGTCAACGGTGCCTACGACAGCAAGCGGGCCTCGGCGGAAGCTGGTGATACCGTGGCGCTCGCCAAGCTCGACCCGGTCAAGACCGGCGACACCGTCTCGAGCGGCAAGACCGCGCCTGCTGCGCTCGCAGTCAGCGAGCCGACACCGCCGGTGCTCGCGATTTCGGTTGCCGCCACCGACCGCAAGGACGACGTCAAGCTCGGCCAGGCGCTGGCGCGGCTGCACGAGGAGGATCCGTCACTCGTCTTTGTGATGAACGCCCAGACCCATGACACCGTGCTGTGGGGGCAGGGCGAGATGCATTTGCGTGTCGCCAGCGAGCGCTTGCGCGACCGCTTCGGCGTCAAGATCGCATCGCATCCACCCGCGATCGGCTACCAGGAAACCATCCGCAAGCCGATCGTCCAGCGCGGCCGCCACAAGAAGCAGTCCGGCGGTCACGGCCAGTTCGGCGACGTCGTGCTCGACATCAAGCCGCTGCCGCGCGGCGAGGGTTTCAAGTTCGCCGAGAAGGTCGTCGGCGGTGCGGTGCCGCGCAACTATATCGGCGCGGTGGAAGAGGGCGTCGTCGACGGATTGACGCGCGGCCCTCTCGGTTTCCCCGTCACCGATTTGCAGGTGACGCTGACCGACGGCTCCTATCACAGCGTCGATTCCTCCGACCTCGCCTTCCGCACGGCGGCGCGGGTCGGATTGAACGAAGGCCTGCCGCTATGCCAGTCGGTGCTGCTGGAGCCGATCCACGTGGTCGAGATCGTCTGTCCGACCGACGCCACCGCCAAGATCAACGCGATCCTGTCGGCGCGTCGCGGCCAGATCCTCGGCTTCGACACCCGCGACGGCTGGAGCGGCTGGGACTGCGTCCGCGCCATGATGCCGGAGGCCGAGATCGGCGAGCTGATCGTCGAGCTGCGTTCGGCCACGGCAGGCGCGGGCAGCTTCACCCGCCAGTTCGACCACATGGCCGAAGTCACGGGACGCGCAGCCGACCAGATCATCGCCGCGCATCAACACGCGGCGTGAGCTGTTAGGAAAACATTCCTCTCTCCTCTCTTCGCATTTGCGGGGGAGAGGAGAGGTAAGTCCGTGCCCTCTCCACGCGTCATTGCGAGCGCAGCGAAGCAATCCAGAGTCTTTCCGCTGAGGAATTCTGGATTGCTTCGCTGCGCTCGCAATGACGGAGGAGATAGACGGGAGGCGTTTGCGTTCGCCCATGTTTGATGTATTTTACATCATTGTACATGCTTCAGATATCATTTATAGGCTCTGACACGTGAGGCCAAGGTGATCACGTCATTCCAGATGCGGGCAGCTCGCGCGTTGCTTGGCATTGACCAGAAAACCCTGGCCGAGCTCGCCGGCGTGTCGCTGCCGACCATCCAGCGGATGGAGGCCTCGACCGGCAATGTGCGCGGCGTGGTCGAGACCTTGATCAAGGTGGTCGAGGCGTTCGACCGGGCCGGCGTCGAGCTGATCGGCGAACAGGCCCGCAGCGACAGCGGCGGGCGGGGTGTTCGCCTCAAGGAGCCGGGGCCGCCGCGACGCGTCGGGGCGTGATCGCGCTGATCGTGCCCGGGATCAGGATGGACTAGCGCATCGTCGCACGCGCGCTGCACGATGCACCGGAGCATTGTGGGGCCAGCGGAGCACTTTGCTGAAATGAGCATCACGAGCGATCACGCAAGGGAGCTGCGTCAGATGCGCCAGCCGACCTTTGCCGAACTTTATCTGCCAAAGCTCATCACGGTCTGGCGCGAAGGCTATGGCCTGTCGGATGTCCGCGCCGACGTGTTTGCCGGCCTCACCGTCGCGATCGTCGCGCTGCCGCTCTCGATGGCGATCGCGATCGCATCGGGCGTGACGCCGGACCGTGGGCTCTACACGGCCGTCGTCGGCGGCTTCATCGTGTCGCTGCTCGGCGGCAGCCGGTTTCAGGTCGGCGGGCCCGCAGGCGCCTTCATCGTGCTGGTCGCGGTAACGGCGGAGCGCCATGGCGTCGACGGCGTCATCCTCGCCACCATGATGGCGGGCATGGTCCTGATCGCTGCGGGCCTGTTACGCATCGGCACCTACATCAAGTTCATTCCCTATCCCGTCACGGTCGGCTTCACCGCCGGCATCGCCGTGATCATTTTTGCGAGCCAGCTGCGCGATCTCTCAGGCATCACGCTCGCGGGGAAGGAGCCGAGCGCATTCGTGCCGAAACTCGTCGCGCTCGCCGGTGGTCTGAACACCATCAATCCCTCCGCAATTGTGGTCGCTCTCGTCAGCATCGCCATCATTGCCGGCCTGCGGCGCTGGCGGCCGTCCTGGCCCGGCATCCTGATCGCGGTCGCGCTCGCGGCGATCGCGACCGCCGTGCTGTCGCTGCCGATCGAGACCATCGGATCGCGCTTCGGCGGCATCCCGCGTGAATTGCCGTCGCCGGCGCTGCCGGCGTTCTCAATTGCAAAGGCGACGGCGGTGCTGCCCGATGCGATCTCGTTCGCACTCCTCGCCGCGATTGAATCGCTGCTGTCCGCTGTGGTCGCCGACGGCATGACCGGACGCCGCCACCGCTCCAACTGCGAACTCGTCGCGCAAGGCGTTGCCAATATCGGTGCGGCGCTGTTCGGCGGCATCTGCGTCACCGGCCTGATCGCGCGCACCGCGACCAACATCCGCGCCGGCGCGCGCGGGCCGCTGGCGGGCATGCTGCATTCGGTCTTCCTGCTGCTGTTCATGCTGGTCGCAGCGCCGCTTGCGAGCTACATCCCGCTCGCCGCACTCGCCGCCGTGCTCGTCGTGGTGTCATGGACCATGGCGGAGAAGCAGGAATTCGCGACGCTCCTGCGCTCCTCCTGGGGCGATGCCGTCGTGCTGCTCGCGACTTTCCTGCTCACCATCTTCCGCGATCTCACCGAAGGCATTCTGGTCGGCTTCGCGCTCGGCGCGGTATTGTTCATCCATCGCATGGCGGAGATGACCGGCATCGAGGAGCGCTCGCCGCTGGTGGCGGCCGATCGTCCCGATGACGGCAATGGCGAGCGCGTGCCCTACGATTCCGCGCTCGCGGTCGACCGCGACGTGCTGATCTATCGCATCACCGGCGCGTTCTTCTTCGGTGCGGCGTCGGCGATCGGCAACGTGCTCGACGGCATCGCCGACACCCGCAAGGGCTTCGTGGTCGATTTCGCCGCGGTGCCGTTCCTGGATTCGACCGCGGCGAACGTGCTCGGCCGCGTCGCCGCCAAGGCGCACCGCCAGGGCATCGAGCTCTTTATCACCGGCGCCTCGCCATCCGTCCGCCAGGCGCTGCTGACCCACGGCGTCACGGAGCCGCACGCGCATTATCGCGAGACCATCGAGGGCGCGGTCGCTGCCATCAAGGGCGCCCCCGGCGCGCTCGAATTTACAGGTCATCAGCCGCCTGCTTGACAGGACCGGCGGGACACGAAATGGATCGCCTGCATCAATTTCCCGGGAGGGATCCTGCAAGGTGACGATCGTGCCCAAACCGCCCGCAGCCTGTTTGATCGGATGGCCGGCAGCTCATTCGCGCTCGCCGCTGATCCATCATTATTGGCTGCGCACGCTCGGCATCGCAGGCGGCTACGTCATCGAGGCTGTTCCGCCTCAGGATCTGCGTGATTTCGTGCTGCGGCTGTCGATGCGCGGCTTCGTCGGCGCCAACGTCACCATTCCGCACAAGGTCGGCGTGCTGGAGCTGTCCACGCCCGATGCGCGTGCCAAGGCCGTGGGCGCCGCCAACACGCTGTGGTTCGCCGACGGAGAGCTGCGCTCGACCAATACCGATGTGGAGGGCTTTCTCGGCAATCTCGACGCCAGCGCGCCCGGTTGGGACAACGCCGACGAGGCGCTGGTGCTGGGGGCCGGCGGCTCCTCGCGCGCGGTGGTGTTCGGCCTGCTTGAACGCGGTGTCACACGCGTTCATCTCGCCAACCGCACGTTGGCGCGGGCCGAGGCGCTGGCGGCGCAATTCGGGCCGAACGTGCGTCCGCTTGCCCAGGACGGGATCAATGACGTCCTGCCGCGGGCGCAACTTCTCGTGAACACGACCTCGCTCGGGATGCACGGCCAGCCCGCACTCGAGGTCGATGTGGCGCGGCTGCCGCCGTCCGCCGTCGTTGCCGACCTCGTCTATGTCCCGCTGGTGACGCCGCTGCTCGTGGCCGCCATGGCCCGCGGGCTGAACACCGCCGACGGGCTCGGCATGCTCCTGCATCAGGCGGTGCGCGGCTTCGAACTGTGGTTCGGCCAGCGGCCGCAGGTGACCGCGGAACTGCGCGCGCTGGTCGAGGCCGATCTCACAAAGACTTGAGAGAATAGCCCGCCGTCTCCGGCGTTCACTATCCGTGGGGACAATCGGAGACCGTCATGACCATCCAACGTGCTAATTTCACGCGCCCGCTCATCGCCGTTGCGATGGTGGCCGCTTCCACCCTCTGTGCCGTCGCGCAAAAGGCGCCGGTGCCGACCCGCGTGCGCGGCACGATCGAGAGCGTCGACGGTGACCTGATGCAGGTCAAGTCGCGCAGCGGCGAGGACGTCAAGCTCCACATCGCATCCGACATCCGCATCGCCGGCGTCACCAAGATCTCGCTCACCGACATCAAGGTCGGCTCTTTCGTCGGCGCCACCACCGTGCCGGGACCGGACGGCGCCCAGAATGCGGTCGAGGTTCACGTGTTTCCGGAGAGCATGCGCGGCACCGGCGAAGGCTCTCGGCCCTATGACCTCAAGCCCAATTCCAGCATGACCAATGCCACGGTGTCGGAGAGCGTAGTCGGCAATGACGGCCATACGCTGCTGGTGAAGTACAAGGACGGCGAGAAGAAGGTGTTCGTCTCCGATATGACACCAGTGGTGACGTTCGTGCCCGGGGACAAGTCCGAGCTGAAAGCCGGCGCCAAGGTAGTCGCCTTCATGAAGCAATTGCCGGATGGCTCGTTCGAGACTAACCGCGTCAGCGTCGGACGCGACGGCCTGACACCGCCGATGTGATCGGGAATTCAGGGAATAGCGCCGATCAGACGGGGTTGCCCTGTCTGATCGGCGTAACGCCCTGGAGGGACAAGGTCATGTCGAAGTTGAACAGCTGGATGCCGCGCGCCGTTGCGGCTGCTTTCGCCACCTGCATCTTCATTTCAATTGTCTCGGCGCAGCAGACGCCGACCGTCCGCATCCGCGGCACCATCGAGAGCGTCGACGGCAACACGCTCGGGATCAAGACCCGCGAGGGCACCGACGTGAAGATGAACATGACCGATAACGTCGCCGTCTTCGCCGTGGTCAAGACGCAGCTCTCCGAAATCAAGGAAGGCTCTTACATCGGTGTCACCGCCATGCCCGAGCCTGACGGCACGCAGATGGCCATTGCCGTGCATATCTTTCCGGAGAACCAGCGCGGCGCCGCCGAAGGTTTTCGCCCCTGGGATGCCCGCGCCAACTCGACCATGACCAACGCCACCGTGGCGCAGACGGTCAAGGGCGCCAACGGCCAGAACATCACGGTCAAATACAAGGACGGCGAGAAGAAAGTCGTGGTGCCGCCGGAGACCCCGATCGTCACCTTCGTTGCCAGCGACAAGTCGGAAGTGAAGCCCGGCGCCAAACTGATCATCTTCGGTGCGGCGAAGAAGGACGACGGCACGCTGGAAGCGAACCGCGTGAATGTCGGCCGCGATGGCGTCACGCCGCCGATGTGAGGGGGCGAGCACTGGACTCGTAGGGTGGGCAAAGGCGCGAAGCGCCGTGCCCACCATCTTGCTGCGTTTCGCGAAGTTGGTGGGCACGCTTTCGCTTTGCCCACCCTACGGCACCGTCGTTACGGCGCCTCCGCAATAATGTGTTCGTCGATCTCGTCGATCCTGTTGACGCCGCACAGGCCCATGGTCGTGAGCAGTTCTTTCTGGATGATGTCGATCGCCTTGGCGACGCCGGCCTGGCCGCCCGCACCCAGGCCATACGCATAAGCGCGGCCGATCATGCAGGACTTGGCGCCGAGCGCGAGCGCGCGCATCACGTCCTGGCCGGAACGAATACCGCCGTCGAACATGATCTCCATCTTCTCGCCGACCGCATCGGCGATCTCGGGCAGCACCTCGATTGAGGACGGCGCGCCGTCGAGCTGACGGCCGCCATGGTTGGAGACGACGAGGGCCTGCGCGCCGGTCTTGGCGGCTTCCTCGGCGTCCTCGACGTCCAGAATGCCCTTGATGATGAGCTTGCCCGGCCAGATGCTCCGGATCCACTCGACGTCCTTCCAGTTCAAGGAGGTGTCGAACTGCGATGCGGTCCATTCGGCGAGCCGGTTGAGGTCCTCGGTGTTCTTCACGTGGCCGGCGATGTTGCCGAAGGTGCGGCGCTTGCCCTGTAGCACGCCGGAGACCCAGGCCGGCTTGGTTGCGAAATCGATGAACTTCGACAGCGACCATTCCGGCGGGATGGTCATGCCGTTCTTGATGTCGGCATGGCGCTGGCCGATCACCTGGAGGTCGACGGTCAGCACGAGCGCGCTGCACTTCGCTGCGATCGCGCGCTGGACCAGGTCCTTGATGAAGCCGCGGTCCTTCATCACGTAGAGCTGAAACCAGAACGGCTTCTCGACGGCGGCAGCGATGTCCTCGATCGAGCAGATCGACATGGTCGACTGCGTGAACGGGATGCCCGCGGCCTGCGCCGCGCGGCAGGCGTGAATCTCGCCGTCGCCGTGCTGCATGCCGAGCAGGCCGACGGGCGCCAGGATCAGCGGCATCGTCGATCGCTCGCCGAGGATCGTGGTCGAGGTATCGCGCTTGGAGACGTCGACCAGAATGCGCTGGCGGAACTTGATCGCCTGCATGTCGTCGCGGTTGGCGCGCAGCGTTTCCTCGGCATAGGAGCCGCGGTCGCAATAGTCGAAGAACGCCTTCGGCACGCGGCGCTTATGCAGCGCGCGAAGATCGTCGATACAGGTGATGTGCTTCATGAACGTTCCCCGGCCCGCCTTGTCTCAAAAGTCTTGCATCGGAAGGTTTCGGGGTCATCTAGCATGGTTGGAAGCACAGCCAAATCGTTTGCGAGAGGGGCGCCATGACCAAGCCGCACACAGGACCTTCGCCGGAGGAGATCAAGGAGAAGCAGGCCCTCGACGACGCGCTCGAGGAGGGGTTGGAAGAGACCTTTCCGGGCTCCGATCCCGTCAACGTCACCCAGCCGGCGCCGAGCCGCGCGGACGGTCATGTGAAGCGAAAGGATTAGCCCGGAGTTCCCGCTTGGCACTGCGCTTCAGCAGGAAATATAATGTTAACAATAAGTTACCAGGGCGAATCCAGCCCCGGTTCCGTAATGTTTCATCATATTTCTTGAAGCCAAGTTAGCCGCGAACGCTTTATAAGATCCCTGGGTAATCAGGGATGGCGGAGCCGTACAAGGCATCCGGTAGTTGTCGTGGGGATCCTTGGTTGTCGCGTGGGGGACGATATGAGCCGCAAATATTTCGGGACGGACGGGATTCGGGGCCGCGCCAACGGACTGATCACGCCGGAGCTCGCGCTCAAGGTCGGCCAGGCCGCGGGCCTCGCGTTCCAGCGCGGTGAGCATCGCCATCGGGTCGTGATCGGCAAGGACACCCGCCTGTCCGGCTATATGATCGAATACGCGATGGTCGCTGGCTTCACCTCGGTCGGCATGGACGTGCTGCTGGTCGGCCCGATGCCGACGCCGGCGGTGGCGATGCTCACCAAGTCGATGCGCGCCGACCTCGGCGTGATGATCTCGGCTTCGCACAATCTGTTCGAGGACAACGGGATCAAGCTGTTCGGGCCGCAGGGTTTCAAACTTTCCGACGACCTCGAGAAGCAGATCGAGCTGCTGCTCGACGAGCCGATCGACAAGAGGCTCGCACAAAGTGCGAGCTTGGGGCGTGCCCGCCGTATCGACGGGGTGCATGACCGCTACATCGAATTCGCCAAACGCACGCTGCCGCGCGATCTCTCGCTCGACGGCCTGCGCGTCGTGATCGACTGCGCCAACGGTGCCGCCTACAAAGTGGTGCCGGAAGCGCTGTGGGAATTGGGCGCCGACGTGGTGCCGATCGGCGTCGAGCCCGACGGCTTCAATATCAACAAGGATTGCGGCTCGACCTCGCCGGAAGCGTTGTCGCGGAAGGTGCGCGAGATGCGCGCCGACATCGGCATTGCGCTGGACGGCGATGCCGACCGCGTCATCCTGGTCGACGAGCGCGGTCATGTCGTCGACGGCGACCAGTTGCTGGCTGTGATCGCGCAGAGCTGGAAGGAAGACGGTCGGCTGTCGCGTCCCGGAATCGTCGCCACCGTGATGTCCAATCTCGGCCTCGAGCGCTTCCTGAAAGGGCAGGGGCTCGACCTCCTGCGCACGCCGGTCGGCGACCGCTACGTGCTCGAGCAGATGCTGAACGGCGGCTACAATCTCGGCGGCGAGCAGTCCGGCCACATCATCCTGTCCGACTACGCCACCACCGGCGACGGTTTCGTGGCCGCATTGCAGGTACTGGCCGTGGTGCAGAAGCTGCGCCGGCCGGTGTCGGAAGTCTGCCACCGCTTCGACCCGCTGCCGCAGATCCTGAAGAACGTCCGCCACAAGGGCGGCAAGCCGCTCGACGATTCCGAGGTGAAGTCGGCGATCTCCGACGGCGAGAAGCGGCTCAACGGCCACGGCCGCCTCCTGATCCGCTCCTCCGGCACCGAGCCCGTGATCCGCGTCATGGGCGAGGGCGAGGACCGCGGTCTGGTCGAGGACGTCGTCGACACCATCGTCTCCGCGCTTGGGCAAGCTGCGGCGGCGGCCTAGCGACAACCACAGTATCGTAGGGTGGGCAAAGCGGAAGCGTGCCCACCACTTCCGTGACGTGGGCACGGCGCAAATGCGCCTTTGCCCACCCTACGATTCCTTCTTCCTGGCGAGATCCTGGACCCTCATGGTGAGGAGCCCGCCAGGGGCGGGCGTCTCGAACCAAGCAGGCCGCCGTGCTGCTTCGCAGTGAGACCGGACCCGCGCATCCCAGCTATCGACGATTGGCGGTGGTTCGGCCGCTTCCGGCATCGTAGTCAGGCAGTGCGGCGGTTCGCCGCGCCTGCCGGGATGCTCCATTGAACAAGTCTGTCGTCGTCTCTGAGGAAACGCTGACCGAGCCGGTCGTCGTCAGCGACGTCGCGCCCGTGGCCAAGACGGGCGCAGGACCGGCCTACATCGTGCTCGCCGGCATCAGTTTCTCGCACTTCCTCAACGACACCATGCAGTCGCTGATCGCCTCGGTGTATCCGATCCTGAAGGACACCTACGCGCTCGACTTCGCGCAGATCGGCATGATCACGCTGGCCTTCCAGTTCACGGCCTCGCTGCTCCAGCCGCTGGTCGGCCACTATACCGACAAGAAGGCGCAGCCTTACTCGCTGTCGATCGGCATGGCCTCGACCTTCTTCGGCCTGCTGCTGCTCAGCGCCGCGCACCAATATCTCGTCATCCTGATTGCCGCAGCCCTGGTCGGTCTCGGCTCGGCGGTGTTTCACCCTGAGTCGGCGCGCATCGCGCGGCTCGCCTCCGGCGGCCGCTACGGTTTCGCGCAATCGGTGTTCCAGCTCGGCGGCAGTTTCGGTACCTCGATGGGGCCGGTGCTCGCCGCCTTGATCGTCGTGCCGTTCGGGCAGGGCAGCATCGCCTGGTTCTCCTCGATCGCGTTCCTTGCGATCGTCATCCTCTGGCGCATCGGCCGCTGGTACGAACCGCAGATCAAGGCGAAGAAGACGGCGGCGGTTCAAGCCCATCCCGACGCGCCGAGCTCGCGCCGCGTGACGATCGCGCTGCTCGTGCTGGTGGCGCTGTTGTTCTCGAAGCAGCTCTACGTCTCGAGCCTGTCGAGCTACTACATCTTCTATCTGATCGACCGCTTCGGCGTGTCGACCCAGGCCGCGCAGATGTACCTCTTCATCTTCCTCGCCGCGAACGCGGTCGGCGCGTTTCTCGGTGGTCCCTTGGGGGATCGCTTCGGCCGTAAGATCGTGATCTGGATTTCGATTCTGGGCGCGCTGCCGTTCACGCTGGCGCTGCCCTATGCCGGGCTCACCGCGAGCGCGGTACTCACCGTCATCATCGGCCTCATCATCTCCTCGACGACGTCGTCGATCATCGTGTTCGCGCAGGAGCTGGTGCCGCATCGCTTCGGCATGATCTCCGGCGTGTTCTTCGGCGTTGCCTTCGGTATCGGCGGCCTGGGCGCGGCTGTGCTCGGCAAGCTCGCAGATCACACCTCGATCGAGTTCGTCTATCAGGTCTGCGCCTATCTGCCGGCGATCGGGCTGCTTGCGGTGTTCCTGCCCAAGCTGCCGCGGCACGTGCGTTAACAAATCCTGTTTCGCCGCATTGCGGCTTCATACATCGTTAGCAATTGCGGCGTGCGGAAGCGTTTTCCAGCGAAGTGGAAGCCGGTTCGCGTCAAGAAAACGCGTCAAACAAGAATCTAGAGCTTCCGCGGAAGCTCTAGCTGCCGCATTTTTGCAACGCTTTGGCCGCACGCACGTGTGCAGTTAGGAAAAATCAACCTTAAAAATTAGGGTTAAGTGGCGCTTAAGCATTTGGTGCCATCGTCCGCCTGTGAGTTTCCAGAACGTGAGGCATCTGCATTTTGTCTCACCGGCCATAAGGACGAAGCCAATGCGTAGCGTTAAGTCTCTCCTTGCCGCGGGTGCGGCATCACTGATCTCGTCGACGGCGTTCGCCGCCGATATGCCGATCGCGGCACCGCCCCCCATGTACGCGCCGGTTGCCCCGCCCTCCGACTTCGGCGGCTGGTATCTGCGCGGCGACGTCGGCATGACCAACCAGAGCGCCAAGCGCATTGACAGCGCGACTGCGGCTGCATTCCCGACCACGACGGCCGGCCTCGGCTTCGACTCGTCGCCGCTGTTCGACCTCGGCGTCGGCTATCGTTTCAACAACTGGTTCCGCGCCGACGTGATCGGCCAGTATCGCGGCAAGGCCAATCTGCACGGTTCGCAGAGCGTCCTTCTCGGGCCGACCGATGTCGAAGCCAACACCTACACCGGCAGCAAGTCCGAGTGGGTCGTCATGGCCAACGCCTATGTCGATCTCGGCACCTGGTGGTGCATCACGCCGTTCATCGGCGCCGGTGTCGGCGGCTCCTACAACAAACTCTCCGGCTTCCAGGACAACGGCGTCCGCTACGCCGGCGGCGTGCTGTCCAACAGCGTCACCAATTTCGGCGACAACGGAAAGTGGAACCTCGCATGGGCCGCCCATGCCGGTCTCGCCTACAAGGTCAATCCCGGGTTCACCGTCGAACTGGCCTACAGCTACATGGATCTCGGCGACGCTGCGCCCGGCAACTTCCGTGCGTTCGACGGCAGCATCTCCGGTGCTTCGACGATCAAGGTCAAGGACATCACCTCGCACGACGTCAAGCTTGGCGTGCGCTGGGAACTCAACAGCCCGCCGGCCTACATGCCGCCGCCGCTCGTCACCAAGGGCTGATCGTTCGCCCCATCGCTTAATGTCTCTTAACGGCGCGGGATCATCCCGCGCCGTTTTGCTTTGCGTATTTTTCATTGCCTGGCGGCGACGAAAGCCCCCGGCGCAACCATTGGTTAAGGTTAACGAGCCATGATCATAAGCGAAAGTTCGTGTTCGATGGAGCGTTGCAATGCGTGGGCTGATGTTGGCGGCGGCGATGTTGGGGACGGTGTCTGCCGCGCACGCGGCCGATATGCCGGATCTGCCCGCGCTGCGCGGCGGCTTCACCGACGGTCTGTCCAAGACCTCCCATAATTGGGATGGCGCTTATGTCGGCGTCAATGGCGGCTACACGAGCAACGCGACCGATTTCAGTCAGAGCGTCGTCGGCCTGACCAACTTCATCTTCCGCGACAGCGTGCTGCAGCAGCCGACCGCGAATTGGTCGCTCATGAACAAGACCAACACGCAGAGCACGAATTTCGGCGCCTTCGTCGGCCGCAACTGGCAATGGTACGATGCCATTCTCGGTCTCGAGGGCACCTACTCCTATTTCAACAACCTCGCCACGTCGACGTCGGGCAGCAACTCGCTCACGATCGTCAATCCGGCCGGCGATATGCATGCCGCGAACGTCACCGACAATTACGACGTGACATTGACCGGCACCGCCGCGGCGAAGGTCAAGGACATGATCACGCTGCGCGGCCGCGTCGGCTGGGACGGCGGCGATTTCATGCCCTATGCCTTCGCCGGCGCTGCCGTCGGCCGAATGGACGTCTCTCGCTCGGTGACGAGCAATGTAGACTTGCGCCAGGATGTGACGAACTCGGTAACTAACGGCCTCGGCGTCGTGGTGACGACGACCACGTTCGGAGCGCCACAGGCCGTTCCGGCGCAGTCGCAGGCGCAAACGCAGCGCCGGACGAACGCCTTCGCGGTCGGTTGGGTCGCCGGCCTCGGCCTCGAATACTGCATCTGGGAGGGTCTGTTCGCGCGCGTGGAATACGAGTACGTGAAATTCTCGCCCGTCATGAACACCTCCGTGACGCTGAACAATGCGCGCGTCGGGCTCGGCTACAAGTTCTGACGCGGCTTCGCTGCGCCGCGGTTGACAGGTCCGCCGCGTCCTGATGCTCTGTCGCCCAATGGGGCGGTAGCGATGCAGATCTACGGCGACAGCAATTCCGGCAATTGTCTGAAGGTGAAGTGGGTCTGCGACAGGCTCGCATTGCCCTATCGCTGGACCGAGATCGACACGCGCAAGGGCGAGACGCGCACATCGCATTTCCTGAAGTTGAACGGTGCCGGCCAGGTGCCGACTGTCGCCTTCGACGACGGCCGCACGCTGGCGCAGTCCAACGCCATCATCCGCTATCTCGCCCGCGACAGTGCACTGATTCCACGCGACGCCTTTGCTGCCGCCAAGATGGACGAATGGCTGTTCTGGGAGCAGTACAGCCACGAACCCTATATCGCGGTGTGCCGCTTCCAGCTGATCTATCTCGGCAAGGAGGTATCCGAGCTCGATCCTGACAAGGTCAAGCGTGGCTATGCGGCGCTCGACCGCATGGAGCAGCATCTCACCGCTGTCAGCTTCTTCGCGGGCGATGAGGTCTCACTCGCCGACGTCTCGCTGCTGGCCTATACCCGTCTCGCGCATGAAGGCGGCTTTGATCTCGGCCGCTATGCAGCCATCTCCCGTTGGATCGGCGAAGTCGAGGCTTATCTCGGCCTGTCGCCGGCGCGCTGAGTTCTGGAGTTCCTGTATGAACGACAAATCCGTCACCATCCGTCCTGCGCGTCGCGAGGACGTTTCCGCGATCGTGGCGATGCTCGCCGACGATCATCTCGGCCGTGCCCGCGAGCGCGTCGAGGATCCGCTTCCGGCCGTCTACTACCAGGCATTCGAACGGGTCGAGCACGACCAAAATCTCTTGCTTGTAGTTGCCGAGAGCGAGGGCAGGGTGGTCGGCTGTCTGCAGCTCGCGGTGCTCGCAGGCATCAGCTCGCAAGGCGGCATTCGCGGTCTGCTCGAGGATGTCCGCGTTGCCAGCGACTGCCGCAGCCGGGGCATCGGCGAGCAATTGGTGCAATGGGCGATCACTGAGGCGAAAGCGCGCGGCTGCAATCTGGTCGAATTGCTGACGCATGCGAGCAGGGTCGACGCGCAGCGCTTCTACAAGCGTCTCGGATTTGCGTTGAGCCACGCCGGCATGACTGTCCGCTTTTGATGCAGTTCGTGGGTGAGCGTTGCGCGATCAACGAAATCGGATCGCGCGTTCGTTCATATTAAGAGCTGATAAACTACCCGTTCGTGGTTCACGTTGATTGCGGAACGAAGGGTGCTAGGCAGCGTCAGGACACCGGGCTCGGTCGGTTCGGGGATTTCAATGACAAGCTATTCGATGATCAAGGTCGGCAACGATTACGTTGTGCAGGCCAATGATAAATGCATTTTGAAAGTCGGCAGCCGCCGTCGCGCAGCGCAATTGATCAGCGAGGCCACGGACTTGCTGAACGCGCTGACGGCTGTCGAAGCCCCCGGCATTGCGCCGGAGGAGCCATCACTCCAGCGTGAGACGCCGGAACTTCCTTGACTGCCCTGCCCGATTCCCGTATCAGCCGCGGCGGGACACCTCCCCCCAACGGGAGGCTTACTATCTGGAAGGGTAGATCATGACTATAGCGAAGCCCGCTTCGCGGCCCAACGTGCCGCATTTCTCCTCCGGCCCCTGCGCCAAGCGCCCCGGCTGGAACGCCCAAAATCTCAAGGACGCAGCGCTCGGCCGTTCGCATCGCGCGAAGGTCGGCAAGACCAAGCTCAAGCTCGCGATCGATCTGACGCGCGAAGTGCTTGAAGTGCCCGCCGATTATCGCATCGGCATCGTGCCGGCGTCCGATACCGGCGCGGTCGAGATGGCGCTGTGGTCGCTGCTTGGTGCAAGGCCCGTCACCACGCTCGCCTGGGAATCCTTCGGCGAGGGCTGGGTCAGCGACATCGTCAAGGAATTGAAGCTCAAGGACGTCACCAAGCTGAACGCGGCTTACGGTGAGATCCCGGATCTTTCGAAGGTCGATCCGAAGTCCGACGTCATCTTCACCTGGAACGGCACCACCTCCGGCGTGCGCGTGCCGAACGCGGACTGGATCAGCGCGACCCGCGAAGGTCTGACTATCTGCGACGCGACTTCCGCCGCATTTGCGCAAGCCCTCGACTGGGCCAAGCTCGATGTCGTCACCTTCTCCTGGCAGAAGGCGCTCGGCGGCGAAGCGGCGCACGGCATGCTGATCCTGTCGCCGCGTGCGGTGGAGCGGCTCGAGACCTACAAGCCGGCCTGGCCGCTGCCGAAGATTTTCCGCATGACCAAGGGCGGCAAGATCAACGAAGGCATCTTCGTCGGCGAGACCATCAACACGCCGTCGATGCTTTGTGTCGAGGACTACCTCGACGCGCTGAACTGGGCCAAGTCGATCGGCGGCCTCAAGGCGCTGATCGGTCGCGCCGACGCCAACACCAAGGTGCTCGCCGACTGGAAGGCGAAGACGCCCTGGATCGACTTCCTGGCCAAGGACGCGGCGATCCGCTCCAACACTTCGGTGTGCCTGAAGTTCACCGATCCCGCGCTTACCTCGCTCTCCGAAGACGCACAGGCCGACTTCTCCAAGAAGCTGGTGGCGCTGGTCGAGAAGGAAGGCGCCGGCTACGACTTCGCATATTACCGCGATGCGCCGGCTGGCCTGCGCATCTGGTGCGGCGCCACCGTCGAGGCCAGGGACGTCGAGCTGCTGACGCAGTGGATCGACTGGGCCTTTGCCGAGACCAAGGCCGCTCTGCCCAAGGCGGCCTGAGTTACTTGCTTGGCCTCTCCTCGTTCTCGCGGGGAGAGGCAGAAGAAGTCGTTCCCAGACATCAACCTGTTCCGGTCGAACGCCGTCCCTTCCATCAGGGAAGGTAGAGGATCATCCCCATGACCAAACCCAAAGTTCTCATTTCCGACGCGCTCTCGCCCGCTGCCGTGCAGATCTTCAAGGATCGCGGCGTCGAGGTCGACTTCCAGCCCAACCTCGGCAAGGACAAGGACAAGCTTGCCGAGATCATCGGCAATTACGACGGCCTCGCGATCCGCTCCGCGACGAAAGCGACCGCCAAGATCCTGGAGAAGGCGACCAACCTCAAGGTGATCGGCCGCGCCGGCATCGGCGTCGACAATGTCGAGATTCCGGCTGCGACGGCCAAGGGCATCATCGTGATGAACACGCCGTTCGGCAATTCGATCACGACCGCCGAGCACGCGATTACGCTGATGCTGGCGCTGGCCCGCGAGATCCCGCAGGCCGACGCCTCGACCCAGGCCGGCAAGTGGGAGAAGAACCGTTTCATGGGCGTCGAGATCACCGGCAAGGTGCTCGGCGTGGTCGGCTGCGGCAACATCGGCTCGATCGTCGCAGACCGCGCGCTCGGCCTGCGCATGAAGGTGGTCGCGTTCGATCCGTTCCTGTCGCCGGAGCGCGCCAGGGACATCGGCGTCGAGAAGGTCGAGCTCGATGACCTGCTCAAGCGCGCCGACTTCATCACCCTGCACACGCCGCTCACCGAGAAGACCAGGAACATCATCGACGCGGCCGCGATCGCCAAGACGAAGAAGGGCGTGCGCCTGATCAACTGCGCCCGCGGCGGTCTCGTCGACGAGCAGGCCGTGGTCGATGCGCTCAACGCCAAGCACATCGCCGGCGCCGCCTTCGATGTCTTCGTCGAGGAGCCCGCGAATACGAACGTGCTGTTCGGACATCCCGGCGTGATCTGCACACCGCATCTCGGCGCCTCCACCACGGAAGCGCAGGAGAACGTTGCGCTCCAGGTCGCCGAGCAGATGTCGGACTATCTGCTCACCGGCGCGATCTCGAACGCGGTGAACTTCCCCTCCATCACCGCGGAAGAGGCGCCGAAGCTGAAGCCGTTCATCGCGCTCGCCGAGAAGCTCGGCTCGTTCGCCGGCCAGCTGACTGAGTCCGGCATCCTCAAGGTCGAGATCACCTATGAGGGCCACGTCGCCGAGATGAAGATCAAGGCGATCACCTCCGCCGTGCTGTCGGGCCTGCTGCGGCCGATGCTGGGCGAGGTCAACGTGGTGTCCGCGCCCGTCGTCGCCAAGGAGCGCGGCATGGTGGTGGACGAGATCGTGCGCGCCGCGCAGAGCGATTATGAAAGCCTGATCACCGTCACGGTCGCGACCGAACGTCAGGAGCGCTCGGTGTCCGGTACCGTCTATCATGACGGCAAGCCGCGGCTGGTCGATATCAAGGGCATCCGCGTCGATGCCGAGTTCGGCAAGTCGATGATCTATGTGACCAACGAGGACAAGCCGGGCTTCATCGGCAGTTTCGCGGGCCTTCTGGGTGACGCGAAGATCAACATCGCGACCTTCCACCTCGGCCGCGTCGAACAGGGCGGCGATGCCATCGCGCTGATCGAGGTCGACGGCGCGGTGCCGGCCGATCTGCTCGCCAAGGTGCAGGCGCTGCCGCAGGTCAAGCAGGTCAAGGCGCTGACGTTCTGATACGCCGACATATTCCGACCCGCGGAACAACGCCGCCTCCATTACCGGAGGCGGCGTTTTATTTCTCCCGCGGCCGCCAGACATTGTGTACCAATGGCGACCAGGACGCCTCTTACCAACGCCTCCGTACCAATCGTTCGAAAAGGGAGAAAACAATGCGTGAAGCCGTCATCGTTTCCTACGCGCGCACGGGCCTTGCCAAGTCCGGCCGCGGCGGGTTCAACATCACGCCGCCGATGTCGCTGGCCGCGCACGCCATCCATCACGCGGTCGATCGCGCCGGCGTCGACAAGGATTATGTCGAGGATTGCTATCTCGGCAATTGCGCCCATGGCGCGCCGAACATCGGCCGTCAGGCCGCGCTGCTTGCCGGTCTGCCGACGACCACGGCCGGGGTCTCGGTGAACCGCTTCTGCTCGTCGGGCCTGCAGACCATCGCCATGGCCGCCAATTCGATCCGCTCCGATGGCGCCGACTGCATCGTCGCCGGCGGCGTCGAAAGCATCTCGATGCCTGGCGGCGGGACGCCGAAGGAATCGATCGATCCGGAACTGCTCAAGGTCGCGCCCGACATCTTCATGGCGATGATCGACACCGCCGACATCGTTGCCGAGCGTTACAAGCTCAGCCGCGAATATCAGGACGAGTTCTCGCTGGAATCGCAGCGCCGCATGGCGGCCGCCCAGCAGGCCAACAAGTTCAAGGACGAAATCGTCCCGATGAAGACCAGGATGAAGGTCGTCGACAAGGCGACCAAGGCGGAGTCGATTGTCGACTACGTCGTCGATCGCGACGAGTGCAACCGTCCCGAGACCACGATGGAAGGCCTCGCCAAGCTCGAGCCGGTGAGGGGCCCGGGCAAATACGTCACCGCCGGCAACGCTAGCCAGCTCTCCGACGGCGCTGCCGCCGTGGTGCTGATGGAAGCCAAGGATGCCGAGAAGCGCGGCCTCAAGCCGCTTGGTCGTTTCGTCGCCTGGGCAGCCGCAGGCTGTGAGCCGGACGAGATGGGCATCGGTCCGGTGTTTGCGATCCCGAAGCTGTTGAAGCGTCACGGCCTCAAGATCGACGACATCGATCTCTGGGAGCTCAACGAGGCCTTCGCCAGCCAGTGCCTCTATTCGCGCGACAAGCTCGGGATCGATCCCGCCAAGTACAACGTCAACGGCGGCTCGATCGCGATCGGCCATCCCTTCGGCATGACCGGTGCCCGTCTCACCGGCCATCTCCTGCAGGAAGGCGCCCGCCGCAAGGCCAAGTGGGGCGTCGTGACCATGTGTATCGGCGGCGGCCAGGGCGGCGCCGGCCTGTTCGAGATCTACAGCTGAGGCGGTCGCCTCACTGAATGCAAAAAGGGCACGGCGCAAGCCGTGCCCTTTTTTGTTTGCGACTTCATCGTCATTGCGAGCGTAGCGCTCGCAATGACGATGGCGCCTTACGCCCGCGTAACCACCGGCGCGAAGGTCACTTCGATCAGCGTGCCCGAACTGCCCGCGCTCTTGATGTTGAACTGGGCGCGGTTGGCTTCGACCAGCGCCTTGGTCAGCGACAGGCTGAGCGCGGAATTGTCCGAGGCATCGCCGGGGGGCGGCATGCGGAACGGCTCCATCGCGGCTGCGACTTCTTTCTCGCTCAGGCCATGGCCGGTGTCGCGGATGCGGAGCGCGATCTCGCCGCGATCGTTCAATGCGGTCGAGACGATGACCTGGCCGCCGGCACTGGCAAGCCGGATCGAGTTCGAGATCAAATTCATCGTGACCTGGCGCAGCGCGCGCGCATCGGCCGTCACCTGCGGCAGCGCGTGTGCGAGCGAGGTGCGGATGATGATGCGTTCGCGGTTGGCCAGTGGCTGCATCACCGTGACACAGGCCTCGACGAGGTCGTTGAGGTTGAGGTTCGCGAAATTGAGATCGAGCTTGCCGGTCTCGATCCGCGACAGCTCCAGCAGATCGTCGATGATGGTGATGACGCGCTCGCCGGAGGCCCGGATGTCCTTCATGTATTCGCCGTAGCGCTCATTGCCGAGCGTACCGAAACGCTCGGAGATCATCACCTCGGCAAAGCCGATGATGGCGTTGAGCGGCGTGCGGATCTCGTGGCTGATCCGCGCCAGCATGTCGGCCTTGGCATTCGCCGCGCCGTCGACCAGACGTCGCGCCTGCGTCAGCTCGCTCTCGCCCTTCTTGCTGTGCGAGAGATCGCGGAACACGGCGAAGAAGTTCGGGCCATCGGGCCGCGTGCGGCCCATGATCATCGCGAGCGGAAGCACGCCGCCGTTCTTCTCGCGGCCCAGCACCTCGCGGCCATGGTCGAGCAGGCTCGCGATGTCCTGGCTCTTGAGGCTTTGGAGATAGTCGATGACGATCTGCTGGCTCTCGGGCGCGAACAGCGTCAGCAGGCTCTGCTGCATCAGCGCCGCCCCGTCATGGCCGAACAGCGCCTCCGCGCTGCGGTTGCAGGCGTGGATGTTGCCTTCGGCGTCGAACATCACGATGCCCTCGGCCGTGGTGTCGAGGATCGCGGCGAGATCTTCCGCTTCGGCGTCGCCGGCCTCCAACTCGGCCTCGCCCTCCGGCAGATCGGGGATCACCACCACCGGCGCCGCTATCACGGGCGCAACGACCACAGGCATGGCCTGCGGCAGCGCGCAGATCAGCGCATGCGCGCCTGCGCCGTCCCAGTCGATCGTGTGCAGATGCGCTTCGGTGGTCGCAAGCGGCTGCTCGCCGTTCGCAACCATCGCGCTGATCGTCACCGGCGTTCCCGCTTGCGACGTGCTGCTCGCGGCGGAGACGCCCGGCTCGACATAGAGCGCATCGAGCCCGCCGGCATCTTCCAGCGCGGTAAGGCTGGCATAGCCCATGCGCGCGAGGAAGGCGGGGTTGGCGTAGAGCAGGCGATCGAGCCGATAGATCAGCATGCCCGTCGGGACCAGATCGAGCAGCGCGCGGTCGCGCGTGCTGTGGCCGTGCGCGGGCGGTGCGGGCTCGGTCAGCCATTCGGCTGCCGCCGGCGGCGCCTCAGGCTCCGGCGTAAGTGCTTCCTGCGTGATCTCGTCCGCCGGCGGCTCGGCCGCGACGGAGGCCATCGACTCGCGCTCGCGTTCAAGCCGCTCGGACAATTGCCGCGCGAGTTCGTTGAACGCGCTGTTCTCGACCGGCGTCAGCGTTGGTGATCTCTGATCATTAGTTGATCTCTGATCATGGGATGATCTGAGATCACCGGGGGCGCGGAACGGCACGACATTCGGAGGCGTTTCCACTGGCGTTTCCGGATCGGTTGGGTGTGAATTCGCTTCGATGAAGAGTGCAGGCGGTTCAGGCTCGATTGCAGTCGGCGTTTCAGGCTCTGGCGGCGGCGATGCCTCGACCGGCGGCGGCGTCTCCGGCTCGGGATCAGGCTCGATCACATCGGCCGAGAGGCGCTGCGCGGTACGCGGCTCCGCGAACAACTCATACCGCCTGAGCGCATCGAGCCGGTTGAGCCCGTCGAGATCGCGGCAGACGCCAAAACCCTTGAAGCCCGCAAAGTTGCGTTCGCTGTCGTAGACCGGCAGGCCCGCAAGCTCGACCGGCAGATGCTCGCCGCCATCGGCGGGCCAGTTCACGGTGATGCCGGCCCAGGTGTCGTGGCTGGCGAGCGCCTGCGCGACGCGGCCGTCCGGATCGAGCGAGAACTCGTCGGCGATCTCATGCCAGGGCCGGCCGAAGCCGGATGCCGTGTGTGCGCCCATCAGGCGGATGAATTCGGCTGACGCCAGCACAAACCGCCCCTCCGCATCCATCTGCCACAGGAAACGCAGCGGATGCTGGCGCGGTGTCTCCGCGTAAGCGGATTGCGGCTCGACCATGATCGAGGTCATCGGCGCGGCTTGCGGCGGCACGATGGCTGCGGGCGGGTTTTCAACCGGTGTTTCCGGGGCAGCTTCGACGGTCGTCTCGGCCGGCGTCGGCGTCTCGTCCGGTTCGGCGAACGGGTC
Organism: Bradyrhizobium sp. LB11.1; assembly: GCF_040549385.1. Classification (NCBI taxonomy): domain Bacteria; kingdom Pseudomonadati; phylum Pseudomonadota; class Alphaproteobacteria; order Hyphomicrobiales; family Nitrobacteraceae; genus Bradyrhizobium; species Bradyrhizobium sp. LB11.1. The sequence goes on along the minus strand of NZ_JBEPTH010000016.1, from coordinate 25,797 downwards.
GAACATCGCGATCCCGGCGGCGGGCTCGCTCGCTTGCGGCGTCTCGACTGGCTGCGATGCGGGCGCGATCGGCGCTTGAGGCGCAGGATCCGGCACGGCGTCAGGCATGGCGTTCGGCACGCTCTCGGCTACGGGCCCAGCTTGCACAGCGGCAGGTTCGATCAGCGGCTCGATCAGCGCGACGAGACCGACATCGGCCCCGACACCGACCCGTTGCAGCACCATCTTGCCGATGCCGATCGGCATCTCGACGCGGCCCTCGCTAAGCGCATCGCGGCGGGCCTGCTCGAGCCCGGCCTCGCCGAGATCGCGAAAGCCGAGCAGGGGCCGTGCCGCCTCGCTGGCGCCGGCAAACATTCCGTCCGGCGCGAACGCTGCCATCGGCACGGCAGCGCCGTCGACGAGACGATGCAGCCGCTCGACCAGCGACATGGTGCGCGCGCCCGCATCCATCGCGGTGACGAGCACGCCTTCGCCGCCATCGGCAAAATTGAGCCGCGCACAGGCGCAGGTCATCAGCGTGCCGAACGCCGCGCCGAAGCCGCGCATCCGCTCCAGCCTGATGGCGCCGCTTGCTGACAGCCGTCGCGCCAGCTGCGCGACCTGGCGGCGATGGCCGTCGGCGGGCCCGAAGGTCTTTTGCGCAAGAGCCGCCGCGTTATCGGCACCGAAGAACTTCGCGCCGACCGCATTCGCCCACAGCACGCGCGAGCCGTCGAGCGACCAGAGCCACGCCGGCAGCGGTGAGGTCGCATGCACGGACAGCCTGGGATCGCCGACGCCTCGCAACTGGAAATCCGAATTCGTCATCCGACCGGCTTGTATCTCGCTGTCACGCTTCAGCTGTCACGCTTCACTTGGGCGGCTGCCGGGAATGGCAGCCTTAAGAAAGGGTTAGTATCGCCCGCGGGCACGGGCAGGTCCACGGCCCGAGCCTAGGCGAGGGTGCCTAATGCCGCGATAACCTTAATCCGGCTGAACCCGCAAGCCGCCGCGCGGCTGCATCCGCAGGATTCAGGGCGAGATCGTCAGCGGCGCCGCGATGGACGCGATCAAGGCGAGGCATCAGGCCTGACGGGATGTTCCTTGGCTTGCACCGATCGGGCCGCGGGCGCGGTCTAACCTCGCCCGCTTGCGGGAGAGGTCGCGCCGAAGGCGCGGGTGAGGGCTCTTCCCTCTGGGGGGTCCTCGCCAGCGGAGACACCCTCTCCCCAGCCCTCCCCGCAAGCGGGGGAGGGAGCGCACCGCCTTCGTGGTTCGGACTCATCCCACCTCAACCCCCGGTTCCCCACCCCGGGAACCTCATCCTCCCCGAGATTAAATTTCGCAACGCACCCCCGGATCACATTGCGTTGCACAATGTTGACATGTTAGGCAGGAATACTGCTGGGCGCTGGACGAGCCATCTCGTTTGTTTCGCGTTTCCAGCCTCCGTTCCCGCCAAATCCTGGGTCAAGAAACCAAAAGCCAGGAACCAGCCCCGATCGGGCCGGCGGGCGCGCCAGAAGGCTCACCCACATTTTTGATTAGCGTTGAGGGATAACCATGACAGGTGCGACTGATCCGTTTTCTGCCTCGATCATTCCGTTCGAGGTCCCCGAGCAGATGCGTGCATTCGCCGAAAAGGGCGTTTCGCAGGCCCGCGAGAACTACGCCAAGTTCAAGGACGCCGCCGAAAGCCACAACGGCACCGTCGAGGCCGTGTTCACCTCGGTGAACAAGGGCGCGAGCGAGTACACCGCCAAGCTGGTGGAATTCATGAAGGCCAACACCACGGCTCATCTGGACTTCGCCCAGGAGCTGTTCGGCCTGAAGTCGCCGACCGAAGCCGTGCAGCTGTGGACCACCCACACCCGCACCCAGCTCGAGACCCTCCAGGCCCAGGCCAAGGAGCTGCTCGAGCTCGGCCAGCGCGTCGCCGCCGAGACCGCCGAGCCGATCAAGGCCGGTGCCTCGAAGCTGTACAAGCCCGCCGTCTGAGCGGACCGGTCTTGAATTGATTAAGAAACCCGGGCCGCGAGGTCCGGGTTTTGTCTTGGAAATTACGTTGCTTAAGACGGCGATTATCGGGTTCTGCGGCCTTGCCAAAAACGGCCGTTGCACCTAGTTTCCGCCCCGTCCAGCCCCCCTCGGTGACCGGCCTGTCAAAGGCGCCCATGGCGGCTCGCAAGGATGCAGTTGTAGCTCAGTTGGTTAGAGCGCCTGTCTGTGGAACAGGAGGTCGGTGGTTCGAGCCCACCCAACTGTACCAATCAAATCATATATTTACAGAAAATGGCTGGGCTTTGTGATCGTTGTAGCTACCAGATAGCTACCACGCGGTGATGCATTGTGCCCTTGCCGAGAACGTATCGCCGCAGCTTGATGCTGGCATCGGATCGGATCTCGCGGTCTGTGCGCCGCTTTTCTCGCTCGTCGCGCTCTTTGATGTAGATCTCGACGGCCGTCCGCACCGTTGGGGCAGGGCCGGCCGCCTGAGCGGCTCCTTCCGTCCTTGCCCGGGCGACAGCTTCGCGCGCGGCCTTCATGGCCTGTTCGAAGGTTAGGGTGCCATCTCTTGCCTTGTCGTTGAGGTCGTTGGCGACGCCGAGGGGGGCCTGCTGGAGTTGCCGCCTTCGGAGTGATTCCGCCAACAGATGAGCTTCCTCGAATTTGCGCTCGTGCTGAACGTTTTCGCGATGCGATCGAGCGCGGCGATCGTCGAGATATTCGCGTCACATTCGAGTGCTTTCCACTAGGATCATGCGGGGATGCGACGCTCCTTCTGGCGCAGTATCTGAAGATTAATGGGCACGACGGCTTCGCTTATCTTTGCGGTGTTCGCGACGGGCAGTCTTACGACTGGCTCGGGCGCCGATCGCTCATTTCTCCGACAACCCATTGCGGTGTTTATTGGGGAAACGCGCAATTCCGAATCGACTCCAATAACCCAGCGGACCTCGATTGTTGCGACCTGAACACTCGGCTTTCGCCGGTGTCGCTTACGGCCACATTCTCAAAAATCTGGCTTACCCCCCGAGCTGCCTCTGCCAAGCCGCTCTCCCCCGAAGGCCGAAAGCTTAGGGTTTTGTTTACTCACCTCGAATATAAGAATTGTGCGTTATGTAGGGTATGCAGGCTATGTGTCCCAATTGCGGAGGTCGGTATGAGTGTCGATGAGCTTTCCTGGAAGACGTTGCTGGCCTTTCTGACAGTAATCACCCTATCCACGGTTCTGCTTCATGCCGGACACCCACCGGGAATCGCCGTCATGCCCTGCTTTCTTTTGTCCATGTTGATGCAGGGGCGGCTGACCGAGTGCTGACGTCTGACGACGAGTTTGATCAGGGCGAGGATCCGAAGCGTCACAACACTACTGATGTGATGCGGGCTCCGCGGATCCTGATAGTCGACGACGACAAGGCGGATGCGGATCGCATTGCTATCGCCCTGAGATCACCATCGTCAAAAATTGGGGAGCTCGACTGCGAGATCGCCTGGGCCAAGGACGTGGCGAGCGCTCGTAAGCATCTGGAGAAAGACGATATCGACCTATACTTTCTTGACTTGGACGTCTCGGAGCGCTGGTGGGAGCCGACGCAAAAGGAGACCGGAAAGGCCTTCGTCAAGGCCGTGATCGACAGTACGAACGCCGGCATTATCATCTGCTCGAATCTTCCGATCGACGAAGAGGCGCCGCCGCTGATCGAATATGGGGCCGATGACTACGTTGAGAAATCCTACGGTTTTCTTGCGATTGCACCGCGAGCAATGTCGGTGTGGCGGAGAACCCACACTGAACGTCGATCGAAGCAATCTCATTCTGGTCGGAAATTCTATGTCGGAAACTGGATGTTTACGATCGGCGATCGGCGGATCACCGATCGCTCGGGCAATTCCGAGCGCCTGTCGATCACTGAGCACATTTTCCTGCGCCATTTGTGCGCGGTGGATGGTCACGCAATTGACAGCGAGATTTTCAACATCGAAGTTCTCCGCAGAGAAAAACACGACAAGCACGTCCGCTTGGATGTCTTTGTGCCAAGGCTTCGAGCGAAGCTAAACAATACGATCGATCTTGTGCCTCAGGGGCGAACCGGAGTTTACAAGCTGTTGGGTGTCGAAGAAGTTTCGTCGTTCTAGCTCGCGATGTGATTTGACACCTCTAGTAAAAAGTCCCGCAACCGGTGATATGCCTCCGCACGTCTAGCTGTCCGCGGACATCTAGCCGCATTCAAGGCGATTCGAGCTGCGAGGTTATCGCGGCAGTCCGTTCGAGGTTAAGCAGATCGCTCAATTGAGCCGCCTGTGCGCGTGTGCGCTCTTTGATGCCGTTCCATCGAGTCTCGTTACGTTCCCTTGCGATCATCTCAATATAGACTTCGTCGATGAGAATGCGCATCAGATGGCGCACTTCCCGTAATAGGTTTCCTTTGAAGGATTCACGTAGGTTCGACGATAGGCTTCCGATGCGCTTCATCGAGGACAAGCATGAGGTCTGCAGCCTACCCAGTCTAAGATCGGGATCTTGTGTCGCCAGCATTGCGTCGATGTGATCGAGCAGGTCTTGAGCTTCCTCCACTAAGTAACCGGCTTCGGCAATCAGCTCCGCGCGCTTTTTGCCTCTGAGTCGATCGAGTTGGGCTGCGCGTTTTTCGACCTCGCCGAGCTGCCGTTCGACGGTGTCTGCAAATATCTCAAGATCGTCGAAAGATTGCTGCACTCCATCTAGTATCCCACAGAGCGTAACCGGCATTCGACCGGTCAATCCAGCCGTTATTGCCAGGTGCATGTCTAGACATGCACCGAGTAGATCGGTGAGCTCGCCCATATCGGTGGCCATGATTTGTGGCGATTGACCTCGAGAGTCGTACAGATGAAATCGGAGTTGATCCTCTGCATCCGACTGTCTTTGGAATAGGGTTTGTAGTCTCGTCGCGACGATATGGTCGTTGGCGGCACCGGCGAGCTCTGCCAGGCTGGTCAGAGTGATGTTCGAATGGCGGCAAGCTGCGATGGCCCCCGCCTGGAATCCACTTTCCGATAGAAGAAACGCGCGATCGGCACCCACATCCTGCGCAATGTGGCCCAACGTCATCACCTGCTCCTTACGGACGGCCGCCTTCCAGTGCTTACATTCGACGATCCATAGAGCCGGGATCCCGGCCGGACGAGGCCTAACGACAACATCGATGTTGTGTTGCGCTCGCGCGCCGTCCAACTTGAGTTCGATCTCCGCATCAAATCCCATGCGGCGAAACAGACCTGCGACGTCTTCCTGGTATTGCTTCCAATCTGGCGGCAAAGCGAATGCTCCAAAGATGCAAGGCTGGATACAGTTTGGATTTGGCGCGCGGTTCGTAAGGCCGTTCGAATTCCGTCGATAATAAGATGCGACTAGTGCCCGAGCAGGCCATCAATCGCAGCCAACAATTGCATAAATTGCATCCGTCGTTTGGGCCCAAGCGCGTTTAGCTTCGCCGCAATTGTCTCCAGCGTCTGGGGCGACGGTTTTCTCGACTTCTGGTTCTCATCGAGCCATTGTTCTAGCCCGGCCGCTGTCTTCCTGGCTAGTTTTACCTTTCCATTCAATACCTTGCTAATGTGCGGTTGAGTCACGCCACAGGTTTCCGCCACGTCAGATTGGCTGGCACCAGTCTCGCGCATTTTGGTGTGGACACGCGCTAGCAAGGTTCTCGGGGGCATTGACCTATGTTATGCAATACATAAAAAGAATATTCAATTGCATAAGAGCCCTAGGATGCAACGCGTCGTCGGTGAGTTTGGTGGCCATTTCGACTTTCTGGATCTGCCAGATCCGGAAACGCTGTTGATTGGCGATCTGCGTTGGGGTGCGTTCGAGCATCCGCTCACGCCCGCGTTCTGGGCGGCCCAGGCCTGGATGACGGGAAAGCCCTCAGAAGATGGCTTCCAGCTCGGGCGTTCGCTTGAGGAAGAGGTCGTCTATTGCATTCTCGGTGGTTACGGCATTCCGGCCGAGGTTGGGCTTGCTGCCGCCGAAAGAGTTTGCGGCGCCCTTCCGGACTTGTCAGACGACGTCGGTCGACATGCGCGCTTGCAAGAACTGCTGATGCATCCGCTTCAGGTCGGCGGCCGCAGTGTGAAGTATCGCTTTGCCGCGCAACGCGCTGAGTATCTGGCACGAGCGCTAGCCATGTTGCCCAGTATCGAGGAAGCGGCGATTTCCGACGTGGCGATGCGCAATGCACTTCTCGGGCTGCCGGGCGTTGGCCCCAAGACAGCGTCCTGGATCGTCCGCAATCGACGTGCCAGCAACGAGGTCGCGATCCTGGATGTTCATATCATCAGAGCTTGCAGGATCATGGGCATATTCCCGCATGCAGCCGATCCAGTGCGGCTCTATTTCGAACTCGAGCGGCGATTTCTCGAGTTCTGCCGCGCAACCGGGTCGGCTGCCTCGAGCATGGACGCCGTTATGTGGAGCACCATGAGAGCGTTAAGTCAAAAGTTTATGCAACAACTGGTTGACGGAGTGACGCAAGTGAGGAACTCTTCGGATAGAAACGATCTGGAGGGGGCAAATGTCGGGGTCAGGCGGCTCGCGTAATGACGATGGGGGTGCGACAGGAGGCGACAGGGGGCCGAACGACCCATGCGCCCGAAGCCGCCGAGGTCCGATCAATAGTCCAAAAGCCACGGTCCTCGGTGCTCTCGGGGTTAGCTCCGTTCTAGGCGTCGAGGTCAGGCGACCCGGCGCTTCGCCAATCCTGACAGTCGTCGATGGGGCCGGCGCGGCGGCGGGCTCGCTCACATTCGTTGGTTATCTTGAGCTTGTTGATTGCATTGAGAACCGCGGATTCACGTATCAGGCGACGATCATAAATATTGCCGGCGGAGCCTATGAGGTCAGAGTAGATCCGGTATGACACGCGATCTCACGATCGTAGGCGGCATCTACATTGAAAAATGTATTCAGCCGTTGTGGGATGCCGTCTATGGTTCCGCAGGCCGAGCGGCGCACGCAGTGCGCAATCTGATTCCGGGACGGATCATACTGCACTCCTATGTTGCGCCCGCGATGCAAGTGCAGGCGGAGCATGTGGCCTCGGAATGCGATGCGACTCTGATGCCGACCCCAGCGGACCATGATCTCAGCTTCAGCTATCTGCATCCGATGTCCGTTCCGGCTATTTTTCCGGCGCCGCGACACATCAAGGCTCACGCCCCGATACTGGTAAAGGGTGATGTGGTACTTCGGTTCGGGATGCTCGAGGGGGACGCAATCGTCGAAGCCGATGTCGCCGTCTATGATCCGCAATCTGCATTTGATGTAGCTTCGTTTCAGGCCAACGGGTCTCAGGCGCGCCGTTTGGCTGTGGTGATGAATCGCCACGAAACCGAGCAAATGACTGGTCAAGCCGATCCGTCGCTAGCAGCTAAGGATCTCATTGCAAAAGGTTTGGCTGAAGTTGTGATCGTCAAGATGGGCAGCAGTGGAGCCGTGGTGACAACTGGCACCGGTCAGTCCGTCATCCCGGCGTACCGCTCGACTCACGTTTGGAAGCTAGGATCTGGCGACGTTTTCTCGGGCACCTTTGCTGCTTTGTGGGGATGCCAGGGCATGGACGCGCCACAGGCGGCCCATCTCGCATCGCGGGCGGTGGCGCTGTATTGCGATACGCGAAGCCTTCCCGTTCCAGGTATCTCCGATTTACAAGCGCTGAGGTACGATCCTATCGTACCGACGAGGGGCACGGTTTACTTGGCGGCGCCATTCTTCGATCTGGCCCAGAGGTGGCTTGTTGAGGAGACGCGGGATCAGCTCCGCGCCCTTGGCGCGTCCGTTTTCTCACCTCTCCACCAGGTCGGGCCCGGGCCCGCGTCGATCGTCGGGCCAGAGGACATCAAGGGCTTGGAGCAATCAGACGCGGTGTTTGCCATCTTGAACGGCCTGGATGCGGGTACGATCTTTGAAGTGGGTTACGCCGTTAAGAAGGGAATCCCGGTCGTTTGCTTCGCGCAGAATGTCAGCGTCGAAAGCCTCAAGATGGTTGAAGGGACCGGCTGCGAAGTGGTCGATGACTTTGTTTCCGCGCTGTATCGAACGATATGGAGGCTCCCGAAGGCATGAAAGCGGTTCTCATGTCCGGTGGTATGGACTCGATCAGTATTGCCTGGTGGAAGCGGCCGGAGATTGCGATTTTCGTCGACTATGGGCAGAAGCCTGCCTCCGCAGAACGCGATGCGGGCGTGGCGGCCTGTCGCGCTATGGACATTCGCTACGAGCAGGTGAAAGCTGACTGCAGCGCCATTGGTTCAGGAGACATGGCTGGTACAGCTCCCAGTCCTCACGCTCCTGTTTCGGAATGGTGGCCATTTAGAAACCAGCTCATCTTGACGCTCGCAGGTGCTGTCGCGCTGCGTCTCGGAGCGACCGAGCTGCTGATCGGGACGTTGAGGACTGACGGTCAACATGCCGATGGTCTGCCAGCATTCGTTGACAGGATTTCAGATCTGATGTCGATGCAAGAAGGCGGCTTGACCGTGAGTGCGCCGGCGATCGGTCTTACTGCGCCTGAACTGGTGATCGCTTCGGGGATTGATAAAGCGACTCTCGCCTGGGCGCACTCTTGTCATACTGGTGTACTGGCCTGCGGCAATTGCCGTGGTTGCACTAAACACTATGAGACTTGGAAAGCGTTGGGGTGGGATGCTCATTGAAGAGCCAATGCCGCGCCACACGCCTTTAGCGTGGGCGCCCCATCAGTTCGACGTCGTCACGACAGAAGTTCTGACCCGCCCAGGGCCTCCTTCCTCGATGACCTTTGCGGATGTGATTGCGAAGAGACGCTCGACCGTTGGTGATCCGATCAAATTGAGCTTGGTCGAGGAATTGTTGTGGTACGCGGTTGGCTGGAAAGGACATGCGCCGAGTGGGCGGGCTGAATTGCCGATTGCTTGGTCAGCAAGTCCATCGGCTGGCGGCCTTCAATCGATCAACATCGTTTGCATTCCCGATGATAGCTCGGCGCCGCGATTGTACGATCCCGTGAACCATGCCTTCCTGCTCCTTCGCGCTAACGACGAGCGTGTGTGCTTGGAAAATCGCAAGGCCGTCCTATCGGTTACCGGCCTGCAGTCCGGATGTACACTACGACTGATTGGTGATCGGTTGAAAATCAGCGCAGCCTACGAAAACGCCCAATCGCTATTGCTGCGTGATGCCGGCGCAGTTCTCGCAACTATCTGCCTGTGCGCAGAATGGTTGGGTCTTTCAGCGTGCCCGCTGGGGTTCCTCGGAGATTCAATGCTGCCTTTATTGGCGCTTCCTGGGGAGCGCTTCCAAGGCGTTGGAGGAATCCAGATATCCAGCGCGAAGGGAGACCGCTAGCGCGCAACCGCCCTCTAGCTCTGTTGTTGCAGCCGCGCTGGTCGTCGGGCCTTTCTCAAGAGATCTGCGACGTGACTCGTTAAGCCGACGTCTCCTCGGATTTGCAGGCCAACGTCGGCCGGGAGCCGGGCGAGCAGGCGACGCAATTCTTCCAATCCGCTTGAGACGTCGAACACCTCCCATTTATCCGCTTCGCCGGGCACGAGCGTTGACGCCGAGCTGTCGGTTGCGCCCTTATGCAGCTGTACGATCCAGACGCGCGTACCGTCGTGGACCCACTCAAACCGTACGGGACCCAACTTTTCTTCGGCAAGACGATACGTCTCGCGAATATCGTGGAGAACATTGTCAGGTAGGCGCTCCGGCAGTCGTTTGCCAACCATGAAGCTGTCGCCCTCGCCAGGCGTGCCTTCGATTACAATCTGCTTTTCGGCATCCATGATTGCAGCGCCCGCAAACGTTGCCGGCACTGCCGATTGACACAATACCGCTGAAATCGCCTCTCCTGTCGGATCCTCTTCAGCGAGAAGACGGAAGGGGTCCCGCCAACCCTTCGCCGTCGTGAATTTGCCCGGCTCCTGTTCGCTGGGACAGGTTCTGATCCAGACTTCGTTCGATAAAGTTGGCTGACCGAAGGAGAACGGCGCGATGCGTCGGGAGATGCACATCGTTCTTGGAACAAGCAATCCGATTACATTGGCGATGAGGAGACCGAACGTCTTGTCGCCAATAAGCCGGCTGAATCGGTTCGGCCATTTCAACGCCGCCATGGCGGGCGCGCTGTCGGAAGCCTCATACTCCCACATCAGCGTATGACCACGGCGCCAGCCCCGTGGTTTCGGGTGGATGCTGAACTCCAGCCGGCCGCGGCCTGCATCAACCGTTTCGGCGGGAAAGCCATAGACGGCCTTGAGTAGCGAAAGTCCCCAGTCCAGCGACAATGAAGCTGTGCCGCCCTTTTCGACGCACCGAGGTGTGTCGTCCGGAGCAAATTCGACGACGCCTCCTTGAATGACGCCTGATACCCCGCCGTCAGCGACGTCGACGGTCTCGTTCGCAATGACATAGAGACCTTCGCCAGACATCTTGCGGACGAGCGCTTCGATCTGGGCTAGGTCCGCCAGCCCGTAGTGAAAGTCGCGGCTCCTGGGATTGTCCGGCGTGAAGCTGCGCAGGTTGAGGGTGCCTTCCGGGCACTGATCGAGCAGAGCACGAAGGCCTTCGGACAGGTCATGAAATTGATGATTGGCGTCGAACCCAGCGACGCGGCTGAACTCCAGGTGCGGCTGGGCCCGACCCGGGGAGTAGCTGACAAACTGCGCGACATTTCCGACCCGTGCGAGTTCGTCTAGCGATTTGTCCTTCCTGAGCGTCATCAACCCGGTCCTTGTGCCCCAGCCGCTCCGGCGGTCATCGGGTCATCTCGTCTAGTCCAGCTGAGCCCGCTCCGCACTGTCTTTTCACTCTCCTCGCGACCGACCGTACGGCTGCTGGGCTGAGCCTCAAGCCACCGGCCGGCGGTTCCTTACCCCCTACCTCCACCGATTTCTCTGCCGTTGACCGCCCTCCAGGGCAACCCTCAGGACGGCCGAAACATGTGGACGATGGGCTAGCTCCGCCAAGTCATCGCGGGAGCGGGACCATCCGTACAGGGGGGGAGGGCTGTCGGCGGCCCGCGGATCGAACTGCGCCGGGGGCCGAAGGCTATCCCGTCCGATAGCCGGAAATTGATGTGCGTACGGGGTCCCGCTAGCTGAAAATTAATGGTGACGGGGCAAACTGGGTGGACCTCCAATCGTCGTTTCGCGTAGTGTCATACAAAGAGGGATCGAATCATGACCGCCTACGCAGCCGTAATTGAAGCAAGCGATCTGGCTGAGAAGAAAGTGGCTATACTTCGTCGAGCCCTGATGCTGAACATCGGCGCGACCCCGAAGGGGCCAGCCAAGGGTTCCGCTCCGGCCACGAAAAAGCGGTTGAAGCTTGCCCGCAAAAAGAAGCGCTAGCCTTTACTCCGAAACCGACTGGCAACGGGAAGTTGACGAGGACGGTCCGACCGTTCCGTGGCGCTCGGCGATAGGCCGCGATTACGGGCGGATCATTCATTGCGCGAGCTTTAGACGACTGCAAGGGAAGACGCAGGTTTTTCCGGGGCACGAGTCTGACTTTTTCCGAAATCGGCTGACGCACTCTCTTGAGGTAGCGCAAATCGCGCGCGGCATTGCCGAGCGGTTGAACTATGTCGAGCCGTTCTTCAAAGAGCATCCGATCGATCTGCGTCTTTGTGAGGCGGCCGCACTTCTCCACGACATCGGCCACCCTCCCTTTGGACACAACGGCGAGCGTGCGCTCGACGACCTGATGAGGGCTGCCGGCGGGTTTGAGGGGAACGCGCAGACGCTGCGCATCGTATCGCGGCTCGAAAAAAAGGCTGTCAGAAAAACCCAGGTGAAAGGCGATCGTCGAGCGGGGCTGAACTTGACGTACCGTCTGATGGCGGCCGTTCTCAAGTACGACAAGATCATTCCGGCAAGGCGGACCAAGCAAAGCAAGTTGGTGAAGGGATACTATGGATCCGAGGCCGAAGTGGTCCGGAACATCAAGCTGCATACGGCGGGCCGCATCGGCCGTCGTGAGTTCAAGACGATCGAATGCTGGATCATGGATCTCGCAGACGACATTGCCTATTCGACCTACGATCTCGAAGACTCCATGAAGGCCGGCTTTTTAACGCCTGCGTCAATCGTTGCTTCCAACGAGGACCTGCTGGCGCAGGTGGCGAAGAAAACGTCTAAGGAGCTGAAGCGTCGGATCTCGCCCGAATATGTTTTGGCCATCCTGACTAATGTCTTCCGGGGTATCCGCACCGACCAAAACTCGCTTGTTGCTACGATTAAGTGGTTTCAAGCCTCGCAAGAGCTGAGCGAGTCAGGCTACCTCAGGACCAAGCTGTCCTCGGCGCTTGTTCACGAGGCCATCAATTCGGTCAAGGTAGGGCTGAACGCCGACCATCCGATGCTCAGCACGGCGTATCTCGATGACGAGATACGGCTGAGGGTCGAAATTCTCAAGCAGTACACGTTTGAAAGTATGATTTACTCTTCACGGGTCAAGCTGCCGGAGTTTCGAGGGTATGAAGTCGTGAAGAGCATTTTTGAAGCTCTGGCCAGCGAAAAAGGCTATCTCATGATGCCGGACGATGTGCGGGCTCGCCACAGAAGCGCTTCTACCCAAGCTCAGCGGCTCCGCATCATCTGCGACTTTGTGGCCGGCATGACAGATCGCTATGCCACCGAATTCTTTGACCGTCTGCATTCGAACGCCGGTCACAGCATGTTCAAGCCTGTCTGACCCTTTCGTTTCGTTCTGCTCGTCTTGACCTGATACTGTGGACGGATGGCGCTGTGCGCATGCGGCGCCCGGCTTAGCCAAGTGCAATGTTTGCTTACGAGGCGTGTTGAAAGCACTTTACTCGCGAGACAAGCCAAATGCGCTACAAACGTTCTGAGGGTTTAACGGCATCCGAACAAGTTCTCGCCGAGCTGTGCGATCAGTCGTTTCTAAAGCTTTGGACCTATCCGAACCTGTTTCGTAAGCCCAGCAAGGAGCTGACCGATCTCCTTGTCGTGTTTGGGAATGATGTGCTCATTTTTTCCGACAAGTCTTGCAAGTATCCGAATACGGGCGACGTCGAACTCGATTGGTCGCGATGGTACAACAAGTCAATCGCCTACTCGGCCCGCCAGATTGCACAAGCCGAGCGATGGATTCGATCTTATCCCGATGAGGTATTTCTGGATGCCAGGTGTCTGGAAAAGCTTCCGGTAACGTTGCCGAGTTCCGCGGACATGCGTGTGCACCGCATTTGTGTGCCCCTGGGGGCTCTCGACCGCGCTGAGCTTGAGACAGGGACACGCTGGCTGAAAATTGACCAAGCCGTGCTCAACGACGAGGCCCGGTTTACAGTCGGAAGGACCGACAAGGCACGCGGATGGGTGCATGTGTTCGACGAGGCCAGCCTTCACACCGTTCTTAGCGAGTTGTCTACGATCAAGGATTTCATCCACTACCTGGAAAGCAAGGTTGCGGTGCTCTCAACCGATAACTTCAAGTTCGCGGAAGCGGAAACGGACATGCTGGCCTACTATCTATGGCATGGGAGAACGTTTCCGCCGATCGAGAGAGAGTACCGAATTGATGGAAGATTGTGGCCGCAGGTCGATGCATCGTCCCAATATCGATCCTCACGGGAGGCAAACAAGGTCAGTCAGCTGTGGGATGGATTCATCGAGCGAGTAAACGACGAGTACATCGAGGAGAATCTTGATTTTGGCAATGAGAATGCGATGTCCGAGCACGAACGGGCCGCGCGAATTCTTGCCAGTGAAACGCGCTTCTACCGACGAGTGTTGTCAAAAGCGATCCTGGAACGGGCTGAGCGGGCGAAGAAGGAGGCGATCAGCGCGTTGCTGCCGTCGGAGAGCGGGGACGTTAGCTACGTCCTCTTTGTCGGGAGAGGCGATCAAGGCGGTGATCATGTGACCTATCGCAAAGACCGCTTAGAGCAGCTTCGAGGTCGCTGTGTCGCAGCTAAGGCGATTTACCCCGAGCGGAGGTTTATCGTTGGGATAGGCATGGATGCGCTTGGTGTTGAAGGTTCATCTGAGGATTTCATTTGCATCGATACTGAATGCTGGACGAACGAAGACGTCACCAACGCGCAAAAAATTCGAACGGAGTTGGGGTACTTCAAGGATGGAAACGCGGTCGTCTCGCGTCTATCAGAAGACGAATACCCTGGGCGGCCTGGCGCCATCGATGTCGCCAGCTTGGCAGACGAGCTGTCGCGCCTTACGGTTGCTGAGTCGCTCGAATTGGCGGAAATCTTGAGATCTCGTTGGCAGCCGAAGTCAGGTCCCGAATCTGCTGGTCAATGAGCCGCCCATCCTGCGCGGCTGCTTTAGCGGCACCTGTCGACCCGGGAAACACGCGTTCTGCATCCGCCGTCAGCTAGTCGGCCCATACCTTGCTGAGGATCTTCTGAGTCCTTTGCAGGACACCCGCGACCTCCGGGCATACGTACTTGTATGCTTTGACCGAGTACGGCTTCTTGACGATCGCCGCGATGCGCTTGGCAAGCTCGCCGAGCTTTACTTCTTCGCCTTTGTTGATTTCAATCACTCGAAGTCCATACCTCCCCTTGATCGTGTTCGCCTTCCACCAGGCGTCCACGGCGTCGCTCATCGGCATTGCTTGGCCGAGCTCGATGTGGACGGTATCTCCGGAGATGACCCGAAGCACAACGGTGCAATACCACAGGAACAATTGCTTCCTCGCATCCCGAGCTGCGTGTTCCCGATCATCGCAAATGAAGAGGTCACTCTTGTGAAGATCCTTGATGCGCTTGTCACTGAACCCACCAAGTTCGTCGAACAGCCGTCGTTTGAGGGTAAGTTCATCCAATGGCATTTTCTCCGACTGCGATTATGGCCTCGAGAGATAGACCAAGCTAGCGCCGGGGCCGGGCTCGGCACTGTCGGATGTCGCCTGTAGAACCAACGACGCGCGATAAGGTTCTGCGTGCTAAGGAGTCTGATCGCGCAGTATGTCATTCGCACCAAATGACACGTCCGTCACGCAGCCAGAAATGCGATCGGCACCCGCGCTGCACCCATACCGATGGCTTGAGCGTCGGGCGCCGTTTGGCGTCAATAGAAATATCCCAGCGAGGCTTTGCCTCCTGGACGACCAGTAGCTCGATGTTCGTGCCGCAGCCGCAAGGGCAGCGCAGGCCCACACACCAATCTTCGTCGTCCTCGCGTGCTAAAACGAGATCGCGTTTCGGCAGCTTCGACGGCAGGCTGTCACCCTCGATGATCTGAATGCGTCGATCGGGCCGGATGCCATCCCATTTCTTGTATGTCCAGCGCAAAGCGCCGTTCAGAGAATCCAAAATTGCCTTGAACATTATGCCGCTGCGTTTCTAGGCCGCTTTAGCGCCGGAAGCCCAAGCAACGGTTCCAGATTGCCGCGCGCCAGAAGGGAGTTATTGCCACGCTCAAACGCTGCCTCGGCGGTATAGTCTTCTTCACAAGCCGCGAGACTAAACTCCGTGCGCGCAAAATTCTCGTTGGGATCGAGGCGAAATGGATATGCGCGAGCGATGTACTCGTTCACGGCCGCTGCGGCTGCGCGCATATTTAGTGTGATGACCGCGGGTGCCTCCTCGACCATGCCCTTGATATAACCGGCCTGCACTTCCTCCCGGTACTGATCCAGTGCCGTGCCTCGCAGATATTCTGCGCGGACTCGGGCGGCGGAATAAACGTCGCGATCCGAGAGGGTCGATCCGCCTGGATAGACATAGTCGATGCGGCCGCATGCATCGCCGATCGCGATCGCATCGCCGCTTTTGCGTGTCGGGATGACGACGCCGACGTCGATCAGCGGCATCAGAAATGAGGCTGCCATCAGGTCGGCGACCTGTCGTGCCTCCAGAGTGTCGACGCAACTGAACCCCACGTCGCCCGTTGCGGCAATCTCGATCGCCTCGCGCGCCGTCACCGAGCAGGGAAGCTGGCCTCAACGGCGCATGCAAGCTTTCCACCGCAGCCATCAGCCCGTCCCCGCGTACGTCCCCGACGTTTTCGTGGCTGCCGAGCACTTCGGTTAGTGCCGCGCGGAGAAACTCGTCGAGCCGCATCCCGAGATCGACGGGAAATATAGAATCATCGACGGTGAACGGCGCTGGGTGAATTCGAAGATCCTTGTCGATCAAGGGAAACCTGAGTTTCGTGAAATACCCATTGAAGTGACCGACCGCGTTCTCAGCGAAGAAGAGCGGCTCCGTGTCTGGATCTATATCCATAGGCAAAGAAAAGAGTGGGATGCGCGAGAAAAGGAAATGGTGGCCTATCGACTTATCGAGTTGGTCGGACGAGCAAGCGCAGCTAATATACTCGGTATATCGTTCCGTGAGCTCGATAAACTCGACGAAGTTTTTGATCTTGCGAGGCGTTTTAGTGAGGAAGGTCTCAAAGATCTAAATGCGAGCATCACCTGGGCGCGCGAGCTCTTTGGCGTTAGCAAGAAGCTGCTTGCGCCGACCGTGATCGATGCCGTCGTTGATAAAGTCGCACGAAAGCGCATCACAAACTCAAAAGATCTTCGCAAATTGAGGGCCATACTGCCCGATCCTGTCGCGAAAGCACACTTTCTTACCCGTGACGGCGATATCGATTCCGCGATGCTTCGCGTGGGCGGCAAGACGCCAGAGCAAAGCGTCGGTCTTTCAGCAGATCTCACTGCGGTCGTCGAATCCATGAAGCGTGTCCCGTGGACAGCTTTGGCCGAAATGAAGAAAGATCCAGATATCCTGAGGAAGATCGATGAAGCCTCGGCGCTTCTGAAGACTTTGCGACATTCGATTACTTCGAGCTAGCGAACGTCGTGCCGATCTGAATCTCCCCAGCGTTTTCTCTTTGGACCCGAAGAGATAAATCTGAGACGGTTCTGCAGCCGTCGCAACGGCCGGGCCTTCCGTGTCCTACTGGGCCAGGATAAGCGCTGGACGCTTTTCGAATTAAATCGGCGAGCCTTTGAGCCTCGGGAGTACCGTTTGGGTGATGAAGGTCAGCACTGTCCTCCGCCTGGGAATGCCATCCTCTTCAGCTCGTCGCCGTAACCTTGAGAGTACGACTTCGTCTTCCAGACGATAAAGGGCTCGTGAACGCAATACAGACGCTGCGCGTAAGGCTGGAAATACTTCTTAGCGACCGTGCGATCGCACAGTTGCGCATCGAGACAGACCTGGAGCTCGGCGAAGAATCCCACCAGGAGGTCGAGGTCTGGCACCAGGCCTCTCTGGGTTGCGGACGACGACAGCGGAATGACCGATTTGTCGACCACGGTCATGACGAGCTGGCGCTTTCGGCTTGCGAACTCCTCAGGTGAAGCAACTGGCGTTTCTTCCAAGGTCCGGAGGACGTCCTTCACCGAGTACCACGCCATCCCGATATGGGTCTGCGCCGCCTGAAGCGGATCACTCGAAAACCTGCGCACGTAACCCAGCGTTTCGGCAACGCGCGCGTCGTGCTGCTTGTCAAAATATTCGCGGACGGCCCAAAGTCCGCCGGCCAAAGTGCCGAGAATGAGCAAGATCTTCGAGATTGCTTCCAGTCTTTCTAGAATAACCTTCATTGGCCGCTCGTCAGTTGCATTTCGATGCGAGGACGTAAGGGTCCGCGTCTGGGAATCCGGGGGCAGCCGCGGCAGACTTCAGGCAGCGCAGGGCAGCCTTTGAGAGCGCGATGCTTTTCGTGGCTTTTCCGTCTGTCTTGCTGGGTTTGCCGATGCTCGGCAAATCCGCTCTGACGGTGCCCGCCACCTGGCCTTTCAGGCGGTCCGAGGAGAGGCAAATATCCAGGTAGATCGTGACCGGGTCACTCAGATCATCCAGGAAGCTGTCAACATTCTCGGCGATGCATCTGGCCTCGGCTTTTGAGACGGTCGCCTGTTGTGCAGGCGCAGATCGAGCGAAAACGCCAAGCGCTAGGAGTGTGAACGCGAAGCAGAAGCAGAATTGCCGCATGGATGGCACCCTCTAAGGTTTGAAACCGGTATACATGAATCCCGCCCACGCCCAAGGCTCAGCATAGGGGCGGCTATCCCGGAAGCGGATTCGAAGGATCTGCTCCAATTTGGCTGCATCGCTGCCTGGGGTAGGCCCAAGTGTGCGCAAGACTTCGGCGAGTTGCGAGCCGGTACTGTTGGACAGCCAGACCTGGGCTTCTTGGAGCGCGCGCGAAGGGGGCGTGCCGGAATGCAGCTCGCGCATCAGCCGTGCCATCAGAAACAGAGTTGGCCCGTCGCTCGCTGGCCAGAGAGAAGATACAGCTCCTTTTGCCCCGATGCTCATGAACGCAGCGGGAAGTCCGACGAATTCATTCGCCATCGAGGCGGTCTCGACGCGGCCGGTCTCGCATGCGGACAACACGATCAGATCGGGAGCCTTGCGGATTTGGGCCGTTTCGATGTCGCGCACCTCGAGACGATCCTTGCTGCTGAGACGGATGCTCGACCGTTCCGGGTCGTCGGGGTCAAAACGGGCGTGCCCGACAAAGTGCAGGATGTCGGCCTGTTCGAGGGCCTGAAGGAATTGGCCCTTGTCGACCGGTCCTGCAAGCGTGACGCCGCCGAGAACGGCCGACACCTGAGCTTCGGTCGGAGCGTAAGGCAGCCCGGAGTCATCCGACGGGTCCGCAATCGAGTAGAGCTTCAGAGAGGTGCTCGCCACAGCAGTTCGTGGCTGCCAGAGCGCCAGGCTCGGCAGGTACGATACGCTGGCGATGTCCATGAGGCGCTTTCCTGTTGGGTCTTTTCCTATATGAAGAGGCAGAAGCGCCAGTTCGCCTTGGACGACGAGAACCACGTCTTCGCGCGGCCATAAGCCCGCACCTTCAAGTGTGCGAAGGAGCGGGCCAAAAAAGCTCGTTCCCAGCCAGTCACCCGCCTCGGTGATCGTCGCGTTCCAGCGATCATCGGCGGCGTCCGGCTGATCGGCTTCGAAGACGCTACGGTAAGCCTGGAGCCAGCGATCCTCCAGGAAGCGGGCGACGCGATCGCCGTTAAAGTCGTCGAGAAATACCCGCTGGAGGGCGACCTGGCCATCCTTCAAAGTGGCCGCGAAGACGACACACCCCGCCGTTGTCACGATCGGCATGAGCACGATGGTACGCCCGGTCAGGAGCTTTTCGAAGCTGACTGCCCTTGGCCTGCCGGACTCTGGATCAGGCAGTGCGCTCAGCCGTTGTTTGAGCACGCGCAACCGGCCTTCATCGGCGAGTGTGATTGCGTCGGATATCTTGCCGGTCCACGCCAGTGCGTAAGCGGCGCGTTCAAACCAGCGATCCGATCTTGCAGCATCGAAGCGAAGCACGTCCTGTCCCAGCGCGGGGTCGAAGGTTGTCCGGCTTAGCTCCGCGGCGTGTGTGTAAAGATCGGAGGCGCCCTGCCAATTTCTCAGACTGAACTGCAGATTGGCGAGGTTGACGAGCGTATCGGCATGCTCGCGAGGCATATTGGCAGCGGTGCGTTCAGTGAGAGCTTGCGAGTAGGCCTGTTCTGCGCAGCTGGCGAGTTCGGGCCGCTTGCGATTGTTGCAGCGATTTCCGAGATTGTTCTGGAATGTGGCCCATAGGCCGGGTGCTAGCTGCCGGTCTGTCAATTCGATAGCCTGGCGCAGCTCTTGGATTGACTTGTCCAAAGCGGCAGTGTCGCCGTTCTTTGCTCTGACGCTGAAGTAATCGGAGGAGAGCGCCAACAGCCGGGCTTTTGTCAGGGGTGGTGCGCCGGCGGAAGCGTTCTGAGCGCGCCTCAGTTGAGCCCCGATATCGTCGAGGTTCTCACCCTCTCCGAGCGCCAGACGATGCAGCCGCACGCTTACCAGTGTTTCGAGGATCTCTGCTGCATCCCGTGCCATGCCGGCCGAATCCGCTGCGGCCAGCAGCTCTTCGAGCAGCTTCTTGGCTCGTTCCAGATTGGCGGGAGTACCAATTCGGGAGGCCTCTAGCGTCAGCGCAAGACTGATTCCGGTCTTGATCCAAGTGGCCTTCTCGCGTGGCAAGACGCCTGCATATGCGGCGTCGAGGAGCGTAATGGCCTCTGAGAGGTTCTTCTGGTGATTTCCCGTCTGTTTCTTGAATAGAATACTTCCTAGATTGCGCTGCGCGGTGAAAGCGGAGCTTGGAGCGAGCTTCTGCGCGAGAAGGCCGCGCAAAAGAGCTTCGGCTTCGTCCAGCGAGTCCGAGCGGTCGGATCGATGGGTTCCCAGAAAGGCCGCGAGATTGAGTTGTGCCAATTGCCGGCGATCGCCGCGAAAGACCTCGGCTGCCTCGTGCAGCGCGGTTTCAGCTTCGTCGGCTTGACCTGGCGGCAAGGCACCTTCCGGGGCCTGAGCAATCAGGGTGCCCTTGTCCAGCAGGGCGCTGGCGCGGTCGGGACCAGGCACCTTGCCGGCATTTGTACTGAGATATCGCCGGAATGCATCGATCGAGGCCTGCGCGCGCGGAAGTCCGCGGCTCGACAGATCCCTCTCGACCTCACCCAGGAGCTTAAGGCTCTCCGCGCAATGCCCGTCGAGAGGTGGGACCGCGCAAGTGACGGCGTAATACCGGTCAAGCGATTGGGTGACTTCTCGAAGCTCGGCGGTCGTCGAAGCGCTGTAATAGTCCAGGCGGATAGCGGCCAACGTGGTGCCGTTCCTGAGCTTCGGCTCGTTCAAGGTCCTCAAGTACTCTGCGGATTTGCGCGCCCATTGTGCTGCCGTGCGGAAGTCAGCGGGCCGGTCGCCATTGGCTCCGGCAAAACTCAAGGCGATCTCGTATGCAGCCTGGGCGGCCAGCAGGCGGTCGGCGCTTTTGCCAAGGCACGCGAGCATCTGCTCAAGCCGGGCGGCAGCAAGATGGGTTGAAGTTAGCATCTCCTTGAGAGCATTATTGCTGCATCGTTCCGTTCTGCTCATCGAAGCGCTGCCCTTGCCGTGGGCCGGCGCCAACATGACGGCAAAAACCATGGCGACCACGACGCACGAAGGGCGCATGCGCAGGCTCTCAAGAAAACCGTTAAAACAAACTCACAAGAAAATCGCGCGCATACCGGGTAATCCCGTGCTGGCATTCCGGCTTGCATAGAACGTCCAAAACAACCGAAAGTAAAGTGCTTCGTTTCGTCTGCGGTATTTCACCGCTACGGCGCCAACTCTCGTTTGAACGTCATGCAACGGCTATCGCGTTGGTCCAACCAACGCCGTCTATACGGTCTAAGAATCGCGATTGGATTTTTTCGCGAGCGCATCGCTGTCCGTGTCATGCGGCAGCCGCCGAGCGAGAGACTATTGAGGTGGTTGCCATAGCGGATTGATCCGCTGTTGAGTGTCAAGCCTTTTTGTTTCGCTTCTGCAATTCGCGCCAGAGGCGGCCTTGCTCTCTCACGCGGCGTTTTGACAGATCTGATTTCGCGCGTTTGACCGCCGTCGAGAATTTATCGATGGTTTGCCTGACCTTGCGAGGATCGCTACGTGCATCCGCAGCAATTCCTTGAAATCAACTGTCTCGCCCTTGGCCTGCAGCTTCTCGGCTCGCTGCTTGGTGGCGTCCATCAGCGCTTTTGACGACGATGGCATTCCCCACCGCGCCGTGACGAGTTCGCGGCCCTCTGCCCGTTGCGCACGATCGGTGTCTTGTAATCGGGAGAAACCCTGGGCATCGGCGCCAGATTGCGCACGTAGCGGTTCACAACGCGGAACAGCGCTAGCTCGAGAACGCCGCGCAGAAGTCGAGGTTCGCCCGCACGCAGGAACATTTGGTTTCGCCAACGCGCAATGCATTGATCGACTGATTTTTTACTGATCCAGCCCAGAGGTTTGCCGCCTCCCTGCGGGGCCGGGCTGTCGGCTGACGCCGAAACCCCGGATTGCGCCGGGTTTTCACCCTTCGGGCTTCCAACCCTGACGGAAGTTGCGGCGAGAGCGGAGACGCAATGACGTCGGCGATCGACGGTGCAGGAGAGGCAGAGTGGGGCGGTGTTCGCCGTGACGGGTTGAAGGCCGGAGGGGAGTCTTCCGGCGCCCGTCATGGAGATTGCTCCCATGAATATGCAAGTTCTGGATGCCCGCCGCGATAACAGCGGCGGTTACAAAGTAGATGTGGGTCGTGGCGAGCGCGTCGGCCGGGTGTCGTCGGAGTGGTTTTCCCGTCCGGCGGATGAGCGCTATCTGTCGCTCAACGAACTGGCCCGTACGGTGCGTGATCGCGCAGACCGCAGCCGCACGCGCGTGGTCGAAAGCGCGCTCATTCATGTCGAGGCGAGCCGCGGAGATCCCGAGCGCTTGGCCCTGATGCTGCCCGGCTCGGACAAGCCCGTCGCGCCGACTCATTGGAGCTTCGGCCAGCTTGCAAGCCAGGTTGGTGCTCCGGCCGCCTACCTCCGGCAACTGCCCGCAGCACTCGCAGGCATCAACCTGCAATATGGCCTGACCGCCAACCGCGCGGAACAGATCAAAACGCTCGAGACCGACGATGGCCGCGTTGAGCTTCGTGCCGTCACCAGCCCGGACTATGGCCGGATCTTTGACCATGAGCTGGTTGAGGCCGTGCAGCGCATCGCCGGCAATGGCACAGGTGATACACGCTGGAAGGTGCCGGGGGTGCTCGACTGGTCAACCGGAATCTACAATCCCAGAGTCGACATCTCCAAGGATACGACGACCCTCTATGCATCGGACAGAGATGTTTTCCTTTTCCTGGTCGACGACCTAAATCCGATCGAAGCAGGCCGTCTGCCGGACGGCTCGCCTGACCTCTATTTCCGCGGCTTCTACTGCTGGAATTCCGAGGTCGGCGCGAAGACGCTCGGCATCGCGAGCTTCTATCTCCGCGCGGTCTGCCAAAATCGCAATCTCTGGGGCGTCGAGGATTTCGAGGAGATCACCATCCGCCACTCGAAATACGCCGCCTCGCGTTTCGCGCATGAGGCTTCACCGGCGCTGACCCGCTTCGCAAACTCCTCGCCTATCTCCTTCGTCAACGGCATCAAGGCTGCGCGGGAAAAGATCGTGGCCCGCACCGACGATGACCGCACCGAATTTCTGCGCAAGCGCGGCTTCTCGAAGACCGAGACAGCGAAGATCATCGAGACCGTATTGGCCGAGGAAGGGCGCAAACCGGAGAGCGTCTTCGACTTCGTGCAGGGCATCACCGCCGTTGCGCGCGACAAGACCCACCAGGACGCCCGGCTCGATCTAGAGGCGCGCGCGAAGAGGCTGCTCGACCGGGCAGCCTGACTTCCGGAAAGCCGGAGATGCGGAAAAACGTGTCTCCGGCTTCGTGCCTTTCCGTCTTTCCTGATCATCGGTTGTGCGGCGCTGCCCCCAGAGGAAGAGGGCGGCGCTGCGCTTCGTGACGAGTTGCATGCCGAGAGCGAGGCTTTCGGCGCTCGTCGCGGAGTATATCCCGATGGCTACCACTGTTCAGAAGATCACCCTCTCGCCCTCGCGCGACATTCCCTTCAACAAGCTCTTGCTCAGCCAGTCGAACGTCCGGCGCGTGAAGGCCGGCGTCTCGGTCGAGGAACTGGCCGAGGACATTGCCCGCCGCGGCCTGTTGCAGGGCCTCAGCGTCCGGGCTGTTACCGACCAGGCAGGCGCCCCGACCGGCATGTTCGAGATCCCGGCCGGTGGCCGGCGCTACCGGGCGCTGGAACTCCTCGTGAAGCAGAAGCGTCTCGCCAAGACTGCGCCGGTGCCCTGCGTTGTACGCGAAAGCGGCATTGCTGAGGAGGACTCGCTCGCTGAGAACGTCCAGCGCGCGCCGCTACACCCTCTCGATCAGTTCAGGGCGTTTCTGGCGCTGCGTGAGAAAGGCCAGTCCGAGGAAGAGATTGCTGCCGCCTTCTTCGTCTCGGTGAACGTGGTGAAGCAGCGCCTGAAGCTGGCGTCGGTCTCGCCGATGTTGCTCGACGTCTATGCCGAGGACGGCCTGACGCTCGACCAGCTCATGGCCTTCACAGTGTCCGGCGATCACGAACGCCAGGAGCAGGTGTTCGAGCGCCTGAAGGCGTCCTACGACAAGCAGCCCTACGTCATTCGTCGCATGCTGACCGAGGGCGCCGTCCGCGCATCAGACAAGCGGGCGCAGTTCATCGGCGTGGAAGCCTATGTCGCGGCGGGCGGTACGGTGCTGCGCGACCTGTTCCAGGGCGATGATGGCGGCTGGCTGCAGGATGTTCCGCTGGTCGACCACATGGTGGCTGACAAGTTGAAGGCGGAATCCGAGACGATCGCCGCCGAAGGATGGCGGTGGACCGAGGCCGCCCCCGATTTCGCCTACGGTCACGCCTTCGGTCTGCGCCAACTTCGCGGTGAGACACTCGCGCTCTCGGCCGACGAGGAAGCCGCGCGCGACGCGCTCCAGGCCGAGTTCGACCGGCTATCCGAACAATATCAGGAAGCCGACGAACTGCCGGGCGAGATGGACGAGCGCCTGTCGGAGCTCGAAACCGCGCTGGAGGGCTTCGAGGCGCGGCCTGTTGTATTCGACCCTGCCGAGATCGCTCGCGCCGGTGTCTTCGTCAGCATCGGCGCCGACGGGCATCTTCGTGTTGAACGCGGCTTTGTGCGACCCGAGGACGAGCTGCCGGTCGAGCCGGAGCCCGATCCGGACGTGGATGGCGAAGCCGAACGAGCCATGACCGCAAGCTACGAAGGCAGCGAGGCGATCGGGGCGGCCGAGCCCGCTGCGGAGCTGGAAGAGGACGGGGGCCTTTCGCCCATCTCCGACCGGCTGATGACTGAGCTGACCTCGCACCGCACGCTGGGCCTTCGCCATGCGTTGGGCGAACGGCCGGACGTCGCCTTCCTCGCGGCCCTCCACGTCCTCACGCTGAAGACTTTCTATCATTACGGATCGGATAGCTGCCTCGAGCTGGACGTGAAGAGCGTCAGCCTTGGCACGCAGGCGCCAGGACTGAACGACAGCGCGTCGGCTCAAGCGATCCGTACGCGACACGACAGCTGGTCGAAGGCGCTTCCAAAGGAGTCGGCTGACCTCTGGGAAGGGCTCCACGAATGGGACGGCGACAGCCAGGCCGGCTTGTTCGCTCATATCGTCAGTCTGTCGGTCAACGCGGTGTACGAACCGTGGAACCGGCGGCCGCGGGCATCCGCACATGCCGACCGGGTCGCGCAGGCGGTCGATCTCGACATGGCGGCAGCCGGGTGGAAGCCGACGGTGGACAATTTCCTCGGTCGGGTGACGAAGGCTCGCATCCTGCAGGCAGTGGCGCAGGCGCAGGGCCAGCGCGCCGCCGATCGGATCGAGCATCTGAAGAAAGGCGACATGGCGACCGAGGCAGAAACGCTGCTGGCCGACACCGCCTGGCTGCCCGAACCACTGCGCACGCCGGGCCAAACCGCTGACGAGCGGCAGCCGCCGGAATCCGCGATGGAGGAAACTCCAGAGCGGTCCAGCGAAGAACTGCTGGAAGACGAAGACGAGGCGGCTGCTCAGAATGGCGATATCGGCGAGCCGATGATCGCGGCCGAATAGCTGCCCTGCGCAACAAGGCCCGCCGGGGACGGCGGGCCTTTTCTTTACGAGGACCATCATGGCCGATGCTGTGCGTGATCTCGCACAACGCCTTAGGCAACAAGCCGAGGCCGTGTGCCGCCATTATCTCTCTTCCGGTCGGCGGGAAGGCAGCTATTGGCTTGTGGGCGACGCCCGTAATACCCCAGGCCGCTCGATGTTCGTCCGGCTCAAGGAGTCGATGAAAGGTCCTGCCGGCAAATGGACCGAATATGTTGCGCCGAGAGTTATGTTGCGCATTTGCGCTGGGGTGCTGTCTCACGGACGATTGGCAGCTTCTACGCAACATAACACCAGCGCGCT
>NZ_JBEPTH010000015.1:0-168999 GCF_040549385.1 Bradyrhizobium sp. LB11.1 | reverse complement strand
CTCGAAAGCGTATTCAACCCGCACGCATCATCGCATGGTCTTTCTGGCGCAGAGCTCATCAGGCTGCCGCTCAACGCGCTCATGTCAAATCAAAAGGACAACTGTAATGCTAGGAAGGATCGCCGGTTCAAGTTGTCCTTCAAAGCTCCCGAACGTCTTTGGCGGATTGTGCTTTGCATACGCGTCACATTTCGGCGACAAGATCAACTTTCAACGACCAGCCGCCATGCTCTTTGCCCAAGGGCATAGATGAACCCGCGTACCCGCCGTCACAATAGCGCTGCCGGCGCTCTTGTGATCGCAATTCTGTCAGCTTTCCAACATGAGTTGATAAAACTGACATTCGAGCAGGCGGTACCTAACTGCTTGAAGCGAACCACAAAATACGTTTGTGGCAGGTATGGCACGCCAGTTGCTCTTGGCTTTTCAGAAACGACTCTGGGGATGCTTGCTGGAAGGATTCGGCTTGCGAAGAGAATTGGAAGAATGAGTACTTCAGCGCAACACCAGGTATCTTGTGGCGGCGGCGAGATCAGCGAGACCATGCAAGTCATGACTAAGCACAACAGCTGCGGTACGGTCGATGGCAGCGGCAAGGGCAGGTGCGGATCTCAGGCCGGCATCGGCAATGTGCGGAAGGAGGTCTGGGAAAAGGTGAAGAACCATCCCTGCTACAGCGAGGAGGCGCACCACCATTATGCCCGGATCCATGTCGCGGTCGCACCGGCCTGCAATATCCAGTGCAATTACTGCAATCGTAAATACGATTGCGCCAACGAATCGCGCCCCGGCGTTGTCAGCGAGAAGTTGACGCCGGAGCAGGCCGCCAAGAAGGTGCTGGCGGTCGCTTCCGCCATCCCTCAGATGAGCGTGGTCGGCGTTGCTGGCCCTGGCGACCCCTTGGCGAATTCGGACAAGACATTCAAGACGTTCGAGCTCGTCAATAAATTCGCGCCAGACATCAAGCTGTGCCTCTCGACGAACGGTCTGGCGCTAGCTGATCATGTCGACACGATTGCAAGACTTAAGGTCGATCACGTGACGATCACGATCAACATGATCGATCCCGATATTGGCGCAAAGATCTATCCCTGGATCTTTTACCGCCACAAGCGCTACACCGGCATTGAAGCTGCAAGCATCCTCAGCAATCGGCAGCTCCAGGGCCTGGAGATGCTCACCGCGCGCGGCATCCTGTGCAAAGTCAACTCGGTGATGATTCCCGGGATTAACGATCAGCATCTGGTTGAGGTTAACAAAGCCGTGAAGTCCCGCGGCGCCTTCCTGCATAACGTGATGCCGCTGATTTCGTCACCCGAGCACGGCACCGTGTTCGGTCGCAGCGGGCAACGCGCCCCGACGGCACAGGAAGTGACAGCATTGCAGGATAGCTGCGAAAGCGAGATGAACATGATGCGTCACTGTCGCCAGTGCCGCGCCGACGCCGTCGGACTGCTCGGGGAGGACCGCGGCGGCGAATTCACCATTGAACAGATCATGGCCATGGACTTCAAATATGATGAACAGGCCCGAAAGGAGTATCAGGCCAAAGTCGAGAAGGCGCGCATTGCAAAGCTTGCGGCCAAGCAGGAGCAGCTTGCGGAGCTCGCCAGCGCGTCCAGCGAAATCAAGGTGCTGGTGGCGGTTGCAACCAAGGGCTCGGGATTGATCAACCAGCACTTCGGTCATGCCAAGGAGTTCCAGATCTACGAGCTCTCGACTTCAGGCGCAAAATTCGTTGGCCATCGTCCTATTCAACCCTATTGCCAGGGCGGCCATGGCGAGGACAGCAAGCTCGAAGTCGCCATCGGCGCCATCAACGATTGCCATGCCGTGTTCGTGTCAAAGATCGGCGGCTGCCCGAAGGCCGAATTGATCAAGGCCGGAATCGAGCCGGTCGATCAGTATGCCGGCGAGTTCATCGATGGCTCGGCGATCGCCTGGTTCAAACTCTATCTCGATAAAGTCAATGAGGGGAAGATCAAGCACGTTGAGCGGGTCGATGCGGCGGCCCGCCACAATACGCTGATTTCCGCCGCCTGAGGATGGGGTCAGACAATGCCGTTCAAGATCATCGCCTCGCAATGCACGGGCTGTTCGGCGTGCGAAACGCAATGCCCGAATCTCGCTATTTCCGAACGAGCCGGCGTTTTCCTGATCGATCCTGAGAAATGCACCGAGTGCGCCGCCTACTTTGATGAGCCGCAATGCGTGGCGGTTTGCCCGGTTGACAACACATGCGTGCTCGACACGGCGCTGCCGCGTCACCAGGAGCCTGCTTGAGGGCCACGATGGATGTCACTACGACACTAACGGTTCAGAAACTCGGGCGGATGATGCCCGCCTTGACGAGGCGCCGGCCGCGGCTTTCGCCTTCTCAGACCGGGTGGACGGCTCGCCCTGGTCGCCAACCTTTTCGCCAGTTGCCAAACCATATTCTGGCGACGCGCACGTCGGTGGGAGCGCGTCGAGCTATTCTTGTCGGCCCAAAGGCCGCTGTCTTGAGCGTCGAGGATCGATTTCGCCTATGGGCCCACGAGGAGCGCAGGACCCGTCTTCCGCGATATCAATCCAGTCACCTGCGGCCATCATTGATCAGTCGACATTCATGCCCGAGGCCTTCTTCAGTCGGTCGTCCGAGAGAAAACGAGGGCCTCCTCACCGAGTCCTGTCTTGGTCGCACGGTGTCGAGCCGGCCGAGCATCATCCCAGGGCGGCAGGGTTTCACCTCGATGAAGGTGCAGAAAGTACACCTGCGCCATGCCAAGGCGTTCGCACCCGATCACGTGATGCGGAATCGAATTTCCTGCCACCGGTGCGGTCGGCGCCACCAAGCCGGAGTTCGGCTGTTATGAGACCACCTCGTGTGGGTCTTCCTGTTCTCGCTCAACGCATATTGCCGACTTGCAGATCCGTCTCGGGCAACTCGGGATGGACGGCAGCTGTCGGGAGACTGCTGGGGCTTTGTCCCGCGGACAAGGCTGGCACCAAGGTGTTGTTGGGCACGCTCGAGCGTATGGGCGGGACCGTGAGTGATGACGTCCACAATGCCCTGGGTTGCCGGGGTAATCAGGTCGACTCTGTCGGCTGTGCGCATCCCGCGCTGGAGCACGCGGCTCGCCGCCGGCTCAAGCACGCCTCCCTCGATGACAGACGCGCGTGCCGCGTCGGTGGCTTCTTCAACATCAACCATGGGCTCACGATAGTTATCTGGAGCATCTGGAGTTTAGGTTGCGGGCGTTGATGTTGCTGCACCGGGATCCCGACAGGCTCATGCGATCCGTGATCGCAAGCGCCGCCGTGCGGGAATGGCGGGGGTTGATCGAGCATCATGATAGGGCGGTCCGTAAGGCCGGGCGCGGTACGGTTGAACTATGGAACAGGGACGGCAGCATGAGCAACATCGCCCGTGATAGTGACATCGTCGAGCTGACGGACGCCCCATTCTTTGATTATGGTGACAACGTGCGGGCCAACCGCACTATCCGCAACGACGGCACCTATGTGGGCAAGGAGATCGGTGAGGTTCTGGTCAAGAAAGGCGAGCTTGGCTATGTCATCTCGATCGGCACATTCCTGCAACAATTTTATATCTATGGAGTCGAATTCCTCAACTCCGGCAATCGCGTCGGCATGAAATGCAAGGAACTCGATCTAGTCACGCGAAACCGCGAAGGCGAGGAGCCGTTCTTGCCAGGAGCGGCACCCCGATGATCGAACCAAGATTGCCAAAATACCGGTCAGGCCAACGTGTCAAGGCCGCAATCGATCTGCTCAACGACGGTTCCTTTCCCGACGCGTCGGCGGAAGAGTGTCTGGTCAGCGTCGGGTACATTGGTGAGATCGTCCAGGTCGGTCGCCATACGGAAGCGAACCTACCCATTTATATGGTCGACTTCGGCAAGCAGTTGGTGGTTGGCTGCCTCGAGGCAGAAATCTCTGCAGTCTAGGATATCGCGCAATGAGCGCCGCAATCATCAGGCGACATCATTCCGGATTGCCTGCGCATCCCAACGAGGTCGACCGGTGGCGGATCGTGCGCGCGCTGAAGAAGCGCGAGCACTACCGATATGTCTCGCCAAAGGTGACAGCGGTTGCTGGCGGCTATCTGGTCGAGAGCCCGTGCTGCTCAGGCAATATCAATGCGGAGGGCGGCCTCGTCGACGTCGCGCTGCTGCACCACGATAGGACTGGGGCGGCATGGCAGCTGCTCCGATCACCGCACGGGCGTTTGGGAGTGGCATTCAACCCATCAACGGCTTGGCCTGGCGACAGCGGTTCTGAACGCCGACCCTGAACGTTTGTTCTGGCAATAGATGTGGAGATGTTCTGGCAATGGATGTGGAGATGGTGCTCGAAGGCGCCTTGACGGAGATCGAGTAGACGCTCGCCGCTATTGATACAGCCTCTGAGCCCTGCCTGACGCTCCGGCAGAAAGTTCCACATCTTGCCTGGATCTGTTGCGAGTCGTCCGACATGACGCAGAATCCGTTCCGCCGGGTTGGAAGTTCGACCTGCATCTGCTCGACGGTGGAGGTCACTGTTACAGCTCACGAATGAGCCGCAGCGCGCCGGCATTGTGCTGGCCAAGCGCTCTGGCAAGTCGATCAAGCAATCGCCTGCCGGTGCCAAGCTCACACAGGACGGCTAGGCCCGCGGCTTGCTTGCCATGCCGTAGTGCCCGGCCCGGGAAATATCACGAGCAGGTCGCTCACTCGTTCATCGGGTCCATGAGACGGGGGACCGGCGATGGTCTCGCAGAACTGTTCGTGAGGACGGAATCGCCTGGGAACGTCAACGTGGCTTATTAAACCAAGGATACTGCGGTAGATTAAATTGGATCAGCGAGCCGTGCCCGATCTGCTGACGAGGAGTAACGCTCAGGCTTCGCAAGATTTGCCTTTGTGAGTACTCGTCATTAAGTCCGCCGCCGTGCACTCGCTGTGAAGGCCGGTTGATGACGCGCGCGCAAGTGAGGCAGTGCGACTGTCCCGGCCCATCCGCTCTACTCCATCAATAGTATTGGGGCTTGGAAATATCATACTACGAAACTGGTGAGTGAAGTCGGCGCGTTCAAGCAAGAAGGGACTGTTTTTCGAAGACGCATCGAGTGTCCCTTCTCTATGGCTTGCTTCCATGTTGAAGGCGCTGACGTGCACGTTGAGAATCAGGTTTGTCACGCGGATATAGATCCAGAGGACAGCGGACAAATTCGCGTGTAGTCCCGGTTCTTATCTACAAGAGAAAAATCCGCTTGAATAGTTGTCGATGACCATTGATATGGTAGTGGAAAGCAGTTGCGTCTTCGCCAAAACAAGGCGCTACAGGCAAATGTGCAAAGCGGAATCGGAGAACACGTGCCAAAAAGCACCAAGCGCAAAGAGTATAGTAAGGATGACGTCAAGCTGCTCAAAGCGCACTCAAAGGCCCGCACCCCTGTAGCTAGGGTTTCAAAGCTTATGAAGCGATCCGAGGGCTCTCTAAGACAGAAAGCACGTACCTTGGGGATTGGCTTGGGTCACCAGCGCTGAGATACGCGTCAAGGTTCGGAAATTGACCGGCGTGATGATCGAGACGGCCAGGCGGCTTACGACCGCCGGGCCATCCGATCGTTTCAGGTTCTGCGCCCGAGGGTCAGCTCGCGCGATGAACGAGCTGACCGATTTCCTGATAGACCGGCTCACTTGGCCTAAAACTCGTCGAGTGTCATGGTTTTAATCAGAGACTGATAAGCCCGGCTCGTTCGTCACATAGTGCGGCTTACATCGCTGAATATAGATCTGCCGAGCCCAAATACGGGCTGCGACGTGCCGGCGAGGCGCAGAAAGAAGGGAATAGCCGCGGTCCGGCCTACGGCGACAATATAAAGGAACCGGCAGGAGATGTGCGTCGAGTAGGCGCAGAAGCGTACAAGTATTTTGTATGTTCATGCGGAGACGCGCCGGCATCCTCTTGTATGCGGGATTTGTTATGAGGTGAGCAAGAGCGGTGGTGAACCTTGTTCATCGTCATCATCGAGACTGTCGATTTCGCCGCAGCGACTGCCGCGCGCGGACAGCGCGGCGGCCGCGGCAGACGGCATGGCGGCAATGAGAATTGAATTGCGTGCCGTACTCGCTCGCAGCAGGCCGCATTTGCGGTAAGATCGTCTGTATCCAAAAACGATTGAGTCTGACGTCCTTCGAATTCGGGAGCTGCTCCTTGCTGCACTTTCGATATGTTGCCTGAGGCAATTTTAAGCGTGTCGCCGCCGATTTCGCGGTTGCAAGGGCAGAGCTAATCAGTCTGTATCGTATCCAGAACGCGTAACGTGTCCGTCGGGCTGCGGCCGACATGAGGCTTGTCGCATAGACATGCTGGATCGTGTTCTCAGGATCGACGATGAACGTGTAGCGATGCGCGATGCCATCACGCGATCGCACTCCAAGGCCATCGACCAGTGCGCCCTTGGTGTCGGCAAACTGCCAGATCGATAGACGGTGCAGATCCGTGTGCTCACGCCGCCAGGCGAGCTTGCAAAGCTCGCTATCGGTCGAGCCACCAAGCACGATTGCATCGCATCGGCGAAATGCTTGGATAGGCGAGCAAACTCACCGATTTCGGTTGGGCAGACGAATGTGAAATCCTTCGGGAAAAAGTAGATGACTTTCCATTCTCCGGGAAACTCCTGTCAGTCAGCGTCTCGAAGGCACTCTGCCCGTTCTCCTCTGGCAGGTGAAAGCCGGGCTTCACGCCTGTGATGTCGAACGGCGGCAACTTACTTCCAATTCCAGGCATATTGTCCTCACAACATCGCGTCACACGGAAACAGCGTTCCGCGATTGGCAAAGCAAGCGATATGCCACCCATCTGACGGCAAGTACCCATCATGCCGGTCGTGGAACATTCGCCTTTGATGATGGCGGTGTGCTCGAACCCCATCTGCACGAATCCACGCGCCAGGCTTTGTCGGGTTTCTGTCAGAGTCCTTGCCTCTGTCGGGTCCGCCACAGCTTCCGGTCTCGGACGCTGCGCTATTAGTCAAGCCTAGTCAGATGCTTAACGCGCGTGCGAACGAATGGCACGCCAGTTGCTAACTGGATGCAGCAACAAGGAGTGAGGGCTGAGGGCACGCCGACGCCGATGGCGAGCGATGGCCTCCTTCCCGAAACCCGTGTGCCCACGTTTCTGAGAGAGAAACAGCCTCGCGCGTTCGGCGCGCAAAATTGGCAATCGGTTGATGGAGAGCAACATGTCTTCGCTGAGACAAATCGCGTTTTATGGCAAGGGTGGCATCGGTAAATCGACAACGTCGCAAAATACGCTGGCGGCTCTTGCTGAGCTGGGCCAAAGGATTCTCATCGTCGGCTGTGATCCCAAAGCGGACTCGACCCGCCTCATCCTGCACGCCAAAGCGCAGGACACCATTCTGAGCTTGGCGGCGGATGCCGGCAGCGTTGAGGACCTCGAAATCGAGGACGTCATCAAGCTCGGCTACAAGGACATTCGATGCGTCGAGTCCGGCGGTCCAGAGCCGGGGGTCGGGTGCGCCGGAAGAGGCGTGATCACATCGATCAACTTTCTGGAGGAGAATGGCGCCTATGAGGACATCGACTACGTCTCTTACGACGTGCTGGGCGATGTCGTCTGCGGCGGCTTCGCGATGCCTATCCGCGAGAATAAGGCACAGGAAATCTACATCGTGATGTCCGGCGAGATGATGGCGATGTATGCCGCCAACAACATCTCGAAGGGTATTCTGAAGTACGCGAATTCCGGCGGCGTGCGCCTCGGCGGCCTGATCTGCAACGAGCGCCAGACCGACAAGGAGCTGGAGCTGGCAGATGCTCTTGCCAAGAAGCTCGGCAGCCGGCTGATCTACTTCGTGCCACGCGACAACGTCGTGCAGCACGCGGAGCTGCGCCGCATGACTGTGCTGGAATACGCGCCAGAGTCCAAGCAGGCGGATCACTATCGCAATCTCGCGAGCAAGATCCACAATAATGCGGGACAAGGCGCCATCCCGACGCCAATCAGCATGGAGGAGCTCGAGGATATGCTCATGGAGCACGGCATCATCAAGCCTGTCGACGAGAGCCTGGTCGGCAAGACCGCCGCCGAGCTCGCCGCTGCTTCGGCATAGTTCATGTTGTCGGCCTTCTCGACCGGGGAAGGCCGACATCGTCCACTCAGAAGCTGGGGGACCTTCATGATTGGCACACAAAGCGAATTGGCCAATACGATGTCATCTCCTGTATCAGCAGCTCACGTCCGCGAGCCGCGCGATGCAAGTGAGCTCTACGGGCTTCTGACCGGGCGCCATCTAACAGAAGTCGACATCAGCGACGATGAGGATTTCGATCGCCATGTGCTCGCTTGCGTTCTCGCCGCATCCGCTATGGATGGCAGCCAACTTCCCGAACGGGCTGGCTTGACTAACCAGGAGCTCGATGCGCTCTTGGTGCAGTACTTTCCATCCACACCGGTCAGGAGTTGTACCTGGCGCGAACAGTCCGGGTTACCGGCTCCTGACGAGACGATTATGGTGCGAGACCTCCTGCTAGCGCAACGTTCCACTCATGGCGAGGTCGGCGGCTGGCTCGCGACGATGATCGCGCGGCGCGCCATGGAGCCTAATCACCTGTGGGAAGATCTCGGTCTGCGGGAGCGGGACGAATTGTCCCGCCTCCTGATGCGCCATTTCGGGCCGCTGGCGGCTCGCAACACCAAGAACATGCGCTGGAAGCGCTTCTTCTATCGCACGCTATGCGAAGATGACGGTCTGGTGATGTGTACCGCGCCGGTCTGCACGGAATGCAATGATTTTGATCTTTGCTTCGGTGAGGAGAGCGGGGAGAGCCGGATGGCCGGACGCCGGCGGGATCATCTGCGTCGTCTCGATGACCCCGTCCATGCCACCCCAAGTTCGCATGGCTGAGCTCACAATGGATGCCCGCTCCTCGGCGCCAGTCCCGGTGTATCGGACAGCTTTCGGCCAACTGTCACAGGACCAGAGTGAGGGTTTAAAAAGACACCGGGTAAACAACTTCGCGCAGGCGGCCTAAGCAGGACGCGGCGGCGCCGATATCGGGCTTGATAACTGGCGGATGCGACCGTCACATTTACGCCAAGATGTTCTATGTTGACGCGCGATCGAGGCCAACATCCGCCCTCTCCATCGCGCCCCGCTGAACTTTTTACGAACGCCGACTTGTGGTTGGACGACCCGATGGCTCATGAATCTTCTTCGATAAGCGCCGGAATGCACGCGGCTTCCCCGAACTGCTGCAGCTTGAACCGTTGCCCGGCTAACATGCTTCTAAGCTCGGCGCTTGCCTTCAGCTCGGTCGTAAGCGCACCGAACCTGGCGCTCCGCGGTTTCCACCCTGTCGGATTTGCGACACACCCGACTAATCTGAAATTCGACGTCATTCACAGGTTCTCGGGAATTCGAGCGCGTTGGCACAGCAATTGCTGAACAGTTTACGGAATAAACATACGGAGCCGCTGATGGCGTTCGCTGCCGCAATCACCGGGCCCGACAAAGATCGGTCGAGGTCCATAGTCCTTAATGACACCACGCTGCGCGACGGCGAACAGACACCCGGCGTGGCCTTCACGACACCGGACAAGGTCTCGATCGCGCGTGCGCTGGCTGCGGCCGGAGTCACGGAGATCCAGGCCGGCACGCCGGCGATGGGTCAGGAAGAGATTGCCGCGATCCGAGCGGTCGCCGAAGCGGGCCTTGGGGCCAGGATCATCGGCTGGTGCCGGATAAAACCCGCGGACGTCGATGCGGAGATACGACCGCTCGTCCGCGGCGCGGGTCAATGGCTACCTGCTCAGCGTCGACGGTCATCCGGCGAACCGGGACTATGGCGGACATTCGCAAGTGAACCGCGTCACGGCGCAGAAGCTCGCCGGCAACGCCACGCGAAGCCCGAACAACGCCGGCGGCGCCAACATGAACACACCGCTATGGAGCGAGGACATACCCCAAGCCCTGCGGATCACCAAAGTCGCCACATACCCGGAGCGCGTGCGCTGCTATCCGCGGCAGCAACTGTGATGCGGGGACATGGGGCGGCTCTCGTTGCGCTAGGCTTTCTCTTCAAACGAACTGACCTTGCCTAGCCACGCGACGCCTGGGCGCGGACGCGTTCGTCCGCGTGGCATGCGTTCGGATTTCGTACATGCCGATAATGATCGGTGCATTGAGGGAATTGAGGGAACGGCCCAATGACGGAACAGATTCACACCGAGCAGGAGAGAACATCGGTTAGCTCCTGCGCGAGAGCCCTGGCCATCGCAGCGCTGGCCGCAATCGCGGTCCTGTGCACCGCCGGCGGGGCGCGTGCGCAGAAGTGCGATGAGATCCGCAACATGTCCTGGAGCGAAGCGCTCACGCATCTCTATGCGGTGCATGCGATCAAGAAGGGAGGACTGACGGTCGATCAGATCTTCACGCCGCGCGGGACGATCGGCTCGCACGTGGGCTTTGCACGGATCGAGGTAAGTATCACCGGAAAGTATCCCAACGTGGAGCCCGACTTCCGCGACCGGCCGACGCTGCACATCACCTGGAACCATCTGGTCCAGTCCCCCGGCCCGGCCGGCACGTGGGAGGATGCGGAGATCGTGATCCTGGAGCCGCTCAAGGACTTCGACAGCGAACTGTGGGCCGCCACGCCCTACGACACCATCACGCTCGGCGCCCATGACCTGGGGGCAAAGACCATCATTCTCGCCAAGGGTGACGCCCTGGCCGGCGAAATCCGCAAACGCATCACCGACAATGACGGCGTCGAGGTGGAGCCCTTCACCGGCACCAGTGGGCGCGCGACGCGCGATGCCGTCGACCGGAGACTCGCCACCATCGCCGGGCTCTGGCGGCTGCACGACGCGCAACCGTCGCCGAACAACCTCGACGCGACCT
Source organism: Bradyrhizobium sp. LB11.1 (assembly GCF_040549385.1). Lineage (NCBI taxonomy): Bacteria > Pseudomonadati > Pseudomonadota > Alphaproteobacteria > Hyphomicrobiales > Nitrobacteraceae > Bradyrhizobium > Bradyrhizobium sp. LB11.1. Next base: position 158,084 of record NZ_JBEPTH010000015.1, on the reverse strand, counting down.
ATCTATCGAAGCAGAAGAAGACCCATGCAAGCATGCCGGTATGGGTGACGTCGAGTAGCTGCACGGCCGGCGTGCAGATCCTCGGGGACAAGGCGACGCAAAGTAACCTTGCCGCGCACGCCAATCCGGATCCTCGGTTCATGACCGAGCTCTGGAACCGGAACCTCTATTTCGGGCTGCACATGGGGACAGCGGTCGAGGCGCTGCACGGCGCCCAGTCGCCGGGCAGCGAAGCGAACGGCCTGCGCGCACGGCTGGGCGTTTGCGCCCAGACCTATCCCGGCAACGTCGACCTTACCGGCCAGTGGGTGCCCGATTGGGACAACATGAAATATGTCGAAAATCCAGTGACCGGCGAAATCGAGCCAGGCTACGCCATGACAAAGGAGACGATCCGTTGCTCGAGCTGGGTCGGCGCCAGTGCGTCGGCACCGGCCGCGACGCGCCTGACGTGCCGCGCACTCTGGACCAAGGACGAGATCGTGAACCGCACGCCATCGGATTACGCTTGGCAGCTCGCGACCCGTATCCTAACCTATGCGATGTACGTCGATGCGCGGGTCGCCAACGCGTCTGAGGACGGGCTCACTCGCATGCGTATGGGGAAGCTGGAAAATCTACGGTCCACTGATCGCGAACGGGCGCAAGAAGCCAAACGAGATCGTCTCCAGCAATCCGGAAGCGATCGCGCGGAAGGCCTGCGCTTCGACGGCGACGTCAACGGACTGGAACGCGTATATCAGCGCGCTCAAGCTGCTGCTCTCCAAGTCGTGAAACGAAGTGCCGCCCGTATCGGTATAACAGCGACCGTTGATTCAATATCTTGATTCTGATCGAATTCCGTGGCGCGCGCTCACATCGCGCTTCACGTTGGCGCAACCAATCAACGGTGCCCGCGCCCGCCGAACGCATTTTTTCCAACTCAGAGGACATGCTCATGCTACCTGTGATGAGATTTGCTTTGATCTCCCGGTGCACACGTCCGCACATACCGCCTCCAACTACTTGAAAAACCTGATCTCTCAATCCAATCCATCATTGGACGACAAACCGCAGGGCTATTCCTGCTGGCAATCTGCTGAAGCGGAGCTACGCCTCACTCATACGCGAACGTTTGAGTTTGGCGCGATGCTGCCGTTTGCATCATCGTGGCCGGTATTTCGATGGTAATCCTATCGATTCCCTCGTCCGACGTGCAGATTGCGCGAAACTCGGTGGCGGCCGTTTGGCCGCGCTGGAGCGGATGAAGCGCGTCGTGGCCCACGCTCGCGACAAGGGACTGGATGTAGCGCTGGGTGGCGAAGGCTCCTCGCGTGCCGATCTCAACTTCCTGATCGAGCTGATCGCAAGCGCCAAGGCGGCCAGCGCGCGGCGCTTTCGTCTCTCAGATACGCTGAGCCTGCTCAATCCTGACGCATCCTTAACGCTCATGGCCGCACTGCGCGCCAGCACCGATCTCGAGTTCGAATTCCACGGCCAAGACGATCTTGCCCCGGCGACGGCTGATACGCTGGCGGCGATCAAGGCCGGTGCGACGCACGCCCCTCTGACGGTCATTGGATTGGGAGAGCGAGCCGGCAATGCGCCGCTGGAGGAAGTTGCCGTCGCACTCAGCCAGATCTACGGCCGTGATACCGACGTGCTGCTCTCCGAACTGGAAAAAGTCGCGGCCGCCGGTGCAGCCGCAGCGTGCCCACCATTCCGCTCAACAAGCGCTTGTCGGCGGGCATGTCTTGACCTCGATGGGCTCTTAAAAGACCGGCCCGCCTACCAAGCGTTGGACCCGGGGTTGCTCGGCCGCTCCCACCGCATTGTGATCGGCGAGCATTGCAGCCTTCGGTCACTGCCGACCAAACCGGGACGATTCTCGCGCGCGTCCGTAAGCATGCCGTCGAGCACAAAGGCCCGGTTTCCCAGGAAACGGTGGTGGCGATCTGGCGCGACATTCGCGAGAGCTCGCTCTTCAACCGAGGGCGATCAGGTGGTCAGCCATGCGCTTCGCGCGATCAGGTTGGAACATTCAAGCCAGGACGGTTTCTGTTCGCGGATCTAGATGGAGGTTGAGAATGACGATGGACGGGATCCTTTCGCAATTGAACAAGGCCTCCGCGGCAGAGGAGTTTTTTGCACTGCTCGGCGTCGAGTACGATGCGAAAATCATCGACGTGGCGCGGCTTCATATTCTGCGTCGCATGGGTGAATATCTCGCCGGCGAGGAGTTTACCGGTGCATCCGATCCTGACATCGCCTCGCGTTGCAAGGCCACGCTTGAGCGCGCCTATGCCGATTTCGTCACGTCCTCCCCGATCGAACAGCGCGTGTTCAAAGTCTTGAAGGATGCGGCCGCACCACAATCGAACAAGCATCCAGCATTGGTGCAGCTCAGTTCCTTGGAGTGAATTGAGTTTGTATCTCGTGCTCTGGAGCGTGAAGGTTCAGAGAACCTGCCCCCCTCCCAGGTCGTCGAATTCAAATGAAAGTTGCAGTTACGGCCTCGCGGATCCGCAGCTTGGGCACTCGGCTCCTGAAGGTAATCACGGCTCAGCCCTGATATTTCCATCGATTCAAGCTGGTGCTCATGGTGCACCTAGCTCCTGCAATGGTACGCCGGCAGCCGGGGAGCGCATATTTGACGAGGAAAGCGCAGCAAGATTCGGATGAATGTCGTCTGTCGCATTCCGGACACGGGTGCAGCACGGCTATCGAATGTTCCGATCCTCGTGAGAGGCTGCCAATCCGATTTCCTTCAGTAAGAGTCTGTATTGGCGGTCAATTTTTATCGTCTGCGCAATTGGTACGACAATTGCTGAGATATGCTCAGCTAGTGTGGAGAAGCGAATGCACATCTTGGTCCGCATCGAGTTTATTTTGGACGCCGCGCAGTTTCGCGCGCGCTGCCTGTCGGCATCATGATGCGTCGCGACGCCAAAGTGACGCTTGCATATTCCGGCCTGGCTGAGTTGAAAGCTGCGCTTGATCCGCGCCAAAGATTCGTCGACGAAATCACTCCCATTGGCCGATCAATGGCCGAGGTTTCGCGGGGGGGAGCCCTTGCTCTCCAGCGCCGGTCTCACGGTGCCGTTGACGGGCGGCTTCACCGCCAACCCTCGTGCCTTCGCCAAGAGTTGCGGACGTGTCGCTGCAATCGGAAATATTGCGAGGGCATTCGGAGTAATGGATCGCGTTTTCACCGGCAAGCTCGCAGCCGACAATGGCACCAGCCGCACCCCTGGCAGGTCCTCGATCTGTTCCAACTTGGTTGCATCTCGAAGATGAGGGGGACCAATCGATCGGATCGAGTGACTACCGCGCGGTTGCGTGCCTCACTAGTACCATTGCCAAATGGTGGCCCCAGAATGCCGAACCCGGCAAGAACCCGAAGCGCGTGCTTCGGGGCTCGTCGACAAAGGTCCAGCAATGGGTGCCTCGGCCCCGCGCTGCTGCCAGGCGGTGTTGAAAAATGGCGGCGGGCACGCGGCCGAACTCTTAACTGAAGCAATCTTCACGCGCGAATTCAAACAGGCGGAGCACCCTTCGCTGGCGAGCCGCTACTGAACACGGATGGGAGTACAGATGATGAGCACCGCGCCCAAAAGCGCCGCTCCGGCCGCGGGTGGTGGTCGCGCGGCGACCAAGAGGGAGTTGCCCGAACGATTCAAGGCGCATAGGCACGTCTGGGTCTTCATCGAGCAGGAACGCGGGATAGTGCACCCCGTCTCCTGGGAGCTGATGGGTGCCGGCCGCCGGCTCGCCGACAAGCTCAACGTTGACCTCGCCGCGGTTGTCATCGGCCCGGTGGGTGAGACAACGCAGCAGGCGATCGCCGAATCCTTCTGCTACGGCGCCGACGTCGCCTATATCGTCGCGGATGATCTCTTGGCCGATTATCGCAATGAATCCTACACCAAGGCCCTGTCAGAGCTGGTCAGTACGTACAAGCCGGAAATCCTACTCCTAGGGGCAACTACACTGGGCCGCGATCTCGCCGGCTCAGTGGCCACCACACTGCTCACCGGGCTAACTGCCGACTGCACCGAGCTCGATGTCGATGCCGACGGCTCGCTTGCAGCGACCCGGCCGACGTTTGGCGGCTCACTATTGTGCACGATCTACACACTGAACTATCGTCCACAGATGGCAACCGTCCGTCCGCGCGTGATGCCGATGCCGAAGCGCGTGACCGGCGCCGTCTGGCGCGTCATCTCGCATCCGCTCGGGCTTGCAGAAGAAGATATCGTCACAAAAGTGCTGTCGTTCCTCCCGGACCGCGATTCTACAAAGTCCAACCTTGCCTATGCCGACGTGGTCGTCGCTGGAGGGCTCGGTCTGGGATCGCCTGAGAACTTCCAACTGGTACAGCAGCTCGCGGACGTGCTTGGCGCCGAATATGGCTGCTCGCGGCCGCTGGTCCAGAAGGGCTGGGTCACCTCGGACCGACAAATCGGCCAGACCGGGAAAACCATTCGGCCAAAGCTCTATATCGCGGCAGGTATTTCCGGCGCGATCCAGCATCGCGTTGGCGTGGAGGGGGGCGACCTCATCGTTGCGATCAACACGGACAAGAACGCTCCGATCTTCGACTTCGCCCATATCGGCATCGTCGCCGACGCTATTCGACTGTTGCCCGCATTGACCTCTGCATTCCGCGCGCAGCTGTCGCCGCACTCGCACGACCGCATCGCTGGCTAGGGGAGCTTGTTCATGATCGAGGAAAGATTCGACGCGATCGTCGTCGGTGCAGGCATGGGCGGGAATGCGGCAGCGCTTACCATGGCCGAGCGGGGCCTGAAAGTGCTGCAGCTGGAGCGCGGCGAGTATTCGGGGTCGAAGAACGTGCAAGGCGCCATCCTCTATGCCGATATGCTGGAGAAGCTAATCCCAAATTTCCGAGAAGATGCGCCGCTTGAGCGGCATCTCGTCGAGCAACGCTTCTGGATCGTGGACGAGCGTTCGCACACGGGGATTCACTATCGCTCCGATGATTTCAACGAGGAGAAGCCGAACCGCTACACCATCATCCGCGCGCAGTTCGATAAATGGTTCTCGCAGAAGGTCCGCGAGGCCGGCGCTACGGTGCTGTGCGAGACCACAGTGACCGAGCTCCTCCAGGATTCCCATGGGAGGGTCGTCGGGGTGCGCACTGACCGAGATGGGGGTGAAATCCATGCAGATGTCGTCGTGCTGGCCGAGGGGGTAAACGGAGTGCTCGGGACGGGTGCGGGCTTAAGAGGGCGGCCGAAACCGGACAAGCTCGCGCTCGCGGTCAAGGAGATGCATTTCCTGTCGCGTGAGACAATCGATGCTCGCTTCAATCTCAAAGGCGACGAGGGGCTCGTCATCGAAGCCGCCGGAACCATTTCCCGCGGCATGACCGGTATGGGCTTCATCTATTCCAACAAGGAATGCATCTCGCTCGGCATCGGCTGTCTTGTTGCCGACTTCCAGCGTACCGGCGAGACGCCTTACGGCCTGCTCGAGAGCTTCAAGCGTCACCCGTCCGTCGCGCCGTTGATCGAGGGTTCGGAAGTAAAGGAATATTCCGCGCATTTGATCCCCGAAGGTGGATACAAGGCCATCCCGCAGCTTTGTGGTGAGGGCTGGGTCGTTGTCGGAGACGCCGCCCAGCTCAACAACGCCATCCATCGGGAGGGGTCCAATCTGGCGATGACGTCAGGCCGTATCGCCGCGGAAGCGATCTGCCTTGTCAAATCGCGAAATGATCCGATGACGGCCAAAAATCTCTCGCTTTACAAAAAACTACTGAATGATTCCTTCGTGATTAAGGACCTGAAGAAGTACAAGGATATGCCGGCACTGATGCATACCCACTCGCAGAACTTCTTTCTCACATATCCGCAGCTCTTCTCCAAGGCGATGCAGGATTACGTGCGCGTGGACGGCACACCAAAGCTTGAGAAAGAGAAGCTCATACTGAGCTCGTTCATCAAGGCGCGATCGTGGAGTGGACTGTTCAGCGATGCCCTGCGCATTGCCCGGGCCTGGCGGTGATCACAAACCAAAGACTACGACCAACGACGGAGCCAGAAAGAATGTCGAGCGAGCCCTCCCGACGTGTCGAGGACAAACTATTCTACAACCGCTATCTCGTGGATTCCGGCCGCGCCCATATCAAGGTCCGGCCGCACAGCACACCATCTTCGCGGCTCTTATCGATGCTGAAGGCATGCCCTGCACGGTGCTACGAGCTCAGCGATAAAGGTCATGTTGAGGTGACGGTCGACGGGTGTATGGAGTGCGGCACGTGCAGGGTGATCTGCGAAGAAGGAGGTGATATCGAGTGGAGCTACCCACGCGGCGGTTACGGTGTGCTATTCAAATTTGGTTGAAGGCTCGCGCAGGGCATTGGCAGGTCGCGGCGTTCTCGCGAAACAACGGGATCACGCCGCCTGCCAGTGCGGCCGGCAGTCTCCCTGAGGGCTCCCGACAAGCGAGTGGTCGCACAAGGCAAGCAGATACTTTTCAACGGCCGCGAGCCGCGCTCAACGCGCGGCAGGCGAACGGTTGTTAGTCATATCGCACGCTGGTGGTGCATGCCGGAAATCGGTGAGGCGCAGGTGTATTCGGTCACGCGCGCACGAGCTGCTGCACCTCATATGAGGCCCATCACCCCACAGAAATAAGGCCGGTGCGTGCGCGGGGGTCCTTCGCGATGTGGCGGCGCGAAGGCGCCATTTAGATTGCACCTGCGCCTCTTCTTTGGATCGGTAACTTTCTCGATTTCAAGTAAGGGTGCACGCACGGTCCGCGAAGTCGCTCGTCCGTCGGCGACCTCGTGCTCTGGTTTCCGAGAGAGCGCGTGGCGCTCATCACGGCTATATGATCATGCTGGGTGCACTGGGCGCGGTAACGGCAACCGCACCAGCCGAGGCATTGCTTAAATGGATAGGCTCGCGCGGTCTATTTCAGGTGCTTGCCGCATCCAGTGCCTTCCCGGGCGCTTCGATCTAGTTGTGGTTCCACAGCAAGAGGCAACTGCGAAGAGCCCCAGGGACAGTCAGCCTGAAGATCGTCTATGCGGATGGGCGGCTCTGGAAATTGCGCCGATCTCTTCAACATGTAGCGGGTCGCGTGGGCCCTGCAGTCTCGTCATGGCGATCGCCCTAAGCGTTGCCGCATTGCTGCTCGGCGCGCTCGCCGATTCGCTGCGCCGGCTTGGCAAGAACATGCAAAAGCTGCTCGCAATCATAGCTGCTCTGTTCATTGCAGTCGGACTCGCGCTGATATTGTATCGGCCATTCCTGTCGCTGCCGTGGATCGTTGTGACGGTGGTCGGATCAGCCAATCGTCCTCAGCTATGCGATCATCAGAGATTACTTTCCGCCCGAATGATCGCGCGCAAGAAACGGTGTGCTCAACGTTCTGCATTTCGGGTCGGCTTTCCTCGTCGAGTACGGGACGGGGTTAATTCTCGAGCAATGGCCGGCAAAGGACGGACACTACCCCTCAATCGCGCGCATCAGACGGCGTTCGGTATCAAGTTGTGCTGCAGCTGGTCGCCCCGGTCTGGTTCATTGGCCCTTGGCTCAAAGAGTTGAATTGGAGAGTGAGATCGCCGTCAAGCGCAACTCGACGGGCCAAAGCAGGTCAGTTCACGTCGTGATCCGGAGCGCCGAAATGGTCACCCTGGAAACCGTTCAAGATGTGGAGTGGTGAACTCGGCCTTCCGCCTGACCTCCGGCTCTCGGCCTACAGGCGTCAAGAACGTCCGCACGGCGGCCGACAGATTGGCTGAGAAGCTCCAAACAGCTGGTCGGATATGCAACATGCGTCGCAGGTTCGACAGGAATGATAGGAAAATGCGCATTATCAATGAGTGCTGGCTGGCATGCGGCTTGCTGTTGTTCTCCGCAGAGCCAGGTAAAGGGAGTTTGAGCAATGACCAGTCTGACTGAGAGCGCAAGTCAAGTCGGTGAGGAGAATGTGCTGACAGTCGGTTCGCCGGCTCCCTCCATCAAAGTTGAGAACTGGCTACGTGGCCAGCCCGTTACAAAGTTCGAACCTGGGAAGGTATACATCATCGACTTTTGGGCGACGTGGTGTCCACCATGTATCGCCTCGATGCCGGGTTTGGTGACCCTGCAACGCAAATACAGGAGTAACGGAGTTGAGGTGGTAGGCATCGCGGCTATGGAACAAGCTTCGTCGGCAGATGAAGCGCGAGCCAGCTTGGACGATTGGTTGACGAAGAGCTTGCCAAACCTGAACTTCCCGATCGCATTCGACTACGCCGGCGAAATGAACAAGCTTTGGATGGATCCCAGCTTTTCTTTCGGCATTCCCTCGTCATTCGTGGTCGATCGTGAGGGCCGCTTGGCCTTTATCGGCCATACGGCGAAACTCGAGAACGTGCTGCCGAAAATTCTGAACAGCTCCTGGGCAGTGAGCGACGAAGCCAAAGCCCTAGATGCGGAGAGGATAAACAGAGCTCGACGCGAAAAGCGCGAACGAGATTGTTCGAAACGGAAAAAACGCAGCTTCTGAAAAGCCGCAACCGAGATCGCCAAGGGCAGCGTGAGCAATTTTGATTGCCATGTCTTCTCGGCCTTTGTGCTTTTGCGATCCAAGTCGATGTCTTTAAGGATAGCGGGGCATTCACCTGAAGTGAGGATAGGACGAGTAATCGGGTGAACGCAGGCGAGCTGCACCACCACAAGTTCTTTAGGGTGAATGTTTCTTAAAGGTACGTCGCGCTCCGGCGCGATGGCGCCGAGAATGCCTGTCCAGGTGAAGAGTGGTGCTCGGTGCTAGAGTTGTGGCGCCTTATAAGATGCTGGTGGGTTCTTGGAGTAAAAAGATAGAAATGGGGACGCTGATGCATTCCAACTCTCAAGCAAGCTTTCTCAAGCTTTTACCGCTGGTTTCAGGCGAGATTCAGAACTTCGTTTCGCGTTGGCGGCAAGCCGAATCGGGAGAGGCGGCAAACCGCGGGAACGGACCGGGCTGTTTAAAGCGGTCAGTGCCCTGTGCGCGCCGCGCTAAGGGCACACTGAGCGGGGCCGAGCCTTCATTGTCACCACTCTTTGGTACCACGGCGCTGGGTCGAGCGTGATGTACAATCACCGTCAGCGCCGCTCTGTCAAAGCCGCCGCCCCGCTCCAGCCATCTGGCCCCTGGTACAATGTTCTTTATATCCAGGTAGTCATCGCGATCCTGATTGGCGTTCTCGTTGGCTGGCTGTGGCCTGCTGTGGGGACGAGCAGCTGGGTCAAGGCGCTTGGTGACGGATTCATCAAGCTGATCAAAATGGTGATCGCGCCGATCATCTTCTGCACTGTTGTGTCCGGAATTGCGCATGTGCAGGATGCACGAAAGGTCGGCCGTGTCGGCGTCAAGGCGCTGCTTTACTTCGAGATCGTGTCAAGCTTCGCGCTGATCTTGGGTCTCGTGATGGGCAATCTCGTTCAGGTAGGCCATGGGCTCGCTCCCAGGGTTGATGCCGCGGCGGTAGCCAACTACGTCAAAAGAGCGGAAGGGCAGAAGGCCGTCGATTTCCTCCTCAATATTATTCCGGATAGCGTAGTTGGCGCTCTGGCCCGAGGCGACGTGCTTCAGGTGCTGCTGTTTGCCATCCTATTCGGATTCTCGCTGATGGCGCTTGGCGAGCGGGGTGAGCGGATGCGCAGCCTGGTCGACGATGCTGCACACGCGGTGTTTGGTGTCATTAGGATCGTAATGAAGGCAGCGCCAATCGGGGCGTTCGGCGCCATGGCCTACACTATCGGCGAATTCGGACCGTCCGCGCTCGGTAAACTCATCGGCTTGGTTGCGCTGTTCTATGTGACAGCCGGGCTCTTCGTGATCATTGGGCTCGGCCTGGTCGCGCGCTTGGTCGGTTTTTCTATTCTAAAGTTCATCATCTACATCAAGGATGAGCTGTTGATCGTGCTCGGAACGTCGTCATCCGAAAGCGCGCTGCCGCAGTTGATGGAAAAACTCGAACGGCTGGGCTGTTCCAAGCCGGTCGTGGGCCTGGTGGTGCCGACAGGATACTCTTTCAATTTGGATGGGACCAACATTTACATGACGTTGGCGACCTTGTTCATCGCGCAGGCGCTCGGGGTCGATCTCGACTTCAGCCAGCAGCTCACGATACTCGTTGTGGCGATGCTCACCTCGAAGGGCGCAAGTGGTGTTACCGGTGCTGGGTTCGTCACCCTGGCCGCAACCTTGACCGTGGTCAGTCCTGACCTCGTCCCGGGCATTGCCATCGTATTCTCGATCGACAAGTTCATGAGCGAGGTGCGCGCGCTTACCAACATCATCGGGAACGGTATTGCCGCGGTATTTGTGTCGTGGTGGGAAGGTGAACTCGACCATGTCTCGCTACACGCGCAGCTCAAGTAGATCTGCGATTTTAGCTCGGCCATTGCGGACTAGAAATCACCTTTGAATGCCTGCATTCTGCGTTGGCAATCGTCGTGCAGTACTGGGCCCCCTGATCCCAGGGGGAATGGTGCAGGGTCACTAGGCTCACGGTAGTGCACCCGACCAGTGTCGGCATTGGTGCCTGCGGTTGCCCGCCGGCTGATGTGGTTCATTAGCCCCGGGTTGAGCTTCCTCAAAAAGTGGGACCTCAATCGTGCCCACGCGAGGGAGCGACAGTGGTTCAGGAGAACCAATGGAGCCCGAGTAAACACCGCGACCGGGAGAGGCGTAAAAATAGTAAGCTCCAGACCATTGCTCATTACTGATTTCTCGCCTCGCCCTCGAGGGGTCGGCGCGTCAAGCCGGCGCTCTTTTCACATTTTCCTTTCTCTACGCTACACTACGAACGGCATATTCCCTCTGTTGCGGTGACACGCGATCTATCTTTTATTTGCCTTCAGATGAGGGCACCGAAGCGGCATCAGCAGCTTGGGGCAAATCGTTGCGATCCATTCTGATTCAGAGGCGAACTTGCGCGGAGCGCGTATGCTGCGTACGCGTTCGGGCCCGCCATCGCAGGGTATTTAGAAGATCCGGCAATCGTCGAGGTGATGCTCAATCCCGATGGCCGGCTGTGGATCGACCGACTGTCGATTGGACAGCAAAAAGGACGTCCATTTGGACGGCTCATCGGTAAGGCCGGTGAGCCGGCTGGAGGTCCTTGAAGGACCGTCGGGACGCCGCGTGCGTTCGGAGGCTGAGAGAGCTCGGATCGTCGCCGAGAGTCTGCCACCCGGTGCCCAGGTGTCCGAGGTGGCGCGCAAGCACGGAGCGGCGGGACAGCTGCTCGCCATCTATGGCTGCGTCGGTCCGCAGCACCACATCGCCGATCGCGATCTCAAGCTTGATCGCCGGAACGTGACCCTCCTCCAAGGCGCTTTCCACGACCAGCGGCGCGAATGTCGGCTGCGACGCCTCGCACCGCGGGTGATCCGCGCAATGCGAGCGTCACGATGATCGCAGCCGGTGCCGATCTGAAGATTTACATCGCGACGCGGCCGATCGACTTCCGCTGTGGCCACGATGGACTTGCGGCAAAGGTGCAGGAGATGCTTCGCCTCGACCCGTTCAGCGGCGCAGCCTTCGTGTTCCGTTCGAAACGAGCGGACCGGATCAAGATTGTGGTCTGGGATCGAACGGGCCTGGTGTTAGTTCATAAGCGCCTCGAAGGCTGCAGGTTCGTTTGGCCAACGATCGCAGACGGCGTGATGCGCATATCGCCAGCGATGTTCGCAGCCCTGTTCAAAGGGCGGGATTGGAGGTTGGTTCGCCCGCAAGAAGCGCGGCGTCCGCAGGCGGCCGGATAACTGCGGCAGATTGACTCGGGAGCTATTTTGAACGTGGCACGCGCAGTGGTGATGTGCTCGAAATGGCGCATGAGCATTGCGGCGCTGCGCGCGGAGAACGAACGCCTGAAGGCGATTTTGGCGCAAACGCACTCAGCCTTGAGCGAGCATCAGGAGGCACTGGCGGCATCGGAGGAAGCGCGACGTCGGCTGGAGGTCATTCTCGGGGAATTGCGACGCGAGAAGTTCGGCGCGAAGTCCGAGAAGCTGCGGCCAAATCAGTATCAGTTGCCGCTGGAAGACGTGGAGATCGCGCAAGGCATCCTGGACGCGGCGCAGGAGAGAGCCGAGGCTGTGATCCAGGGCCGATCGCGGAGCGCGCCGGATCAAGGGTCTCATCGCAATCGCGGCTGCTTGCCTGCCCATCTGCCTCGGGTGGAACGGATCATCGAGCCTGCGAGCAGGCTCTGTCCGTGCGGTTGCGGCGCCATCGTGGCGGTCTGGCCGAGCGGCTCCTCCGCGACCAACTGCTAGGCCGTCTTCCGTCTAAGCGCCCTCAGCAGACGCTGCACGATCGAATGGTGTCTCGTCCCGAACTCCTCGGGGTGTTTCTCGCTGAGCCGGCCGACGATGGCGAGTGCAGTTAGCTGCGGTTGCGTCGCGAGCCAGCCCTCGATCGCAGCAATATGCGGGTCGAGCTTGGAGGGCATGCGAACCCTGGTTTTATAGGGCCGACGGGTGCGCCGGTGCGTGGCACGCGACTCGCCGGACGTCGTCGTCTTGCCGAGCGCCTTCGCAAAAGTGGCTGCGGTCGCTGGCGCGGTGCTCGTGCTGGGGGTTGCAGGCCGCGCGCCTGTCCGGCACGACGATCGACGTCATTGCCGAGTTCGTCCTGGGTCTCTCGAATCTCGGCCAACAGCGCGACTGGATCGAGCGAGCGATACTGATCACGCAGCCGCTTCTTCACGGCCGCGGTCACCTTGGGATGCGCTAATGCACGCTCATAGGGCGCTGATGGGAGATGATAGCGTTTGATCAGTTTAGCCCCATCGCGGCGCTTCTCCTTCAGCTTGAACGACGGCTGGAAGAAGTTGACGTAGAGCCGTGCCGCCGCATAGAGGCGGCCCATCGGGCGCGCCGTCTCGACGCCATCGAAGCGGCCGTAGCCCATCAGGCGACGGACGACGGCATCTTTCTTCTCGACAAAGGCCTGATCGTTCTTGCGGTAGGGGCGACAGCGCGTGAAGACACGAGACACTGTCAGCCTGTTCGCAATATGCAATTTACGTGAGGTGATCCCTGTCGATGATCTCCGTCTACTGGCAAGACAATCTCGAATCGCGACCAATTGGGGGGGCATATGAAACCGCCTCCGTCCGCTCTCCGGGGATATCCAGATCCATTTCGACTGAAATCTCGACAATGGCTTCTGGATGATGGTTATTTTCCGCCAAGGCGTATTTGAGCGCTTGGGCACGGGTGAGGAAGAGGCCTCCAAAAATACCGCTCTGCTCGCGGGCGACCCAGTTGCCACGGCTATTCCTGCCAACAAAGACGACCGATGGTCTGCGGCCCTCATCTAGTTTGTGTGTCATAGCTTCGAAGGGCGCGTCCATCAGGTAGCTGCATACTCGTTAGCGCGCTGCGGTGGAATACTGGCATATCACGCATAAATTCGAGTCCGGTCCCTACCGATTTTACCAGAGTGGACGCTGCCTGCGGTAAGCATCGGCAACGGATTGACTTGGCGAGTGGCATCCCCGTGCCAGCCGCAAAACCCCCAGTCGTTGCTACATTTAGCTCACGTTGGTAGACAAGCAACTCGATTCTCCCCCATGTCAGGCCGAGAAAAGCGCCGGGACCGCGCAGTTGCTGTGATCTGCCTGTTAAAAAAGTTGTCCTGAAGCCGCACATTCATCCGAATCACTCGCCAAACAGTTGTCGGCAAGTGATTGAAAGGCTCCCTCTGCCTTCGCTACACTTCTTTCGTTTACCTCAAAGCAATAGGCGTGCCATTTTGCTCACAGTGACTAGGTCTTGCTTGACCAGGTACGCGCGCCCTAGAATTTACCTAGGGAGCGGCCCAACAAATTGTGTCGGCTCTTCGCCATCAGCCTCTAGAATCGAGCATCGGTCGCACGAGGAGGAAGAAGATGATGCGGACCGCCACCCAGAACCGCGTTTCGCATTCGCTCGAAGATGAGGCGTTATGCTGCTTGGCCTAGATGCCATAAATCAATAGGTGAGCTCCTCGCGCGCGATCGGCTTGGTGGGTGGTTCAGCGAGGGCCCTACATGAGCAGTATAAGTCCCCGTAGAGTGAACGTCTTTGTGCGCGAATGCGTGGAGGATCTGTCCGATAACTTCACGTACGGTTTTCGATGGTTGGTGCGGCAGCTGATGAGGCGAAGAGCCTCGTCTTACGGCCGAGATTGTCTACTGATCATGATGTCGCCGGGACGCCGCGTGGGATGTGCCTACCTCATTTGTTAGACCGCGAAGCTTGCGTGGCCGATGGTGCTGACTCAGGTTGGGCAACCGCGATGATGACGACCGATCATGGTTTTGTTAAACGCATCGGGATTGAGGCGATCGCCGCGGCAGAGTTGGCCGGCAGAGTCTATGTCTTCAGCCTCGGCTTTGGGTCACTCTGCTGGCGGCCGTCGCCCCCTTTATCGCACAAGAATTTGGGGCGGATCATCTGGGTTTGTTACGGCAGTCGCTGCGCATAGGACTCTGGACGGCGTTCCTCTTATCGCTCCCGATGATGGGCTTTGTCGTTAGCGCTTAGCCGCAACCCATTGAGGCGGGCTTGAGGAGTGCGCTGTGCGCTTAGTGAAGGAGTGCGGGCACTTGCTCCATGAGCCGACTAACGGTGCGGTATGGCCGAAGGACGCGTGTGGCGTGCGGATGGAAAAGACAGCCATCTCCAGTGTCCAACTGGATGCGACAGCAACGAACGTGGGCAACCTCCCAAGACAGGCTCATTGTTGCAGACGCGACAAATCCATGCTGGCTGCGACGGGAAGAAGGTGGCGTCCTGAATCGCCCTCGATACGCTGCATCGGCTTGGCTTAAGGCGCGGAGTCCTCCCGAAGTTGCGCATCACGTTGGAGTAGGAAGGGGAGCTGCACGAAATGCCTCTCACGATGTTCGAACTCATAATGTTAGGGTGCGTGTCGTGCGCAGCAGCTTCTGGCACACGGTATTGAGATCGAAGTTGAGACATTTCTTGCCACGCTGAAGGACTTGAGACGTTCGCGCCCGTGTCGTCCGGCATGTCATGGCCCGGCGGACGATCCAGGCCGGCATCACTCCGGGAGGCGCTGTGGCGGCGTTGCGGGGCAAACAGTCCCAACCTGTCGCCTGCCGTGGTCTCAGGACTGAAGACCGCGTGGCAATGCGAGTACGAGCGCCGGCAGAGGGGCGATTGTGCTGCTACACATCATCCTCGAACGTGTCTCACTTAAGCGGGCAGTCCAGACCTGTCACTCCATCTTGGGTTCGGCCCAGCCAGGAAGGCTAGGTCATGGCGGAGCTGGTGAGGTCAAAGTTAGATGGTCGCTCGATCCGTCGACCAGATGCCTTTCGACGTCGGGGAAGCGGTTCCGGTGCTCGAGGAGGGTAGCCCGTTGAGAGGAGGTGTGAATGCCAATGACCAATCGCCGCTCTCGCCACGCGAGCTAATCTTGAGGCGTGCCGCCATTGCCTCACTATCAGCTACGATGCGTCGGGCGGCACCGAGGAATTCCTGACATTGGATCGTCGGTCGCGTGCCGCCGTTGGTGCGCTCGGAGGAGCGTGCTGCCGAGCTTGTGTTCGAGATTGCGTAGGCAGCGGCTGAGCGTTGACTGCTTGATTCTGAGTGCGGTCTGCCGCTTGGCGGAGGCTTCGGTGCTGGGACGCAGGGATAGCCCAGTGTAGATCTCGAAATTCCACGGGCGCGATTGAAACTCTATGGCGAGTTGCAGTGATAGGGTAGGGATGAACTGCTCTTTGGAGGCACCCGCCGCCTGCGCTCGGAATGACCTGCTGCGATGACAGCTTTCAAATGCTTTCGCCGTTCGCTTGATGACGCGGGCGCCGGGTCTACGCTAGCTCGGCTGACCCCCGGAACAGAGGCGGGAGGCTGGCCAACTCGTAAACGATCGTTCGCGTACTTGCCGATGCAGCATATATTCTTCAGCTAGCCCCAACAAGGTTGTCTCTCTTGCGACGAATGTCCGAATTCTAGCAGTGAACGTGGTGCGGCCAGTTCTCCAGCACTCCTGCTTTGCGGCAGCGCTCCTGGCGCGCCAGCTGGTACGACATTTGCTGGATGCTTGAGGTCCGCCTCCTCCCGAAGAGGCGCATGCACAATGTTCTCTATCGAGCAGCTATCCGATCTCAGCCAATCGATTGCAGCTCATGACGAGAAGTATGACTGTCGCGCTCGGTCGAGCACTTCCAAGCAAGAGGAGGCTGAAGTGGCGCAGGGCCCCTGCCCAAGTCGATCCACTCAAAAGACGCAGCACCGGTTTGCCTAAGTCGGTGGCGCGAGGCACCAAATGGACCTATTTTGCTTCATCGAATGCGCAAAACAGAGTCAATCTCCCGAGGTGTTGTTCGCTCTGCTTGTGAGCTGTTCGAGCGAACAGGGCTTCAGTCAAGTCCCTTACGGGGCGCTGACGGACGCGGAGCCGACCCGCCGGCCAGAGTATCTGCCAGCCGCCGTGACAGTGAACTTTCCTTCCGCGGGGTGCGAGCGCTATGCTGAACGCCGATACAATGCCATCGATCCTGTGGTTCGGCGTACGACGATGCAGTCGGCGCAGTTTCTATGGGATCAACTCGCTCACAAATATCAATTGCAACCCGGCAAAATGCGTGTGTTGAACGAGGCCAAAGAGGCCGGTCTGAAGCGCGGCGTAACCGTACCACTGTTCGGACCATTTGGACAGCTATCCCTCGTATCCTTTGCATCCAGGTTCGACGATGTTGACCCTCAGTATCGCCTCAGTCGTTTCAACGCATTGGCTTGGCAGTTTCATCATGCATTCACAGAAATCGCGCCGTCATAGAAGGGGAAATGCCATATGCAAGTGGTTCTATCCGAACGAGAAAAGGATTGCCTCCGCTGGGTGGGAGAGGGGAAATCATCCTGGGAAATCGGAGCCATCCTGAGAGTCAGCGAGAATACGGTGAACTTTCACCTGAAGAACGCGATGCGAAAGCTAGAGACGAACAGCCGTACCCATTGCCTTGCCAAGGCGATTCGCCTCGATCTTATCTGACGTTTCGGCGCCGCTGGCCCGTACCGACCTATGCCGAAGTCACGAGCGAGCGATCTGATCAGCGTGGCAACATGACAAAATCAGCGAGGACATGTTCAGCCCAAGGTGGAGAAGATGCTGTTGCGGCGAATAGCTGACAAGCCTGTCATCACGCGATTGTCTTGGGGGGCATAGATGCGCATCCCGCCGAGGGTTGGTCGTGTTTTCGAGGCGGGAGAAGTTCGCACGATCGCCTAAATCCGACGTGGACTGGGCATGACGGCAGACTATTCGGCGCATCGCTGACGCGCGCGCGATGACAGTGATCTTCGCAAGCGTGCTTCGTTGTGGATGCCGCCGCTCGACCAAGATGGGAGCGGTTTTTGGGCCTGGATTGCGACCACCTAGTCGCCTGCGATAACGGTATTGCTTGATCCAGCAAGCCCGCCCTTGCAAAAGCAAGCCCCGGCCTTGGGCCGGGGCGTTCGATCCGCCGTTCGTACTGCTGATCAATATTTCAGAAGAAAGGGCCCGCCGAACTTATAGTTGAGCCGTGCAGTCACAAGATCGAAATCCTGGCGGATGCGATCGATTCCGCCTGCGGGCGCGGGGAAGTGCACCGTTGCGGGCTGCATGAATAGGTGGTCGTACTCGAGGCTGACCGACCAGCTCGGTGCGAAGCCGTAATCGATGCCGGCTCCCAAAGCGCCCCCCCGAAGAACGTGCTGGCTGCTCCCAAGCTGCGCGCCGGTGAGGGTCGAGCTAATCTGATACGTGTTGCTCGTCACTGCGGCGCCGCCTTTGGCGTAAAGCAGTACGTTGTCGAAGGCATAACCTATCTGCCCCGTTACCAGGCCGAACGCATCAATCTTGGTCTGGTTGTTATCCGCAAACGCGACGCTGTCATTCGACCCGCTCAAATCAGCCCAGTTCCCCTGGCCTTCAACACCAAGCACGATCTGGCCGATCTGCCCTCGATAGCCGATCTGGCCACCCACGGTACCGCCGGTCGCGTCATGGCAGCCCTCAGGCGTGCCGCCATTGAAGTCCCAGCAATTCGAGCTTGAGCCCAGGCCGCCGTTCAAACCGACGTAGTAGCCGCTCCACTCGTAGATCGTAGCCGCAACAGGCTGCGGGGCTTTGGCATAGAGAGGCTGGACGGGCTGCGCAGCAAGATCCGCGCCGAATGCGGGCGCCACCGCGCCGAGCGCCACAATGCTTGCAGTCGCAAGCAACAAGTTCTTCATTTCTACTCTCATGTCTTGAGTGCCCCCGAGCCTCGCGCGTCTTAACAACATCCGCACGAATAGCTGTAACTGCATCGCAACATTTGGGCCGAAAGGAATGCTTGAACCGAACCCTGCGTCAGGTTGCGGCGTTGCGAATCACGCCTCGCAATGCACCTTCGCGTGCGAACCAGATTGCATAGGCCTGGGCGAAAAGCGGGCTGCTGATCTCAGCGGATGAAGCGCACCGCAAGCCATATGGCGCCCAGCCACACCGCAACCGAGAAGAGCAAAGCGCTTTGCCAGGTCCTTGCTCTTATCCTGTGACGCCATTGAAGGAGCTCCGATGAGCAACCGGTGAAGCGCCGACCTCGTACAACAGCTATCACTTCATCGTAATCTGCGAACGGGAACTGAGAGCGATGCTTCCGAATATACGCCAGCCGCTCAGTGGGTGAGAGGCACTGCGCCCACAACTCCCATGCCTCATCATCAATAACGAGACGCTCGATCTCAGCGAGCGGAACAAAGGTTCCGGTCGGATTGTTCGGATTGGCCAGCAGAATGAACTTAGCATGTTTAGCCGGACCGAAAAGCAGCTCGTCCATCGGCAAGCAGTCGGGTTCAGACCAGGGAATTTCAATGAACCGGGCCCCTTGCAGCATGGCAAGCTTGCGATTGAACGAGAAGCCGGGCGACATCATCGCGATGCCGTCGCCCGGGGCAAGAAAGGCTCTGTAAATGAGACTGGGGAGTTCAGACGATCCATTGCCAGCCATCACGCGATCAGTGGCAATCCCGTAGGCCGCTGCGGCCGCTTGTCTCAAGCTGATATTGTCGTCTTCCGGATAGCGATATTGCACCTCAAGAGCTGCAATTGCGCTTCGCATCACGATGGCGGGCAAAGGAAATGGATTCTCATTCGTATTTAGTTTCACGCAAGTATTGTCGGGGTAAGCGCGAATTTCTCTGCACCTTTTGCTTTTGAGTGCTCTGATGCATGAGGTGTCCACCAAAAATAGGTGGACACCTTGTGATGGCAGTGGATGATCAGAAACTGCGGGTCAGGCTTGTTGGCCGGAACGGTCGCCGGCGCTACGAGGCGGCATCGAAAGAGCGCCTTGTCACGGCCTGCCTTGAGCCAGGGATTTCGGTATCGAGGCTTGCACTCGAACATGGCGTCAACGCGAACCTCCTTCGGAAGTGGATCAAGAAGCACACCGCGGCCATGTCGCTGCCGCCGTCCTCACGCCCGGCCTTCGTCCCGGTTCAGCTTGAGGGGGCCGCCGATCGAGCCCCGTCGCGGCAAGACAGCGTGGCGAGGGTTAATTTGCCGGCTTGTGATGAATTGCGTGGATCGGAACCCAAAGGGCCTGCAGCTTTTTGTTCTCCGGCCAAAGTGAGCGTGTCGCTGCCGAACGGCGTGAAGCTCGCGCTCGAATGCGGCGATGTGGATGCATTGACGGCGATCATCGGAGCACTGGGCCATGTTCAGACTGGGCGGTGACCTGCAGGTCTATCTGCACCGTGAGCCGATCGACTTCCGGGCTGGCATTAACGGCCTTGCGGTCCTAGTCCAGGAGACGATGGCGCTCGATCCATTCACTCCAGCGGTTTTTGCGTTCCGCAATCGCCGTTGCGACCGGATGAAGTTGCTGTTCTTCGACCGGTCCGGCTTTGTGCTGGTCCTGAAGCGGCTGACTGAGGACAAGTTCCGATGGCCGCGCCGTCAGGAGGCGGTCGTTACGCTGACGACCGAGCAATTGCACTGGATCCTTGACGGCATCGATATCGATGCGATGGTCCGCCATCCGGTGCGGCAATATCAGGTTGCCGGCTGAGCTCTCGAGTTGAGCGGTTGACGCGTCGGTACGGTTCAGATTCAAGAATCCGATGAATCGAGCCGGCGATCCGAGTGTTGAAGTGCTGTTGGCGCGCATTGCTGCGCTGCAGGCGGAGAACCATCAGCTTGTCGACCGCGTCGTCAAACTCGAGGAAGAACTGGCGCTGGCACGCCTGCATCGTTTTGCACCGCGCAGCGAAAAGCACGTCGATCGTCTCTTCAATGAAGCCGAGCAGGCCGCCGATGAGGATGACGCCGGCAGTGAAACGAACAATAACGCCGAACTTCCGGACACGGGCTTGCCTCCCGTTGAAAACACAACGGGAAAGAAGCGCGGCCGCAGGCCGCTGCCGGCGAACCTGCCGCGTGAGCGCGTCGAGTATGACCTGCCCGACGATCAGAAGGCGTGTCCTTGCTGCCGTGGCCAGATGCATCGCATGGGCGAGGCCGTCACCGAGCAACTTCATATCGAGGTGAAGGCGAAGGTTTTACAGAATGTGCGCTTCAAATATGCGTGCCGCCATTGCGATCGCACCGGGATCAACGCCCCTGTCGTGACCGCGCCGATGCCGACGCAACCGTTGCCGGGCAGCGTTGCCACGGCCTCAACGCTGGCGTTCGCGCTGGTTCACAAATATGTCGATGGCACGCCGCTCTACCGCCTGGCGCAGGCCTTCGAACGTGCAGGTGTTCCTGTCAGCCGCGGCGCTTTGGGCCACTGGGTGATTGGCTCGAGCGAGAAGCATCTGCATCGCGTCTACGATGCCCTGAAGCTGCGGCTCAGATCACAACCTCTCATCCATGGCGACGAGACGACGGTTCAGGTTCTCAAGGAGAAGGACAAAAAGGCCACGAGCATATCGTATATGTGGGCTTATCGCAGCGGCAAGGGCAGCCACGAGCCGATCGTTCTTCTGGATTATCAGCCGGGCCGCGGCCAAATCCACCCGCAAGCCTTCCTCGGCGATTACCGTGGCATTGTGATGAGTGACGGCTATACCGCATGGCGTACGCTGGAAGGGGCCACCCACATTGGATGCATGGCCCACTCCAGGCGACGCTTTGTCGATGCCCTCAAGGCGAGGAAGAAAGGCGGCGGTCCGCCGGAGCAGGCGCTGCGGCTCTTCGACCAGCTCTACCGGGTTGAAAGGCAGGCGCGGGACGGAATACCGGAGAAGGGTGAAACACAGGCCGGCTGCATTCGCCGCTTCCGCCAGCAACATAGTGTCCCCATCCTCAATGCTCTCAAGGTATGGCTTGATGACATGGCTCCGAGGGTTGTCAATCGGCGTTCAAATTTGACCCCGCGTATTGCCGCATCAGCGAATGTTACCCTGATGGCGCCATTGGACTGGTCGATGCGACCTCGACTGATCGGCCGCGCCAAGTGGCTTTTCCGGCTTGCTCGACGAGAGGGGCTGTGGGCGGGTCGGGCCCTACATAGCCCGAGCCGTCCACAGCCCCGGGCAATGGGGCAGCGGTGGTGGCCTCGCCGAGCGGCTCCTCCGCGACCAACTGCTCGGCCGTCTTCCGTCTAAGCGCCCTCAGCAGACGCTGCACGATCGAATGCTGTCTCGTCCCGAACTGCTCGGGGTGTTTCTCGCTCAGCCGGCCGACGATGGCGAGTGCAGTTAGCTGCGGTTGCGTCGCGAGCCAGCCCTCGATCGCAGCAATATGCGGGTCGAGCTTGGACGGCATGCGAACCCTGGTTTTATAGGGCCGACGGCTGCGCCGGTGCGT
Source organism: Bradyrhizobium sp. LB11.1 (assembly GCF_040549385.1). NCBI lineage: Bacteria > Pseudomonadati > Pseudomonadota > Alphaproteobacteria > Hyphomicrobiales > Nitrobacteraceae > Bradyrhizobium > Bradyrhizobium sp. LB11.1. The sequence continues at coordinate 136,292 of NZ_JBEPTH010000015.1, read as the reverse complement.
GGCACGCGGCTCGCCGGATGTCGTCGTCTTGCCGAGCGTCCTCGCAAAACTGGCTGCGGTCGCTGGCGCGGTGCTCGTGCTGGCGCGTTGCAGGCCGCGCGCCTGTCCGGCACGACGATCGACGCGATTGCCGAGTTCGTCCTGGGTCGCGCGAATCTCGGCCAACAGCGCGACTGGATCGAGCGAGCGATACTGATCGCGCAGCCGCTTCACGGCCGCGGGCACCTTGGGATGGGCCAATGCACGCTCATAGGGCGTCGATGGGAGATGATAGCGTTTGATCACTTTAGCCCCTTCGCGGCGCTTCTCCTTCAGCTTGAACGACGGCTGGAAGAAGTTGATGTAGAGCCGTGCCGCCGCGTAGAGGCGGCCCATCACACGGGCCGTCTCGACGCCATCGAAGCGGCCGTAGCCCATCAGGCGACGGACGACGGCACCATTCTTCTGCTCGACGAACGCCTGATCGTTCTTCTTGTAGGCGCGCGAGCGTGTGACTTCGAGCTTCTGTTCGCGACACCATGGCACCACGACATCGTTCATGAAGGCGCTGTCGTTGTCCAAGTCCACCCCGCGCAAGAGCCAAGGGAAGAGGCTCTGTGCGCGGTTGATCGCCTCGACGACGAGTGAACCTTCCCGCGTCAACAACGGCAGGCACTCCGTCCAGCCCGTGGCGACATCGACCATCGTCAGGGTCTGGATGAACGAGCCAGCCACCGACGTGCCGCCATGGGCGACCATGTCAACCTCGCAGAAACCCGGCGGCGGGCTGTTCCAGTCATTGAACGTGCGGATCGGGACCTCGCGCCGGATTGCCGAATAGAATCCAGCACGGCGCCGCCTGCCGCCGCTCGCCGCGATCTTCACATCGACGAGCAGGCGATCGATGGTCGCGGCGCTGATGGCCAGAACACGATCACGGTCCGCTTGGCCAAGCTGCAATCGACCATGCTGCTCGAGCGCCGGCAGCAAGGTCGAGATCATCACCTTGAGCCGCTTGCCGCACACCCGATCCGACGCCTCCCACAGCGCGGTCATCGCGTCCTTGATCGTCGCACCATATCCACGCTTGCGCTCTCGAGCTGCCTCGACCGCGCCGGGCCCAACCGGTGCGCGCCGCCGGAGTGCGCGCACCGCATGCTTGCGATGCCAACCCGTCGTCGCGCACAGCTCGTCGAGGATCCGCCCCTTCTCCGCCCGTTTGGCCGACCGGTAACGCTCCGTCACCGCCGACAACACCTCGCGCCGCGCGCCCATGCTGATCTTTCCCGCCATAGAGGCCACCGAAGCAATTTGGTGGCGCCGCTGCAGTCATCGGCGAGAAGTTGTCCAGTAACATTCTTGATGAGGCAATGCGCCCCGTATCGGCGTCCAATTTTGACCCCTTCGAGCGGCGGGTTTTGGCGGTAGCGCTCGCACCGTCGGAGCTGGTCGGGGTTGCGGAGACGGTGCGAGCGCGGGTTGCGTGATCGTCGTCGCGGCTTTTGAAGCGCCAGCTGTCGTTGCCGGTCTCGACGATGTCGCAATGGTGGGTCAGGCGATCGAGAAGCGCGGTGGTCATTTTGGCGTCGCCGAACACGCTGGGCCATTCACCGAACGCGAGATTGGTGGTGACGACGATGGACGTGCGCTCGTAGAGCCGGCTGACGAGGTGGAACAGGAGCTGGCCGCCGGATTGGGCGAACGGTAGATAACCGAGTTCGTCGAGGACGATGAAGTCCATCCGGGTCAAATGCTCGGCGATCCGACCTTGCCGTCCATTGCGGGTCTCGATCTCCAGACGGTTGACGAGGTCGACCACGTTGTAGAAGCGGCCGCGGGCACCGGATCGGATGCAGCTTCTGGCGATTGCGATGGCCATATGTGTTTTGCCGGTGCCGGTACCGCCGATCAGCACGGCGTTACGTTGCTGGGCGATGAAGCCGCCGCCGGCGAGATCATTGACCAGCGTCTGGTTGATGGGTGTGCCTTCGAACTGGAAGTCCTCGAGATCCTTGGCCAGCGGCAGCTTGGCGATGGTGAGCTGGTACTTGATCGAGCGGGCCTGCTTCTCGTTGATCTCGGCGTTGAGCAGGTCGCCGACAATGCGCTGGGGTTCGTGCTGGCGTTTGACAGCGGTCGCCATGATCTCGTCGAAGGCAGCCTTCATGCCCTAGAGTTTGAGTTCGCCCATGAGGTCGAAGAGTTGAGTACGTTCCATCAGATGGTTCTCCTGAGGTTGTCGTAACGGGCACAGTCGGCGATCGGGGCGTGGCGCAATGTCAGTGCGGCCGGGGTGAGAATGTTGGCTGGCGGCGCAGGATCACGCTGGCGGGCCAGGATGTTGAGCACGACATCGGCGGAATGAACGCCGTGAGCGATCGCCTCGGCGCAGGCTGCTTCGACGGCCGGCAAGCCGTCGGTCAGAACCGCGTTGAGGATATCGACCATCTGCCGGTTGCCATCGTCGGCACTGGTAAGCTTACGCCGCACACGTTCGATCGCAGCCGGAAGCACCCAGTCCTTGAAGGGAGCGCCGTTGCGCAAGGCACCGGGTTTGCGAGCCAGTACCGGCACGTAATGCCAGGGATCATAGGTCGTCTCGCCGCGGCCGAACGAGCGAGCATGCTCGGCAACGATGCGTCCGTCCTGACGGATCACAATGCGGTCGGCGTAGGCGTGAACCTCGACAGGCCGCCCGACAGCGCTGGCCGTGACCGAGTATTTATTGTTGTCGAACCGCACCAGGCAGGTCGTCGAGACCGATGCCGGTACCGCGTGGAATCCGTCGAACCGGCCGGCATAGGGAACGAGCTTCGGTCGCTCGGCTTCGAACACCTCCCAGACCGTCTGTTCGGCCAGTTCTGGATGCCGGTGCGCCTTGGCGTAGGCGATGCACTTGTCCAGCAGCCACGCGTTCAACTCGTCGAGGGTTTTGAACCGCAGCCGCGGCGTGAAGAAGCGCTCCCGGACAAGCCCAACCTGGTTCTCGACCTGGCCCTTCTCCCAGCCCGACGCTGGCGTGCAGGCAACCGGATCGACCAGGTAGTGGCTGCACATCTGCATGAAGCGGCGATTGTAGAGACGCCCTTTGCCGACGAAGATCGTCTCCACCGCCGTCTTCATGTTGTCGTAGATGCCGCGCACGCAGGTGCCCTTGAACAGGGCGAACGCCCGGTCGTGGGCGTCGAACACCATCTCCTGTGTCTCGCGCGGATAGCAACGCACGAACAGCATCCGGCTGTGGCAGAGCCGGACATGGGCGGCCTTCACCATCACCGTCACGCCATTGAGCAGGACGACCTCGTGGCTCCAGTCAAACTGGTAAGCTTCTCCGGGCGCAAAGCTAAGCGGGACGTAGGCAGCGGCCGTGGATTGTCCGCGCTCCTTGCTCCATCGCCTGGCGTAGCGCCGCACGGCGTCGTAACCGCCGTCATAGCCGCGCTCACGCAGCTCCTCGAAGATCCGGATCAATGTCAGTTGCTCGCGAGCGGACTTGCCCGCGTTCCCTGACAACAACCCGTCGAGTTCTGCTGCCCATCGTCCCAGCTTCGGCCGCGGCTGGACAACACGCTCATACTCGAATGAGGTCTCTCCCGATCTCAGCACCTTCCGGACTGTGTTCCGCGACACCTTCAGGTCACGGGCGATCTCCTTGATCGTCTTGCCCTTGATGAAGTGCTCGCGCCGTATCCGGGCGATTGTCTCCACGATCAGCATCCCCGACCACCTGCTTCATGACGAAGCAGGCAGCGCAACAGACCAACCTGTAGGGGGTCAATTTTGGACGCCGATCCCCCGGCTTAGGGGGTCAATATTGCAGGCCGAATGACACCGAGGGTCTTGCCTGACAGCAAGCTCGGCGACGCCGTATCCTACACCAGAAACCAATGGGAATATCTGACGCGCTACACCGGTGACGGCAGCATGCCGATCGACAACAATCTTCTGGAGCGCGACATCAGGCTTTTTGCAACTGGCAGGAAGAGTTGGTTGTTCAGCGATACCGTAGACGGAGCCAAGGCCAGTGCCATCGTCTACAGCCTGATGCTGACCTGCCGCGCCTCAGGTGTCGAGCCGTTAGCGTGGTTGCGCCGCGTCCTCACCGAATTGCCTCAGCGCGCCGGCGACGCCGATATTGTCGACCTGCTGCCCTTCAACTTCCACAAAGCCGCCACTGTCTGAACGGCCCGGTATCGCCCGATACCTAAGACAACCCATCAAAAACGACGGCGTCAACGTGCGGGGAAAATCGCGCTTACTTGTCGGGGGTGGGCCGCCCGGACGGCAGAGCATCCAATTCGCGAGCCGCCGGCGAGAGCGAGGAAAGCATAGTTTTCAGTTTTGCATCCAATTTGATGTTCTCCCTTTTGTCGACGAGAGCAGCTGACGGACTTCATCGAGCCTACGTGATGCGCTCGCTGTGTTCGGAGCCGGAAAGCGCAAGGCGTGCATCAATGTGAGGGTGGGCTGCCATAGGCGGGCTCAGATCTAAGCGCCGCACCGGATCAGAGTCCGGCAGCGATCAGCGCGGATCAGGCGGGCGCACGGCGTTATCCCAGCGAATACCTGTTTCATGAGGGGAGGGAACGCCACGTCCACTCGGCCGAACAGCGCTGCCAATGGCTTGAACTCGCGTAATCCGCAGACAGACATCTTGCCAAAAGTTACGTTCCTTCTAAAGACGTGGCAGCTCACTCCCGAGAGCGAGGTGCGCGTCAGTTTCACTAAGTGGAAGAAGCCGCCGATGTTCGTCGGCCTTACGATTGTGGAAGTGATGCTCACTCCAGTGGTACCAGACGAATGGGAACGTACTCTTCGGGCGGCCGTTCGGGCGTGCACGACAGCCGTGATAGCATTGCCGCGAGGGCGAGAAATGCCGCGACTGCGGCGACTGCGACGCACGTGACCAGCGCGTAATCGCCAGGCCGCCGATGGTTCATCATTCAACGCTCCGTGCGATGTTAGTGCGTGCGGTCAGGTCTCGGCGACCGCTTCGACGGTATTGTCGCGCCAGTGGTAAACGATGGACCAGGAGCGGCATTGTCTCCCTTTGAGTCGAATCGAACCGTGGCAATAGCCCTTTCGATTGAGCCCGAGGTTCGGCCGCAGCGACCCGCCTGGCATCGAAGGTGCCCGCCCGTCTGACGGAGCTTGCCCATCCTTGAACTGCGGCATAAGCGTAGCGTGCAACCTGCGGCAGATTGGCTTGCACCCTTGAGCTTGGCGACAGCGGCTGCCCCTGCAGCATTCTTCGTCGAGTCCGGCATGAAGGTAAAGAGCGTGCCATTTGCGGAGTCACCGGCAATGGCCAAAGACTTCGTCCACTGACTTGTTCTCGCCCAGCGCTCTCACCGGGAACTTCCGAAAGTGATGCAGATCATTGGAGTCTCCATTGGGCTAGCCGGCGCGCTGTCGCTCGCCCCGCCGCTGCGTCGATGCTTTTAGAAGGTACAGTTTGACGCTACGTACGAATCAAGTACTTCGAAGCGTGCTCGTCGAGCTTGGCAGAGCGAAAGTCCCCAAAGAGTGCCGACGACGCACATTCGCAGGCGAATTGCTGCGGGCCAACGATCCTCAGTCAGACAAGGATCAGCATCAGCTCATTCAGTTACAGACATTCGAGCAACCGAGTTCGAGCAGCCGGCGCGTCAATTCTTTCCGAGCCGGTTCTCCAGCGCGGCGAGGGCGAGATCCAGGTATCGCATGAGGCTCGCATCCCAGCCGGCGAGATTGTGTGGTTCGGTCAATCGCGTCAGCACCTTCAGTATCATCGAGACAGTCGAGTCAACTCCTGCGATCTCAGTCAGCAGCGAACGGGCCTGACGCGCGACCGCATTTGGTCGCTCACTGCATGGCGGCTCGCCCCGAACCATGCAGCTTCGTAGCTCGTCCCGAATCTTCCGCCACCGATCTTCGCGGCTGGCGTTAGAGGCGCACGTGCAGATGGTCGAGGGGGTACGCTCCTCAATCCGCGACATTGCATCCAACGTGGCCGGCAGCTCGTCGACACTAACTTCTGTCTCACCTTGCGTCGTCATATTGCGCAATCGATCCCGTAATAATGTCGCCCGCGCGACTTGAACTTCAATTCGCTCCAGATGGTTGCGCACTAAGTCCGTGAGAGACGTCTGTCCCTCGATGGCTTTGCGGATCTCAGGAAGCGAGAAGCCGAGCTCACGTAGCGCCCGTATCTGAGAGACGCGTTGTTGGCTTTCACGATCGTACATGCGGTGACCGCCATCGGTACGTTCGGCGGCCGTCAACAACCCGGTATGTTCGTAGTGATGCAGAGTGCGTACCGTTACGCCGGTCGCCTCTGCAAGTTCTCCAATGCGCCATCGGCGCCGTCGTGGTGTGGCGTTTGTCATGGTCCTCAATTTGCAAGCCTACAACCTGACGTCACGTGAGAATCAAGTTATTTCAACGATCTAGATGATGGTCTCTTGCTGCGAACCCCAGGAGCACTGAGCGCAAGCTGTTGATCAACCAGCCGAGACAAGCGCAAGCATCAAGTTCGCCAGCGACGCCAATTCGGCCCTCGCTGCGCGGTGCATCACAAGTCTGGCGATCGCCACGCGATTCTCGCTGGTTCGCATGCATGTCGGTAAAGACGCGATTGCTCGATCAAAAAGGTTTCCCAAGCTCGCGAGATCCTCGGGGTCGTAGACTCCGCTTGGCTTCTCCAACAGTAAGCTCCTTTGATTTGCCGCACCTTCGCTGCACGTGACGAAGCCGTTTGGCTGTGGTGGGGCAAAAAGTAGACGGAGCGGCGACTTGGGCGAAAGAATGTGACAGGTGCGTTCGTGTGGTGCCGCTGTGCAACACGGCGTTTGCTTCCCTTTTGTCCAACGCTGCCTAACCGAAACCGTGCAATTTTTGCTGGACGCTGCCGCAGCAGTGGCCATCTGCTATCTGATCGCCACGCGAAGCGAAAGCAGGTACATGCAGCTCCGCTTGCTCTTGCGACACAGTTTAAGGAATTGCGGCCGGACACAGGACTGATCTGATCAGATGGCCTCTTTCAGTCGCAATCCTTGCTGTGATCTATCGTCGAGCCAAATGTTGATTGGTCAATCACGCAGAGTATTCCTACCACCACATCGTGGCGTGGCCGCCCGCTCGGCGCCTAACACCGTTTTCGACACGCTGCTAGTCCTGTTGAGATGGCTTTGTGGGCGCGATGGAGTTGTTCGCGCGTGGCAACATCGGGTTTGGGAATGCGCCAAGATGATGGCTACTCTTCAACGGGCAAGTCTGCGACGCAAAGCGTCGGATAAGGCGCGCCGCAAAACCATTCCCGGCATGTTTCTCAACGCAAGCGCACCCCGCGCGGCTGGCGAAACGTTACTCGCGATGAGGACCGAGCCTCGAAGGACGCTCGAGTATCCGTTGAACGTGGAGGCGCTCAAAACGGGTCAACGAGCGCCGGCGCCGCGCAGCCACCGCCTTGGGAAAACAAGGACGTGTCATAGCTCCTACAGCAATAGCTCGCATATCCACACGTGAGCTGGATCAGTGTTGCGAGCGCCGTCCAGCTGTCGCGGGTAATGGCTTGCTCGTCCGGAAGCTCACTCACTTTCATTCTCGAACAAGATCGCTTTGGTGTGCGTGCGCTGGACATAGATGCTTTGGGGTAAGATAGGCAAATCATGTTATCGCACCGAAGTAGCTCTTCCGGGTCAGCGGCAGGGGCCGTAATTCGGAACTGACGGCGGCGGCATCCCGCGCGCCACCCGCCACGACACTTTCGAAAGTAACACGACTGTCGCCAGATCCCAAAGGATGTCCCACGATCCGATGTGGCTGGATTGATCATGTCGCCCGAGATGATCAAGAGCTGCAGGTGGAGCAGGGCTTGGCAAATGGGAGCGGCGAGCGCTTCCGTGCGCCATACATTGGCACAGTTGCCGTCCTCTCATCATCAAAACTCATCCTCCAAGCACGCGCGCAGCGGGACAATGTCGCGAGCTCTTGGCGAGTGGATCCAGGTTGTTCCTGGCACGATCGTCACCGCAGCGCGGGATCCACGGCGCCGTCGACGCGATCAAACTACGCTCAAGCGCGCCAAGGTTGAAAGGCCGAACACCAGCGAGCTCTGGAGCTTCGAGGCTGGCGTAGATCTGGTTCGGCCGAACAATCCTAGAATAGGCCGTGACGTTGGTTGGTCTCGGTCCGAGAGACCATCAAGGATGCCTGTTGCAAGAACATGTTGCGCATCCAAATGCTTGCAGGATCAGTATTATGAATGGCCGGCCATTGGACGGCCTCGGTGAATGTGAGAAGTCGCAGCGGAGGTTCGATGACCCGCAGGGGCATCGTGTTTGCGAAATGGCTGACCAGTCTTGAGGGCATGCTCGCTATACGGTTGGTGCCCAATAACATAGGCGGAATCATACCAAAACCCTGCACCGCGACCTCGGTGCGTATCTTGAAACCATGCTCGAGCAAGAGCCATTCCTGGAAGAGGGGCCTCAGGGTGCGCCCGAACTGGGCTTCCACGTGCCCGATCGACGTGTACATCTCGAACGTAAGTCGCGGCGCCAGCTGCTTGTTCATCGGGCAGCCCACGCAAGCGAAAGTGTCCTCGAACAGAGCCGCCTTGGGATGCGCACTCGACATGAACATCTCGGGATACATGAGAAAATCGACCTCGCCGCGCCGGAGAAGTTCATCGGGTTCCTCCACCGGCGGCAGCAACTCGAAATTGATTGTCGGAGCTTCCCGCGCGACGCGGTCCACGATAGGTCGAAGAAACACGACAGTCATGAAGTCGGACAGGATAATCCTGAATCGCCGATTCGATTGAGACGGAGTGAAGCCGTCCGGAGAAATGATCGAGAGCTGAATGTGAGCGAGAGCCTCGCGAATCGGGGCAGCGAGCGCTTGAGCCCGCGGTGTTGGGACAAGCTTCCGGCCCCTCATCGTGAATAGCTCATCGCGAAAGTAAGTGCGAAGCCGCGCGACGGCAGCACTCATGGCAGGTTGACTGAGGTTGATGCTTCTTGCCGCCGCAGTGAGATTGCCTTGCGTCACCAGGGCGTCGAACGCGACGAGGAGATTCAGATCGAGTCCCTTGAAACGCATAATCTTGAGTGATCCACGGTATGAATGTGTTCTATCGATACAATCGATTTTACCACTTGTACCGAATGAGAATAGCAAAGGATAGTTTAGCGAGATGTCAGATCTATCAGAATGGTTACATATCGTAGCGCGTCTCAGCCCAGCGCCAGGGATCGATCAAGACATCTGAAGCGTGCGGTCGCAGTTTCGTGCGTGTTGCGCAAGTCATATCTCGGCGAGCTAGCACGGTGGGGGATCCGCAAATGCGCGTCGGCGTTTAGGACGAGCAAACCTTCGTATGGCTTCGCCAACCCATTCTATACCGGCCGTGTACCGCCGTAGAATTGAGCCAAGGCTCAAGCTGGTCGTATATTTCCCTCCAGTTGGACCCCTTCGGTTGCGGGTACCAAACGAGGTTTGGTCGCATCCGATTGCGTCGTTGCTGCGGAGAAATCGTGCGGAACATGCAAGCGAAGGCGTCCTTGGCGAATCTGATGCGAGTTGCGCACACGCTCGACGTCGTATCCATTGTGAATGCAAATCGGTCAGTGCGTGAAGCTCTGACAGATGTGGTGTTTTCCGCGGGCTACGTACCCGAACCCTTCGAGAGCGCAGACGAGTTCTTGAAATCGGGCCGCCGTTTGATCACGTCGTGCTTGATCGCGGACATGCAGTCGAGCGTGATGAGTGGCTGTGAGATTTTCCATCATCTGGCTGGATCCGGAGGCGTGATTCCCACCGTTGTGCTCACAGACAACTCCGAAGACGATATGAGTCGACCCCTCCAAGCTGGACTCCAGTTCTTGAGCAAGCCTTTCGAGCGCAGCGAACTGTTGGCCTGCGTCAGGAGCCAGATAATGAACAGGAATTACTCTCTATGGAAATGATCGCGCCCGGATCCACACGAGGTGTTTCGGCGCGCCCTCCAGTTCGTTGGAGGCTGTGCTGGGAGAATGAGCTTCAACTTGCTGACCATATTGAATTGTCCGACTTCTTCCGGAAGACCTATGGTCCGACCGGGGCATTCAATGCAAAACCCTTTGAAGGTCATCGAAGCTGGGCCGGCGCAAGGCCTGAGATTCGGGCGATCGGCTACGATGATCGTGGCATCGCGATTCACATCGGCGCACTGCGCCGCTTCATAAAAGTGGGTGAGGTCGACCTGCTTGTGGCTGAACTCGGATTGTACGGGGTACGCCCGGATCTCGAGGGGCTCGGCATCAGCCACTCCATCCGCGTGATGTATCCCGTGTTGCGAGACCTTGGGGTGCCGTTCGGCTTTGGCACGGTCCGATCCGCCCTGCAGAAACATATTACCAGGCTGCTCGGGCGACAGGGATTGGCGACTGTTCTGCCAGGGCTCCGTGTCCGGTCAGCTCGTCCGGATATCTATCTCACTGTGCCTCCGACGCGCGTGGAGGACGTGGTCGGCCTCGTTCTGCCGATTGCGAGGCCAATGAGCGAATGGCCGGCCGGTGAGATGATTGAACGGAACGGGCCAGAACTGTGACCACCGCAGCCAACGAGACTGAAGCGCGGAGCGACTGCGCCGACTTGGGCGGAGAGCGCTGTGTCTATCTGACGTTTGATGATGGTCCCAACCCGCATTGCACGCCGGCTATCCTGGATGTGCTGGCGCAGCATCGGGCCCCCGCCACTTTCTGCGTGATTGGTGCATATGCAGCGGGCCAGCCGGAGCTGATCCAGCGCATCATTGCAGAAGGGCACGAACTCGCAAACCACACAATGACGCACCCGGATTTATCCAAATGCATGCCGGATGAGGTGGAATATGAGATCCTCACGACGAACAAGGTCATCGTGATGGCCTGCCCCCGAGCTTCTGTGCGGCACATGCGTGCGCCGTATGGGAGTTGGACCAAGGAGGCCCTCGCCGCGTCGGCGAAGGCCGAACTGGCAGCCCTGCACTGGTCAGTGGACCCGCAAGACTGGTCTCGTCCTGGCGGCGAGGCGATTGTTGCCGCGGTGCTGGCCTCGGTCCGGCCGGGGGCAATCGTGCTCCTGCACGACGGGTGCCCTCCCGACGAGTTGGAACGCTCCCCTCACTCTGGGCGGCGCGACCAGACTGTGACGGCGCTCGCCCAGCTTATTCCAGCACTGCATGACCTTGGATTTGCAATCCGGTCGCTTCCTCAAACTCACTGAATAGATCAATTCCCATGAGCCTGCTTGCCACCATCAGCACCGCTGCTGTTGCCTCCTACGCGTTGCTCTCCAGCGTCCATAAGAGCGCGCAGGCGCTTTATGCGCTGCGAACCGACGCCTCACTGCCGCCGTACGACCTCGTCGACACCGAAGCTCTGCCCAGCGTGGATGTCATCGTGCCCTGCTTCAACGAGGATCCGCGGACGCTGGCGGCCTGCCTGAAATCTCTCGCAAGCCAGGATTACCCAGGCCGATTGCAAGTCTATGTGGTCGATGACGGCTCTGCAAATGTCGGTGCAGTGGCCCCGGTCCATGGGAGCTACGCGTATGACCCGAGGTTCACGGTCATTCTGCTGCCAAGCAACGTTGGAAAGCGCAAGGCGCAGATCGCAGCGATACGCCGGTCGTTCGGCGATCTCGTGCTCAACGTCGATTCCGACACGGAAATCGCCAGTGACGTGGTCAGCAAGCTCGTAGGCAAGATGCAGGATCCAGCCATCGGCGCGGCCATGGGGCAATTGACCGCCAGCAATCGGAGCGACAGCTGGCTGACCCGATTGATCGACATGGAGTACTGGTTGGCTTGCAACGAAGAGCGCGCGGCGCAGACGCGCTTTGGCGCCGTCATGTGCTGCTGCGGGCCGTGTGCCATGTACCGCCGCTCCGCGCTGCTCTTGCTGCTCGACCAGTACGAGACGCAGTTCTTCCGGGGAAAGCCGAGCGACTTCGGTGAGGACCGCCATCTGACGATCCTCATGCTCAAGGCAGGGTTTCGAACCGAGTACGTTCCGGACGCCATCGCCGCCACGGTGGTCCCGGACAGGCTCTTGCCATATCTGCGGCAACAGCTCCGCTGGGCGCGGAGCACTTACCGCGACACGCTGCTCGGTTTGCACCTGTTGCCCAGCCTGGACTGGTACCTTACGCTCGACGTGCTCGGACAGAACCTCGGGCCGCTGCTGCTCGCCATCTCAACGATTGCCGCGCTCGCTCAGCTCGCGCTCACCGGCACCGTGCCCTGGTGGACCGGTCTGACCATCGGCGCGATGACCATGATTCGATGCAGCGTAGCGGCCCTTCGTGCCCGTGAGCTTCGATTTATCGGCTTCTCGCTGCACACACCGATCAACATCTTCCTCCTGCTCCCGATGAAAGCCTATGCGCTCTGTACCTTGAGCAACAGCGACTGGCTCTCGCGCAAAGTAGCGAAATCGTCAGACGTCGATGAATCGAAGGTCTCGATCGCAGACGCGACAACTGGACCAAGCCTTAACCAGGCATCGGAAACGCCTGGCTCAATTCGCGGGGCAGGTCTTTCGCGCGCTCCCTCGCAGCTGATCGCGCCTGGTGGCATTGTGGCCGAGACTGACTGAGCAGCTTTGTAGGGGGATTCAGTGGTGAGCGTGGACAAGACATATCAGTCGCTGGAGCGGGAGCTGGCAAACGATGACCCGTGGCGGCTTGACGACAATCCGTTCGAACGTGAGCGTCACACCCAGTTGCTACGGCTATCGCTGTCGAACGGCGCCGTCTCAGCCGGCCTCGAGATCGGGTGCGCGGCCGGTGCATTCACAGACAAGCTTGCTCCTCACTGCAAACGGCTCACAGTCATCGATGTTATGCCGCGAGCGATCGGTCGAGCGGTCCAGCGGACCAAGAGGTGGTCACATATCAGCTGGGCGGCGACCGATATTCTGCAGTTCTCGACCGAAGAGCTGTTCGATCTGATCGTGGTGGCCGAAGTTCTCTACTATCTCGAAGACATGACACGGATGCGTACCGCAATCGACAAGATGGTGAAGATGCTTGCTCCACGTGGGCATCTGGTCTTCGGATCTGCACGTGATGCGACCTGCAGGCGATGGGGGCATGTCGCTGGCGCCGAGACAGTCATCACGATTTTGACTGAAGCGCTCATTGAGGTCGAACGCGTGCAGTGCCAGGGGCAGTCGACTGACGAAGACTGCTTGTTGGTCCGCTTTCGCAATCCGGAGCGAACTTCGATCCCTCCCAACGGCCGAGCTTGAAAAGGAGCCACTATGCGTATCTGCGGTATCAAGTTGACGCATGACGGGGCAGTCGCTCTGATCGAGGACGGCCGGGTGGTGTTTTGTATCGAACAGGAGAAGCTGAACAACAATCCGCGTTATCAAACCATTGAAAACCTGGATGCGGTTGTTAGCGCCTTGGCGGAGCACGGGCTGGATCCGAACGATGTTGATCAGTTCGTCATTGATGGCTGGGATGGAGAGTTCGAGTCCCAGTTTGAAGTCCTTAGTGGGACGACGACGATCAAGCTCAAGGGCGCGCCGTATGTCGAACGGCAAGGCGATAGCCCCCTGACGTCCCGCGATCGCATCGGCCTCATGCTTGACGGGAAGCTATATCCCTATCAAAGCTATCCCCATGTCACCGGGCACGTAGCATCCGCATACTGCGCCAGCTCGTTTGCCAAATCCGCACAATCTGCTTTTTGCTTGGTGTGGGACGGCTGCATGTTTCCACGCCTCTACTATGTCGAGCCTCACGGCATCCGGTTCATCGAGTGCCTGTTTCCGATGATAGGTCACGCCTATGCGACGGCAGGACATCACTTTGGACCTTACAGGCGGGCAGACCGGACCAGCTGGGATCTCGGTATTGCCGGCAAGCTGATGGCCTATATCGCCCTGGGATCCCCCGACGAGGACAGTATTAAGACGTTTCAGGAACTTTATGAGGCGCACTTTGCCGCGGATGCTGAGGGCGCTTGTCCTGAGCCTGAAGAGATCAACAGCTCACAATCGCCACTTGAAGCTCTGCACGACTTCTTCGATGCGTGCGCAGTGCGATTGAAGGGAAAGCAAGCCGAAGACGTCCTTGCGTCATTTCACGTCTTCCTAGAGCGTCTGCTGGTTCGCACCATTGCTGATGTTGTGGAGCGGCATTCGGATCTTGCGGGGGCGCGTAACCTCTGCATAGCCGGCGGCTGTGGCCTGAATATTAAGTGGAATAGTGCATTTCGTGCGATAGGCCTGTTCGATATCGTGTGGGTGCCGCCCTTTCCGAACGACAGCGGCTCAGCCATTGGTGCTGCTTGCTCTGCACTGGCGGCACAGCAGGGCTTTAGAGCTCTGGAATGGTCGGTCTACAGTGGACCGGCCCTTCGTCCCAGCGAAGTCCCGCCCGAATGGGAGGGCGCGCCCTGCACTATGGGCGAACTTGCGGCAATCCTCGCTTGCGACAAGCCCGTGATCTTCCTTGCCGGGCGTGCCGAGCTCGGACCACGAGCCTTGGGTGGCAGAAGCATTCTCGCGGCTGCAAGCTGGGAAGGAATGAAAGATCATCTCAACGACATCAAACTTCGTGAGCATTTCAGGCCGGTAGCGCCGATATGCCTGGAGGATCGTGCGGCGGAGATTTTTAGCCCTGGGATACCCGATCCGTACATGCTGTTCGATCACCAGACCCGACCGGAATGGCGCGAGAAAATTCCCGCCGTCGTGCATCTCGATGGATCTGCTCGTCTACAGACCGTTTCCAGAACCTCTCAGCATAAAGTGGCCGAGCTTCTCGTCGAGTACGAGAAGCTCACAGCCATTCCGCTGCTTTGCAATACCAGCGCCAATCTGCATGGACGCGGCTTTTTCCCGGATGCTGCCGCCGCGTGCCAGTGGGGACGCGTCGATCACGTATGGTGTGACGGCCTGCTTTGGACAAAAAAGCGCGCGAGCGAGAAAGCGGCGCGAACAACGTCCGTCGCGATGGCGTAAACAAATGTCAGCCGCGGCAGTCGAACTTTTCCAGGTGAGCAAGTTCTACGACGACAGGCTCGTCGTGGACGCTCTCTCGTTTACGGTCGCGCCGGGAGAGTGCTTCGGTCTGCTGGGACCAAACGGCGCGGGTAAAAGCACGCTTGCGCGTTTGATCCTGGGTGTTGCGTCGCCCGACGCAGGTAAGATATGCGTGCTCGGGGAGCCAGTGCCGGCACGGGCGCGCTTGGCGCGGCGGGGGATCGGGGTTGTCCCACAGTTCGATAACCTTGATCTTCAGCTTACGGTGCGCGAAAACTTGCTCGTTTTCGGGCGCTACTTCGCCATGAGCGCGGCTGAGGTGAAAGCGGTCACGCCGTCCCTACTCGAATTCGCGCGCCTGGAGAACAAGGCGGATGCCCGCGTCGCCGAACTGTCCGGCGGCATGAAGCGACGCCTGACGCTGGCGCGGGCCCTCATTAACGACCCGCAGCTCCTGGTGCTTGATGAGCCGACGACGGGCCTCGATCCGCACGGCCGTCACCTGATCTGGGAACGCTTGCGCTCGCTATTAGGGCGCGGCAAAACGATCCTTCTCACCACCCACTTCATGGAAGAGGCGGAGCGATTGTGCGACCGCCTGTGCGTGCTTGAGCACGGCCGCAAGATCGCCGAAGGTGCGCCTCACGCGCTGATCGAGCAGCAGATCGGCTGCCACGTGATCGAGATTTACGGCGGTAATCCGCATGAACTGCTGCCGCTGGTCAGACCCCAAGTGCAGCGCGCTGAGGTGAGCGGGGAGACGCTCTTCTGCTATGTCACGGATCCAGAGCAGGTGCGCCTCCGGCTTGCCAACCGCACGGATCTCCGCCTTCTGCAGCGTCCTCCAAATCTGGAGGATGTCTTCTTGCGGCTAACCGGGCGAGAGATAAAGGACTGAACGATGTGGCAACGTTTTGCGCCGGCGCTCCCTGCTAATCCATGGAACTGGATCGCGGTATGGCGCCGCAATTTTCTGGTCTGGCGGAAAGTCGCTCTGGCATCGATTCTTGGGAATCTGGCCGAGCCGATGAGCTCTCTGTTCGGTCTCGGTTTTGGCCTTGGAATGATCATAGGTGGCGTTGAGGGGACCTCATACATATCGTTTCTGGCGGCTGGCATGGTCGCCACAAGCGCGATGGTCTCCGCAACCTTCGAAACGATCTATGCGGCTTACGCTCGCATGCAGACAAATTGCACGTGGGAGGCAATGCTCTGTACGCCCCTTACGCTCGGCGACATTGTTCTTGGTGAAGTGGCATGGGCAGCGAGCAAGGCCTTGCTCGCCGGGACGGCGATCACGATTGTCGCCGTCGCGCTGGGTTACGCAGAGTGGTCATCCATCCCCTATGCGTTACCAGCCATCGCCCTCACTGGCGTTACTTTCGCGAGCCTTGCAATGGTCGTTTCAGCACTTGCACCGAGCCACGACTACTTCATCTTCTACCAGTCGCTCATTCTCACGCCCATGATGTATTTGAGCGGGACGATCTTCCCAATGAGCCAGTTGCCCGGTTCATTTCAACGCATCGCGGCCTTATTGCCGCTGACTCATTCGGTCGATCTCATTCGTCCAGCAATGCTCGGTCGGCCGGTCGAGAGCGTCGGATTGCATGTGGGCGCACTTTGCATCTTCGCAGCATTTCCCTTCCTCGTCTCGGCCGTGCTGCTTCGGCAGCGCTTGATGCGGTGAGACGAACAAGACCTAAAGCGAAGCATCGCGTGTGCGAGAGGAGATATCGGGCGTAGCGAACTTCCAATCGCGTGCGACGCTTAAATGCGTCTCGTCAGCTAGCGATGCCTGCTCGGCCCCGCGGGGACGTGCGGCCTACTCCCAAAGCAAGCGATACGAAATAGGCCGACAGGCCTCTCAGGATTAACGGAGAACAAGATGCTGTGTCTAGGATTGAGTGGCGGCCTCGACAAGGTCTATGAAAACCCCCTTGGACTACCGGACACGTTTCTGCACGACGGCGCCGCGGTACTTGTCAAGGACGGGCGCGTGATCGCTGCCGTGGAAGAGGAGCGCCTCAACCGGATCAAACATTCAAACAAGCTCCCGAGCAGTGCGATCGAATACTGTCTTGCAGCCGCGGGTGTGGAGCTTCGCGACGTCGATCGTATTGCGTTCTACGCTACTGAAGCCTATTGCAATGCAATGCTCGAACGGTTGTTCATCTCACAACCGGAAATCTCAATTCCCCTAGACGCGAATCTGCTGCTACGGCACCTTCTAGCCACGGAGTTCGGTACCCAAGTGGATCCTTCCCGGGTGTCATTCGTAGGCCACCATCAGGCCCACGCCGTGAGCGCTCTGGCCATGTCGGGTTTTGAAGAAAGTCTGGTCCTCGCGATCGACGGTTGTGGCGACTTCCTGTCGGGTCTCTTGGCTGTCGGGTCAGGCAGCGAAATGACCGAGCTTATGACGTTTCCAGAGAATAACTCTCTCGGACTGTTCTATCTGGAGACGATCCGATATCTCGGCTACGGCCTGTTCGACGAGTATAAGGTTATGGGACTGGCTCCTTACGGAGATCCCGCACGCTATCGCGAGCTCTTTTCGCAATTTTATGAGCTCTCCGCAAACGGTGGCTACCGCGTTCACCTCGAACGTATCGGCCCGGCATTGCTGCGCAGTATCGAGATCCGGCGAAAGGGAATGCCGTTCACCCAACAGCATCGAGACGTGAGCGCATCGTTGCAGGAGGCGCTGGAGCGGATCGTGTTTCACATTCTTCGGCATTACCGTGAGTCGACCGGAATGAAACGGTTGTGCCTCGCTGGCGGGGTAGCCCACAACTGCACGCTGAACGGAAAACTCCTGTATTCAGGCCTGTTCGAAGACATCTTCGTGCAGCCGGCCGCGCATGACGCCGGATGCGCATTGGGCGCGGCACTGATGGTGTCGAACGAGGCGGGGCAACCTGCGCCCCGCGAGCGATTACAGTCGGTTTATTGGGGGCCAGATGTCGGCAGCGACGACAGCATCGAACAGGAACTGAAGGGATGGGCCGGACACCTCGAGATTGAGCGGACCGCTGACGTCGCAACCAGAGCAGCCGAGTGGATGGCTGATGGCGCCGTGATCGGGTGGGTACAGGGCCGGTCGGAGTTCGGCCCTCGTGCGCTCGGCAACCGCAGTATTCTTGCGGACCCGAGGCCCGCGGCGAACAAGGACCGGATCAATGCGATGGTCAAGAAGCGCGAGAGTTATCGACCATTTGCGCCATCGGTTCTGGAGGAGGATGCGGGCGCGTTCTTTGAGCTGCCGGATGGTCGCGCAGAATACCCCTTCATGAATTTCGTCGTTCGCGTGCGTGAATCCAAGCGTGCTTTGCTGGGCGCGATCACGCATATTGATGGTACGGCTCGGCTGCAAACGGTTTCCCGCACGAACAATGCCTCCTATTGGGAACTCATCAACGCGTTCAAGAGCCGGACAGGCGTCCCGATTTTGCTTAATACGTCGTTCAACAACAATGCCGAACCGATCGTAGATTCCGTTGCCGATGCGATTACGGCGTTTTTGTCGACCGAGCTTGATGGCCTTGTGGTCGGTTCATTCCTCGTCAAGAAGCGGGCAACAATGCTCGAAAGCTGGACAGCACTTGCTGTATCACTGCCGCCCCATGTATCTCTTTACCGAGTTCGCGCTCATGCGGGCCGAGAACGCCACGAGACAGTCTGCGAGATCCGCATGGGTCACTCCAGCCAGGACAGCGTGCGCATCTCGCATGACCTGTTCGACATGCTGATGCAAATTGAGAAGGAAGCTGTTCTTGCCGATCTTCTCGCCAGGGTCACCTCTGACAGGACTAGGCGAGAAGCTCTCGTGAACGAACTGCGCGGGCTCTGGGATCTGCGCCGTATTCGGCTGCATCCGTCACAGACTGCGTGATCGTAGAAGGTGAGCAATGCGGAAGAGGGCTCTTTGGAGGCCTCTTGCATGACCTGCCAATCGCGGTGCCGTGGAGGAGGGCTTGCAGGTTGATTGCCTTGCGCCCAGGTGACCAGCCGTCCATTGGCGTGGATCGGAATCGCAGATGAGTAGGTGGCGCCACACAAAACTGATCTTGCGCAACGAGAAGGGTTTGATGACTTGACCAAGGAACGCTTTGTTATTTCTCGGAGGCGTACCGGCTTTGGTGACTGCCTCTGGTCGCTGGCGTCAGCCTGGTCGTACGCGCAGCGGACCGGGCGGACGCTCGTCGTTGACTGGCGCGGTTCCTGCTACATCGACCGACCGTTCAGCAACGCCTTTCCGGTGTTCTTCGAGCCGGTTGAGGACATCGCTGGGGTACCGGTGATTTGCGATGACCGGATCAACCAGCTCTCGTTTCCCGGACCGTTCTTCCCGCGGTGGTGGAATAGGCCATCGGTCGACTGCATCAATCGTCCGGATGAGCAGATCTTCCGAGAACGTGACGAACTGACCGAGCTGTTCCAAGCAAGAGAAGATAACGAAGCCAACACCATTGTCTGTGACGCCTGCCTGATGTGGCGTTGTGGCGAGGAAGCCGAACGACTGATCTTTCGGAACATCAAGCTCAGGTCTGAGATACAAGCGCGGATCGACGACTTGTATGAGAAACATTTTAGCGGCCATAGCATCATTGGCGTTCATGTTCGGCACGGCAATGGCGAAGATATCATGGAGCATGCGCCGTACTGGGCTGATTCGGAGCTCGCCCTTAGTCAGGTCTGCATGGCAATCCGTAAAGCCAAAGCTTTGCCATATCCAAAGCCCGTAAAGGTCTTTCTGTGCACGGACAGTGCACAGGTGCTCGATCGCCTATCGGGTCTGTTTCCCGATGTCTTCGCCGTACCAAAACGTTTCCAGGCCGATCGGGCAGGGCCGTTGCATAGTGCGGAAATGGGAATTGAAGGTGGAGCTTCCGCTCTCATCGACATGTATCTTCTTGCGCGCTGCGCTACCGTGATCCGCTTTCCCCCCACCAGCGCCTTCACGCGCTATGCCCGTCTGCTCGTGCCACGGATTATTGAATTCGACCAGAGCAATCCGAAGCGCTTGACCATGATCGATAATCCAAACGAGCATTTCGCGGCTTGCTGAAGCGCCAGAATGTGGGCCTGAACAATGGCGGGCTAGATCATCGGTCTGATGCTGCTTGCTTCGAAACCGTCGAGTTTCGCAACGTGTCGCAGGAACGTTGGATGGCGACTTCCGTCCCGCAAGCGACGGCTGACCGGCGCACTACCACGGATGCGGTGCGGTGGGAGGGCGAATGACTCAGAAGCGTAAGGCCAATGCCAGCGGGCGCCGGCGGCCTTGCCCCGCAATGCTTCGGGCCCTCCGGTGTAAGTCGAAGGCCGCGCAGAAAGGTTATGGCTCTGTCATCCTCCGGCCAAAATGCGCCATCGCTGGCCAGACGGTGAAAAGCACGGCAATGGCGGTCCGGGTCGCCGAGGAAATCTGACGTAACAGACAGTCACGTCAGAATGTCCCAGCAGCAAGGAGGCGCAGCCGGTAGATGGATTGCCTTTGCTGGGCAACCCTTTTGCAGCCAGCTCGTTTTCTGGACGACGGTCTTGTTCATGCTCGCTCGCAGAGTCCTTTCGAACGGAGGTCTGATGAACCGCGCGGCCGGTGGCCCATCGATATTGCTCAAGAGCCGTATGTGCGGCCGCGCGTGACCAGACGAAGACAAACTTGGACGAACCGGCCATTGAATCCTGATCTCCGCCAAAGGCAGCTAATCTATCTCGTCAGCGCGCATGAGCCACAGACCACTCGTGGAGTGGTGACGCAGTGAGCTCGCCATGGAAACCCCAGCCTCTCGGTCTCGAAGGCGTGGCGCACGCAGTGGGCAGAACGCGGGAGCTCGACGACAGCCATTGCTGCGGCGTTGCCGGTGTCGAAAAGCAAACAGGTCGATGTTCGGAACCTGCCATTTGCGTCCTAAAAGCGCGCCACCTGTGCCCTGCGTCGCTCTGGCCCGGATCCTGCACAGGTGCACAGCCGAGGGGAGCGGAAGGGAGTCGCGTGTGAATCCAGGTCTATCGGATGACAATGCGGTCGCAGCTAAATCGTCGGAAACGGACCCGCGTGGTCCAATTCACGCCGATGGAGCGGGCCGTCCGCTGCGTGAGCGGAAGACGCTGGTATTGACCGGGGCATCGCGCGGTATCGGTCGCGCCACCGGAAGATTGTTCTCGGAAGCTGGTTGGCGCATCATTTCTTGCGCGCGCCAACCATTCGACGCGGTGCGCTGCCCATGGGACTCAGAGGGGGATAGCTATATCGAAGTCGACCTAAGCGATCATCGGACGCTACCGCGCGTGATTGCCCAGATAAAGGAGCGCCTTGCCGGCGCACCGCTGCAGGGACTGATAAACAATGCCGGAAACTCACCAAAAGCGCCAAACGGTGCCCGGCTTACGTCGCTGGCGACCTCAGTCGATACCTGGATGAGCGTGTTCCACCTCAATCTCGTGGCGCCGATCCTGCTCGCTCAAGGTCTGTTCGATGAGCTAAAAGCGGCTTCAGGCTCGATCGTCAATGTGACTTCGATCGCCGGAGCGCGGGTGCATCCATTTGCAGGCACGGCATATGCCACGTCGAAAGCTGCGCTCGCTTGTCTCACGCGCGAAATGGCGCACGATTACGCCTCACATGGCATTCGCGTCAATGCAATCGCGCCCGGCGAAATCAAGACGGACATTTTGTCGCCTGACACGGAAGCGCATCTTGTGCCAATGATCCCACTACGCCGGGTGGGTACACCCGAAGAGGTCGCCAAGGTCATTTACTTCCTATGTTCAGATGCGGCAAGTTATGTCACTGGCGCCGAAGTGCCGATCAATGGCGGGCAACACTTGTGAGTGAATCCGTCCCTGGCGAACCCGGCTAACTGAGCTTCATCGATGGAAGCCATGTTGGCCGGGGCTGATCCGCGCAGTGAGTTGGAAAGAATAAGGCGGAAGATCTAGTCACTGCAAGTGCTGCCGGGGTGCCATGAAGAGGCGTCATCTCTCGCCCCCGCCCTGAGAACTGGTTGTCAGATCGAGGCAGGCATGCAACACGAGTCTAACAAGTCCGATCGAGGTGATGGGGAGGATCAAGATAGGAACGGAGAAGTCATTATGCTGGACAGCGTTTCCCTGCGCGAAAGACCAAAGTCAACCTCCGACGCGGACCCTTCCGCTTCTATTCTGCCGTCGCAAGAGAAATCGCTAAGCACGATCGTTGAAATAGCGCACACGCTCACCGGCCTATGCCGGCTCGAAGCCAAGCTGGCGAGCGTCATCGAGCGTCTGCCCTCGCTCATGCAGATGCGGCGCGGCATCGTATGTCTGTTCGAACATGACGGGATGCCCCAGATCATCGTAGATGACGTCCGGAGCGAAGGGCGCGACGCGCGTTGCGGGGGCCGCTTGCCGCAAGGAGCAATCGATCAAATTGTGGCGACGGGGCGGCCCCTCGTCGTCGAGAACGTAGCGCTGCATTCGATCTTCAGTCCTTCGGACGTCGAGATGCTAGACGCAGCCGGTAATACGTGTGTTGCGTTCATCGGCGTTCCCATAGAGATTGACGAGAAAGTTGTGGGTGCGCTGAGCATCGACCGCATCGCAGACAACGGGACGCGTGCGCAGCTCGAGGACGACCTCGGCCTGCTGACGATGGTCGCAAGCCTTCTGGGCCAGACGGCGAAGCTGCATTGCACCTTTGTGCGCGACCGCGGGCGGCTTATGGATGAGGAGTTCCGGATGCAGAAGCAGCTGTCGTCCGAGCTCATGCCTCATGGGCGGGAGCGTAAGAAGGTCCAAGTCGAGGGAATTATCGGCGACAGTCCGGCGCTGCGCGCGATGCTTGAGAAGATCGAGCTGATCGCAAAATCGAATAGCACCGTTCTGTTGCGTGGCGAATCGGGTACCGGCAAAGAGCTGGTCGCGAAGGCTATTCACGAGCGTTCAGGCCGCGCCAAACGCCCCTTTATCAAACTCAATTGCGCAGCCCTCACCGAGACGGTGCTGGAATCCGAATTGTTCGGTCACGAGAAGGGGGCGTTTACGGGCGCATTCAACGCGCGCAAGGGTCGCTTCGAACTCGCCGACAAGGGAACGTTGTTTCTGGATGAGATTGGCGAGATCTCGGCTTCGTTTCAGGCGAAACTCCTGCGCGTGCTTCAGGAGCAGGAGTTCGAGCGGGTGGGCGGCAATCAGACGATCAAAGTCGACGTCCGCGTGATTGCAGCCACGAATAAGAATCTTGAAGAGGCGGTGGCAAGGAAGGACTTTCGTGCCGATCTCTATTATCGCATTAGCGTGGTTCCTCTGCTACTGCCGCCGCTGCGCGAACGACGCACTGATATTCCGCTTCTCGCCGCTCGATTCTTGAAGAACTTCAACAATGAGAACGGCCGTGCTCTGGTCGTCGATTCAAGTGCGATTGACGTTCTTATGAATTGCGGATTTCCCGGTAATGTCCGCGAGCTGGAGAACTGTGTGCAGCGGACCGCGACCCTGGCGCACGGATCGTCGATCGCAAGAGACGATTTTGCCTGCTGGCACGGGCAATGCCTGTCCGCCACGCTATGGAAGCCCGGGCCGGAGCAAGTGGCGCGACAGCAGAGCCCGATAATCTCACTTCCCGCGAGGCTGAGCATGCCGCCGACACAAGCTGTGGCACACGTTCAGCCGGTCGGTAGCGAACTGACGCCGCTAGAGTCACCCGGCCGACCTAGCATAGGTGCCGCCAAGGTCACAGATCGCGAGCGCGTAATCGCGGCGATGGAAAGGTCGGGGTGGGTACAGGCCAAGGCGGCGCGCCTGCTTGGACTGACGCCGCGCCAGATTGGCTATGCCTTGAGAAGGCACGGTATCGAGATCAAGCGCTTCTGAATAAAAAGTCGGCTCGCGTCTCTCTCGATCGTCGGGCGCGGTAGGAGAGCGTGCGCAAGAGGCGGTACTCTGGTCCATGAAGCGGATACGAAACCGATGTGCTCTGCTTGGGGGTGGCCATGCCGGGAGCGTAAGCCCTCTTCGCGTCAGCCGCGTGCTAGTCATCGGCTTGCAATGTATTCGCCCGATGAGAAGTGATTAGGTGTCGAACTAGCGCAAGATCGCGGCCGCGCCGTTTCTGCCGCGACTCAGATCAGAGAGAGATCACGTCCGCTTTGCGCAGCCCGTCGCAGTCCCGACAACGGTCTCACCGTCAGTCGCCAGCCGTTGCATTCGTCTCATGGGCGAAATGCCTGGGGTGGTATGACAGTTGCTATTCGTGGGGAGCCTGCTCAACATCTTAGGAGAAGCATATGCACAGCATCGTCTGCATCAAACAGGTGCCCGACTCCGCACAAATCCGCGTGCATCCTGTCACGAATACGATCATGCGTCAGGGCGTGCCGACAATCATCAACCCATATGATCTGTTCGCACTGGAAGCTGCGCTCGAGCTACGAGACAAGTTCGGCGGCGAAATCACTGTTCTCACAATGGGGCCGCCATCGGCCGAAGAATCTCTCCGAAAGGCGCTGACATTTGGTGCCGATCGTGCTGTCCTGCTCACTGATCGTAGTTTCGCGGGCTCCGACACGCTGGCGACGAGTTACGCGCTGGCGTGCGCGATTCGCAATATCGGCAAGGAATATGGCCCACCAGACGTCATATTCACCGGCAAGCAGACTATCGATGGCGATACGGCGCAGGTGGGACCTGGCATTGCGAAGAGGCTCGGGGTCCAGCAGCTTACATATGTTTTCACAATCAAAGCGTTAGACTTCAAAGTACGCACGATCGATGCGGAACGGCGCTGCGAAGGAGGAGTCCAGGTGCTGCGTTCCAAGCTTCCTTGTCTCGTCAGCATGTTAGAGGCAAGCAATCAAATTCGTCGCGGTGCAATGATCGATGCCTTGCGTGCGGCCCGTGCCTCAATCGTAAAATGGAGCGCTCAAACTGCCCGCGTGGATGACATGGCCAAATGCGGTCTGAGGGGGTCGCCGACCGTCGTCAAGCGTGTCTTCGCGCCCTCCGCACGAGCGGAGAAGGCCACGTGGGTGGAAGCGGCCGAGCAGCCGGCGCAAGCGTTGATCGACGCCATGTTCAAGCGCAACCCTACGCTCGAGACGGAGCTCGCACAGCTTGCGCGCGGTACCTCATCCGCGCAAACTAGCGGTGCGTGAAGTCGCGGCTGATCGATCGGAGGCATCGATGGCCTGGGCCGTGGTCATGCATTGGCCCGTCGCTCGGTGCACCAGGCACGATTCAATCTTTTCAACCGCTCGCTAGGTTTGGCGAGCTGCGATACACCAGGTCCACCTGGGGAATTCATGCAGCCTCAAGACGTGCCCCGTTCAGTTTTCTTGACAGCGCACGTGGGCTCGCGCGAGGGATATATCTCCCTCGCGGGAGCTCTGCCGAGTTTGAAGTAACCGCAAAGTGCGAGCGTTATCTGTCAATCGGCTTGACGGGGTGGTCACCTTGCCTCATTCGACGGTTACCGATTTCGCGAGATTTCGGGGTTGGTCGACGTCCGTGCCCATCAGGATGGCCGTGTGGTAGGCCAGAAGCTGCACCGGAATCGCATAGACAATCGACGTAAATGTCGTACCCATCTCCGGCAGCACAATCGTCGCGAGTGAATCCATGGATACCTCTGCGGCTCCCCGAGCGTCCGTTATCAAGATAATCTTGCCGCCGCGTGCGGCAACCTCCTGCATGTTCGAGATGGTCTTTTCGAACACCCGGTCGCAGGGAGCAATGACGATTACGGGAACGCTCTCGTCGATCAAGGCGATCGGGCCGTGCTTGAGCTCACCGGCCGCATAGCCCTCGGCGTGAATATAGGAGATCTCCTTCAGCTTCAGCGCCCCCTCCAGGGCCAGTGGAAACGACGTGCCGCGACCGAGATATAGCACGTCACGCGATTTGGCGATGTCGCGTGCGAGCTTCTCGATCTGCGGCTCGCTGGCAAGCGCCGCTGTAACTAGCCGCGGAATTTCGATCAGCGCTCGCACGAGATCGACCTCGTCGCTCTCCGGCAATTCACCGCGCGCCTTGCCAGCAGCAACCGCAAGCGCCGCCAGGACGACCAGCTGGCATGTGAACGCCTTGGTCGAGGCAACGCCGATTTCAGGTCCGGCGAGTGTCTGCAACACTGTCCCGCTTTCGCGCGCAATGGTCGAACTCAGTACGTTCACGATCGAGAGGGTATGCAGGCCTTGCGATTTGGCATAGCGGAGCGCGGCCAGCGTATCGGCCGTCTCGCCGGACTGCGAGATGAAGATAGCAAGATTTCCCTTGCGCATCGGCGCCTCACGATAGCGAAATTCGGAGGCGACATCGAGCTCCACTGGAATACGAGCCAGCCGCTCGAACCAGTATTTGGCGATATGGCCGGCGTAGCCTGCCGTACCACAAGCCGTGATCGAGATATGTCCGATCTCGTTGAAGTCGAACGGAAGCTCCTGCGGCAGTGCCACGCTCTCGGTGGCGATATCGACGTAATGCGCCAGCGTCTGCCCGATCACCTCTGGCTGTTCGTGGATTTCCTTCGCCATGAAGTGGCGGTAGTTTGCTTTCTCGACGAGAACCGACGACGCGCCAGATTTCATCACCTCCCGGCGGACAACTGTGCCTTGTGCGTCGTAGACCACGCTGAAGTTGCGGTTGAGCACAGCCCAATCGCCGTCCTCAAGGTAGGTGATCAAGCCGGTAAGGGGCGCGAGCGCGATAGCATCCGATCCGAGATACATTTCGCCTTCGCCATGCCCGATCGCGAGTGGTGAGCCCTTGCGCGCACCGATCATGAGATCGTGTTGACCCTTGAACAGGATTGCAAGCGCAAACGCGCCGACTAGCCGCCGCAGCGACGCCTTTACTGCCTCCTGCGGCGAGCAGCCGTCTTTCAGATAAAAGTCGATGAGATGCGTTACCACCTCGGTGTCTGTTTCAGAGGCGAAACAGGCGCCATGCCGTTTTAGCTCCGCGCGCAGCTCGCGGAAATTCTCGATTATGCCGTTATGGACGACTGCAACATTGCCCGTTGCATGCGGATGAGCATTGTGCTCCGTCGGCTTGCCATGAGTAGCCCAGCGCGTGTGCCCAATCCCGACATGGCCTGAGAGCGGATGGCAGCGAACGCGTGCCTCAAGGTTCCTCAGCTTGCCCTCGGCGCGTCGAAGCTCGATTTGGTTTCCTTGGAGCGTTCCAATGCCCGCTGAGTCGTAGCCGCGATATTCCAGTCGCTTCAGTGAATCGATGAGACGATCCGCGACCGGACCGCGCCCCAAGATGCCGACAATTCCGCACATTTAATCAGTTTACCTCAAGTTCAGAACAGAGCGTCCCGCAAGGCGCGCCTGACCAATTCGCTCACTATAGTTATCGGCCAGTCTAGCCGTTCCTGCCCTCCATCGGGCACGCGGCACCCCGAGGTGCGCGAGCTCCAAGCAACGCGTGGAGCCCTGTCGAATCCGCCGGGAGATCCTAAAGCAACTTTCCGGCAATCGCACAATGAGCGCCGTCAGCAGTTAGCAGCTGCATGAGTCTCTCGTTTTGTCCGATGTACCCGATACCGCCAAGAAGTCCTGGTAGGTCTGTCGCATTCCATCTACAAGCCAAGTCCTCGCGCGCCAGCCGAGGCTTGCGAGGCGGCTGACGTCGAGCAGCTTGCGTGGCGTGCCGTCGGGGCGCGAGCTGTCGAAGGCGATCTCGCCGCTGTAGCCGACGACCTCGGCCACGACCCGCGCGAACTCGGCGATGGTGATGTCCTGGCCGGTGCCGATATTGATCAGCTCCGTGCTCGAATAGCTCTTCATCAGGTGCACGCAGGCATCCGCCATGTCGTCGACATAGAGGAACTCGCGCCGCGGCGTGCCGGTGCCCCACACGGCGACACTCTTTGCGCCAGCAACCTTCGCCTCGTGGAAGCGGCGGATCAGCGCGGCAACGACATGGCTCAATTCGGGATGATAATTGTCGCCGGGGCCGTAGAGATTGGTCGGCATCACGCTGATGAAGTCGCACCCGTACTGGCTGCGATAGGCCTCCGCCATCTTGATCCCGGCGATCTTGGCGATCGCGTATGGCTCGTTGGTCGGCTCCAGCGGACCCGTGAGCACCGAATCTTCGCGCAGCGGCTGTGGTGCCAGTTTCGGATAGATGCAGGACGACCCCAGAAACATCAGCTTCTCGGCGCCGTTCTGATGCGCGGCCTGGATCACGTTGGCCGCGATCGTGATGTTGTCGTAGATGAACTCCGCGCGCAGCGTGTTGTTGGCGACGATGCCGCCGACCTTGGCCGCGGCGAGGAAGATCACTTGCGGCCGCGTCTTAGCGAACCAGTCGAACACAGCGGCCTGGTTGCAGAGATCGACCTCGCGCCGGTCCACGGTGACGAGCTTGATGTCCTCCCGTTCGAGCCGGCGCGCAATCGCGCTGCCGACCATGCCGTGATGGCCGGCGACGTAGACGCTTTTGCCTGTCAGCTCAAACGGTGCGTATGCCACTCGCCGCTTCCCGTTTTGCGTCCGCCAGATCGCTCGCCATCATCTCCGCGACGAGCTCTGCAAAGCTCCGCTTCGGCTTCCAGCCAAGCACCTCGCGCGCCTTGCCGGCGTCACCGACGAGGAGATCGACCTCGGTGGGGCGGAAATAGGTCGGATCGATCTTCACGACCGTCTTGCCGCTCTTCTCATCGACGCCGGTCTCCTCGACGCCCTTGCCGCGCCATGCGATGCGGCGGCCGACATGCGCGAACGACAGCTCGACCATCTCGCGCACCGAGCGCGTCTCGCCGGTGGCGAGCACGAAGTCATCGGGCTTGTCGGCCTGCAGGATCTTGTGCATGCCCTCGACATAGTCCCTGGCATGGCCCCAGTCGCGCTTGGCTTCGAGATTGCCGAGATAGAGCGTCTCTTCCAGCCCGACCTCGATACGCGCGACGCCGCGGGTGATCTTGCGGGTCACAAAGGTCTCGCCACGGATCGGGCTCTCGTGGTTGAACAGGATGCCGTTGGACGCGAACATGCCGTAGGCTTCGCGGTAGTTCACCGTGATCCAGTAGCCGTAAAGCTTGGCGACGCCGTAGGGCGAGCGCGGATAGAACGGCGTCGTCTCCTTCTGCGGGACCTCCTGCACCAGGCCATAGAGCTCGGAGGTCGAGGCCTGGTAGAACCGCGTCTCCTTCTCCATGCCGAGGATGCGGATCGCTTCCAGCAGCCGCAGCACGCCGATGCCGTCGGCATTGGCGGTGTATTCCGGACTTTCGAAGCTTACCGCGACGTGGCTTTGGGCGGCAAGATTGTAGATCTCGGTCGGCCGGATCTGCTGCACCAGACGGATCAGGTTGGTCGAGTCCGTCATGTCGCCATAGTGCATCAGGAACGGCACGTTGCCGACATGCGGGTCCTGGTAGAGATGATCGACCCGCGCGGTGTTGAACGAGGACGAGCGCCGCTTGATGCCGTGCACGACATAGCCCAGCGACAGCAGATATTCGGCCAGATAAGCGCCGTCCTGTCCAGTCACGCCGGTAACTAGAGCGACCCGCCGTTTGCTCTCTTGGTTTGACAAATCGTTGCTCTGCACAGGCTAATGTTGGTCCCCGATCGACGACGTCAATCGCGTCTGGCCTTTTCGAATGCGGAAGCGTCACGCTCTCGAACTGCCGAGTTCTGGACTCTGTATAGGCATTGCATCAATCGCTCAACTGTACGGAGGTAAACCTTCCACATCGAAAGGGTTTTGAAGCACTATACGAAAGTTTGTAGTCCGGGAGACTTCGTTCAGCCTTCGTCAGGCGTTTCTCTATTGCGTGGGTGCGACTAATGAAACTGCGGCGCGGAGCGGAGGTAAGCAGAACCGTTTGGCCGAGAAGCGTTCCACAGTGACCGCGTGATCAACTCGCGCAGTGAGCCAGCGAGTTTCCCTCATTTCGTGTCCTTGCCTAGGAGTGTTCCAGTCTTGCTGTTCATCCAGTGCAACCGCGAGCAAGCCGGGCAAACAAAGCATTGAAAGTCCTTCTCTGTCGCGCAGTACTTATCATCATTGATCCATTTGTCGACAATCAAGTTGGTATCTGGCAAGCAAAAGTGAAGGCCCGCATGTTGACTCTGTGCTGTTTGAGTTCACAAAAAAACGCTGCATGAATGAGGCCAGTGCTATATGGGACCTGAAGAAGATTATCGCGGCGATCACTGTCGCCATATGCCCCGGACGACGAATTCAGTAGAGAAAAGCATCTGGCGGTTCATTGCTCGGTCACGGAATCAACAACAATGGTGTGTCTAGCGCGCCGACGATATGGCTCAGAAGGTCGGGGCTCGGTTCGGCGACCATTCCGCCGCGGTCTTTTCCGCGCTCGCAAGCATGTCTTTGGATTGGCGGTGCTATGACCGGGCAAAGCCCGCATGTGCGTGAACAAGCCGCCTGAGCAGATGCCGGAGCCGTTGAAACTGGTGGTTTGCTGGTCCCGAGCGCCCTTCTCTTATCGATGCCCGCGACAAAGTCCCGGTTCTTGAGCAAGCTTTCTGGGACACCAGCCTGAGCTGACGGATCAACTGCGTTCTACCTCATTATCACATTTGATTTGCAGCCCCTCGGCAGAAAGAAGTCGGATGAGCTGCTCGTGGAGAGGTCGACCCGGGCCCTTAAACCACGTGCTCCTCGCTCGAATGCGCCGCAAGCAGGGTAAGTGTTAGAAGCGCGTCCTCGAAATGGATCGCTGGCTTATCGGGTTCGAACGTATCCGTCCGCTGAAGCTTTCAATTACCCACAAATTCTCCTCCGACCAAGGCGCCTAACGCGATGTCGGTGAGGCGCGACAGCCCGCGCCACATGACCGCATTGCCGGGAGGCGGATCGCTGGCGCGGGCGAGATAACCGCCGAGCCGGGCGATCTTGATGAGATAGTGCGAAAGCGTCTTCTGTCTCGCTTTGGGTTTGTCGTTGACGAGGCGATCGAGCACGCCGATTTTGGTCGCGGTCAACGCGAGGGTTGGCGGCGCGTCTGGAGCGGAACGGTTGAGCATCGTCATCCAGAAGACCCGCCAACTCAGGATGCAAAAGAGCGAGATCAGATTGGTCAGACGCTGGGCGGTCCTAAGCTTCGACTCCTCAGCTTTGCAGCCTGATTTGAGGATCTTGTGGAACACCTCGATCTTCCATCTCAAAGCATACCATTCGAGCTTCTCAATGGCGTCGGTGCGGGCGCTAGCAGGCAGATCTGTGATCAGCTTCCACTCGATTTTCTTTCTGTTCTTCGGCGTCACGCGCTCTTCGGCATGGATCACGGTCAAGGTCAGCGCGGGATAGCGCTTCTGCGTTCCGATCGGCGGCAAGACGCGAATCTTGCGATATCTGATCTCGAGGACGGCTTCATCGGGATCACCGTTGCTGTTTCTGACGTCGATGCAATGCAGTCCTTTGACGGCGACCTCGTCCATTTCGTCGGCGATCGTGTGATCTCCATCCCCAGCCAAACGGTTAACGCAAGTCCTAATCACGAAATGCGTTCCAGCTTCTCGAGCCGCGCAGAACAGCTCATAGATGTCGCTCTCGCGATCACCGACATGAACGCATCGTCCCGGATCGCCCAGCAACTCCGTGGATTGCCGGACATTGTCCAGCCACCGAATGCTCTCCTTCTTCTCGATGGGAACGCGGGTCGGATTGATCATCTTCTTAGGTGCGGCGGTCCCCTTGAATTTCTAGTCCAAAATTTGACGGCCGTCAGTCCAAGCGGCAGCCCATCGGTTGTCACCGCCAGGCTCGAGTGCATCAGGATGCCGCAAACCGTGTGCGATCTCAGGCGGCCCGCCTTGCCCCGGCCGCTGTTTATGCTCTTGGTGATCCCGATCGCGTCTGAGTTCTCTCTTTGATAGCTGAACTCGGTCGTATCATGGAGCACTAGAACAGGACCGGCGGTGGCAATCGTGCGCTCACGCGTCGATTGAAAGTGGCCGGCCAAAATGTCCGCCTCACTGACCCGGTCGTTGGAGAAGAAACGATACGCAGCCTTGGTGTTGGCCCAGTCCTGGCACACCAGCGGAATACTTTCGCCCATGGCGCTCCCGATCTGCGCTACCAGTTTGCGGAGCCGCTTGTTCAGGCGCTCGTCGGCAAGGCTGCAGCCTGCGAGCTCGCGATCAAACCATGCGTCGGCTTCTTCGTCCATCGGCACCGCCCCCTGCGAATCGGTGCCAGACAAGGAATCACGGTCGATTCCTGCGTTGCAATGTTTGTGCGCTCCCTCAGCCCGTTCGACTAAATGTGGGTAATTGAAAGCCGCTGAAGGCCGCCTTGCCAAGTGAGGCGCGGTGTTGAGAACTGTCCTTATGGACAGTGATAGGCGCAGTGCCCAAATCGAACGGCTCGAAGTAGTGGACACCGGCCGGCGGCGGCGCTGGTCCGAGGACGAGAAGCTCAAGATCGTCATGGAGAGCTTGCAGGCGCCGCGGCAAGTCGCGGCGACTGCGCGGCGGTATGGCGTTTCGCGCTCATTGCTGCTGCGATGGCGGCGGTCGTTTCGCCCCGAGTCGAAGGAAGCCGCCGATCAAACGGGCTTCGTACCGGCGATGGTGGTCGCGGAAGCGATGCCTGGTCCAGTCCGGTCGGCCGACGGCGGAACGATCGAGATCGAGTTTGCGGCCGGAACTCGGATACGGATCACGGGCACGGTCTATGCGGCGACGCTGAAGGTCGCGGTCGCGGCGCTGGCAGATGGGCGGCCGCGATGATCCCCATTCCGTCGGGCGTGCGGGTGTGGATTGCGACTGGCCACACCGACATGCGCCGCGGCATGAACTCGCTGGCCGTGCTGGTGCAGGAAGCCTTCAGGCGCGACCCGCACGGCGGCGACCTCTATGTGTTCCGCGGCAAGAGCGGCAAGCTGATCAAGATCCTTTGGCACGATGGGTTGGGCATGTCGCTCTACGCCAAGCGGCTGGAACGCGGCCGTTTCCTCTGGCCGTCGCCGGCGGATGGCGTGGTGACCATCACCCCGGCCCAGCTTGGCTATCTTCTGGAGGGCATTGACTGGCGGATGCCGCAACACACGTGGCGGCCGCAGGCGGCCGGCTGATCGCCAGGATTTGAGTCGATACCACGATCGGCGGTTCGGACAGCGACGGCAAGTTATGATTCTCTGGTTGGCATGGGCGCCGATAATTCTTTCCCTGACGATGTGACCACGCTGAAGGCGATGCTGCGCGCCAAGCGAACGGCCCGCCTGGCCGCAGAGGCGGATGCCCAGGCGCAGATATTGCTGATCGAGAAGCTCAAGCTCACGATCAGGAAGCTGCGGCACGAGCAGTTCGGACAGTCCTCGGAGCGCGGCGCATTGCTGGACCAGCTCGAGCTGCAGCTCGCCGATCTCGAGGCGAACGCCGCACAAGCCGAGACAGCGGTGCAGATGGCGGCAGCCGGCAAGATTACGGTGCCATCGTTCGAGCGCCGCAAGCCGGCGCGCCGGCCGCTGCCGGAGCATTTGCTGCGGGAGCGCATTGTCTATCCGGTGCCGGCGACCTGCCCATGCTGTGGCGACAACCGATTGCGCAAGCTCGGCGAGGACATGACCGAGACGCTGGAGCTCGTTCCACGCCAGTGGAAGGTGATCCAGCATGTGCGTGAGAAGTTCGTCTGCCGGGCCTGCGAAGCGATCACCCAGCCACCGGCTCCCTCGCACCCGATTGCGCGGGGGCGTACAGGGCCGAAGCTGCTCGCCCATATCCTGTTCGCCAAGTACGGCCTGCACCTGCCGCTCAATCGTCAGAGCGATGTCTACCAACGTGAAGGCATCGACCTCGACGTATCGACGCTCGCGGACTGGGTGGGTGCCTCCGCGGCAGCCCTGATGCCGCTGGTCGATGCGATCCGGAGCCATGTCTTTGCGGCCGAGCACGTCCACGCCGACGACACCACGGTGCCGGTCCTGGCCAAGGGCAAGACGCGAACCGGCCGGCTCTGGACAATGTACGGGACGACCGCCCGTTTGCCGGGCCAGATCCACCGGCGGCCGTGTTCTTCTACTCACCGGATCGCAGCGGCGAACATCCGGAACAGCATCTGGCGGGCTATGCCGGACTGATGCAGGCCGACGCCTACGCCGGGTTCAGCAGGCTCTACGAGCCCAATCGCAAAGGAGGCCAAATCGTCGAGGCCGCATGCTGGGCGCATGGCAGGCGCAAGTTCTTTGATCTCGCACGGCTCAGCAAGGCGCCGATTGCGGCCGAAGCGGTCAAGCGCATCGATATCCTGTTCGCCATCGAACGTGAGATCAACGGTCTTGCTCCGCAGGAGCGCCTGCGCGTGCGCCAGGAGCGTAGCCGCCGCCTTCTGATCGTCGAGCTGCAGGCGTGGTTGCGCGAACAGCGCGCCAAGCTCTCCAGGAGCAATGATACGGCCAAGGCGATCAATTACTGCCTCAGCCGCTGGGATGCATTTACTCGCTTCCTTGATGACGGGCGCCTGTGCATGTCGAACAATGCCGCCGAGCGCGAGCTACGGACTGTCGCCGTCGGCAGAAGAAATTGGACCTTCGCCGGCTCCGATGAGGGCGGCCGGCGTGCGGCTGCGATCTACACCCTCATCGCCACCGCCAAGCTCAACGACATTGATCCACAGGCTTGGCTTGCCGACGTGCTGGCCCGCCTGCCGGATCAACCCGCCAAGCGCATCCATGAACTTCTACCTTGGAATTGGCGCCCCCAGAGCGTCGCCCACGCTGCTTGAGCGCAAATCAGCCATCCGCCCAAGGCGACCTGACCAGGGGCCGTCACCGGATGCGTACAGCGCTTACGTCTCGGGTTCAGTACGGCACTCGAAAAAACATCTCGCCGAGTGTGATTGGATTAGGTTCGATCGCCAGATCTGGGTCGAAACCCGGCGGCTAGACGATTGGTGCAGCGAAGCTAATCTCAGGGCAGTCGATCTTATTTGGATGGACGCAATGGGCTGAGTTCGCCGGTGCCATGCAAACCCTCACCAATGCACGCTTCGATGGGGTTGCTCTTATGCCGATGACCGGCTCGACCGGCGGCACGCCGTCGCCGCCGGATCTGGGTTCGAACGTTATTCCTGCGGCGTCACAAGTCGATGCTATCGCAATACTCTGCCGTACAAATGCATACAGCTAGTTCATTACAGGTTTTGCTTGCGGAAGACCTGAGCGTGGCGGCATTCCAAGGACGAGTTGCGATAGATATGGAACGCCGCGAACAATCGAGCGCACCGTTAGCGCGATCGCAATAATCGTTGCCCCGAGCATACCCGCGATGATCGACCGGGTCGTGAGATCCCAAAGGTTTCCGAACTGTACGAAATCCATGAGACGGAACACGGTACCCTGGACCAGGTAGAGCAGCAGCGTGGTCTGGCCCAACTCCACAGCGATAAAGCGGGCCATTCGATTTGAACGGCCAATGCTCCAGCATTGCAGCAGGAGTTCGATAGCGATTGCTGAGGCCGCTGCAGAGCCAACAAACATCAGAAGCACGTTTTTAGCCGACCGAAAATCGTGGATTACCCCAAGATTATTGTAGACATAGGTGTCCTTGTCCCATGCTAGAAAGCATACGCAAGTCACTATCGAGAGAAATAAGATCAGGAGCGGCTTGTGATGTCGCGATGTACTCGTCCATCGTTCTCTCGATTGAGCAAGCAAGAAGCCGAAGCAGAAGAACGGGTAAGTGAATCTGATCAGGGGTGATATGGAGAATGTCAGAGGCGCGAGTGCGACCAGTATGGCCAAGCCAGATATGACCCACGATTGGTGGTTGAGCTTGGTAGAAATCTTGAGGAGAAGATAGGAAACAAACGTCGCCCAGATGAACCAGTATGTGCCAGCGAAATCGTCTACAAATTCCAAAAGTCCGCTCGTTACGCTGGTTGCGCGCCACAATGCCGCCAGCTTAGCTGTCTCCATGAACGTCCACCAAAACAGCATCGGCAGCAAGAGCTGCTTCGCACGGTCGCTGGCGGCTCGAGTGAACGACTTTTGCAGCAGCGATCGAGAAGAAAGATATCCGCTTATCGCCATAAAGAGTGGCATGTGAAACATATAGATCGATTTGTAGTACGGCGAATACCAAAACCCGTCGTCTCGGTAGATGACATACTGAATCAGGTGCCCAACGATCACCAAAACAATGAGCGCACCTTTCGCGAAATCTAAGCTTAGATCTCGATCGTTTGCCTCTGTCGTGCGCGAACTCGGGGGGATCGTTCCAGTCCCGCGTAGCAATGCATCAAACATCTAGATATCTGTTGTTGATGAGCCGGCGGCCCGTTGTCCGCTTCTTCTGCCTCAATTTTGATCCAAACGAAAGGTGATGGCGGTAGTTTTTGGAACGGGAATAGTCAGGCCTTGAAGATGGAGCTGGCCGAGCGTCTTTGAATGCCTCGCGGAACTTTGTGGCAGGGCAGATATCTAATTTGATATATTGGTGTAGCAGTACGGGCACGGCATACTACTTGCAGACACGGTTCTGGGAGGAGGACTGTCGCGCTCAGTCTCCCACTCAGCCCGACGCATCTCGGACCCGGCAGATGCGTCGGGCTTCTTCGGTTGGCCCAGCATAGTTGACATTTGGTCCGTCACCTTCGCTTGCCGTCGAGGCGCTCACGCCAAATAGGGGCTTCTGATAGCTGAACTCGGGCACTCGCCTGCACTTCCGCAAATGCTCCGTCCACAGCGCCGGTCGCCGGCCAACCAGCCGGTGTGATATCTCTCGTCATGGCGTTGCTCTCCTTTGGAATCAGCACCCCGAGCCTACCGGCTCAAGGTGGGCAACGCCGACCTCTTCAGAAATTCAACGAACCCGGGACATCCCCACCGCTCGTTCCTTGACGGCTTTCGTCGCAAAGCCGGCCGCCGGAGTGATTGTTGCTGCACCTATACTGTAAACGGCTCAGGCTGGATCGCTGCTGCACAATCTACGGTCCTAATAAAGTCCGCACCCGTGCGGCTGGGCACGTGGCCACCAAGAAGCCATACCACACCATTTGACTCCATTCCGCTGCGAGCTCACCTTCGGCAGACCTCAGACTGGAAACTTAGATAGGCCAGCTCGACCAGAGTCGCTCGCGACTGCGAGCTTCTACGGTCAAAGGTGCTGCTCGCACTCACGTGTTGTGGACCGAGGAGGGCAGCAGGCGTTCTCCGCGGATCAGCCGACTCGGCGGATCACAGATAGCGTTGGCCTTCAGGCTTCACCTTCATGATCATGGCCTCAAAACTCCTGACCATTTCGGCGGCAAGCGAGGACACACGCCAGTGACTTGTGCGGCGATGCGGTCGCTAGCAACAGTTTCTCTCGTGTGCCTACAAGTTTGGCTTGCTCGGGCTGAATTCAACGTTTCGGTCAATGACTCCTCGAATATGTCTAGGCCTTGTCCCAACGTTTCTTGGTCGATCGTAAGTGCAGGCAAGAACTTTACAACCTGATCGGTCGGTCCGCATCGCTCGATAATCAATCCCTTTTCAAACGCTCTATGTGACGTCGCCTCTGCGATTTCGGTCGTTTTGCAATCGAATCCGCATATCATGCCCCGTCCACGAACAGCAAACTTGTTTCCGTGCTGGTGCGCGATAGCATCGAGTCGACGCCGCATAAATGCGCCCAAGCGTCGGACCTGTTGCGAGAACGTCTGGTTGCGCCAATACAGATTCAAAGCCGCTTTGCCAGAAACGAGTGCAAGGTTGTTTCCTCGAAACGTCCCCGTGTGCTCGCCTGGTTCCCATGCGTCAATCGCTTCTTTGATCAGGAGCATCGATAGTGGCAAACCGTACCCACTCAGCGATTTCGACATTACAACAATGTCTGGCGGCAACGCGGCGAACTCGAAACTGAAGAACTTGCCTGTAAGGCCACAGCCCATTTGGATATCGTCAACTATGAAAATAGCTCCGACCTCTTTTGCCAAAGCCTCAATGGACTGCAACCATTCCTTACCAGCGACGTTAATGCCTCCCTCTCCTTGCACGGTTTCGACGAGAATGGCGGCTGGAAGATCAGTGCCACTGCTCTCGTCCATTAATACCTTTCGCACGCAATCTGCCGGACTGTGAGCGGAGCCAAAATACCCATCATAGGGCATGAACGTTGTGCCGGATAAGGGAATACTGCTGGCTTTGCGGTAAAAGCGGTTACCGCTCGCGGCTAGCCGCGCGCGATCGAACAATTTGCGCACACTGCGCGGTTAGCTTGGAAATGGGGAAGTATGTGGGCTGACAAAGTTCATCGCGACCAGAGGGGCCGATGCGCTCCCGACGACGGCGGAGCCCGTCAGCCGGAAGCGTGTGTTGCTTCCCCACGCTCACTCGCGGCGAGTAGAAGTGACACGGCCGCCGCGGATCTGGCCCGGCACGCGGGCTTATCGCGCGTCCAGAGCCGCCGCTTTGGGCCATGCGTTTGGGCCGTGACCGGCGCCGGAAAGTGGTCGGCGTGGATGCGTTCGGCAGCAAAGGCGTGGCTTGAGATCGCTTCGACCAGTGGCATTTGTGTTGCCCTTGCAACGGATGCGTAGGTTTCGGGTGCTTCGGCCCGCCGAAGGGTTGCTGGGAGCGAACGCAAGTTGGCGAGTTTGGCGTACACCACTCGATCCTTCGAAAGCCCAACATCCAAAATGCGGTGTCTTTGCGGTTTCCGTGAATTCCGAAGCGATCGTCTCGACAGACTGCGGGATTTTGGCCGCGATCGTTGCGTCCTTCTCCCACAAACTCCGGTGCCCGACCTATCTGGAGCGGCCGCACAAGTTTCAGGTGAATTCTTTGTTCTAACGAGGTCCTGCCGGCAAGCCGCTGCCGTGGCACTTTCGCGCTAAGCTCAGCAAGGATCTTAGCAGTGAAGGTAGGGCGCTCCTTCATTAAAGCGATGAGGGCCTCGCCTCGTCTGATTGCGCGATCATACCAAAGGCGCTTTGTCAGGAGCCCGACGTTGCAAGTGCTTTAACCAGATGCAACAACAACGACAGGAATGCGGCAAGAAAGGCGATGGTCGCCACTGGCACGCGGTAAGCACGGGCAATCGCGCATTGATCGACATCGTAAGCGCCGCGCGGCTGCGGCTTGGTCCAGACTGCTTCCCCATCTTTCACGCGTTCGTTCCACCCCGATGCTCGCGAAGCGATGCATCGAGGCAGGAGCTCAGCTCCAGGTAGGGAAAGGGTTTGACAAAAAAACCGGTTACGCCCGCGCTCAACGCGCGGGCTCGCGTGCGATCATCTGCGAAGGCAGTCATCAAGATGAATGGTGCAGCATGGCCCTGGGCTCGCATCTGTTCCAAAAGTTCAAAGCCGCTCATCATGGGCATCTGCACGTCTGCAATGACACAGGACGTGTCGTTCAATTGAGACGACCGCAAGAATTCCTCAGCCGATGCAAACGTATGAACGATGTGGCCCTGCGATTTCAAAAGGTTGTTCAGTGCGGCACGAATCGAAGGATCGTCGTCAACAACGGAAACAGCTGAATACCTAGACAAGACGACCTGTTCTTAGTTGGGCGAAGGCGCTGGCCGAAGCATGACGGCCAGCAGAAGGGTGCGCGTGTACGACGAAATTGTAAAATCATACTTAGGTTTGTACCCTGAAACGGTCGGTCCCAATTCCCAGCCTCTCAGCCATCCTGATCAAATCGGCTAGCGATCGAGCTCCCATCTTCTTCATCACGTGGCCGCGATAGATTTTGATTGTAATCTCGGCGAGCCCGAGTTCCGCGGCTACCTGTTTGTTCAATAGGCCGGCGGCGACCAGTTTCAACACATCCTGCTCTCGTGGACTTAGTGCCTCAAACAAGGACTGCAGCCTGCTGACCACCTTGTCTACACCTCGTCTCTTCCGATCCTGTTCGATGGCTGCGACTACGCCATCGAGTAGTTCCTGATCGCGAAACGGCTTGCTGAGAAAATCGATTGCTCCACTCTTCATGGCTTTGACGGTCATCGGAATATCGCCATGAGCGGTGATGAAAATGATGGGAATGTGAATCTTCAGTTTGGCTAACTCATTCTGGAACTCAAGGCCGCTCAATCCCGGCAGCCTGATGTCAAGCACAAGGCAGCTAGGAACATCAGGGAGCTCGCTCTGGAGCATTTCCCGGGCGGATCCGTAAGCAACGACATCTAGACCGATCGAACGAAATAGGTTGACCAGCGATTCGCGCATTGAGAGGTCATCGTCGACAACGAAGACGCTCGGCCTCACCTCAGGCCCGACGACATTTGGGGCTTCCTTCCGGGGTTCAGAGCGCTTGGTCACGATAAGAGCCTCACTTGTACGATTTACAGTAGACTTACTGCCTCACTACGACCTTTGATTGATCGCATAGGCTTTCGAGGACTTTTGCGCAGTGCAAATCTTTGAAATGTTCCAGGTATGTGACTGGTCAGCCATTCGCGCCAGCGTGACGCATTACAGGAAAGTCTAGCAAAAACCGCCCGACCGGTCGAGACTGCCTTTCGCATCTGTCCGCCGTCGCGTTGGATCGGCCACGCGGCATCGATCAAATCGATCAGCAGCCGATCGAGAAGCACCGAATCCAGAACTTGAGGCGCTCGCTTTAGCGGCGGCGCGTGTCGCCTGGCCTTCACGAGTGAGGCTGCAGCGGACGGCTGAAGGATCAGAATGCCCGTCGCTTTGGTAGTTGAATGCGGGGGGCGAGCTGAGCGAATTGGCGCGATTGTGCCTGTGCATGCGCCGATCTCGCCGGCGTTGAGATCGGCAAGCGGCGTAGACTATCGCACCCGTACTAAGGAAAATAGACATTAGAACGAGTAGCAGCGGCATCAGCCCACGAACTCTTCTTTTTGCGTCGTCAGAGCGCCTGTGAGTTGCTCTTTGCGAGGTTGGGGAAAGCACCTTGCACCGACTTCGCACAACCTGACGCAAGGGTGCGATTCAAGTCCTTTCCGTCATGTTTGTAGGAAAGATGCTCGAATTCGAGCTGCTGGGGGGGCGCTTACGTGCGTTCGTGTCGTTGCTTCCTTCACGACGCTCGCACCCCAACATGAGGCGGCGTAATCTGAAGGAGAGGCGGGAACCGGTTCGCCAAAAGGCAGTTGGTGTTGCATGGTGGCGTGACACGCCTCCGCCGGGGGGCTGCGGCGCATCACGCCACCAGCGGGATGCGAAGTGCAGCGCTAGCCGTCCCAGGCTTCCCGACCGTCTTTGCGCCCCCATTGCCCGCGCGCATCGTCCCAGCGGTGCACTGCGTTGATGTGCCTCAATTGGGCTATCGTGCGCCGCGATTAGCCACGTGAAGGCGGCAACCTCCTCCGACCAGATTTCAGTTGAACGATCGCGACGAGAGCAATTCGCCCGCCATTGCGCTGGATCAATGGCTCTATCGAACTCTCGTGCAGCCTGAGCGTGACGAATAACCGAGGTAGAGATGATGGCACGGATAGCGTTGGTAACGGGAGGAACGCGCGGCATTGGCGCAGCGATCAGCAAGGCCTTGAAGGTTGCTGGCTACAGGGTTGCCGCAAGCTACGCCGGCAACGACACGGCGGCGGAGAAATTCAAGGCCGAGACAGACATTCCCGTCTACAAATGGGACGTCAGCTCGT
This sequence comes from Bradyrhizobium sp. LB11.1, assembly GCF_040549385.1. Taxonomy (NCBI): domain Bacteria; kingdom Pseudomonadati; phylum Pseudomonadota; class Alphaproteobacteria; order Hyphomicrobiales; family Nitrobacteraceae; genus Bradyrhizobium; species Bradyrhizobium sp. LB11.1. The sequence goes on along the minus strand of NZ_JBEPTH010000015.1, from coordinate 94,786 downwards.
TCGATGCCTGTGTCGCTGGTGTCAAGAAGGTCGAAGCCGACCTCGGTCCGATCGACGTGCTGATCAATAATGCCGGCATCACCAAGGACGGTGCGTTTCACAAGATGACGATCGATCAGTGGAATGCGGTCATCAACACCAACCTCGGCTCGCTGTTCAACATGACCCGACAGGTGATCGAGGGCATGCGCGCCCGCAAATTCGGCCGGGTCGTCAACATCTCATCGATCAACGGCCAAAAGGGACAGTTCGGCCAGGTCAATTATTCGGCGGCAAAGGCCGGCGATATCGGCTTCACCAAGGCCCTGGCGTTGGAGAACGCCAAGGGCGGCATCACCGTGAATGCGATCTGTCCCGGTTATATCAATACCGAAATGGTGCAGGCGGTGCCCAAGGACGTGCTGGAGAGAAACATCCTGCCGTTGATCCCCGTCAGCCGCCTCGGCGAGCCCGAGGAAATCGCCCGCGCGGTGGTATTCCTCGTTGCCGAGGAAGCCGGCTTCATCACGGGATCCACGATTTCAATCAATGGAGGGCAATTTATGACGTGATTGCCCGCGGGATCATCGGAGCTCCACTTGATACAGCTCAATGTGTGGTTGGGCGCTAGAACGTAGAAATCAGGTGCATCCAAGACCAAAGGTCAACATGTCCAGGCCAGAATTTTCCGAAGCGGCTACTGCGAACCCGAAGCAGGCAACGACGGAGGCCGAAGCGCAAATGGCGAGGGCGAAAGAGCGTGCCGCGAGCTTCCTGTTTGGTGCCCAGAAATTGATGCTCGAGGAGTGTGTTATCCTCGGCAATGAATTCCTCGATCGAACGCAAACCGAAATGCACCTCTTTGCGGAATTTGCCTCGAAATTGGCCGGCGCGCATTCCGTCAGGGACTTGAGAACGATGGCCGCTATAGTGATGACCGTTCTTTTCCGTCCGTGCTTTGGGCCATGGCGGGCGCAGCAAGCGCGGCGGCGGCTACGATGGGAATCAGCGTTCTGGTGATCATGTCCATTCTCCCTGTGAATGTGGCACATCGGAGCAGAGAACCGCAGAGGTAGTATTGACACAGCGCAACGAGTGATCGCAGCCGGGCCGCGAGCGCATCGTTTGCCGGATCGACGTGCATCAAGCGGCCGGAGCGCTCATCCAAGAGTTGGATCCTCAGATCAGGAGCTTGCCAGCGCTTTCACCTTTGCCGCCGCGCTACTCGTCACGACGCTCCGGCACGCCGACTGGGCGCAATCGGCCGCGGAACACGAAGGGCACCACCCGACCAGAAGCAGGAGCAGGCCAAGCCAAAGGCAGACCAGCGGGCACCCTGGCGGCGCGGCTGATGGACCCGGCAAACGCCCGGCCGTCCGCGGAGCCGGCCAGCTGCGTCCGGGTGCTCGCGCCCGCCGCTGGTCTACATCGGCAGCCAGCTGACCTGGAGGTCGTGGCGGATCGGGTCTCGACCGATGCGGTGCAGATCAAGGTCGGAGCGCCCGTCCGGATCGACGGCTGGGGCGGTCAGCCATCAGGGACTGGTGCGAGTAGATCCCGCCGGATTCCTGAAGGTCTCGGCGCTGGGGATCGAGGAGCAGCGGGTGCGAGTGACCATCGACTTCGTGGACCCGTCCGAGACGCTGGACCTGCTTGGCCACGACTAGTGGGTGGTCGTCCACGTCACCATCTGGAGCGCCGCCGACGCGTTGTACGTCCGGATAAGCGCCTTATTCCGGGAAGGGCGACCAGTGGGCCGTTTATGCCCACGACAGCGGGCGCGCCAAAACCGTCCGGTTCAGATCGGCCACCGCAACAATCGGACGGCCGAGGTTCTCTCCGGGCTCGCTGCGGGCCGCAGGGCGGTACTGCACCGAACTGACGGGATCGGCGACGGGAGAACGATCCATCGTGGGCAACATCAAGCGCCTGCCGGCGGCTCCGCCTGCAATATACCGGCACGCAGTAGCATCATGAGAGCCCATGATGGCTTCGCTGGTACTTGGTCGTGACGATGAGCATTCGTGAAGATCTGCAAGCGCTGCGATTGCTGCGGGCGTTCTCGAAGATCCGAGATCCGCACGCGCGCCGGCGGATGGTGGACTGCGGAGGCGCAAGTCCCTCCGGAGAAGCCGTCCGAGACCGATCGAGATCCCGACACCCCTTGAGCTGGCGCAGATCGCGAGCACTCTGGATCCAGTGGACTTGTTCAAACCGCTCGGCTGTGCGTGGCAGTCGATCGCGCCAGGTGGGCATCGAACGCGGAATCGACGCTCCGTACCAGGAATTCGGCGCCGCCGCGGACCGTGATCCGGTCGGTCCTTCATCGTCACGGCGCCGTCCGCGATCAGGCTGAGCAGCCGAGCGCGGTCTATGACGGCCGTCTTGGGGTCCTGGTTGTGCGACCGCGCGATCCGTGAAAGGTCCACCGCCATGTCGCACATCACCCGCTCGATGAGATCCGCACGGAAGCGGTCGTCGCCGGTGAAAGCATAGCCCTTGACGCTGGCGAGTCGGTCTTCGGCGATGCGCGTGAGGTAATCGCGTGTCGGTACGGCATTCTGCACGAGTCCATCAGGCATCCGTCCGATGGCGCTCGCACCCAAGCCGATGAGCGTTTCGGCGGTGTCATCCGTGTAACCCTGGAAGTTCCGGCGCAGCCGACCGTCGCGCTTGGCCGCTGCGAGATTATCATGAGGCAAGGCGAAGTGGTCGAAGCCGATCCGGACGTAGCCCGCATCCATCAGCGCTTGTGCGATGGTCTCCGACTGCAGATGTCGCTCGACACTGTCCGGTAGGGCGTTCTCGTTGATCTTCCGTTGATGCTTCTTGAAGGAGGGGATGTGCGCATACCCGAACACGGAGAACCGGTCGGGGCGGAGTTCGATGCACTTGGCCACCGTATCGAGGCAGGAATCCACCGTCTGCAGCGGCAGACCGTAGAGAAGGTCGAAGTTGAGCTTGCTGACGCCGGCCCGCCGCAGAAGCTCGACGCACCTGGCCGTCTGCTCGAAGCTCTGCAGGCGGTTGATCGCGCGCTGGACCTCGGGATCGAAGCTCTGCACCCCAAGGCTTGCCCGGTTGACGCCGCTGAAGCCGAGCGCCTCCGCCATCGGCTCCGTCAGCGTGCGCGGGTCGATCTCCACGGCGACCTCGGCGTCGGGGAGTAACGCAGCGTCCCGACCAGGTCGGCGAACGTTTCCGGCGTCATGATGGTGGGGGTGCCACCGCCGAAGTGGATATGCGAGATCGGAAGGCGGTGCCCGATGGCCTCGGCGACGAGATGCGCTTCCGTACGTAGTCCGGAGGTGTAGACCGCGATAGGGTCATCCTTCTTCGTCACCGATGTATGGCAACCGCAGTACCAGCACATTGAGCGGCAGAACGGTACATGCAGGTAGATCGAGGCCGGTTGCCGTTGCGAAAGCGATCCGAGCCAGGTCCGGTAGTCGGCCTCGCCGATCGCCGGTGAGAAATGCGGCGCGGTGGGGTAGCTGGTGTAGCGGGGAAGCCTATCCTGTCCGTACGATTGCGCCAGATCCGATCGCATCTTCTGTCTCCTTCTGATCCCGATCGTCTACCGGAGCCGTGAGCGAAAGACGTTGCTCTGGCGCAAGCAGTCGATAGCGAGAGTTCAGCTCCTGCGGAGGAGCCTTGAGACGCTGGTGGCGATGCCTGCGACGGCGGGCTGCGACGGCTCGATCACAAGTCGGAAGCCCAGATTGCTGGGCGGAACGCCTTGGGCGCAGCCGCCGGTCTTGGGATCGCGGATGAAGTCGGTCATGTAGGTCCGGTGGGCATCCTGACGCTGTCGAGCATCGATTTGATCTCTCCATTGAATGGAGTGAACCTAAGGTCCGCCCGCGCGTCCGCGCTTGATTTGCGTCAAGCAGGCAGCGTCGTCTCGGTCTTGAGGCAGGTCAAACCCGCCGCCACACGCTGGCCTAGAACTGACAGCTGAATGCGGACCCGGTTGTCCCGATGAGGTGGAAGCGTGAACTCCGAACCGCTGTTGCTGGCAACGCCATCCGGCGATGTGCTGAAATTGCGCCCGGAAGGGCCCTGGACCGCAGCGAATGTGACTACGCTTGAAACGCTCTCGCGTTCGGTCGGCGCCGATGTCGATCGATCCAGGGCAGTGACGTTGGACATGTCGGGCGTCGGCGCGCTCGACACGCTCGGCGCCTGGGTCCTGGAGAAGCTATCGCGCAGGGCGGCATCGTCAGGCAGATCGGCCCGATTCGTCGGTGTCGCCGACAATTTCAGCGGCCTGATGGACGAGGTGCGTCAGGTCAACCGCCATAAGCCGCCGCCGACGCCTGCACCCAACCCGATTTTGCTCAGGCTGAGCGATCTCGGCAAGTCCACGGTCGGGGCGCGCGAAGACATCACGATCTTTCTTCAAATGCTGGGCGCGTTGTTCATCGCCGTGATCGGCGTGCTGCGCCGGCCGCGCTCGCTGCGACTGACATCGCTGATCTACCAGCTCTATCGCATCGGCTGGCAGGCCATCCCCATCGTCGTGCTGATCACCTTCCTGATCGGCGCCATCATCGCCCAGCAGGGATTGTTCCATTTCCGGAGGTTCGGCGCGGAGTCCTACACCGTCGACATGGTCGGCATCCTGGTGCTGCGCGAGTTCGGCGTGCTAATCGTCGCCATCATGGTCGCTGGCCGTTCGGGAAGCGCCTATACCGCCGAGCTTGGCTCCATGAAGATGCGGGAGGAGATTGATGCGCTCTCGACCATGGGGCTCGATCCGGTCGACGTCCTGATCCTGCCGCGCGTCGCGGCCCTGGTCATCGCACTGCCGATCCTTGCTTTCATCGGCTCGATTGCCGCGCTCTACGGTAGCGGCCTGGTCGCTCAGTTCTATGGTGACATGGGGCCGGCGATCTACATCGCGCGGCTGCACGAGGCCGTCTCCGTCACCCATTTCGAGGTGGGCATCCTGAAGGCGCCGTTTATGGCGCTGGTGATCGGGATCGTCGCCTGCAGCGAAGGATTGCGGGTCACGGGCAGCGCAGAGTCGCTGGGACGGCAGACCACGACGTCGGTGGTGAAATCGATCTTTCTGGTGATCGTGCTCGACGGCCTGTTCGCGATCTTCTTTGCCTCGATCGGAATGTGACAATGGGCGAATCGCAAGAAGAGTTGGCGATCCGCGTCCGCGACCTCGTGGTCGGTTTCGGCCGCCAGACCGTGCTCGACCATCTGTCGCTCGATGTTCGCAAGGGCGAGATCCTCGGGCTGGTGGGGGCCTCTGGTGGCGGCAAGTCGGTTCTGATGCGAACCATCATTGGCCTCATCCCGCGCCGAAGCGGCACCATCGAAGTCATGGGCCAGCCGATCGGCGGCCGCACGAAACGCGCGGCCACGACATGGGGCATCCTGTTCCAGCAGGGGGCATTGTTCTCGTCGCTCACGGTCCGACAGAACGTCCAGTTTCCGTTGCGCGAAAATCTCGTGCTGTCGAAAGAGCTGATGGACGAGATCGCGATCGCCAAGCTGGAGATGGTCGGACTGCGGGCGCAGGATGCGGACAAATATCCGGCCGAGCTGTCCGGCGGCATGACCAAGCGCGTGGCGCTGGCCCGCGCGCTCGCGCTCGATCCGCCGATCCTGTTCCTGGATGAGCCGACCTCCGGGCTCGATCCGATCGCCGCCGGCGATTTCGACGAGTTGATCGGGACGCTGCAAAAGACGCTGGGGTTGACCGTGTTCATGGTCACTCATGACCTTGCGAGTCTGACTACGGTCTGCGACCGCGTCGCCGCGCTCGCCGACGGCAAGATCGTGGCGATCGGCCCGATGCGCGAACTGCTGCAATCCGAGCATCCCTGGGTGCGTGCCTATTTCCACGGCAAGCGCTCGCAGATGCTTCAACACGAGATGAGATGAGACATGGAAACCCGCGCTCCCTACGTGCTGATCGGCAGTTTCGTGCTGGCCGCGATCCTCGCCGTGTTCGGCTTCGTCTATTGGCTGAACAACACTGGCGGCATCGGGCCCCGCGCGAGCTATCACGTGCAATTCCACGGTCCGGTGCCCGGGCTTCTGGTCGGCGCCGGGGTTCTGTTCAACGGCATCCGCGTTGGTGAGGTCACCCAGCTCGGGCTTGCATCGGACAATCCGCGCTTCGTTAATGCGACGATATCGGTCGCTTCGACCACACCAGTGCGCGCCGATACCGAGGTCGGCCTCGATTTCCAAGGGCTGACTGGTGTGCCTGTAGTGACGTTGGAGGGCGGCATGATCGTCGGCGAATCCAGTGAGACCTTGACCTTGACGGCCGAAGCCGGCGCAGGCCAGAGCATGACGCAGGCGGCGCGCGATGCGTTGCGGCGCGTCGATTCGGTGCTGCAGGACAATTCCGGTCCGCTGAAAGATACTATCGCCAATTTCAAGACCTTCTCCGACGGCCTCGCGCGCAATACCGGCAAGCTCGACGGTATTCTGGCGGGCCTCGAAAAGATGACCGGTGGCGGCGCGCCGGCACAAAAGATCACCTATGATTTGCATGCGCCACAAAACCTCGGACCGGCCGGCAAGACATTCTCGGCGTCACTGGCCATTCCTGAGCCGACCGCGGTCGCGATGCTCCAGACCCAGCGCATGCTGTTTGCATCAGGCGGCGATAATCCGGGCTTTGCGGACTTCCTGTGGGCCGACAGCATTCCCAAGCTGGTGCAGGCGCGGCTGATCGACAGTTTTGAAAACTACGACATGGCCCATGCCCCGCTGCGTACGGCTGATTTGGGGCAGGCGGATAACCAGCTACTCATTGATATCAGGCGCTTTCGCATTGCAACGGGAGGTGAACCGCGCGTAGAGATCGAATTCTCGGTGAGGATCGTCGATAAGGACAGCAAGGTAATCACTTCAAGGCTGCTGGAAACGAGCGAGAAACTCGACAGGATTGAACCGACAGCCGCGGTTGCGGCTTTCGATGCCGCGTTTGCCCGGATCGCAGAGGAAATGATCAATTGGACAGCCGAGGCGCCGATGCGAAGATAGCTCGGCTTCATTCATTTTGCGTCGATGTCCCGAAGGCAACGTCGTCCAGGCGTATGCATGTCATCAACCACCACAATAGCTGAAGAGCGCGGGGACGGCCGATGCCGCAACGGTCGTCCATGCTCTGCTGCGTACGACCTTGGGCCAAGCCATGCATCAACTGCTGATTGAGATGCAATCTTCTACGGAAGGTGATCCGCGCGTCGACCGTTGCTCCGTCAGGATACCGACGGGAATGCAACGCAATCGCCTTAAGGCCGAGGAGAAACGATCTAATCTTCGACAAAATTAGGTGCCGGCCCGCGTGGGATCTTCGACGCCTGCTTTCCGCGGCATACATCAGCGAGGGCCCGCCGCCCATGTAGATGGCCACGCCATGCGTCTCCTCGACTTCCTGACGCGTCGCGCCGGGCTTGACCAGCGCCTCGGATGCGACGGTCACGACCGCAAGCCGGTGACCGGGGGGTAAAGCCCGAGAGGCGTGCCGCTCTGTTTGCCCATCAGATCGGGTTCAGGACGGAAAGTCGGCCGACTTCACCTCAACGCGGTCCGCATGCAGCGTCCAGTCGCCCACCGCCCGCAACGCGCAGAACTGCTGCTTGGCCAATCGCAAAGCCTCGGCTTCGTCATGTGCGTCGACGTCTGTCGTGTGTTGGCATGCCTCAAAAAGTTGACCTCTGTCGCCAACGATGTTCTTGAGGAAACGAACGATAAATCGGGACATGTCTCCGTCTCGCTTACTTGCCCAGGCCGCTCAATATCCTGTCGCACTGTGGGTGCTCGGACCTTGATTGGGATCAAGCATCTTCCGGGGTGAACGCCAAAGCCGCAAACTATCAGCAACGAGGGCGTGTAATGATCAAAAGCCGCATTTTGTAGTTGTGTTCGGCGACCGCAGGAAAGGTCGCTGTTCCTTTGAAGAGCGGCCTTTCGTGAGCGACGTGGCGGCGGCCGCGGAGCGCGTAGTCCGCAGCGAACGATCGATCGCGCTGATCGTCGTCGCGCCGCCGCGGACGCTGGCTGCACTTTGCTCGGAGCTTCATCCCGGCGTCAAGCGGCGGATCGTGGCGGAGCTGACCGGGGATCTCACGAGGCATCCGGTCGGCGATATCGCAAAGCACCGCATGGAAGCGTAGAGCCGAGCGCGAGGGAAATCCGCTCTCGATCTCGCGCGATGTCTCGGCAGGGAAGAACTGGCTCGCTTGATATGTGTCAAGCCCGGCGCTGGCTGATGCAGGGGTACAGTGCCCTCCTGCCTCAATGCACGGAGGAAGGACATGCATGTTTTCGTCAGCGTCATGGTCTAGCTTGAACCGAAACAGCAGGAAGAAGGGCAGATTGCGATCGCGGAAGGCCTCACGAGCAGCTTTGGGACGTTCATCCTCGCCGCCTCGGCGATCGCCGTAGAGCCCACATTCGCGGTCGAGGGCGTTATCATCGAGCAGATGGCGTCGGAGGACCTCGAACGCTTTCGGGCAGCGCTGCAGCCAAAGAGGCGTGGTTCAGGCAGATTGTCCGTTCGCCGGCCGAGATGGTGGAGTGGCGCTCGGCAATCGAGTTTCCGACGGAGTCTGGTCGAGCAGGCCAGGGCTGCCGATCTCGTCGTCCTCAAGCGCCAGCAGCTCGACGACGCTCATCCCCACAACGTCGATCCTGTCGGCGCGATTCGAATGGAGCGTCCCGCGCTTCTGGTGCCGGACGGCGTGACACGCCGGACAGTCGATCGCATCCTCGTGGGCTGGAAGGACACAAGGGAAGCGCACCTGGCGGCTCGGGAGGCGCTGCCTTTCCTGACCCGAGCATCGCAGGTCCCGATCGTCGAGGTCTGCACGGCGAACGAACAGGATGGGGCGTGTGGCAGGGTCGGGGATGTCGCCGATTTTCTCAGGAAACGCGGTGCGCGCTGCGAGCACGAAGTTCGCGTGCATACGGCGGAAGCCGATGCCGGCTAGGCGTCGCGACAAAAGAAACGGCCGGCTGAACGAATTCAGCCGGCCAAACAGGTGGCGAGAAACAAGAAATCAGGCGTCGAGATTGTGCAGGCGCGCCCGGTTGCGCAGGACGATCTGGCGGGCGCCGGAGAAGCCCAAGATGCCCTGGGCGTGAAGCTGCGACAACGCGCGCGACACGGTCTCCAACGTGAGGCCGAGATAGTCGCCGATGTCGCGGCGGCACATCGGCAGTGCCATCATGCCGGCAACCGCGAGGCGGCGGTCCATTTCAAGCAGGAAGGTCGCAACACGCTCGATCGCGGTCTTGCGGCCCAGCAGCAGCATGTGGTCTTCGGCGTGGCGAAGTTCGCCTGCGGTGATCGCCCAAAGCTTGCGGGCGACCTGCACGTCGGTGCCGGCGGCCTTTTCGAGGCTCGCACGCTTCACGAGGCGGAGGGTGGTGTTGATGATGGCTTCGGCGGCGAGGCGGTGGGTGGGCACCGATTCGAGGCCGAACGCGTCGCCGGGAAGATGAAAGGCGCCGATCTGGCGGCGACCGTCCGAGAGGAGCTTATAGCTGCGGACAGCGCCAGTGACGACCTGATAGACGTATTCGGCCGGCTCGTCCTCCCCGTAGATCTCTTCGTCCTTGCAGTAGGAAAACTCGGTGGCGAGAAGGCCGACGTGGCCGGTGATCGCGCCAAACTGGTCGGTGAGGGAATGGGCAGGAGCAATCTGGCCGCCGATCCGGGTGTTCATCGTCTTGGTGTTGAGTATCTGGGTCAGCATCTGCGTCATCTCCGTTGTGATGACGCATTGCTACGCGGGGTTGCGCAGCCTGAAAATTTCGAGCGATATCTTAGGGAGGTGCCCTTACGTAGAATCCCGTAAGTCAGTTTTCGTGCCGTTCCTGGATAGCGCGGCGGATGCGCTTGACCAGGTTTTCATCTAGAAGCGGCTTCAAAATCACGTCTTTCACGCCCGCCGCTGCCGCCCGGGCCGAGATATTGCGGTCGGGATCGCCGGTCATCAGGATCATCGGGGCGGCGCCGTCGGTTTGGCGCAAGCGGTCGGCGAGCTCGATGCCGTTGATATCGGGCATCTTATAATCGATCACGTAGCAATCCGCGCCGGGCAGGCTCGTCGCGTTAAGCAGCGCGGTGGCGTTCCGGAAGGTCCGCACGGCAAAGCCATCGGCTTCCAGCAGGAAGCGCAGCGATCCCAGCACGGCCTCATCGTCGTCGACTACGTAGACGATAGGCTGTGCGGATGATGCCATTGGCCGCCGTTGGTGCGAGACGATCTCGATCATTCCGATCGCGTAGCACGGACGGGGGGGAGCCGTTTTGACCTGCCTCAATCCTTTAGCATGCCGGCACGCATCGCCAGCCGGACCAGTTCCGACAGGCTGCCCGCCTGCATCTTGGTCATGACATTGGCGCGGTACACCTCGATGGTGCGCGGGCTGATGTCGTAGTCGCGGGCGATCAGCTTGTTGGAGAGGCCCGCGACCAGGCCTTCCATGACCTGCCGCTCCCTGGGGCTCAGGGAAGCGACGCGAGCAGCGATGTCCTGGGCGATGGCGTCGCTCTTGGCCGCCGGCACGGCCTGACGGATCGCGGTCTCGATCATGGCGGTGAGACGGTCGTCTTCGAACGGCTTTTCGAGGAAGTCGACGGCGCCGAGCTTCATTGCCTCGACCGCGAGCGGCACGTCCCCATGGCCGGTCATGATCAGGATCGGGAAGGGCGAGTACTGTGCCTTCATCCGTTTCAACAGCTCGATGCCGTCGAGGCCCGGCATCCTGATGTCGGAGACGACGCAGCCGAAGGCGAGGCGGGGCAGGGCGTCGACGAAGCTTTGCGCGTTGTCGAACAGCGTGACGCCAAAACCTGCGGAATCCAGCAGGAAGTTGAGCGAGTCCCGCATCGCCTCGTCGTCATCGATAACGTAGACATGTCCCTTGGTCGTCATTGCTCAGGTCTCATCGGCTGCCGGTAAAGTGAAGCGGAATGTCGCGCCGCCCGATGCGTTGCTCTCGGCCACCATGCGGCCGCCGTGAGCTTCGATGATCGAGCGGCTGATCGACAGTCCCACGCCCATGCCGCTCTCCTTGGTGGTGAAGAAGGTCTGAAACAGGTTTGGAATGACGTCTTCCCGGAAGCCGGAGCCGGTGTCCGACACCTCGACCTCGATCATGTCGTCGGTGACGCGCCTGTTGGTGACGATCAGCTCGCGCCGCGGCGACTGCGCCATCGCTTCCAGCGCGTTGCGGTACAGATTGACCAGAACCTGCTGGATCTGCACCCGGTCGGCGAGGACGAGGTCGGCGCCGGGATCGAGATTGAAGCGGAGCTGCACGTTCTGCTCGCGCGCGCCGGCAAGGCCGAGCGCGCCTGCCTCCTCGATCAGCTTCCACAGGCTCTCGACCCGCTTCTCGGATTCGCCGCGGGAGACGAAGTCGCGCAGGCGCCGGATGATCTGGCCGGCGCGCAGCGCCTGTTCCGAGGCGCGGTCCAACGCGGTTTCGATCTTCGCAGTGTTGGGATCGGTGCTGCCGGCGAGCAGCCGCCGCGATCCCTTCATGTAGTTGCTGATCGCCGCCAGCGGCTGGTTGATCTCGTGGGCGAGCGCGGAGGCCATCTCGCCCATCGCGGTCAGTCGCGAGACATGGACGAGCTCCGACTGCAACTCCTGCAGCCTCGCCTGCGTCTTCTGGTGCTCGGTGAGGTCGCGAACGAAGCCGGTGAAATAGGGCTCGCCGCCGGACTGCATCTCGCCGATCGACAGATGCATCGGGAACGTGGTGCCGTCACGGCGCTTGCCGGTCACGATGCGGCCGATGCCGATGATGTGCGGATCCTTCGTCGAGCGATAGCGCGCAATGTAGCCGTCGTGGCGGGTGCGATCCGGCTCCGGCATCAGCATGCTGACGTTCTGGCCGATCGCCTCCTGCTCGGACCAGCCGAACAGGCGTTCGGCCGCCGTGCTGAACAGCTGCATGATGCCGCCTCTGTCGATGACGATCATGGCGTCGGGGATGGTATGAAGGATGGAACGGAGGTGGGTCTCGCGCGTACGCAGGGTTTCCTCGACCTGCTTCTCCGCGTCGACGTCGAGAAAGATGCCGCTGAGATGGCGCGCGACACCGGCATCGTCCCTGATCAGGCCGGCACGGGCCCTGATCCATTTGCCCCGGTCGGACGTCCCGGCAATTCTGAAGGAGACGTCGAAACCGCCGCCGCGTTCGGAGACCTGTTTGATCGCGGTCTCGACGCGCGCGCGGTCGTCGGGTTCGAGACGCGACAGGAATAGATCGTAGGTCGCAGGTCTGCCGCGCTCGATACCGAGCAGCATCCGCGCGGTTTCCGACCATTCCAGCTCGCGCGTCGTGAGGTCGAGATCCCAGGTGCCGACGCCGAATCCTTCGATCCGGACCCGGAAATGCTCGCCGCGATGATCGTGTGGCGGATGCGTTACGCGGGTCGGCGACACGTGGTTGCTCCCTATTCTGCTGTCCGGGGGCGAACCGCCGCGAGCTGCCGGCAATTTCGCCCAAGGAAGCCCCGGTGGCAAGTTCCGATGTCTGATTCCGTTGGCGGATTTCCCGCGGCACGGCGAGGGCGATTTGATCTAGCTCATCCTGCCGGATCGCCGCGGGGCTACAATTTTCGTCAAAGCACAGTCCAGCGGAGACGCCCGATGACATACGCGACCGTGATGGTGAGCCTCGCGCTGAATCAGCCCAACAATGCGCGCCTTCAGGTTGCGGGCGAGCTCGCCGAACGATACGAGGCCGCACTCGTCGGGGTCGCCGCAGTGAAGTTCGCGCCGCCGATTTATTTCACCGATGGCGCTGCGGCCCAACGCCTGATCGATCAGGAGGAGGTCTCGGTCAAGAGGTGTCTTGCCGATCTGGAGGCCGAATTCCACGCTGCCACCAGGACCCGCGCCGGGCGCGCGGAATGGCGCAGCTCCGCAGATTTTCCCGCGCGATTCGTCCTGGCGCAGGCGCGCTGCGCCGACATCGTGGTCAGTGGCGGACAGAGCCCGGCCTTCTCCGATGCGTTTTCGCTGGTAAGCCCGAAGGATCTGGTGATGCAGGCCGGCCGACCCCTTCTGGCCGTGGCTGACCGGATCACCTGGCTCGATCTGCGCAATGTTCTCGTAGCCTGGAAGGACACGCCCGAGGCGCGCCGCGCCGTGGCCGATGCGCTGCCGATGCTCCGAAAGGCGAGGGACGTCACCATCGTAGAAATTCCGGAGGACGATGACGACCGTTCGGCCGTGGTGGGGCGGGTCAGCGACGTTGCCGCCTGGCTCGCCCGCCACGGCGTCACCGCGACAGCGCGGGTCTCGGGAGCGGGTGGAGCAGAAACTGCCGCCCAACGATTGGAGAAGGTTGCCGACGACATCGCGGCCGGGCTGATCGTCGCCGGCGCCTACGGCCATTCGCGTTTCCGCGAGCTGATCCTCGGCGGCGTCACGCAATATCTAGTCACGCAAACCGCCCGATGTGTGCTGCTGTCGCACTGACGCTTCGAACTCAAGACGAATCGATGAGGACGCGCCGTGTACAAATTCCTTGAGCAGACCGTCGGCGGCTACATGACGCGTAACGTCAAAACGGTGAAGCGCGACCATGACCTGCTCGCGCTCAGCGAGATGTTCGAGCAGGACGATTTCAACTCCTATCCTGTCGAGGATGACGGTCAGGTGGTCGGCATCGTCACCAAGTTCGACATCCTGAAGTGCTTTGCCTTCACGCCGAGCCAGATGCTGCCGCGCTATCACGACCTGATGAGCCGCAAGGTCGGCGACGTCATGACACCCGAGTTCATTTATGTCAGTCCCGACACGCGCTTGACTCGCGTGCTCCAGATCATGGTCGAGCACCGCATCCGGAGCATCATCGTGCTCGACAGCACTCAAAAGCTGGTCGGAATCGTCGCGCGCGAGGACGTCATCACGGCGCTGAAGGCGACCGCGAGCGCGTGAGTGTCTCAAGCTAAGCGGTAGGGTTGCAGCCTCCGTCATTGCGAGCGAAGCGAAGCAATCCAGACTGCCGCCACGGCGAAATCCTGGTTTGCCTCGTCGCAAGAGCTCCTCGCAATGACGGCGCGGGGGCAGCAGGAGCACTTCATCTGGCTGCGCCCTAAATGGACGGGGCCGTTACCAAAATACCGCTCATACGAAGAACCAAAGACCAATCTTGATCTCAATCAATTCTCGGCGAGGGTGAATGTGGTTTCTGGCGGCGTGTTCTTTCAGAGAGAATCCGCGATGCCCCAGCCCTCCATCTCCAAGTCCATGACGTCAGGTGAAAGCGGCCTGGCGGCGTTGTTCGCGGTCACTGCCTTCCTGTGCCTGATCGCCTCGGCCAAGGCGCTCGACGCGCCGTTCGCCTTTCACGCCGGACTGAGTGCGGCGGCGAGTCTGGCCGCGGTGTTCTTCATCATCAACCGCTATTACGATCGTCCGGCGGCGCTGCCGCCTGCGGAGATCAATGGTCGTCCCAACTGCAACATGGGCCCGATCAAGTTCTCCGCCGTCATGGCGATGGTCTGGGGCATCGCGGGCTTCCTGGTCGGGCTCATCATCGCCTCGCAGCTGGCCTGGCCCGCGCTGAACTTCGACCTGCCGTGGATTCAATTCGGCCGATTGCGGCCGCTGCACACCTCCGCCGTGATCTTCGCCTTCGGCGGCAACGTCCTGATCGCGACATCGTTCTACGTCGTGCAGAAGTCCTGCCGCGCGCGGCTCGTCGGCGATCTCGCGCCCTGGTTCGTCGTGCTCGGCTACAATTATTTCATCCTCATCGCCGGCACGGGCTATCTGCTCGGCGTCACGCAGTCCAAGGAATATGCCGAGCCGGAATGGTATGCCGACCTCTGGCTCACCATCGTCTGGGTCACCTATCTGCTGGTCTTCCTCGGCACCATCCTGAAGCGCAAGGAACCGCACATCTTCGTGGCGAACTGGTTCTATCTTGCCTTCATCGTGACGATCGCGGTTCTGCATCTCGGCAACAACCCCGCGCTGCCGGTGTCGTTCTTCGGCTCCAAATCCTATATCGCCTGGGGCGGCATCCAGGATGCGATGTTCCAGTGGTGGTATGGCCACAACGCGGTCGGCTTCTTCCTGACCGCGGGCTTCCTCGCCATCATGTACTACTTCATTCCGAAGCGCGCGGAGCGGCCGATCTATTCCTATCGGCTCTCGATCATCCACTTTTGGGCGCTGATCTTCCTCTACATCTGGGCAGGTCCGCACCATCTGCACTACACGGCATTGCCGGATTGGACGCAGACGCTCGGCATGACCTTCTCGATCATGCTGTGGATGCCTTCGTGGGGCGGCATGATCAACGGCCTGATGACGCTGTCGGGCGCCTGGGACAAGCTGCGCACCGATCCCGTGCTGCGCATGCTCGTCGTCTCCGTCGCCTTCTACGGCATGTCGACCTTCGAGGGACCGATGATGTCGATCAAGGTGGTCAATTCACTCAGCCACTACACCGACTGGACCATCGGCCACGTGCATTCCGGTGCGCTCGGCTGGGTCGGTTTCGTCTCCTTCGGCGCGCTGTACTGCCTGGTGCCGTGGGTCTGGAATCGCAAGGGCCTCTACAGCCTGAAGCTCGTCAACTGGCATTTCTGGATCGCCACTCTCGGCATCGTTCTCTACATCTCGGCGATGTGGGTGTCCGGCATCCTCCAGGGCCTGATGTGGCGCGCCTACACCTCGCTCGGCTTTCTTGAATATTCCTTCATCGAGACCGTCGAGGCGATGCATCCCTTCTACGTCATCCGTGCCGCCGGCGGCGCGCTGTTCCTGATCGGCGCGCTGATCATGGCCTACAATCTCTGGATGACGGTTCGCACAGGCGAACAGGAAGTCCAGATGCCCGTCGCTCTTCAGGCGGCGGAATGAGGAGCTTCCCATGTCGTTCTGGACACGTCACCAAGTCTTCGAAAAGAACTCGATCATCCTGGTCGTCGGCATTTTGCTGGTGATCGCGATCGGCGGTCTCGTCGAGATCACGCCGCTGTTCTACCTCAAAAGCACGATCGAGGTGGTCGATGGCATCAGGCCGTATACGCCGCTGGAGCTCGCGGGCCGCAACGTCTACGTCCGCGAAGGCTGCTATCTCTGCCATTCCCAGATGATCCGTCCCTTGCGCGACGAGGTCGAACGCTACGGTCATTTCTCGCTCGCGGCCGAGAGCATGTTCGACCATCCGTTCCAATGGGGCTCGAAGCGCACCGGTCCTGACCTTGCTCGTGTCGGAGCAAAGTATTCCGACGACTGGCACGTCACTCATCTGAGCAATCCGCGCGCGATCGTTCCGCAATCGGTCATGCCGGGCTATCCTTTCCTCAGCTCGACAGAAGTCGATCCTGGGACGATAGGCGACCATATGCGCACCCTGCGGACGGTCGGCGTTCCCTATACAGACGACCAGATCGCCAGCGCGGCCGCCGATATGAAGGCCCAGGCCGATCCGGATAATGCCGGCACCGACGCCTTCACCAAACGCTACGCCAAGGCGGTCGTGCGCAATTTTGACGGCAAGGCCGGCACGCCGACCGAGATGGATGCCCTGATCGCATATCTCCAGATGCTCGGCACGCTGGTCGACTTCAAGATCTACAACGAGAAAGCCAATCTTCGCTGAGAAGGCACCACCGATGAAAGCCATTCTGACACTCGACAATCTCGCCTCGGGTCTCGTGACCACGATCTGGACGCCGGTCTTCGTCGCGATCTTTCTCGCGATCATCGCCTACGCACTTTGGCCCCGCAACAAGGCTGAGTTCGACAAAGCGGCACAGCTGCCGCTGCGGGAGGAGTAAGACATCATGACCGAACATCATGGCGAATTCGATTCCGTTTCCGGCAGATCCACGACAGGGCATGAATGGGACGGCATCAAGGAGCTCAACACGCCGCTGCCGCGCTGGTGGGTGATCACCTTCTATCTCACCATCGTCTGGGCGATCGGCTACTGGATCGTCTATCCGGCCTGGCCGCTGATCTCCAGCAATACCACAGGGCTGTTCGGCTACTCGACGCGCGCCGACGTCGCGGTCGAGCTCGCCAATCTCGAGAAGATCAGGGGCGACAAGATGGCGGCGTTGGGCGCGGCCTCGCTCGCCGACATCGAGAAGGATCCGGCCTTGCTGGCGCTCGCGCGCGCCAAGGGCAAGACCGTGTTCGGCGACAATTGCGCGCCGTGCCACGGCTCCGGCGGCGCCGGCGCCACGGGTTATCCGAACCTGAACGACGACGACTGGCTGTGGGGCGGCACGCTCGACCAGATCATGCAGACCATCCAGTTTGGTGCCCGCTCCGGTCATGCCAAGACCCATGAAGGCCAGATGCTCGCCTTCGGCAAGGACGGCGTGCTGAAGAGCGACGAGATCGTTTCGGTCGCCAATTACGTCAGGTCGCTGTCGGGCCTCTCAACCGGAAAGGGCTATGACGCCGCCAGGGGCGAGAAGATCTTTGCGGACAATTGCGTCGCCTGCCATGGCGATGGCGGCAAGGGCAACCCGGAGCTCGGTGCTCCCAATTTGACCGACAAGATCTGGCTCTACGGCTCTGACGAGGCGACCCTGATCGAGACCATTAGCCAGGGCCGCGCCAGCGTCATGCCGGCCTGGGAAGGACGGCTTGATCCTTCCACCATCAAGGCGATGGCGGTCTACGTCCACTCCCTGGGCGGCGGAAAATAGTTGAGGGGCGGGAGCGAACAGAAACGCCTCCGCTTGAGCTGGATCAACTGACGCGGCGTGGTCGGGGCTAGGTTGAATCGCACCTTGAGAAGTCCCAGGCGATGAACAAGACCGTGAACCCGAACGAGCTCACATCGGACGACGATAACGGACCGCTCTATGTGGCCCAGAAGAAGGTGTATCCCCAGAGCATCTCCGGGACCTTCCGCCGGATCAAATGGGGCCTCATGGCATTCTGCCTTGGGGTCTATTACTTCCTGCCCTTCGTGCGCTGGAACCGCGGCGTCGGCGCGCCCAGCCAGGCGGTGCTGGTCGATCTTCCCAACAGCCGCTTCTACTTCTTCTTCATCGAGCTGTGGCCGCAGGAGGTCTATTACTTCACGGGCCTGCTGATCGTCGCCGCGGTGGCGCTGTTTCTGATGAACTCGGTCGGTGGGCGCATCTGGTGCGGCTATCTTTGCCCGCAGACGGTCTGGACCGACCTATTCTACGCCGTCGAGCGCTTCGTCGAAGGCGACCGCCGCGAGCGGATGCGCAAGGACAAGGCGGGCGGTGCGCTGACGCTCAAGCGCGCCTCCGAGATCGCCCTCAAGCATGCGATCTGGCTGATGATCGCCTGGTGGACGGGCGGCGCCTGGGTGCTCTATTTCAACGATGCGCCGACGCTGGTGAAGCAGCTTCTCACGTTGCAGGCGCCAATGATCGCTTATATCTGGATCGGCATCCTGACGGCGACGACGTATGTGCTCGCCGGCTTCATGCGCGAGCAGGTCTGCACGTATATGTGCCCGTGGCCCCGCATCCAGGCCGCGCTCACCGGTGAGTGGGCGCTCAACGTCACCTACCGCTACGATCGCGGCGAGAAGCGCACCTCGGTGAAGAAGGCCGCGGAGCTGCGCGCACTCGGCGCGCATGTCGGCGACTGCGTCGACTGCTATCAATGCGTCGCGGTCTGCCCGACCGGCATTGACATCCGCAACGGGCCGCAGCTCGAATGCATCCAGTGCGGGCTCTGCATCGACGCCTGCGACAACGTCATGACCAAGATCGGCCGGCCGAAGCGGCTGATCGGCTATGACAACGACATCAACATCCAGCGCCGCCTGGACGGAAAGGCGCCGATCTATCGCATCGTCCGCGCTCGCACCATCGCCTACAGTGCGATCATCGCGGCCGTCGGCGGCATCATGCTCTACGTGCTGGCGACCCGCACTCTGCTCGACCTCAACGTGCTGCACGACCGCAACCCGGTCGCGGTCAAGCTCAGCGACGGTTCGATTCGAAACGCCTATACGGTACGTCTTCTGAACAAGAGCGGATATGATCGCGTCGTCGCGATCGATGCGGACGGCCCGGCTAATCTGACCATACATGTCGTCGGTGCCGATTCCGTGACGCCGGACCGCCCGATGATCGTGATCCCGCGCGACTCCACCAGCGAGCTGCGGCTGCTCGTCACCGCGCCAGCTGACAGCAATCCGGAGAAATCGATCCCCGTGCGCTTCCACGTCACCGATATCGGGCTCGGCGAGGTTGCCACCACCACCGACAATTTCGTCTCGCCGTAACACCAGGAGACTGCCATGGCCACCAAGCCGCTGACCGGATCCAACGTGTTCCTGATGCTGGTCGCCTTTTTCGGCGTCGTAATCGGCGTCAACGTCACCATGATGAAGCTCGCGATCGCGACGCTGCCCGGCACCGACGTCGACAGCCCCTATGCCGCGGGCCTCACTTACGATCGCGAGATCTCGGCGGCACGGGACCAGGTCGCGCGCAACTGGAAAGTCAGTGCGCATATCGAGCGGCGCGCCGACGGCCACGCCGTGCTCCAGCTCGACGCGCGCGATGCGGCGGGCCAGCCGGTGACCGGATTGAAATTCGAGGGCCGCCTGGAGCGGCCGACCGATAAGCGCGCAGACCTCGCGGTCGAGCTATCCGAGGCGGGCAGCGGCATCTATCGCGGCGATGCCGCATCGGTCGCGCCGGGTCAGTGGGATCTCGTCATCGAGGGCGATGCCAAGGGCGACCGCGTGTTCCTGTCGCGTAACCGCGTGATCCTGAACTGAGATCCCACCATGCAGGTGACACGCGATTTCTCTCACTATGTCCGCGCCGTGGGCGCTGGCCTTCAGCACATCGACCTCGCGGTCGAGGGCGTTCACTGCGCGGGTTGCATGGCCAAGATCGAGCGCGGTCTGTCGGCCATTCCTGATGTCACGCTGGCGCGGGTCAACTTCACCGACCGGCGCGTCGCGCTGGAATGGAAAGAGGGCACGCTCGATCCTGTCCGCTTCATCGATCGGCTCGAGGAACTCGGCTACAAGGCCTATCCCTACGAGACCGAGAGCGCGGAAGCGACCGAGATCGCGGAATCGCGCTTCCTGCTGCGCTGCCTCGGCGTTGCGGCGTTCGCCACCATGAACGTGATGATGCTGTCGATCCCGGTATGGTCGGGCAACGTCTCGGACATGCTGCCCGAGCAGCGCGACTTCTTCCACTGGCTCTCGGCGCTGATCGCACTGCCGGCGGTGGCCTATGCCGGCCAGCCGTTCTTCCGCTCGGCCTGGCGCGCGCTGTCCAACAAGACCACCAACATGGACGTGCCGATCTCGATCGGCGTGTGCCTCGCGCTCGGCATGTCCGTGGTCGAGACCGTCCGCCACGCCGAGCACGCCTATTTCGATGCGGCGATCATGCTGCTGACTTTCCTGCTGGTCGGCCGCTTCCTCGACCAGAACATGCGGCGGCGGACTCGCGCGGTCGCGGGCAATCTCGCGGCGCTGAAGGCGGAGACTGCGGCCAAGTTCGTCGGGTCTGATGAGATTTTACAGGTGCCTGTCGCTGCAATCCATCCCGGCGACATCGTGTTGCTGCGGCCAGGCGAGCGCTGCGCCATCGACGGCACCGTAATCGAGGGGCGTTCCGAGATCGATCAAAGCCTGATCACCGGCGAGACGCTCTATGTCACTGCGGAGCAGGGCACGCCGATCTATGCGGGCTCGATGAACATCTCCGGCACGCTGCGGGTGCGGGTCTCGGCGGCGTCGGAAGCGACGCTGCTCGCCGAGATCACGCGGCTGCTCGACAACGCGCTGCAGGCCCGTTCGCGCTACATGCGGCTCGCCGATCGTGCCTCGCGGCTCTACGCACCGGTGGTGCATGCGACCGCGCTCATCACTATTCTCGGCTGGGTCATCGCCGGCGCGAGCTGGCATGATGCGATCATCACCGGCGTTGCGGTCCTCATCATCACCTGTCCTTGTGCACTCGGGCTTGCGATTCCGACGGTGCAGGCGATCGCCTCGGGCGCGATGTTCAAGTCCGGCGTGCTGCTCAATTCCGGCGATGCCATCGAGCGCCTGGCCGAAGTCAACCATGTCATCTTCGACAAGACCGGCACGCTGACGCTGCCGGCTCTCGAAGTCACGAACGCGGCCGACATTCCCGCTGATATCTTCCAACTCGCCGGCCGGCTCGCGTTGTCGAGCCATCATCCTGTCGCGGCTGCCGTCGCGCAGGCCGCGGGTGCCAAATCGCCGATCCTCAATGCGGTCGAAGAGGCCGGGCAGGGCGTGCGTTCCACAGTTGACGACGTTGAGATCCGCCTCGGCCGTCCAACCTTCTGCAGCGCAGAAGCGTTGGTCAGCGGGAACAACCTCGATCCCGAGGCCTCCATCGTGGCCTTCAGCAGGGGAAGCGAAAAATTCATCTTCTCCGTGCGGCAGGGCCTTCGCCCGGACGCCCCAGCCGTGATCGCGGCATTGAAGGCGCACAATATCGGCATCGAGATCCTCTCCGGCGATCGCGAGCCCGCGGTGATTGCGGCAGCCCATGCGCTCGGCATCGCCGAGTGGCGGGCCGGCGTCACGCCGGCCGACAAGATCGCGCGGATCGAGGAATTGAAGCAGCGCGGCGCAAAGGTGCTGATGGTCGGTGACGGCATGAACGACGCGCCGTCGCTCGCGGCGGCCCATGTCTCGATGTCGCCGATCTCGGCCGCGCATCTCAGCCAGGCCACCGCCGATCTCGTCTTCCTCGGCCGGCCGCTGGCGCCGGTCGTCGCCGCCATCGATTCGGCACGCAAGGCGTTGCATCTGATGCGGCAAAATCTCTGGCTTGCGATCGGTTACAATGTGCTGGCGGTGCCGGTTGCGATCAGCGGCGTGGTAACGCCGCTGATCGCGGCTGCGGCGATGAGCGGATCCTCAATTCTGGTGATGCTGAACTCGCTGCGGGCGCGCAGCGGCTCGCGGGAGATCGTGTGATGGAAATCCTGGTCATCCTGGTCCCGCTGGCGCTGGCCCTCGGCGGAGCCGGCCTCGTCGCCTTCCTCTGGTCGCTCCGCAGCGGTCAGTACGACGATCTCGACGGCGCCGCCTGGCGCGCAATTGCTGATGATGATCCGCCGCAGGACCGCTCGGTCTGAAGCCGTCGTCGGCGGAGAGGTAACGGTGTCTCGCCTTCATCAGGGAACGCAATTTCGTCAACGTCTATACGGCATCCTCGATCAGGGCTCCGGCGTCGATAGATTCGGTGCGGTCGTGAACTGGACACTGATCGGGCTCATAGTTGTCACGCTCGCCGCGACCGTGCTGGAATCCGTGCCGAGGCTGGCAGGCCAGTATGCCAAGGCGTTTCAGGCGATCGAGTATGCTGCCCTGCTCACCTTCACGATCGAGTATGCAGCGCGGCTGTGGACGGCGATCGAACATCCGAGGTGGCGACGGTTCGGCGCAATCCGTTCACGCGTGCGTCTGGCGGCAAGTCCAGCCGGGCTGATCGATCTCGCTGCGGTGCTGCCATTCTGGCTGCCCCTGTTCATAGCGGCCGATTTTAAAGCACTTCTGGTCCTGCGCCTGATACGCTTCTTCAAGCTCACCCGCTGTTCTCCCGCGATGCGCTCGTTACTGGAGGCGCTCTATGCCGAGCGTCGGGCGCTGGTCGGCTGCTTTGTGATTCTATGTGGCGCGACGCTGATGGCGGCTGCACTGATGCATCTCGCCGAAGGTGCCGCCCAGCCGGACAGGTTCGGCACCATCCCCGACGCGATGTGGTGGGCGATCGTGACGCTCGGAACGGTAGGGTATGGCGACGCCGTACCGATAACCACGGGTGGCCGGCTGATAGCCGGATTGACGATCTTCGTCGGGCTGCTGATGGTGGCGCTGCCAGTAGGTATCGTGGCGACGGCATTTGCCAACGAAGTGCATCGCAGGGATTTTGTCGTCACCTGGGGGTTGGTGGCGAGGGTTCCCTTGTTCAGCGAATTAACTGCTGCACAGATCGCAGATGTGATGAAGATTCTCCGCGCGCAGAAGGTGGACAAGGGAACGACTATTGCCCGTCGCGGCGAGCCTGCGCATTCGATGTATTTGATATTGGATGGAGAGGTGGAGATCAGGCTGCGCCACAAGCATGTCCATCTCGGCGCTGGTGACTTCTTTGGCGAAATCGCCGCCTTGCGGCAATCGCGCCGTTCGGCAACCGTGATTGCGCTGCAAACGACCCGCCTGCTTGCGCTCGACGCTTCCGACCTGCACAGCCTGATGGACCGGGAGCCGCAGATTGCGGCCCGCATCCGAGACGCGGCGCAGGCGCGACTGGGCGAAGAATTGGAAACAACAGGCGGTGATCTGATACCGGCTGAACTGCCAAATACCAAGATTATCTAGAGCGGACGCCGCTGCATCTGATGCGGCGGTATTTGTGCCTCGCGGTGGCCTGCAAGCGCCGTGGGCCGCGGTCAGCGCGCCAGCAGCAGCAACGCGAACATGATCGCGGTGAATAATATCAGCAGCGTCCAGTTCGGGCGCTTACGCCGAGAACCGAATCGGGATCCCGCAAACCAGACTATGGCTATTCGTTTGATAAACAGCGGTTCTTTCATCAGCAGCAGCTCATCGGCAGCGTGGTTGGCATCCGGTAGCGCCAATGCGTCGCGGTCACGGTTACGGGTCTCAGTGTTTCGGCATCAAGCCAGCCGTTACCGTGGCGCAGGCACGCTCGCTTCAGCGGGGCGACGTGATCGCTGATGACGGCCAGCTCGATCTCGCGATCAAACGGCGCCGTCGCAATTTCCCGCCACCCTAGCGGACTTGGAAGTCGCGACCAAAAGTCTGCAATCCAGTTCATGGCCCGATTTTGCGACGAGGGGGGCATGGCGACGTTGAGCTGCGTCGAAAACGAAAGGTGGGACAACCGATGTTTTCTTGAGACCTGGGCGAATTTCGAACAGTCGGAACTGGTGCCGTCGACACGTCTCTCTTAAGCTCCATTCCGCCGCGCCTTCGGTTGGGTGTGGTGAATCGCCGAGGCAAGTCGGAGTAACAGGACGATGGAGACATTGCCTTTGCCGCCCTCGATCTGTGCAATATACCGCTCGGAGATGCCGGACTTGCGAGCAAGTTCCCGGCGCGACATTTCGCAATGCATACGCGCGCTGCGCACACGGTTTCCGAGTTCGGCCAGAAATTGGGCCTCGGAGTATGGCGGCATTACCTTTGTGCCGGGCAATGCCTCATCTGCAAAAGCGAAGACGTCTTCCAACATTGATCCAATCCCAATTTGTTTTCTAAACCGCAGAATATGGCGAAGTCTGCGCCGCTTCCTTGCGATGGATCAACCCGGAGACGTGACGCACGCCATCGAGCGTTTCGCGGCGGTCCTCTTCGTCATCGCCGGGTGCGCCCCGTCCGGCCGCGACATTGAGCTTGCCAATGAAAATCACGGCGCATCCATCGAAGCCCCTCAGCTTGAGGCGCGCGCGCTTCAGGCTCAAGTGTCAGGCGCGGTTCAGCATCCGCTCAGCATGCTCGTGCCGGTGCTCGTGCCGCTGGTCGCGATCGTCGCCAAGAACTTGCGAACGACGGCGGAGAAGTCCGCCGCAACGTCCGCCGAAGCGGGCTCCTAAAGCGCGCGAGCGCGCTCATAGCTTGAGCCGGACGTCGCAGATGTCAGGCTCGGTCGGATCCGGCCTGACCTCGAAGCCGAGTTGCCGGCACATCTCGACCATCACGGTGGTCTCCTTCAGCACGTCGCCCGATATGGCCTTCAGCCCTTCCGCTCTGGCGTAGTCGATGATCAATTCCATCAGAGCCCATCCAAGCCCTCTGCCCTTGAGGTCGGACCGCAGCAGGATCGCGTATTCGCCGCTCTCGTAGATCGAGTCCGAATGGAGGCGGACCACGCCCACCATCTCGCCGGTCGCCTCGTCGAACGCGATAAAGGCCATCGCACGCGCATAGTCGAGCTGGCTCAGGCGCGCGATAAATTCGTGAGTGAATTCCTTCATCGGTGCAAAGAAGCGCAGGCGGAGGTCGTGCGGTGTCACATGGGGGGCGGTCCATGTGGGCCGCCCTTTGTCGTATGCGATAGCGGCCCGCTTGGTCGGTTGGTCTGATTTCGGGACAAACCGACCTCGGAGGCGGCAGCGTCATAATTAATCGCAAGAACAATAAATTAGCTGGTCGGTTGGTCCGATTTTGCAGTCCGTCGCTTTACGTGTGGTCGGTCGGTCTGAAGAGCGACCGACCGGACTAACCGACTTCACAATTACTTAGCTGATCTCAGACCGACCGCCCTAACTAACCGACCCTCGCAGGTCGGTTGGTCGGTTAGTGCGTATATAGAGATACGCACTGACCGACCGACTGCTTGGCTATCAGCCGTTCAGGCCGTCAGGCGGAAGCGACAGAGGACGGGGAAAACAGGCCGCGCAACAAATCGCAATCTTACGGGGACGATTTCACCCATAGGTGAGGGCCGCGTGTGCGGGCGCGCGGCCCTTGTCCTTCCAGATGGGGCATGCGCCGCGCGGGTCTACCCGGTCCCGGGTCTGCGCGGCGTTCGCGCGACGCTCCACTAGGCCGCGCGGTCGCAACAAGGGCTCAGTTACAGCAGGCGCCTTTCCCGTTCTTCTGAACTGGCGGACAAGGAACTGAACCGAAAGAGCAGAACACGCAGCAATCGCCCTGCTTAGGCTTCAATCGGATGCCGCAGCCCTGGCAGTCATAGAAGAATTGGCAGGCGTCAGTTGGCATTGTCTCAGCCGAGCGGTGATCACACTGCGGACAGGTCAATATAGACTGCAACTGCATTTACCGATGCGTCCTCATGAATTTCAACAGGTGTACCAACAAACAAGGTTGCGATTGCGAGGGCGGCAGCGGTGAGCGCTGCGCTGCGAGCGTAGATGGCCCATGCCACGGCTAGGAGCGCTGCGCTGAACACCTGTCCTAATCAACTTCGCTGTCTTCAAATCCGATTGACCTCGCAAGCTCGTCATACTCGTCCGTCAAAATTTCGAGTCTATGCGGGAATCCGAGTCTCCGGCACCTTCTGCGAGTT
Source organism: Bradyrhizobium sp. LB11.1 (assembly GCF_040549385.1). Classification (NCBI taxonomy): domain Bacteria; kingdom Pseudomonadati; phylum Pseudomonadota; class Alphaproteobacteria; order Hyphomicrobiales; family Nitrobacteraceae; genus Bradyrhizobium; species Bradyrhizobium sp. LB11.1. The sequence goes on along the minus strand of NZ_JBEPTH010000015.1, from coordinate 68,772 downwards.
GACGCAACCAAATGGCTCTCGAACGCGACCTTTCGGTGTCAGGGCAAGCGGGCGCTTTCGGATGCATTTGATTTTCCTCCTGTGCTGACAGAAAGGCCGCCCCGAGGAGCGGCCTTTCCATCCTTGGGAACTGATTGTGCGCGGCACTTGAAGCCGTCTCTTTGGCAGACGCTGAAGATTACTCACACCTGCGGGCAATTACTATCGTGCAGCGCACAAAACCCGCACTCGCGCGGGCCTATCCGGGCAGCGCCGCGTTCACACTCGCAAACCCGCCCCACTTAGAGAGAACCGCTGATGACCAAACAATCCGACCAAACAATGAGTTTGACCGACCTGCTGGCGCTTTCTGAAGACGCCCGCCTGGGGCGTGCCGCCGAAGCACTTGAAAAGATCGCCGCTGCCGCGCCCCGTATCGGGGATGCTGTGGAAGTGTTGGCGGGCTTACTCGCGAGCTGCGTCGGAGTAGGCTCCGCGCGGTGCTATGGCGAGAACGAGCGCGCCGGGCACGAAGTCCCCCTGAACTACTTGCGAAGCGGAGACGGGTCGAAGCCCTTTGCGTGCGACGCCGACAAATCGGGCGACGACGATGGACAATGAAGCGCTTACGGGCGAGCTAAACGCACTCGCCCATCTCATCAACCAAGCTTCCGAAAAGCTCGATGCCATCAGCCGCATTCCGGGCATCGCGGATACGCTGCGCCATGCCGTGCCGCAAGTCGTGCCGGGCTCTCCGTTCGCGATTCTTATCGAGCAAGCTGAACGGTGGCGCGAGATTATGCCGGAGCCGAGCGAGCCCACCAAGTGGAGCCCACCGAACTGATCGCGTGGGAAGAGTAGCCGCGCCGCATAGCTGCGCAGCTCTCGCCTGATCAGCGCTGGTGACCCAAGCCGATGCCCAATACAAGGGCCTTCTGACGTAGGGAACCGATGGTGCGCTTCATCTCCTTCGAGATTTTCAGAACTGGCGTTCGATCCTTCGAATGCTTCTTGAGACTCCGCAAATCAGCAGGTGTCCACTCGCGTCGCGTTGGCTTCTTCTTGGCAGGACGTTTCAACTGGTGCGTCTCCTTAGTCTTCGATGAGCGGCGCTGTTAGCACAGCGGGCAGAACTTTCAACTAACAAGCAGGTAATAACTGAACCATGTCTACAATCAACGTGAGCGTGGACACGAGCAAGCTTGAGAAGTGGGCGCTTGCGCTCTCTACGCGCGGTCTAGTGAACGCGATCCACCGCGCGGTGGATAGATCAGCAACAGCGGCACGTAAGGTCGCGTTGAAGAAAATCGCCGCTGACATCGGGGTCAGCGAAGTCTACATCAAAGACAGTGTCGGTAAGGTCAACCTGCTTCTCCGCGCGGCAGGACATTATTGCGTAGCGCGAGACCACTGGAGCGCTTTCCGTACCTTTTGCGTATCGCGTCGCTGCGGCATCGGCACAGGCCCGCCATTTTTTTAGCGCGGATTTCGAGTGTTCCTGTGCGATCGCGGCAGAGCAGCAGGAGACGCATACGACGGCAGCCAGGATTAGTCGGTACATTTCGCTGCTCCCGTTGAAGTCAAGGAATGCTGATAGGCGCTTTGTCGGAAAACGGGCGTCGTGATCCCATGCGGAAGATTCCGCCGGGAGCCGGGCCGTAGTGACCATTCGGGATCCGTCGGTTCGGTGTGCTCGTCATTGCGAGATCGGCCCGCGACTAGCGGCAGTAGTCCCAGAAACCCTGGGTGCGCGATGGATCAGTGTAGTACCAGCACATGCCCGGCGCGGGAGCGGCGCCCGCCCAGGCCGCAGCCGTCGCTGCGGTCACCATGGCGATCGCAGCACCGGCCGCGATGGCGCCGCCTCGAGGCCAGCGGTAGTGCGCGGGACGCGCCCAGCGGACTCCGCCGCCATGATACCCAGGTCGGGCCACCGGTCCGCGCACGACGGTGCGGCTGCGATAGTCGACTGCTCCCCCTCGCGGCCCTACCGCAACTCCGCCGCGACGTGCGACCGCTCAGGCTTCGATGATATCGGATTTCGGGATTTTTGCCTGATTTCCATAGCCCGAAGCGGCCCCCAAGTTCAGCGCGGAAGCCGGTGGCGCAGCGGCCAGTAAAAGTGCAATTCCTGCCGCGCAGGTGGCCAACCGGCTCTGCCTCCGTATCCAGATCCGAGATCGAGCATATCAAGCTCTCACATATGGCACCGAAGGGACGATGCCGCTCCTTTCCGGGCTAGATTCGCACCCGGGTGCTGCCGGTTTACGGTACCTTCCTTTCTCCGGGTTGTGATGTCCGGATTGTGCCACCGTCCAATATTAGAAATGATCTAAACTGGTAATCGCTGATCATCGGTGGTGAACTGGGGCGCACAGAGAGGTAACGATATGGGTCGATCCACGGCGCTGCGCCGGGTCCGCGTCGACAGCATCGACCAGCTCAGAGAGATCGTTCCCGGCGTCCGACGCGAGATCGTTCAGATCGGCCGCGGCCGCCTCAAAGGCAATGTGATTCAGACCAGGATCGGAGATCTCCCGCTCGACTTCGCGACGATCAATGTCGGAATCAGAACCCGGGGCTCGTCCGACGCCACCAGGCTGATGGTAGGTATGCTGACCCACGCCACCGACCGCGTGACTCGCTCTTCGTACCAATCACAGCAGAAAGACGTGATGCTGCTGCCCCCAGGTTCGGAGCAGGAGAACAGATTCTACGGCGGCGCCTCGATGTTGGTCATCGCTCCGTCGTTGGCCGACGTGGAGAAGGTCTTCAGCGCCGAGCCCGCCTTGTGCGAAACCGCGTTCGGACAGAGGCAGCAGTTCAAGGCAACGCCGGAGACGGCTCGGACCATCCCCAAGATGCGGTCGTTGATCGCCTGGCTGATCGAACATAATTCCGCGTTGACGGAAGAAGCTGCCGCGTTCTGGAAGCGCGCCATCATCGAAGCGATGATGGCGAACGTTCTCGATGGCCTTCCGCAGCGGCCGGACGGCCCCCTGCTCTCAGCCCTCAAGACCGTGAGACTGGCCGAAGAATATTTGGATGCTCAGGGCCGGCGGCCTGTGCACGTTTCCGAACTGACCGTCCATCTTGGAATCTCGCGCCGGACCTTGCATCGGGCCTTCCACGACGCACTTGGTGTCGGACCGATCGCGTTTTCTTAGTCATCGCCGGCTCTGTTCGATACATAGCGCACTGCGGTCCGGTCGTCCGGACCGCGAGACGATTGCGGACATGGCGGTGCATCATGGCTTCGCAAATGTGGGCCGGTTCGCTCAATATTATCGGCATCTCTTCGGCGAGCGACCGTCCGAGACCCGGGCCCGAGCGGACTCGGGAGAGGTCTAGGCTTTCCGACCCCGATAAGGCGACGAATACAACATTGAGATTGGCAACGACCGGGCAACCCTTGTCGCTGAAGAAGCCAAGCTCGTCTTGGCTCTTATCGCACGCCATACCTCAACGGTGACTGTCGCCGAGGCTTCCGAAGTCCTCGGGAGCGAGAGTCGTGCCCGCGGTTTCCCTCGTCATGGGCATCGAGACCGCATCTACCTCGAATTCTTCCGACCGCTGGCGCGTTCCGGCCGGTGACGGCGGCTCTTGCGTCTCTTTCGTCCGGGAACGACGAGCCCGATCGCCTTCGCGGACCATAGGTGATGCGAATGCCGGAAAACCGGCGACGAAGACCTGGAGAGCCTTGTCGAATGCGTCGTCGTAGGATTGGACGCCGACGACGGTGTGCATCACTTCGTGCAGCACGTAGCCGCGGACGAGACTGCGGAGCATCGTGAGCGCGCCTTCGGCGGCGTCGCCGAAGAGGCCGCACTCTCCGAGAATGCCGATCATGAGAGAGTGAAGCCTTTCGTGCGCGTCGCGCCACTCCGGGCAGTCGGCGGGGGCCGTCCGGAAAGCGGCGGCCGACAGGGCCGGCCGTTCGAGCGCATAGCGGCGGATCTCGTGGGCGACCGCGATCAGCGCGTTCTCGGCGACCGCGCCCTCGCGAGCGGCTTCGAGCCGGGGCCGCAGATCGCGATATCCCTTGACGGCGAGGAAGCGACGCATCTCGCTGAACGTCCCGCGGCGGTCCCCCGTGCCGGATTCGATCTCGATGGCGAGATCCTGCGCGAGCTTGCGGTCCCATGTGCTGGACAGGATGTCGTCGACGTCGAAGTTGAGAGCGTTCATGGCGGAGGACCTTCCCGGGTTTACTGAGTCGTGAACAGGACGACGGCGATCGCGACCGACAGCAGGATCGCCGAGACCGTCGCCACGGTCGACAGCACGCCCATAGCCCGCAGCGCGCCGGCGAAGACGATGATGATGGGCGTGGCCGTGAGAAGGCCTAGCTGCGCTTCGCTCATGAGGCTCCGATCCCGCGGACGATATGCGGCGACCACCGGAGCCTAATTCGGGCGGCCGGTGTCCGTCTTTGTCGCGGGACAAAGAGCGGTGACGAGATCTTGGATACCGGTTCGTAAACGGAATCCGCTTTGGGAAGTCGATGTTGCCTCAGGAGTTAGACGCACAAGAAGGCGGGTGGGGGATACTTGCCGAATTGCCCGGCGACCCGATGATGTGGGTCCTGATCTTCAGCGAGCTCGCCGTCTTCGGCCTCTTCCTCGGGGCCTTCTCGGTCGCTCGAGCCGTGAGCCCGTCGATCTTCGCGGACGGTCAGCGGCTGCTCGATCCCGGTCTGGCCGGCCTGAACACGCTGGTGCTGGTGACGAGCGGCTGGGCGGCCGCGCGGGGCGGCAAGGCGGCCCGCGAGGGGCGGCGCGCCCACTGCCGGCGCTGGCTGTCTCTCGCGATGGCGCTCGGAGCGGCGTTCGTCGCGATCAAGCTAACCGAGTACGCGGCCGAGGTCGCTTCCGGCGCGGGGCTGGAGACCAGCACCTTCTTCACGCTCTACTTCCTCTTGACCGGCTTTCACCTGCTGCACGTGGTCCTGGGGCTGATCATCTTGGCCGTAGTTCTACTGGGTGCGGATGCTCACTCTGTGCTTCCTTAGCTCGGTACGGCGATCTCAGTGTCGCCACGCTGCTCGCTTCGCGGGACAGCATAATCAACATTTCACAGATAATACCGGGACGGACCGGGCGCACGTTAACGCCGTGACAGCGCGCACCGGGACGGCTTCGAAGCTTGTGAAGACACGTTTCTCGGCCCAATGCCATGTTAGTTTGGTGCTGAAGACTGAGCGCGTCAATGGTATGGCCGCTTGCTCGAAAGACATACTCGGACGACGTTGTACGAAGCGAGTTGTGGCGCTCGGGGCTTCAGTTCGCGCCAGGAGATCTCGCAATTGGCTCATAGGATGGCATTGCGCATCGCGCCCCGGACGCTCAGGCCGATGCAGCCGTCAGAAGCCGGCGCCCAATGGCCTCACGCGTTGTGCCGATCATGGGCAAACCGATCAGCTTTCACATGTCATTGTCTGCTTGAGCGGTAGCAGCGATCTGGGCCCTGCTGCACGTTGGGCAGTGGGCCGCTGGTGGTCCCGCAACGGGCCACGAGCCGCTCTATCAAATACAACCCTTCGCCCACACACTGCGCTAGTCGGGAGCGCCCGCCGCCGATGCTGTGCAGGCGGCCGGCGCGCGGGATTGGGCTGGATCGACACGATCGGGCTGTCCCTTCCAACCAAGCCGCGCGACGCGCGCCACAAATAGCGCCGTAGCTAGCGCGGCTTGGTTGGAAGGCAAGTCGCACCTTGGCGTGCCGCGGTCCACTCTTTGGCGGCCTTGATCGGTACTCGCGCCGTTTTGCGAATTCCCTTCACAAGCTCGCCCCATATGTGTCAGGTTTTGGCTCAGTCCTTATTGACCGGGCGGGCAAATGCCGCGGGACCCCCTCAGCCGAACTTTGTTCGGCTCGAATCTCGACAGTGACATCCAGCCCCTGTGGGAGGACGGTGATCGCGCGTTCTGCCGTGCGTGGCGCCGGCAAATCCACGGCAGCAGGGCTGTCGTGCTTGTTGTGCGGCCCATCGCGGAACACCCAGCGACGCTCGACCGCCTCGCCCATGAGTATGAGCTGAGGGAGGAGTTAGACGAGGCATGGGCGGTGCGGCCGTTGGAACTCATCCGCGAAGCTGGTCGGACTATGCTGATCCTGGAGGATCCATGCGGCGAGCCACTGCTAAATTTACTTGGGCTCCGTATGGAGCCCAAGCGCTTCCTGCGCCTTGCTGTTGACATCGCGAGGGCCGTGGGCAAGCTTCACCGGCACGGCTTGGTCCACAAGGACCTAAAACCCGCTCACATTCTGGTCAATTGTCCTGACGAACAGGCGCGACTCACTGGGTTTGGTCTGGCTTCCCGTCTTTCCCGCGAGCGCGTGCCGCCTGAGCCTGCCGAGTTCATCGCCGGCTCGCTGCCCTACATGGCGCCCGAACAGACCGGACGAATGAATCGCTCGGTCGATTGTCGCAGTGATCTCTATTCACTTGGCGTGACATTCTATCAGATGCTGACCGGCGCGCTGCCGTTCACGGGCTCAGATCCCTTGGATTGGATCCATTGTCATATTGCAAGAAAAGCAATACCGCCCGTCGAGAAATCGCAAAACCTCCCCGAGTCGATATCTCAGATTGTGATGAAACTCCTCGCGAAAACCGCCGAGGAACGCTACCAGACTGCCGCTAGCCTTGAGCGCGATCTGCAACACTGTCTTGCAGCATGGGCCAACCACGGTCGCATCGACCCGTTTGAGCTCGGCGCAGACGACACACCTGATCGGTTGCTCATCCCCGAGAAGCTCTATGGCAGAGCCCTTCAGATCGAGACTTTGCTTGCCTCTTTCGATCGCGCTGTGAAGAGCGGCGCGCCGAGGTTGGTGCTCGTCGCCGGTTACTCCGGTGTCGGTAAGTCTTCGCTTGTCCAGGAGCTACACAAAGTACTGGTGCCCTCGCGCGGGCAGTTGGTGTCAGGCAAATTCGACCAACTGAAGCGCGACGTTCCCTATGCGACGCTAGTGCAGACGTTTCAGAGTCTTGTCCGTCCTCTTCTAAGCAAAAGCGAGGGCGAACTCGCCACCTGGCGGCAAGCGTTCCGGGAGGCACTCGGCGCGAATGGACGACTGATGGTCGAATTGATCCCCGATCTGACCCTGATCATTGGTGAGCAGCCCGCGGTTTCCGAGCTTCCAGCCCGGCAAGCGCAAATTCGTTTCCAGCTGGTGCTTCGCCGCTTTATTGGCGTGTTCGCCCGGCGAACCCATCCATTGGTGCTCTTCCTCGACGATTTGCAGTGGCATGATGCCGCAACGCTCGACTTGATCGAGGATCTCCTGACCCAGTCGGATCTGCACCTGCTGCTCATTGGAGCTTACCGCAGCAACGAACTTGATGCAGGCCATCCACTCAAACGCAAGCTCGACTCCATCAGGAGAGCCGACGTAAATTTCGAAGAGATCACGCTCTCGCCGCTCACTGCAGACGATGTCGCGCAGTTGGTCGCGGATACCCTTCGCTGCGGACCAAAACGCGCTGCCTCGCTTGCAAAGTTGGTGCATCAGAAGACGATGGGTAATCCGTTCTTCGCCATTCAATTCCTTTCTGAACTGGCCGAAGAGCAGCTGTTGACGTTCGATCACGAGTCGGCGCGCTGGCGATGGGATCTCGAGCGCATTCACGCCAAAGCGTACACCGAGAACGTCGTGGATCTGATGCTCGGCAAGCTCATCCGCCTGCCCGAGCAAACGCAGAACGCGCTGCAACAGCTGGCCTGTTTCGGCAACATCGCCGGAACGGCGGAGCTTGCGATCGTGCTCGAAATTTCGCAGGAGCAGGTGCATGCCACCCTGTGGCCGGCGATCCGGCAGGAAATGATCGCGCGCCACGGAACAGCCTACCGCTTCCTCCACGATCGCGTTCAAGAGGCGGCCTACTTCCTGGTGCCGGAATCCTCGCGCGCTGCTGCCCATCTGCGGATCGGTCGGATGCTCGCGGCACACATCCCTGCGCACAAACGCGAAGAGGCTATCTTCGACGTCGTCAGTCAACTCAATCGAGGTGTCGCGCTAATTACCTCCGGTCAGGAGCGTGAGCAGCTCGCAGAGCTGAATTTGGTCGCAGGGCAGCGGGCCAGGGCGTCGGCGGCCTACGCCTCGGCACTCACATATTTCACCCTCGGTGCTGCGCTGCTCGCGGAGCACTCTTGGCGAAGGCGCCACGAACTCGCGTTCGCACTGGAGACAAGCAGGGCCGAATGCGAATTCTTGGTAGGCCAACTGGAGGTTGCAGAGAGCCTCCTGTCCGCACTGTCGAAGCGCGCCTTGAACGCGCCCCAACGAGCAACGGTCGCATGTTTGCGGGTCGATCTTTACTTGACGCTCGGTCAGCACGGGCGGGCAGTTCTCACAGGCCTCGAATATCTTCACGATGTCGGGATCGAGTGGTCGCAGCATCCGACGGACCAGGAAACATTAGCCGAATATCAGCGGATGTGGTCACAGCTGCCCGACGCAATCGAGGAACTTGCTAGTTTGCCTGGAATGACAGATCAGACCTCGCTTGGCACGCTTGCCGTCTTGACGCGGATTCTTCCGCCCGCAGGTTTCACGGACGCCAATTTATCCGCTTCGGTCATCTGCAGAGCTGTCACCATCAGCCTCGAATACGGCAATACTGATGCTTCTTGCGCCCACTACGCGTGGCTAGGTCGAATTTTAGCCGGGCGCTTCGGTGACTACCAAACAGCAGAGAAATTAGGTCTTCTTGCTTGCGGCCTGGTTGATCGCGGTGAGTACTCCCGTTTTCGGGCGCCTGTCTATTTGGCCCTCGGAGGCAACGTGATCCCCTGGACGAAGCCGCTAAGAGATGGCCGAGCTTTGATTCGGCTAGCGCTCGCAGCTGCGGTCAGCAGCGGCGATGTCATCTATGAGGCGTACAGCTTGGTTCATCTAACCTCAAATATGATAATGGCCGGAGATCCCCTGAAAGAGGTGCAGAACGAGATAGAGAAAAGCGTTGCTACCGTACGGAATAGAAAGGCCCGGTTTGCGGCTGATGTGATAGCGGCTCAGCTCGCAATCGTTAGAAGCATGCGAGGCCTCACGCGCTCATTCGGTTGCTTAGATGACCAAGAATTTGACGAGCGAGACGTCGAGCAATCGTTGGCACGGAGCACGGAGCTGTCACCTAGCGAACCCGTCTACTGGATCCGCAAACTTCAGGCGCGATTTCTAGCCGGCGATTATGCTGCGGCTGTTGATGCTCGCTCCAAGGCGGAGCCCAAATTATGGACTATACCGACAGAGTCCTTGACCGCGGAGTTTCACTTCTATGGTGCGTTGTCTCACTCATGTTATTGCGACAACCTAGGCGAAAGCGAACAACAGCAACATTGGGATATCATTGATGCCCATTACAGACAGCTGGAGATATGGGCGACGAATTGCCCGGAAAATTTTGAGAATCGGGTTGCCTTGGTCGGCGCTGAAATTGCAAGGCGCCAATACCGCGATGCAGACGCAATGCGACTGTATGAACACTCAATCCAGACGGCAGCACGTAACGGTTTCGCCCACCACGAGGGAATCGCTTGCGAACTTGCAGCGCGCTTTTATGCTGCGCGCGGTTTTGGCAGAATCTCCAGGGTTTACCTGCAGGATGCGCGACGCGGCTACCTTCGTTGGGGAGCAGATGGCAAAGTGCGTCAGCTTGAGGAGCTGAATCCCCATCTCACCCATGAGGAGACCACTCCTGCCGTGAATGGAATGAGGATCGGAGCTCCCGTTGAGCATCTTGATCTCGCGACGGTGACAAAAGTGTCGCAGGCGATTTCCGGCGAGATTGTTCTTCAAAAACTAATCGACACGCTTATGCGGACTGCCATTGAGCAGGCCGGCGCCGAACGAGGTTTGTTAATTCTGCTGCATGGAGGCGAGCCACGGATCGAGGCGGAAGCCACAACGGTAGCGGATGCGCTGCTTGTAAAGGTGAATGAACTGCCCGTAACTCCGATGGCACTTCCCGAGTCCGTCCTGCATTTCGTCCTACGTGTCCGCGAAAACGTCATTCTCGAAGATGCTGCCGCCGAGCCTTCATTTGCGGAAGATCCGTATATCCGCGACCGCAAAGCGCGTTCTATACTTTGCCTGCCACTGATCACGCAGGGCAAGCTGATCGGCGTACTTTATCTGGAGAATAATCTCGCCGCACGCATATTCTCGGCTGCTCGCAACTCGGTGCTGAAAATGCTTGCCTCGCAAGCTGCAACAGCGCTGGAAAACAGCCGGTTGTACAGCGAAGTTCAGCAACGGGAGTCGAAAATCCGGCGCTTACTCGACGCTAACATCATCGGAATATTTATCATTCGCGAAGGAGGCGAGATCATCGAGGCAAATCAAACCTTCCTCACGATGGTTGGATACGACCGAGCGGATCTCGTCGCGGGGCGAGTGAACGGTCTCGACCTGACACCGCCAGAATGGCACGAGCGCACACTGAATGCGGGAACAGAAGCAAAAAGGACCGGAGCTGTTCAACAGTTCGAGAAAGAGTATGTCCGCAAGGATGGCAGCCGCGTGCCGGTGCTAATTGGCCTCGCCGTATTCGATGCGCGGCACGACCAAGGTGTTGGCTTCGTCCTGGACCTGACAGAGCGAAAGAGAGCGGAAACGGAAGCCCGTGAAAGCGAACGACGGTATCGCGAGACTCTGTTGTCGCTTGCACACGCCAATCGGATCACGACAATGGGACAGCTGGCCGCCTCAATCGCCCATGAGGTCAACCAGCCGATTGCCGCGATCAGCAGTAATGCGGGGGCAGGGCTAAATTGGCTCGGTGCCCAACCGCCAAATTTGGAAGAAGTTCGGCAGACCTTCGGTTTGATTATCCGTGACAGTATGCGCGCAGGGAACGTGATCCGCCGGATCCGCGCACTTATGAATAAGGCTCCTGTGCAAACGGAGCTTCTCGCTATTGACGAATTGATCTTAGAGGTGCTGGCTCTAGTTCGCGCGGAACTTGCAAAGAATGATGTATGGGTGCAAACGCGACGACCTGAGGCGTTGCCGCTTGTCCGGGCAGATCGTGTCCAGGTCCGGCAGGTGATTCTCAACCTGATCATGAACGCCATCGAGGCCATGAGCGAGATCAACGAAGGTGACCGCGAGTTACTGATCAGTGCGCGGACAGATGGCTCGAATAACGTATTGGTCACTTTTCGGGATACGGGTCCAGGCCTCGATCCGAACGGCGCTGATCGCGTGTTTGAGGCGTTTTACACCACCAAGTCCGAAGGCATGGGCATGGGGCTGGCCATTTGCCATTCTATCATTGAGGCGCATGGGGGGCGGATGTGGGCGGGCGCCAATGACCCTCGAGGGGCCGTCTTCCAGTTCAGCATGCCGGTTGCGCCGGAGCGCGTGGATCGGTCGGAACAGGTGTCTTCAACGTCTTAGGCTCGAGCTCGATATCGAGCAGCGCGCTCCAGGAGCCCCGATCATCGTGACCGATGCGAGCGGCGGACCTTGAGGGGTTGAGACAATCGAGTTTCTTACTGCCCTAGGAGAGTGTTGGAGCGACCGCTGATTGTCGCGAATTGGCAGAAGATATGCAATCTGGACCGCAGCGTCAGATTCAAGACGCTTTGAGGGCTTCCTGCAAGTCCCTGAGATTGCAGGGCGTCAAGCAGAATCAGACGAAAGCTGCACGCGCACTGTTCGAGAGAATGAGGGCAAAAGCTCTCCAAGGCATTCCGGAGCACGGAAACTGCGTCTCTCGGGTCCCGAGCGGTTTGATCCGTACGTCATCGACCGGGCGGCGCTCGACGGCGCCGCCAACGCATTCTACGAAAAGTGGATGCCGCCGCCATAAGCTGCGATCAAAATAGACGTCAAGCGCCGATGAAAACAGCGCGTAAAGCCATGCTTACGCTCATGCTCTGAAGGCTGCTCGCATCCTTAGGACCTTAGTCTCTATTCAACCGGACCACTGATCGTTTAGCAAATACGGCATTGACTGCCTTCGCGGCGTTCTCGATGATGATATCGGCTTCGTCCCTTGTTAAGCACAGCGGCGGGGCAAGGCCGAGAATATCGCCTTGCGGCAACGCCCGGCCGATGACGCCGCGCTCGAGCAGAGCTGCGGCTACCTGCTGACCAACTTTTTTGGTTGAATCGAAGAAGGCGCGGTCATCCTTGTCTTCAACAAATTCCACCGCAGCCATCAGCCCGTCCCCGCGTACGTCCCCGACGTTTTCGTGGCTGCCGAGCACTTCGGTTAGTGCCGCGCGGAGATAGGCGCCGGTATCGCGAGCATTGGCTACTAAGCCCATCTCTTCGATCACCTAGAGATTTGCAACGCCAGCCGCCGCGCAGATCGGATGGGCGGAATAGGTCCAGCCGTGACCAATCATACCGAGTTGATCGGAGCCTTTCACGAGCATCTGCCAAATCTTGTCAGAAACGATGACGCCCGATAGCGGCGCGTACGCGGAGGTGAGGCCTTTTGAGATGGTGATTAGATCCGGCCGAATGCCGTAGTGTTCGGACCCAAACATGGTCCCAAGACGGCCGAACCCGGTGACGACTTCGTCCGCGATGAGCAGAATGTCATATTTGTCTAGCACCGACTGGACCTTCTTCCAGTAGCCTGTGGGGGGCGGAACGATACCACCTGCGCCTAAGATCGGCTCCCCGATGAATGCAGCGACTGTATCGGGCCCTTCGGCCAGGATCAGGGCTTCGAGCTTGTCCGCGCATGCTTGGGCGAACTGCTCCTCGGTCAAGGTCCGGTCGGCGCGGCGGAAATAGCAAGGTGCCTCAGTGTGCAGAATCGGCGCACGCGGTAGGTCAAAAGCGTTGTGGTACAGTTCAAGCCCCGTCAGAGACCCCGTCATCACGCTTGATCCGTGATACCCGCGCCAGCGAGAGATTATCTTTTTTTTCTCCGGTCGGCCGAGCACGTTGTTATAATACCAGGTCAGTTTGATAGTGGTCTCGTTCGCATCAGAGCCCGAGAGACCAAAATAGACCCGGCTCATGCCAACCGGCGCACGGTCTATGATCATCTTCGATAACCTGATGGAGACTTCCGTGCCGTTGGCAATATAAGCGTGATAGTAGGCGAGTTCCTTCGCTTGTTTCGCAATCGCCTCGGCTATCTTCTGGCGGCCGTATCCGACATTCACGCAAAAAAGGCCTGCGAAGGCGTCGAGGCTAATTCGGCCGGACGTATCAGTGATGTAGACCCCATCCCCCCTAGCGATTATGCGCGTTGAATGTTCACCTCGCGCATGCGCTCCGGCATGCGTCGCTGGGTGAAAGAAGTGATCGCGGTCCCATGCGTTGAGTTCGTTCGTATGCCTCCATTGAAGGCCGCCTTGTTTGACGGACGCGAGCGCTGCAGGTCCTAGGGGTAATCCTAGGAGAAGCGCTATGACGATTTCGCGGACAGAGGTGATCGCATCGGTCGAGAGGCGGCGGCGGTGGTCGCAGGATGAGAAGGAACGGCTGGTTGCAGCATCGCTCGAGCCCGGAGCCAGTGTTTCCGAGGTGGCTCGCATGGCCGGCCTTCATGTGAGCCAGCTGTTCAGGTGGCGCAAAGACCTTTGCAAGCAAAGCCATACGAGTATCGCGCCGTTCATGCCGGTCGAGATTGGGCCGCCCGTACTGCCTCGGGAGGTGGCCGAAGTGCCATTGACGATGACGGCGCGTCGACGGAAGAGCCAGGGCATCATCGAGATTGATCTTGGTGGCGGGCACCGCATCCGGGTCGATGGCGACGTTGATGGAGACGCGCTGCGTCGAGTTCTCGATGCTCTGGTGCGACGATGATCCCGGTTCCGACCGGCGCACGCGTGTGGCTCGCGACCGGCCACACGGATATGCGCAGAGGCTTTCCGTCGTTGGCGCTCCAAGTGCAGGAGGTCCTGCGCAAAGACCCGCTCAGCGGTCATTTGTTCGTCTTTCGCGGTCGGCGCAGCGATCTTGTGAAGATGATCTGGCACGATGGCCAGGGCGCCTGCTTGTTCACCAAAAGACTCGAGAGAGGAAGGTTCATCTGGCCATCGGTAGCCGGTGAATCGGTGACGATCTCGCCGGCGCAGCTCTCCTATCTGCTGTCCGGCATCGACTGGCGCCATCCTCAAGAAACTCAGCGTCCGACGCGAGTGGGATAACCGTTTTTACGGTTTGAATCTGCGGCTCGATCTGATTCAATGGCTTCATGATATCGAAGCCGGACGATCTTCCATCGGACCTTGTCAGTGCTTTGGCGGCGCTGCAAGCCGAGCGTGAGGCGCGGCTGCGAGCCGAAGCGATGGCTGCCAGTGCGCGGGCGGAGTTGTCGGACAACGAGGCGCTGATCGCGCAGCTTGAGCTACGAATCGAGAAGCTCAAACGCGAACTGCACGGGCAGCGATCCGAGCGCTCGGCACGCCTGCTTGAGCAGTTGGAGTTGGAACTCGAAGAACTTGTTACCACAGCGAGCGAGGATGAGCTTGCCGCACAGGCCGTAGCTGCGAAGACGCAGGACGTCCGTCCCTTCGTGCGCAAGCGACCGGTGCGCAAGCCGTGGCCGGACGATATCGAACACGAGCGCCTCGTCATCGAGGCACCAACGACCTGTGCCTGCTGTGGTGGATCGCGGCTGGCGAAGGTCGGCGAAGATGTGACCAAGACGCTGGAGGAGATCCCGCGCCGCTTCAAGGTCATCGAGACGGTACGCGAGAAGTTCACCTGCCGCGATTGCGAGAAGATCAGCCAGCCACCGGCGCCGTTCCATGCCACGCCGCGCGGCTTCATCGGCCCGCAGTTGCTGGCGACCATCCTGTTCGACAACTTCGGCATGCATATCCCGCTCAATCGCCAGAGCGCGCGCTTCAAGTGCGAGGGGATCGAGCTGTCGTTATCGACGCTGGCCGACCAGGTCGGCCACGGGACCTTCGCCGTCATGCCGCTGTTCCACTTGATCGAACGCCATGTGCTCGCCGCCGAGCGCCTTCATGGCGATGACACCACCATCCGTATCCTGGCGAAGGGCAAGTGCAGGACTGGCCGGATCTGGACGTATGTGCGGGATGACCGGCCGTTCGCGGGGCCTGCGCCGCCTGCGGCGGTCTATTACGCCTCAAGCGACCGACGAGGCGAGCATCCGCAGAGACATCTGGCCGCCTTCGCCGGCATCCTGCAGGCCGATTGCTACAGCGGCTTCGAGCCGCTGTTTGACCCGCAGAAGAAGGCGCAGCCGATTACACCGGCATTTTGCCTGGCCCATGCGCGGCGGGGCTTCTTTGAGCTGGCTGATATCGAGAAAAATGCTCGCGAAGGCAAGAAGGGCAAACCGGTCTCTCCGATCGCGCTAGAGGCGGTCAGGCGCCTCGACGCGCTGTTCGAGATCGAGCGCGCCGTCAATGGCCTTAGCGCCGACGAGCGGCGCGCCGTGCGCCAGGAGAAGAGCAAGCCGCTTCTCGACGACATGCATTCCTGGTTGCTCCGCGAGCGCGAAACCCTCTCGCGTTCCTCCGAGGTCCTGAAGCCGATCAACTACATGCTTAGGCGCTGGGACGGATTCGCCGGCTTCCTCGACGATGGCAGGATCTGCTTGACCAATAATTGCGCTGAGCGTGCACTGAGAGGCATCGCTTTGGGAAGGCGGAACTGGACCTTCGCCGGCAGCGAGCGTGGTGCCGACCGTGCTGCCATCATGCTGACGATGATCACGACCTGTCGCCTCAACGACGTCGATCCCAAGGCCTGGCTCGCCGACGTCTTGGCCCGTATCGCCGATCATCCCGCATCGCGTCTGCACGAGCTGCTGCCCTGGGAATGGAAGCTCCTGCGTCAGGTCGACAAGGCCGCCGATCAGCAGGCTGCCTGACCTCTCGCTGTGTTCGCGCGCACGCGCCAATCAGGCGGCCTTCGTCGTATGCGTACGTTCGTTCGAGCTGTCGAGCATTTGCGCTTACGTCCTATGCTACATGTTCGAGCGCACCGAGTAACGTAAGTTGCTTGGTGCCTGTCGTTCCATTTGTACAGAGAGGTCGGGTTGCTGCCTCGAATGGGACTGGAGCCCTCAAATTGAAGCGAACCGGCCATTCTGTCCCAACTTGCGTCGGCATGCGACCATAGCAAAGCCAGTTATCGCGTGAACCCACCAGGGTTAGTAGTTATGTCGATGAGTGGTCCGACCGTATTCTTGCTGTCCCCATCACATTGTTTGTTCAAGTTGAGCATAGAAAACCACCTCACATTCCCGCCATACGCGTCATTGGCGACTTCGCAGTTCTTGGAGAGGTGAATGATGGTGGCGACAGGTGCTCCCAAATGTAACTAAGCCCTTAAGAGCCGGCTCGGGAAATCTGAACAGGACCCTAAGTGGAGATTCTGCCTGACGGCGGGCAACTGAGCTGGTCCCGCAAATCTGAACAGCGCGATAAGTGGAGTTTCTGCCTGACGGCGGGCAAGATTGACCCGCGAATCAGGAGAGACGATGAGCAGACGAGCACGGCGCAACCACACTGCGGCTTTCAAGGCGAAGGTGGCGCTCGCAGCCATCGAGGGGGACCGACGATAGTCCAAATGGGCGAGCATATACCGGATCGAATGGGTATCGCCAAGCTTGCACGAGATTGCGTGGAAAGCACGGAGCCGCTTGACGGCCCGCTACAGTAAGCTGGCTGCAAGCGATAAACCACGACGGTGGTCCGCAACTGTTTTCGCCCGTGAACTGGTCGGGTTCATGTGGGCGGTCGCTAGGCCGACAGCAGGGAGCCTGATGTTAGGCTCCCTTTTGAACCGCCCCGGGTTGCCGGAGGCCATTTGGTTTAGGTCATGCCGCCGTGGCGGGTTGTTCCAGCATGGCGTAGTAGCGTTGCTCGGCTTCGGCAGGCGGGATGTTGCCGATGGGCTCGAGGAGCCTTCGGTTGTTGAACCAATCCACCCATTCCAGCGTCGCAATCTCGACGGCCTCGAAGCTGCGCCATGGGCCGCGCAGATGGATCACTTCGGCCTTATGGAGACCGTTGATGGTTTCGGCGACAGCATTGTCATAGGAGTCTCCGACGCTACCGACAGAAGGCTCGACACCAGCTTCAGCCAAGCGCTCTGTGTACTTAATGGAAACGTATTGGGCTACCCCTGTCGCTATGATGCACGAGCCGGCCACGATGGACCGGCCGTCGATCATGCAATGCCTGCTCCAGCGCATCGAGCACGAAGCCTGCATGCGCCGTGCGCGAGGCTCGCCAGCCCACGATCCTGCGGGCATAGGCGTCGATCACAAAGGCGACGTAGACAAAGCCCGTGCAGGTCGCGACATAGGTGAAGTCGGAGAGCCAGAGAACGTGCTGTCTTGGCCCCTTGAACTGGCGATTGACGCGATCCAGCGGGCATGGCGCCGCTGATCGTGGTTTTGACGGGCTTGCCGCGGATGACCCCTTGTAGGTCCATGTCCCGCATCAGCCGCGACACTGTGCAACGGGCGGCATCGAAGCCTTCGCGTTTGAGTTGGCGCCAGACCTTGCGCACGCCGTAGACGGAGAAGTTCTCGTCAAAGACGCGTCGAATCGCGATCTTCACAGCAGCATCCTGCCTGGCGCGCGCCGACAACCTGGCGGGATCGCGCCGCTTGGCGACATGGGCATGGTAGGTCGAGGGGGCGATCGGCAAAACCTTGCAGATCGGCGCGACCCCATGCGCCCCACGATGATCGTCGATGAAGGCGATCATGGCTTGGACCGGCGGTCGAGCTCCGCCATCGCAAAATAGGCGCTTGCCTTGCGCAGGATCTCGTTGGCCTGCCGAAGCTCGCGGTTCTCCCGTTCGAGCGCCTTAGCTTCTCGGCCGTGTCGGTCGCAATGCCGGTCCGCTGCCCGCTATCGACCTCGGCCTTCTTGTTCACTCCTTTGACTTGAACATCGACCGTATCCATGAAAACGCAAAACATCCATTCCTCAAATTTCATCAGGTTGACCTTTCACAAGTCGAGACTTTGGACAAAAGGCTGTTGATGCAGTTACCTCATCCTTGGCTCGTGGTCGACGACGCCCACGTTCAAGTATTTTCGATATTTTCTTATCTCAAAGAGTTTTTAGCGTCGGGAGACTATTATGTAATCGAAGATGTTCCCATAGAAGCAAATAAAGAGGTGATCGATGGCTTGCAAATGATGGAGCAATCAGGATTCTTGGTGGATACTTACTACACCGACGCGTTTGGCGTTAATCTTACCTGCGCTCCAAATGCGTGGCTTCGAAAATCGTAAAGGGGAGGTAAAGGGTAGCGCATATCGCCAGTTTCGTTGACCGGCTGGTGGCGCCGACGTCATCTTGCAGCAAAACCGGGAGCCAATTGCCGATCACCGTCCGGCCTTCTTCGTTGTACATCAAGGCTTGAGAACATCGACGAGACCGTTTGATGTGATGTTCTGTACGGGCCTAAACCCTAGCGCGCTGGCCGCGAGGTTTTCGTCCATACTGTGATGGGTAAGGGGAGCGTCAATTTGCGATCGTGCAACGATAAGAAGGCCGGCGAACATCAGCCGTGTCGGTGCTTCGGGTCAATGCCGGCCCGATCGTCGTTCGCGCATCAGCAACCCGTGACCTTGAACCGCCCCAGGTTGCCGGGGCTCCAACTCCTAAGAGAGGGAGCCATGACGAGCAAGACGACGAACAAGTTTTCACCCGAGGTACGGGCCCGTGCGGTTCGGATTGTTCTGGATCGCGCGAGCGAGTCCCGTCGCGCTGGACGGCGGTTACCTCGATTGCGGCCAAGATGGCTGCATGCCGCAGACGCTGCATGACAGGGTCAAGAACGCCGAAGTCGACAGCGGGCAGCGGGCCGGCGTTCCGACTGAGATGGCCGAGAAGCTGAAGGCGCTGGACGGGAGAACCGCGCGGTTGGGCAGGCCAACGAGGTCGACCGCCGGTCCATAGAATAATCACCTTCATCGACGATCATCGTGGGGCGCATGGGGTCGAGCCGATCTGCAAGATCCTGCCGATCGCCCCCCTCGACGTACCGCGCCAATGTCGCCAAGCCGCGCGATCTGGGCAGGATGTCGGCCGCGTGCCCGGCAGGATACCGCGCTGAAGATCGAGGTTCGGCGCGTTTTCGACTTTTCGACCAGAACTTCCGCCTCGTATCGAACTGGATCGACAAGACAGAGAATCGCAAGCTTGGCGAGGTCATTTCGCGGAAGGCCAATGCGTCTTAAGTATCCGCGTCCCATCCCTCCTGCTACCGCCGAAAGTTGCGGGGTAGCAGCTCCTCGGTTAGCAGCAACTCGGTGATGCGGTTTTTTCTGAATGCGATTTGACACTAGTCACGTCAATCTAAAGTTCGCCACATAAGGTTTGCTGGGCTTTGTGGCAGAAGCGTTTGACGGAAGCCAGAATCTGGTCAGCAGGCTTGGTCCATTTGAAGGGCTTGGGATTTTGTTATGCAGGTCGATGAAGGTACGCATGTCGGCCTCGAGCTGCCTGACGGAA
Organism: Bradyrhizobium sp. LB11.1; assembly: GCF_040549385.1. Taxonomy (NCBI): domain Bacteria; kingdom Pseudomonadati; phylum Pseudomonadota; class Alphaproteobacteria; order Hyphomicrobiales; family Nitrobacteraceae; genus Bradyrhizobium; species Bradyrhizobium sp. LB11.1. Next base: position 49,354 of record NZ_JBEPTH010000015.1, on the reverse strand, counting down.
ATGTGAACACTTCGCTGGATCTACTTTCGGGTGAGCCCAGCGAACCAGCGTTCGACCTGATTGATCCACGCGGAAGTCGGCGTGAAGTGGACATGATACGGCCGACGGGCGAGCCACGCTTTGATCCTGGGTGTCTTGTGGGTGGCGTAGTTGTCCATGACGATATGGACATCGAGGCCTTCAGGACTGAGCATCGATCCTTTTAAAAACTTCAAGAACTCGACTGCCCGCTGGCGCATGTAGCATTTGCCGATGACGAACCCCGAGGCGACATCGAGCGCGGCAAGAGCGTGGTCGTACTATGCCGCACATAGCTGTGCGTACGACGCTCGGTGTGCCCGGGCATCATCGGCAAGACCGGCTGCTCGCGATCGAGTGCCTGAATGTGGCTTTTCTCATCGATGCTGAGGACAAGGGCTCGGTTCGGCGGGGACAGGTAACCCCGACGATGTCCCGTACCTTGTCGACGAACAGCGGATCGCTCGATGGCTTGAATGTCTGGCTAGTGTGCGGCTGCAAACCGAACGCCGCCCACATTGGGCGGATGGTGGTGTGGGAAAAGCCGGTTTCCGCAGCATCGAGCGGATCGACCAGTGCGTCGCACCGGCTGGCGTCGTCCGCAACGTCCGCTCGGTCACCGCGGCAACCTGATCGTCGTTGATGGTTCGAGGGCGGCCAGGGCGTGCCTCGTCAAGCAGGCCATCACAGCGCTTCTCAAAAGTCGGCGACGCCACTTGCCAACGGTGTGTTCGTGGAGGCCGAGTTCGGCAGCCACAGACTTGCTTGGCAATCCTTCCGGGCACCGCAGGATGCGCGCGGCATCACTCAGATAGCGACCGCGCTACACGGTGACGACGGACTTGCCTCTCCAAGTACGCCCGCTCCTGCGCACTCGCACCCACGGCTCGATCGGTCGGCCTCTCATACCTGGATTCGCCACAAGCGCTTTCCCCTAAGGTTTCAAGCGCTAATTTATCATGGACCGAACTTGAGTTCCAGATGACCAGAAAGCCGAGCTGAAATTCGATCGGCATTCCAAGCATTCGGTTTCGGCAAGGATAACGCATTTTGTATCGTCTGAAAGGGCCTCGGGGCCATTCCAGACAGATGCGGTAACGTTGCCGTGATGCGCGACTTCTACCGGCTTCCATACCTGCGGATGACAACGAGAGGTTCGTCGAGTGCTTCATTGACAGCACGTGCGCTGCATCGCCCGTGTTTCGGAAGCTCAATCGGCTGGCTTGATGCGATACCGGGGTTTGGCGCCTTCGCAGGCAAATAGCCGGTGCCGCTAGGCTTGATGGAATGGCCGAAGGTCAGATGAATCCCGAGATCGAACGTGTCGAGATATAGGTGGAGGAAAGCTTGCATGCGCCGTTGAGGCCAGCTTCCTCCGGCTGATTGGCGCGCTTAAGCCACGTAAAGTCGAAAACTGGCGTCACGACTACGATGACCGCGACCTCGCCTATTTCCCGTCGTTGCAACATGTGCGAACCAAGAAGATGCAGGATAGCGTTGTCGCAAGCTTTCCTGAGGGAGAGCGAAGAGAAAGGGCGGCGCGCCTATGGCCGGTACTTCCGACATACTTTCGCGACGAATGTGGGATGGAGCCGTTTTTCGGAGGAACTGGTCGTCGGGAATGCGAGAGCGAAGAGAAGCGCGCGGTGATGGATAGCTCCTGATGATGGGTGGGTCGATCGGGTCACGATTTGCGGATCTAAGAAGATGCACAGGGGAAGCGAAATGAAGAGACGTGGCCATTCCAAATTTCGCGTGAGACGGACAACAAATGCCTCCGGATAGGGCCAGTGAGCGCGACAGTCGGTTTGTTTCTGGTGCAAACGCTCAATTGAGGTTGGTATAAGACTGAACACGCCAACAATTGCCGCCTCGGTCGCGCGTTAGTCTGAGCTCAGCTTCGAGAAATCCTCTCAGCCGCATTATGTCGCGCAGGGCATCGTTAAATTGAAAGGACATTCTGCAGAAGGTCGAGCGCCGTAGAACGGCATTGATGCCGGCGCGCGAAAAATGAATTTTGCTACCATCGAATTGCGCGCCGGAGTTTGCGAAGGTGGCGACGTCTCAGGTGAGACGGAGCAAGTTCGAATTCATGACGGATGCGTCGTTACTTTCCAGACCTGCCGGTGTGACAGCGTCGCCTGCGGCGGGTCGTACGGGATCACTCCCCCATGCCGGCCAATCCGTGATGACGGTGGTGGCCGACGTTGCGCGTCCGTCGGAGATGTCGGGATCGCGCACGCACGGCCTGACGTGGCGCTCTTTCTTTCTACCTTGGCTTCTGCCGTTCGGCCTGCTCCTGGTCTGGCAATTCTTGTCGGCGACGGGGATCGTGTCCACGGCGATCGTGCCGGCTCCATCCGACATCTGGGACGCTGCACGGCAGCTTGCGGAGCGCGGCGAATTGCAGCACGACATCCTTGTCAGCCTTCGTCGGGTCGCGATCGGCTTTAGCATCGGCGCCTTCGGTGGGCTGCTGTTCGGTCTGGCCGTCGGGCTGTTCGAGCCGCTGCACGATCTTTTCGATCGCTCGCTGCAGATGATCCGCACCATTCCGCACCTGGCCTTGGTGCCGCTGATGATCCTCTGGTTTGGAATCGGCGAGGAACCGCGGCTCATTCTCGTTGCGATGGGGTCGCTGTTCCCGGTCTACATCAACACGGTCGGGGGCATCCGCAATGTCGATCCCAAGCTGGTCGAACTCGGAAAATCCTACGGCCTTGGCCGCGCCGAACTGGTCTGGTCGATCATTCTGCCGGCGGCGCTGCAGCCGATCCTGGTCGGCATGCGCTATGCGCTCGGCGTGGCCTGGCTCACTCTGGTCGTGGGTGAAACGATCGCGTCGCGGGACGGCGTTGGATATCTCGTGCAGAACGCCCGTGAGCTGTTGCGCATCGACATCATCGTGCTGGCCATCGTCCTTTACGCCATCGCAGGTTGGCTGTCGGATCTCGTCACGCGCTTGATCGAACGGCGGCTGTTGCGCTGGCACCCGAACTATGCGGATCGGGTGAAGGCATGAACGGAGCCAGCGTCAGCCTGCGTTCGGTCGGTAAGTCATTCGTCGGCCGCACGGTCCTGAACGGCGTCGATCTTGACATCGCCGCCGGCCAGTTCGTCTCGATCATCGGGCCGAGCGGAGCCGGCAAGTCGACGCTGCTGCGCCTCGTCGCAGGGCTGGACGCGCCCTGGCGCGGCCGCATCGAGCTCCGCGCGACGGGCCGCAAGGCGGACGTGCGCCTGATGTTCCAGGAGGATCGTCTGCTGCCGTGGCGGACCGTGCTCGGCAATGTGCTGCTGGGCATCAAGGGCAGGAAGCAGGACGCCGGGCGCATCCTTGACGCGGTCGGGTTGCGGGGGCGCGAAAGCGAATTTCCGATCGGGCTGTCGGGCGGCCAGCGCCAGCGTGTTGCGCTAGCGAGGGCGTTGATCCACGAGCCGGACCTGCTGCTGCTCGACGAGCCGTTCGGTGCGCTCGACGCCATCACCCGGGCCGCGATGCAGTTGCTGCTGGAGCAATTGCTCGCCGCGCGTCCGCGCACCGTCGTGCTGGTGACGCACGACGTCGAGGAAGCGTTGCTGCTCTCCGATCGCGTGCTCTTGGTCAAGGACGGCGGCATCGCGCGCGACCTGATCTTCGATCAGCCGCGTCCCCGGCATCGCGGCGATCCGGCGCTGGCGACCCTCAAGGAAGAGCTGCTCGACGGTCTGCTGACGGCCGAGCGCGACCTGGCTGCCGTTGCGTGAACAGACGAAAGGATGATGATATGAGTTTGAGTGACTCGACAAGCGATCGCGCTGGCATCTCGCGGCGAACGGTGTTGTCGGTCGGCGCGGGACTTGCCGCGGCCTCTGCAGGTTTGGGTGGAATACCGTGCGCGAAGGCGGCCGACCTGGCACCGTCACAACTGACCGTCGCAGTCATCGGAGACAGCCGCACCGGCGTCTGGGCGTCGCTGCGGGCAGGCGTGGGTGGCCGTAATCTCTGGCAGGAGCTCGGAACCAAGATCGTCTGGCAACCCGGCTTCACGGCATCCCTTCCGGTGATGGAGGCGATCAAGGCCGGCTCGGTCGATTTCACGTTCGCAACCGCAACCGCGGTCGTAAACGCCGTTCCGGCGCGCGTTCCGATCGTGCCGCTCGCGGCCTATCCGCTGCCCGTCGACGAAGTCGAATTTCTTGTGCAGGCCAATTCCGCGATCAAGACCGCGGCCGATCTGAAGGGCAAGAAGATCGCCCATCAGAATGGAACAACGGGTACCTACAGCCTGATCAAATATCTGGAGACCGCCGGCCTCCGATTGTCTGACGTCTCGGCCGTCAGCCTGAGCGGGGCAGATGCGTTCACGGCATTCGCGCAGGGCAGCATCGACGGCTGGATTCACTGGCAGCCGGCCACGGCGCTCGCGTTGACAAAGCTCGGCGGCAAGGCGCGTCTGCTGCCCGACGTGAAGACCTATGACTATGCCTTCTACGTCGCACGCAGCGACGTCGCTATGAAGTATCCACAGCTCTTCGCCAAATTCGTGAAAATCATTCGGGAAACTCAGGCCTATATCTTCGCGCATCCCGCTGAATCCGTTGCGCTCTGGGCGTCGCAAGGCGGCCTTCCGCCAAATGGGACTGAACAGGCCGTCTACGAAAAGCTCGTCCGCGATGCCAGGCTGTCCGAGTCGACCGCGGTCGCGCTGAAACCGATCGATGAAGCAGCGGCCGCGTCGACCCAGGATCTCGCCGACAATTTCCGCGCGCTCGGTGTCCTGCCGAACAAGGTCGACGTTCGATCGTTTCTGCTTGGCACGCAGTTCGATGCCGCGAAGAAGGCCGTCGCGCTGGAGCTCGGCGCATAAGCAGCGACGGCCAACCAACAACACAGAGAAGCATGATGAACGCTCAAGTCGGCGAGACGGTGTCGATCACCTCTGCCACCATCGGCCAGTTCGGCCGCTATTTGCTCAGCGCAGGAACGACCCACTTCATCTCCGACCAGCGTGTCGCCGTCGGCGGCCCCGGCGAGGCGATCAACGCCGGTGAATTGCTGCTGTCGTCGGTCGGCTCCTGCTCGCTCGGGCTGATCCAGAAGACGGCGAAAGAACGAGGGATCGTGCTGCGCGAAGCAGGATCGGAAGTCTCGTTCCAGCGCCACGCCACTGATCCGACGCAGTACGAATGGATTCGCATCGCCGTGCGCCTGTCCGGTGTAACGGCAGGCGAAGCCGAGACGCTGGTTGCCGGTTTCACGGCCAACTGCCCGATCTACAACACACTTAAACGTGGCGGGCCCGTCGAGATCTCATGGACTGTGAGCTGACCCATGCCTGACAAGAAACTGCACCTTGCTGCGTTTGTCTCCGCGGGTCCCGTCTCCGGCAGCCACGCCGGATGGCGGCATCCCGAGGCGGACGGCGACTTGCTATCCGCCGCCTACTACCAGAATATCGGCCGGCTGCTGGAGCAGGGGCGGTTCGATCTTCTTTTCATCGCGGACATCCTTGCAATCCCGGACACACTGGGCGGCAGCCTGGACAGCCAGCTCCGCTACGGCGCGCTGGGCGCGCTACGGCTCGATCCGCTGGTGGTGCTCTCGATCATCGCGGGCGCGACCAAGCATCTCGGTCTTGGCGCGACCATTTCGACAACCTACGCCCAGCCCTATGTGCTGGCGCGGGCGCTCGCAACGCTCGATCATCTCAGCGGCGGTCGCGCCGCCTGGAACATCGTCACCTCGTTTCAGGAGGCGGAGGCCCGCAATTTCGGCCTGACCGAGCAGCTCTCGCGCGAGGGGCGCTACGAGCGCGCCGACGAATTTCTCGAGGTCGTGACCAAGCTGTGGAATTCGTGGGAGGATGGTGCGCTGGTCCGTGATCGCCAGACGCCGCTGTTCGCCGATCCTGCCCGGGTGCACCGGATCGACCATTCCGGCAAATGGTTCAACGTGCAAGGCCCGCTCAATGTCAGCCGGTCGCCGCAGGGGCGCCCGGTCTTCATCCAGGCCGGGGCTTCCCATCGCGGCCGTGACTTCGCCGCGCGATGGGCCGAGATCATCTTCGTGACCCCGGGCCTGATCGACGTCGCCGTCGAGTTCCGCAAAGACCTGCGCGCCCGCGCGGTCCGTTTCGGCCGTGACCCGGACACGATCAAGGTGCTACCCGGCATCGTCCCTGTCATTGCCGACACGGACAAGCAGGCGAAGGCGCTGCATGACGAGCTCCACGAATTATCTCATCCCGAGTCCGGTCTCTCGACATTGTCCTATCATCTTGGCGTCGACCTCTCGCGCTTCCCACAGGATCAGGTCCTGCCTGAGAACCTCGACGTTCCCGGCGTCGAAGGGCACTACCGCGAGGTCTCCGAATTGACGCGTCGCTCGGGCTTAAGCATCGCCGAGCTGGGGCAGCGTTACGGTGCGGGGAGAACCACCAGCGGATTTGCCGGCACGCCTGGTTCGGTGGCCGATCGCATGCAGGAGTGGTTCGAGGCGGACGCATGCGACGGCTTCATGTTGCAGGTCCCATATCTTCCAGGTGGTTTGGAGGAGTTGGTCCACGGCCTCGTGCCGGAGCTGCAGCGCCGCAGCCTGTTCCGAAGCGAGTACGACGGTTCGACCCTGCGTGACTTGTTGGGATTGCCGCGCCCGGCGAGCTGAGGTCGCTTTTGGCCACCATCACCGTGCGACGAATGCACATTTTCGGTGGGTCAAGCCCAGGCGCGTGACCGCCAAGTCGTACTCAACTTAATTAGCCGCTTTATCAAGGCGCTTGCATGCATGTTAGCGCGGGCCATGCCTAAGCGAATCTGAAGGGCAGCTGCGTTGCTCAATCGATCGCTAAGCTGCCCCATTCTCATTTCGGAAAGAGTAGCCATAATGCCCTTACTTGAAACTTCGAGATCACCGATTTTGGTACAGCATCCCAAGCGCATTGGCGTGAACGGTGAAGGTCCTCCGTCTCATCTGCCACGCGAATCGCCTGTATCCCTTTGATCCTCAGCAGAATGTTGCTACATGCGGATCGATCGGGCGGGCGCTTCGTCAGCAGTGCGATCATGAGCTGTCTTTGACGCCGTGCTTGTTCTATTTCGCGAGGAAGCCCAATCTGGCGTGGTGCGAGTACTGCTTGGAAAACGCTACCTGCAACAGAATGTCCTCTTTATGGCGGTGTTGCGATGGTGAGAGGCCGCAACGTCCGAGCTAGATGTTCAGCCCAGCTTTCCAGTGCATATCGCATTTCGGCTCGATAACGAGCCCGATTATAAATTCCCGCTACGCCCGCCCGGTGGCCGCTTACGTGGTTCAAGATCGCTTCTACGACATGCGGAAGGACGCCCAACCGATCCGCCATTACGGTTGCAGCCGTCCGACGAAGATCATGCAGGGTCCAATTGGGTAGGGGCTTAGCATGTTCGTCAACCATCTTCCGCGCGGCAAGAATGCGCGTATCAAGCGCGGCCTTCGATTTGGACCAGCCAGAGAACCCACGATGTTTATCGCCCTTTCGGCGAGGACCATCGCCAAAGACGCAGTCGCGATCATCCTGCCGGGGCGGTAACAGGGCCAAGGCGGCTGGGACGAGCGGCAGCTCGTGCTCACGATGATTTTTGGACCTAGCGCTAGGCAGGACCCAGCGCTCGGCCGAGGTATCTAGCTCCGGCCATTGCATTCCACCGACTTCATCGCGCCGCTGAGCCGTGAGGAGCAGCAAGCGCACTATACGCCCATAGTCGTCATCTCTGCAGGCCTGCCAAATCGCCGCTAGCTCTGCGTCGGATAGCACTCGGTTTCGGGATTTCGGCTGTTCGGGACGGTTGGTGCCGAGCACCGGATTTCCAGGAATATCGAGCCCCTCTCGAATAGCCCAATTGAACAGTGTGGACAGGGCCGTCCGAGCACGGGCGGCGGAGACCGCCCCTCGTTGCGCTGCAATCTCCGCGACTCGCGCTGCAACATGACGGCGAGTGATCTTGAATACCGATACTGAGTGCAAGGGCTTCCACGCGATCAACAAGTAGCGTTCGATCTCGGAATACGTCCGGGGCCGTTGCTTCTTCTTGGCAATGCCGAGGTATTCGCCAGTGATCTTGCGGAGTGTGTCCGCTGCTTGGAGGCTCGCTTCCGCTTTGGTGTCAGCCGGGTCTTTCCCCTCCGCGACCATTCCCAGCAATCGCTTGGCTTCCCGGCGCGCCTTCTCTGGCGTCCAGGGTGACCCGTGCGGGCCGATCGTGAAGAACCGTTGGCGGCCGAACAACCGGTACTTGAGGACGTAGGTTGCTCGATCGCGCTGACGCCGCACGCCAAAGCCTCGCACCGCCTCCTTGTGCCCTGCATCCCAGATGGCTTCGCCCTGGGCAAGGCCCTGTACAGCCCTGATCGTAATACTTGCCGATGCCATGCGCGCATTGTTCGTGTTTCTAGCTACCACATAGCTACCACGGTAGCACAAAACGGGGCGAACGACAGCGCAGCTTTAGCGAGCTCTGCAACTGAAATTACTAGATAACTAAAAATTCCGCGTGGAGGGGCGCAAATGCGGAGGCTACAGTTTTCTGTCTGTGGAACAGGAGGTCGGTGGTTCGAGCCCACCCAACTGTACCAGCGATTTCAATAAGCCAGATGTGACGCAACACCGAGCGAGCAAACTTGGAGAAGAAGTCCTCGATCAGGCGGGTGACATCAAAACACGAACTGAAGCAGCGCATCGTAGCCGGCATCGACGACGTGAACCGCCATCAGGTCATCCATACTTGGTCCTATCAACTCGGCGAGGCCGCCTGATATGATTCGAACCAAGGAAACGCTCGTCTAGTCGCCTTGGCCGGGATTTGGCGAGAAATACTGATCCAGCTTGCCGGCTACGCCATCGAAGGCCTTTGCGTCCGCCGGCTCCGGGCGCTTGATCGTGATATTTGGCCAGACCGGGGCATATTCAGCATTCAACTTGAGCCAGCTTTCGAGACCCGGCTCGGTGTCGGGAAAGATGGCCTTGGCCGGGCACTCCGGTTCGCAAACACCGCAATCGATGCATTCATCGGGATTGATCACGAGCATGTTTTCGCCCTCGTAGAAGCAGTCGACCGGGCAAACCTCGACGCAATCCATATATTTGCATTTGATACAGTTGTCGGTGACGACAAAGGTCATGGCGCTTGCTCCGGCGGCCATGGACGGCCTGGCCGATAAAACAGCGCAAGCTTCAGACTCTCGGCGATGCGCTCGGCTTTGGAACGAAACTCCTCGCTGACGGCATCTTCAAACAGTTCACGGCAGGTCTCGTCGAACAGCGCCAGCCAGCGTTCAAACAGCGGAGGCTGAATACCTGGAATGACGAGGTGCTTGACGACGGGATTGCCCTTGTAGCGCCCGGTGGTGAGCATGACGGAGGACCAGAAGGCGTACATCTTGGTCAGATGCGGTTGCCAGTCACCGGGGATGGCGCGCTCAAAAATTGGTGCGAGTTCGGGATCGAGGCGAACCTTGGCGTAGAAGGCATCGACGAGTTGGCGAATGCCGTACTCGGAGACATGTTTGAATTTCGCCGCGGAGGAGTTCATGTCGCGAGCACCACAACGAGAACGCCGAGGACAGTCCAGAAGAGGGAATTGAAGAGCATGCGGACCAGATCTCGGTGCCTGGCGAGACCCAGAGCCCTGCAGGCGAGGTTTCCGGGCAGCAGAAATGGCCACGCCACGACGTCGCTGATCGGAACGGTCCTTTTCATCGGGGTTATTCCTTCTATAAGACGTACTTTAGATACTGCTTATAATCCCGCTCTTGCGGCAAAGCAATATCAATGATACATCTTTTTGATCGTGGTTCGCGGAGGAGAAGGAAGCGCGTGCGCCTGACCGTCTATACCGACTACGCCCTGCGGGTGCTGATGTATCTTGCTCTTGAGGAAGATCGGCTGGCGACGATCACGGAGATTGCCGACAGCTTTGGTGTCTCCAGGAACCATTTGATGAAAGTGGCCCACCAATTGGGCGTCGCGGGCTATATCGAGACCGTCCGCGGCAGAGGTGGTGGGCTACGCCTGGCCAAGCCGATGAAGGCAATCGGTCTTGGCGAGGTGGTGCGCTATACCGAGCCGGATATGGCGATCGTGGCGTGCCTCAAGCCTCTCGATGCTCCCTGCGTCATTCGCCCGTGCTGCGTTTTGAGGCGAGCGTTGGAGAAGGCACGCGCGGCATTCACCGATGTCCTCGACGGCTACACCCTGGAAGATCTTGTCCAGCCGCGCGTGCGGCTCGCTAGCCTGCTGGGTATTTCGGAGAGCAAAGCCCTGGGGTAATTGTCGTATTGCCCTCCTGTTGTCCGCGATGCAGGCTCCGTGCAGGAATTGCGGTGACAGTGCACTAAACCCCCACGACCAAGACGCCAGCGACTTCAATTTTGTGCACTGTCAGCGTAACTCCCCGCTGTCACTGTAATTATCGTGTCTCACTTAAGGGATGCAGTCCAGTCGTGTCACCGTAATCCCGATCCAGTCTCATCGCGCGTCAGGAGATGATGGCCTTGATTTGCGCAGTGTCCGCGAACTCAATCAGCTCGATGATTTTGCCATCCTGAAATTTGAAGAGGTCCAGGACTTCGGTGCTGAAAACTTTCCCGCTTGGATGGTATCGGATGACGACGCGGGATCGTATTGCAGCATGATTCCCCTCAATCAGCTCAGTCAGGATCTCGCGCTTTTCGAAGTCGAAATGCTCGATGAACTGACCGAAGGCCACAAGCAGTGGCGGGTGCCCCTGCACACTTCCGGTCAGGTGCAGCGCGCTTTTGTCGCCCACCAGGTTGAACAGGCCCTCGGGATGAAAAGTTGCCACCAGGCCCGCTGCGTCACCATCACCACGCGCGGCGTAAGCGCGCTTGATGACGTCGAGCATTTCCTCGCGATGTCCCATATCCGCCTCCTCCGATGGGTATCATCGTAGATTATGGGTATCATCGTAGATTAGCTACCGTTGCGTGCAACGGCAAAATCATAACAGGGGCTCACCGCGCCATCACCACCATCAAACGGAGAGGCATCATGGCGGATACCATCCAATTCCAGCAGGTCATCCCGATCCTGCGGATCTTCGACGTTTCGAAAGCTGACGAGTTCTACCTCGGCTTCTTGGGCTTTTGCGTTGATTGGGACCATCGGTTCGACGACAACGCTCCGCTGTACCGGCAGATTTCCCGAAACGGGCTTGTCCTGCATCTGAGTGAACATCACGGCGATGGCTCGCCGGGCGTGCAACTGCGGGTCATGATGCAGGGTGTTCGTGAGTTCAATCGCGAGATCAACGCGAAGGGTTACCGCTACATGCGCCCGGGCCTGGAGACGACCGAGTGGGGGACGATCGAATCCGGCGTCATCGATCCCTTTGGAAACATGATCCGCTTCTGCGAGCGGATCGAACGGGAGGACAAGTCAATCGTCTCCACGACGTAGAATGACGATGACGGCACGCTGGCGGGGCTGGAGCATGATCCGGAAAAGTGCGAAGCGGCTTTCCGGAAAGATCATGCGCAAACAACCACCTAAAGCGCGATGACGATTCATCCAAATCTCATCGCGCTTTAGCACTCCCGGCGCTCTAATCCGCAATTGGATCGGCGGCCGGGAGTATTGGGGGGCTGGAACGCGAGCCGTGCCATGTTCGCTCTCCAGGTGCAATCCTCGGAACGACGGAATCCGGTAGTTGTACGGAGTCCATTTTCGGAACGGGGTGTTCTACTGTGTGAACACCGGCGAGATTTAAGTACAGGCCAATTTTTAGTTGTCGGGATGGGCCGCAGTGGGGCTGGAACCGCACTGCGGCTTTTCCGTTCGAGCCACGATCCCTCCTCAGCTCGCGCCGGCCCCAATGTGGCTCTTTGCCCTGGCGTATGTAGCGGTCTCTACCTGACCCCCGCCACCACCATGACCACCACCGGCAGCGTCACCGCCGCCAGCAGCGTCCCCAGCGCGACCGCGCCGGACACCGGGTTCACCAGCCGCTGATACTGGACCGCGAAGATGTACGCGTTCGCGCCGGTCGGCATCGCCGCGAACAGCACGACGACGCCGGCTGCGACTGGCGGCAGGCCCAGCAGCTTCGCCAGCACGAACGCCACCGCCGGCATCGCCAGCAGCTTGAGCGCGCTCATCACGACGACGCTCAGCATCTCGCCCTTCACCTCGAACCGAAACAGGGTGATGCCGAGCGCGATCAGCGCGGCCGGCGATCCCGCCTGCGCGAGCAGTTCGATGGTCCGGTCGACGACGGGATTGAGGCCGAGACCGGTCAAGCGCCAGACCACGCCGAAGCCGATGCCGAGCATCAGCGGATTGCGCGCGAGATCCGCGAGCACGGGCCGGATGACCGAAAGCACCGAGCCCGTCCGCTTGCGGCTGACGAGCTCCATCTGCAAAATGCCGCAGAGCCAGAGCAGCGGCGTGTTCACCGACAGGATCAGCGACATCGGGCCCGCGGCCTCGTTGCCGAGCGCCGAGAGCACGAGGGGAATGCCGAGCATCACGATGTTGCCGTAGACCGAGCCGATCGCGAACACGACGCCGTCCTCGCGATCCTCGCGCCGTTCGCGCAAGACCACCGAGATCATCAGCGCCGCGATCCAGGCGAGGGCGAGCGCGCCGTAATAGGCGCCCCACATCCGCCACGGGCTGACATCGGGGAATTCCGACACGACGATGGTGCGAAACAGCAGCGCGGGGATCGCGATGCTGAAGGCGAATTCGGAGATGCCCTTGTGCGCGCCCGCGGAGACGAAGCGAAACAGCACCGCCGCATAGCCGGCCGCGATCAGTGCAAACACCGGCGCGACGATCAACACGGTGGCCATGCGGTCCTCCCCTCACGGGGAGATCAGGCCCACCACCCCACGCGCTTCTCGATCGTGCCATCATGCCGGTGTTTTGCCCGACGTGTCAAACAGAATTCGTAAAATCCGCAAATTTGGCGCGACCCCGTGGAATCCGCAAACGCCGCCGTGACCTGGCTACTGTGCATGGGGTTGTTTTCGTGTTTTGGCTTGGCGGCCGTACCGCTGCTCCGGGGCCGAACCTGCCTGTTGCCGAGACCGCACAGCCCCCCGTATTCGCCTCGGCCCTCGTTGCCAACGAACGCCCGTTCACCCACACTCCTGCTCCGACTCGACACTTTGGGGGGATCGATGCTGGCGTTTCGCTTTGGAAAGTTCATGGCCGCTGCGACCTTCGGGGTTGCGCTCGCCGTTCTGGTCCAGCCGGGCACAGGCTTCGCCTACACGCCGGAGCAGCAGCAGGCCTGCACGCCGGATGCGATGAACCTGTGCGGCGAGTTCGTCCCGAACGTCGATGCCATCACCGCCTGCATGATCCGCAAGAAATCGCAGCTCTCGCCGCAATGCGCGGCATTCTTCCGCCGCGGGCCGGAGCCGGACGCGGTCCGCGCCGGTGCCCCCACCAACATCAAGCCGATCGTGGCGAAGAAATCCAAGTCGAAGCCCAGGAAGAAAAAGATGGACGACGGCTAGCCGTCGCGTTCCCTCGCGGCAAAATGACTCAGGGGGGCAACAGCCACGCGATAGCCTCCGGACTCGTTTTGTTCGCATATCTCGCGCGTGAGCCTGCAGCAATTGCAGTCGCGCCCGATGGGCCAAACCCGGGCGAGCCTTGCGCGGCGAGGTTGTAGTCCGACTTTTTCCCGCGTGATTGCCTGGAAAACGCACGATTGCCCGTGCGAACGGCGATTCATGACGGTCCGTGTCCGTCGTCGCACGCAGCAGTGTGACTCAAAAGCCAACACCTCTTGTTATTTCGTGGCTCTGACGCAACTCCTGATAAATTTTTCTTTCCCGAATCAGCGCGGTGATTCATTTTCGCCGTCTGGGGTCAATCTGGAGGCCAGAGGTATGAACGTTATTGTTTTTGCATCGCGTAAAGGCGGCTCGGGCAAGAGTACCCTGGCCGCACATCTCGCTGCGCAGATCAAGGCGAGCAAGCAGGTGATGCTTGTCGACGCGGATCCGCAAGGCTCGCTCACGCTGTGGCACAAGCTGCGTGGCACCAACGAGCCGCCGATCAAGTCGGCGGTGAACTCGGTCAGCGGCATCGTCTCCGCTGCCAAGCGCGACGGTTATGAATGGGTGTTGATCGACACGCCGCCGAACCTCTCGGCCGTCGTCGACGACGCGATCAAGAACGCCACCATGGTGGTGATCCCCGCGCGTCCCGGCGTGTTCGACGTCAACGCGGTGCAGGAAACCATTCAGATGTGCCGCGCGGCGCGCAAGCCCTACGCGGTCGTGCTCAACGGTGCGCCGGCGCGCCGTGACGAGTCCGAAAGCCCGATCGTCACCATCGCCCGCGAGGCGCTGGCAAAGTTCCGCGCTCCGGTGTGGGGCGGTCAGATCACCAATCGTTCCGATTTGTTGATGGCACTCAGCCACGGCGAAGGCGCGCGTGAGTATCAGGCCGAGAGCCGTGCAGCTCAGGAAATTGCAAGGCTGTGGGCGGCGATCGAGCGTTCAGTGAAAGCTATTCGCGGCACGGCGTCGGCTTCCGGCGCAATGCACAAGCAGGCGGCATAATTTCATCAATCATTTCCCCGGACAAAAAGCGCGCGGTGTCCCGCGCGTTTTGCGTTTCTGAGCCCGGTAGAAAATGAACTAAGCCACCATCAACATGTAGAACACGATGAGCGGCGACAGCGTCAGGATCACCGACCAGATGCCGACGGCCCAGATGATGTCTTCGGTGGAAAAGCCCTGCTGTCCGGCGTCGTAATGCGACGCCGCATCATTCTGATTGTTCAAGATCGCCCCCGCGATTTCTTCGCTTATGGGGAAACGATACGCGGGGTGTTTTAAAATTCCGGCTTGCGGTGGCGCTCGCATTTTGAGCGCATTTGTGACTTCGGCTTAACCATGCAAGCGATCTCTCCTCGTCAGGCGAGCCAGACGCGAAACAGCAGCACCGGCATCAGGCCGAGGATCACCGCCCAGAAGCCGAACGACGACACCACCAGGATTCCCTGCAAAAGATCGGCAGGCGCGAACATTTCAGCCGCCGTCGGACGGACCCGTTGCCCCATGGTCATTCCCCCTGTTTGAAGACTTTGCAGCGGGACGATAGGCGCGTTGCGTAAACGAGGCGTGGATGCGCCATGCGGCGGATGCGAAGTCCATTCGCGTCCGGTTAACCACGGCCACGCTCTTCCCCTCCCTCTCCCCGTTCTGACGGGGAGAGGCGAGGGGAAGACCTTACGCCGCGACTTTCACGCGCCGCTCGATCTCGCGATCGAGTGTGGCTGCAAGCTCGCTGCTCACTTCCACCATCGGCAGGCGCACTTCGGGGCTGTCGATCAGGCCGGTCCGCCAAAGCCAGTACTTCGCCGGCGCCGGGCTCGGTTCAGTGAACAACAGCCGCGTCAGCTCCGCGACCTCATGCCAGCGTGCCTCTGCTGCATCCTGGTTGCCGCTCTTCAGCTCGGCATGGACGGCGGCAAAGGTCGCGGTCTCGAGATGGGCTGACAGCAAAATGCCGCCATCGGCGCCGTCGCTGAGCGCCTCGAAATAGTTGGCATCCTCGCCGGTCAGCACGCGAAAACTCTTCGGCCGGTCCCGCAGCAATGCGAACGACTGCTCGCGGCTCGCGCCGCAATCCTTCAGGCCGATGATGTTGGGATGCTCGGCGAGCCGCAGCAGGGTCTGGTTGGTGATGCCGACGGCGCAGCGATAGGGAATGTTGTAGAGCGCGAGCGGCCAGGCGGCGTGATCGGCCAGCGCCTCGAAATGCGCAAGGATGCCGCGCTGCGACGGCCGCACGTAATAGGGGGGCGCAATCAGGTAGAAGTCGATCGGCCAGTCCGCGGTCTCATCGAGCCGTTCCTTCAGCCGCGAGGTATCCGCGCCTGATAGCCCGAGTCCAATCGGCACGCTGCGGCGGCCGGCGGCCATCTCGTTGCGCACGATGGCGACGAGCCGTTCGAGCTCAATGTCGCGCAGCGTCATGCCTTCGCCGGAAGTCGCCCCCAGGATGAAGCCGTCGATCGCCTGTGCGCAGTAGTGCCGCGTCAACCGCCGCAGCGATGTCTCGTCGAGACGACCATCGCGAAACGGCGTCACCAGCGGCAGCCAGAGCCCATGCATGTGGGATTGCAAATCAGTCATGTTTTTATCTCCTTCTCGGAAAAAACCTGAGACGGAGGGCACATGAAAAAACCCCGTCCAGGCGGCGGGGTTTTCGGGATTTGGCAGCGATGACGAAGTCAGCCTAGCGCGCGCAAGATTCCGAGGTCCCCGGATGGGGGCCTTTTTTCGAAACGATTGCGCACGACTTCGTGATCATTTGGAAATGATGCGGGGTATGCCCAAAACTGTCAATACACGCGGAAGGTGAAAGCCAAACTGGACAGAAAAAAAGCCGGACCCAGAGGGCCCGGCTTAAGGTATTGGCCACGTGAGGCCGACACAATCACCTTCCAAGAGGGATTACTGAACTCCCGCGCCACTGGAGGAGGGGGACAAATGCGCAACGCGAAGGCTCAGCGTGCAAGCAGTATGGGCTTGACGAGCGGCCTGCAGCAACAGCCGAGGCCGCATGTCAGTCATGCGGAAATCAGGACGGCCAGCGCTGTGCCTTGCTCACCACGAAGTCGCGGAACACTTGCACGCGCGCGACCGTCTTCAGCTCCTCGGGATAAACAAAGTACGTATCGAGCTGGATCGAGTCCGATTCGCCGAACAGTTGTACGAGGCGACTCTGTTCTTCGATCAAATAGTCCGGCAGCGCCGCGATGCCGAGGCCCTGCTGACAGGCGCGCACGAGGCCAAGGATGTTGTTGACCTTGAAATAGGCTTCGCGCGGACCCGAGCCGTTGCGGCCGGCTTCGATCAGCCAGTTGCGGTTCTGCAGGTGCGGCGCGAAGTTGCCGTCGGACAGCGTGATGATGCGGTGGGAGTCGAGCTCCTCCAGCGTCCGCGGCGTGCCGAAGCGCTTGATGTAGTCCGGCGAGCAATAGGCGTGGAAGCCCATCGCGAACAGCTTGCGTTGGATGAGATCCGGCTGCGTCGGCTTGCGGGTGCGGATCGCAACGTCGGCCTCGCGCATCGAAAGATCCAGCTCCTCGTCTGTGACGATCAGCGAGATCCGGATCTCCGGATAGAGCGCGGTGAATTCGCCGAGCCGAGGGATCAGCCAGTTGATGCCGACGCCCGGGGTGGTGGTGATCTTGAGATCGCCGCTTGGCCGCTCGCGGCTGTCGGTCAGTTTCGCGCGCGCCGCCTGCAGCTGCATGAACACGTCATGCGCGGTGCGGAACAGTAGGTCGCCCTGCTCGGTGAGGATCAGGCCGCGGGCGTGGCGGTGGAACAGCGAGACCGAGAGCTCCTGCTCCAGTGCCGAGACCTGGCGTGACACCGCCGATTGCGACAGGCCGAGCTGCTCGCCCGCATGCGTGAAGCTGCCCGCTTCCGCCGCCGCGTGAAACACCTTCAGCTTATCCCAATCCATATCCGTAAATCCGTCGCGTGTTCGAGGCATGATCGTTATTCCGCTGCCGCGCGCTCGCTGGCGCGCAGGGCCAAAAATCGTTCGGCCTCGAGGGCTGCCATGCAACCGAGGCCGGCGGCCGTCACGGCCTGGCGATAGGTTTCGTCGGCGACGTCGCCGGCGGCGAACAGGCCGGGCACGGAGGTCGCGGTCGAGTTCGCTGCGACCTCGACATAGCCCGACGGTTTCAGTTTGATCTGGTCTTTCACGAGCTCCGTCGCCGGCGCGTGGCCGATGGCGACGAAGACGCCGTCGGTCTTCAAATCCGTCAGCGCGCCGGTCCTGACGTTCTTCAGGCGCACATGGGTGACCTTGTTCGGGTTCTCGTTGCCGCAGATTTCGTCGACGGCGGCGTCCCAAATCACCTTGATCTTCGGGTGCCTGAACAGGCGCTCCTGCAGGATGCGCTCGGCGCGGAAGTGATCGCGACGATGCACGATGGTGACCTGCGAGGCATGGTTGGTGAGGTACAGGGCTTCCTCGACCGCTGTATTGCCGCCGCCGACCACCACGACGTCCTTGTTGCGGTAGAAGAACCCATCGCAGGTGGCGCAGGCAGATACGCCGCCGCCCTGGAATTTCGCCTCGGAGGGCAGTCCGAGCCAGCGCGCCTGCGCGCCTGTGGCGAGGATCACGGCTTCGGCGAGATACACGTCGCCGGAGTCGCAGGTGAGGCGGAACGGCCGATGCCCGGTCTCCAGCTTGGTGACCAGGTCGGTGACGATCTTGGTGCCGACATGGACCGCCTGCTTCTCCATCTGTTCCATCAGCCAGGGGCCCTGGATCACGTCGGCGAAGCCCGGATAGTTCTCGACGTCGGTGGTGATGGTGAGCTGGCCGCCTGCCTGCATGCCCTGGATCAGGATCGGCTCAAGCATCGCACGCGCGGCGTAGATCGCCGCGGTGTAGCCGGCGGGGCCGGAGCCAATGATGACGACCTTTGCATGAACAGGAGCGGACATTTCGATGGACGCCTTTCACGGGGGATTTGCAGCGCGGGCGCGGAAGTTGCCGGGAGGCCTCGCGGAGGCGCTGAAATATCAGAGCTAATCTAAGCCTTCTGGTGAGCTATGCAAGAATTGCATTCCCTCTCGGCGGATTTTTCCAACAAGGAACAAAAGTCGATTGCGCTGCACGCGCAATAAAATTGCTCATTTGGCTCAGACTGGCTATGAGGATTGCCGCAAACCCACCCAATACCGCCGCTAAGGCCAGGAGTTCCAATTACGTGTCGCGGAACCTAGACGAGATCGACTTCAAAATTCTCGCCGAGATCCAGGCGGACGGCCGAATCACCAATGTCGAGCTCGCAAAACGGGTCGGTATTTCGCCCCCGCCATGCCTGCGCCGGGTCCGGGCGCTGGAGGAGGAGGGGTACATCCACGGTTACCGCGGGCTCCTGGATGCGCGAAAGCTCGGCTTCGACGTCACGGTGTTCGCCGCAGTGCACCTCTCCAGCCAGGCCGAAGCGGATTTGCGCGCCTTCGAGGAGTTCGTCCGCGCCGAGCCGCTGGTGCGGGAGTGCTGGATGTTGTCCGGCGAGGTCGATTTCATCCTGAAATGCGTCGCGCCCGACATGGCGACCTTCCAGGATTTTGTCACCCACCTGACCGCCGCCCCACATGTGCGCAACGTGCGGACGTCGCTGGTGCTGCATAACTCGAAATACGAAGCAGCCGTGCCGCTCGACGTGAAGGGACGGCGGTAACGAGTCAGGTCCGGCGCATCGCGTCCACGCTGAACGGGCCGCCGCCGGCAGCGGCGAGGAAGAGGCAGGCGAAGCACAGCACGATCGCCAGTGCGCCGTCGTTGACGACGGGAAAGAAGCTGTGCGGCAGGTGTTCGATGAAATAGGCGAAGGCCATCTCACCCGAGAGGATGAAGGCTGCCAGCCGCGTGAAGAGGCCGATCATCAGCAGGCCGCCGAGCACGAATTCGAACATGCCGGCCACGCCCCACAGCGACAACGGCGTGACCTCGGAAAACATCTCGACCGGCGGAAACTTGAACAGCTTGGCCACGCCGTAGTGAAAGAACAGTAGCCCGGTGATGAAGCGGAAGAGGCTGAGCAGATAAGGCTGGCTTTGCGCGGCAATGCGATCGATGTCCATCGTGTCCTCCCTTGCTCGGACGGAGGCGCCGAGCATGACGGAGGACGGTGCAGTTCACAATCGCGCGCTGGACACATCGCGAAACAGAAAAGCCGCGCAGAGCGCGGCTTTTCAGGCAGCTTTTGCGGAGTGGATTACCGCCACTCCACCTTGGTGATCTCATACGCCTTGGCGCCTCCGGGCGCGTTGACCTCGACGGTCGAACCCTTCTTTTTGCCGATCAGCGCGCGCGCGAGCGGCGAGGTGATGGAGATGCGGCCCTTCTTGGCGTCGGCCTCGACCTCGCCGACGAGCTGCCACACCGTCTTCTTCTCGGTGTCCTCGTCGACCAGTGTCACGGTCGCGCCGAACTTGATGGTATCGCCGGAGAGCTTGGAAATGTCGATGATGTCGGCGCGCGCGAGCTTGTCTTCGAGCTCGGCGATGCGGCCTTCATTGTGGGACTGCTCTTCCTTCGCGGCATGGTACTCCGCGTTCTCGGACAGATCGCCGTGCGAGCGTGCCTCCGCGATATGCTCGATGATCCGCGGACGGTCCTCGGACTGGCGCTTCTTCAATTCTTCCCCGAGCGCGGCAAAGCCGCTCGCTGTCATCGGAACCTTTTCCATCTCTTCTCTCGTCCTTCAGTCGCGCGCCCGACAAAAGCAGAGGGCGCGGCGACCTTGATTCGTCAGTGCTTCCGGGGCTGAATATAACGCCACCGAAACGTTATGTGGGCTTGGCGCCGGAACAGAACAACCACATGGCCGGACAGTTCCTCCGGTCATTGTGGCTTCATCGCCAGTCACTTAGCGGAGGCTTAACCGCTCAAGGCTTGGCCTTCGCTAGCGATCAGGTTTCCGAAAAGTAGCTCTGCAGGGTCCGAACCTCAAGGTCCCCGCCCAGATAGGCGCGGATGCCCTGCGCGGCCGCCACAGCCCCGGAAAGAGTGGTGTAATACGGCACTTTATGCAAGAGGGCCGCGCGCCGCAGCGAACGGCTGTCGGCAAGCGCCTGCGGGCCCTCGGTGGTGTTGAAGACCAGTTGGACGTCGCCATTGGTGATGGCGTCGACGATATGTGGCCGCCCCTCAAGCACCTTGTTCACCTTCTCGGTCGGGATGCCTTCGTCGGTCAGGAAGCGCGCCGTGCCGGAGGTCGCCAGCACCTTGAAGCCGAGCGAATGCAATTCGCGCACCGCCTCGGCGATGCGCGTCTTGTCGCTCTCGCGCACCGACACGAACACCGTGCCCTTGCGCGGCACCCGCGTGCCGCCGCCGAGCTGGCTTTTGGCGAATGCCACCGCGAAGGAGCGGTCGATGCCCATGACCTCGCCGGTCGAGCGCATCTCCGGACCCAACACGGTGTCGACGCCGGGGAAACGGGCGAACGGAAACACCGATTCCTTCACGCCGACGTGCTTGAAGTCAGCTTTCTTCAGCTTGAAGTCGGCGAGCTTCTCGCCGGCCATGATGCGCGCTGCGATCTTCGCGACCGGCGTGCCGACGACCTTGGCGACGAACGGCACCGTGCGCGAAGCGCGCGGATTGACTTCGAGCACGTAGATCTCGCCGTCCTTGATCGCGTATTGCACGTTCATCAGGCCGACGACGTCGAGGCCGAGCGCGAGTTCTCGTGTCTGCCGCTCCAGCTCCTCGATCATCCTGGCGTCGAGCGAGTGCGGCGGCAGCGAGCAGGCGCTATCGCCGGAATGGATGCCGGCTTCCTCGATGTGCTCCATGATGCCGACGATGAAGGTGTCCTTGCCGTCGCACAGGCAGTCGACGTCGATCTCGGTGGCATCGGACAGATAGCGGTCGAACAGCAGCGGGTTCTTGCCGAGCACGGTGTTGATCTGGCCGGTCTTATCGTTCGGGTAGCGCGCCTTGACGTCGGCCGGCACCAGTTCCGGCAGTGTGCCGAGCAGATAGTCGCCGAGCTGGTTCTCCTCGCGGATGATCTGCATCGCGCGGCCGCCGAGTACATAGGAGGGACGCACCACCAGTGGCAAGCCGAGATCGGTTGCGACCAGTCGCGCCTGCTCGACCGAATAGGCGATGCCGTTCTTCGGCTGCTTCAGCCGCAACTTGTCGAGCACGCGCTTGAAGCGGTCGCGGTCTTCGGCAAGGTCGATGGCATCGGGCGAGGTGCCGAGGATCGGCACTTCGGCGGCTTCCAGCGCACGCGCGAGCTTCAGCGGCGTCTGGCCGCCGAACTGCACGATCACGCCGTGCAGCGTGCCGTTCGTGCGCTCCTTTGCGATAATCTCCAGCACGTCCTCGGCGGTGAGCGGCTCGAAATAAAGCCGGTCGGCGGTGTCGTAGTCGGTCGACACCGTTTCCGGGTTGCAGTTGACCATGATGGATTCGTAGCCGGCGTCATGCAGCGCGAAGCAGGCGTGACAGCAGCAATAGTCGAACTCGATGCCCTGGCCGATCCGGTTCGGGCCGCCGCCGAGGATGATGACCTTCTTCTTGTCCGACGGCGTGCTCTCGTCGGCGACGCTGCCGGCAAATGGCGACTCGTA
This sequence comes from Bradyrhizobium sp. LB11.1, assembly GCF_040549385.1. Taxonomy (NCBI): domain Bacteria; kingdom Pseudomonadati; phylum Pseudomonadota; class Alphaproteobacteria; order Hyphomicrobiales; family Nitrobacteraceae; genus Bradyrhizobium; species Bradyrhizobium sp. LB11.1. Next base: position 27,204 of record NZ_JBEPTH010000015.1, on the reverse strand, counting down.
GGTCGAGTACATGTAGGCAGTGGGCGAAGCGAATTCGGCCGCGCAGGTATCGATGCGCTTGTAGACGGGCCGAACGCCGAGCGCGTGGCGCTTGGTCGTGACCTCGGCCTCAGTCGTCTCGGCGAGCACCGCAAGACGCGCGTCCGAAAAACCCATGGCCTTGAGGGAGCGCATGCCGAAGGCATTGCCGGGCAGGCCGTGCTTTCTGACCTTCTGTTCCATATCGACGATGCCGCGCATCTCACCGAGGAACCACGGATCGATCTTGCAGGAGTTGAAGATCTCCTCGTTCGACCAGCCGAGCCGCATCGCCTGGGCGACTTGAAGAATGCGGTTCGGCGTCGGCGTGCCGAGCGCGGCGCGGATCGCGTTTTTGTCGTCGTCGCGGCCCAAGCCCTCGATCTCGATTTCGTCGAGGCCGGTCAGCCCGGTCTCGAGCCCGCGCAGCGCCTTCTGAAGGCTTTCCTGGAAAGTGCGGCCGATCGCCATGACCTCGCCGACCGATTTCATCGACGTGGTGAGCGTGGTGGAGGCACCGGGGAATTTCTCGAAGGCGAAACGCGGGATCTTGGTCACCACGTAATCGATCGTCGGCTCGAACGAAGCCGGCGTCGCGCCGCCGGTGATGTCGTTGGCGATCTCGTCGAGTGTGTAGCCGATTGCGAGCTTGGCCGCGACTTTTGCGATCGGGAAGCCGGTGGCCTTCGAGGCCAGGGCCGACGAACGCGACACGCGCGGATTCATCTCGATCACGACCATGCGGCCGTCTTCCGGATTGACGCCGAACTGCACGTTGGAGCCGCCGGTCTCCACCCCGATCTCGCGCAGCACCGCCAGCGAGGCGTCGCGCATGATCTGGTATTCCTTGTCCGTCAGCGTCAGCGCCGGAGCGACCGTGATGGAGTCGCCGGTGTGCACGCCCATCGGATCGAAATTCTCGATCGAGCAGACGATGATGCAATTATCCTTCTTGTCGCGCACTACCTCCATCTCGAACTCTTTCCAGCCGAGGACGGATTCCTCGATCAGGACTTCGTTGGTGGGGGACGCGTCAAGGCCGCGCTCGATGATGTCGAGGAACTCTTCCTTGTTGTAGGCGATGCCGCCACCGGTGCCGCCCATGGTGAAGGAGGGACGGATGATCGCGGGCAGGCCGATCTCGGACAGCGCCATCAGCGCCTGGCCGAGCGCATATTCCTGATAGCGCTTGCGGCGGTCGCTTTCGCCGAGTGTCCATTGCCGCTCGAGTTCTTCAAGCGCTGCGCCCGATGCCTTCGCGCGCTCGGCGTGGTATTTGTCGCGGAAGGATTTCTTCAACTCGGACGCATTGGCAAGACGCGACTTCGGCGTCTCGAGCCCGATCTTGGTCATGGCCTCGCGGAAGAGCTGGCGATCCTCGGCCTTGTCGATGGCATCGGCCGTCGCGCCGATCATCTCGACGTCGAACTTGTCCAGCGTGCCCTGCCGGCGCAGCGACAGCGCGCAGTTCAGCGCGGTCTGGCCGCCCATGGTCGGCAGTAGCGCGAAACCGCCGGGAACGACGTGACGCTCCCTCTCGATGATTTTTGCGACGATCTCGGGCGTGATCGGCTCGATATAGGTCGCATCGGCCAATTCCGGATCGGTCATGATCGTGGCCGGATTGGAATTGACGAGGACGATGCGATAGCCCTCTTCCTTCAAGGTCTTCACGGCCTGCGTGCCCGAATAGTCGAACTCGCAGGCCTGGCCGATCACGATGGGACCGGCGCCGATGATCAGGATGGTCGAGATGTCGGTACGTTTGGGCATCACCGCTCGCGGGCTGGAAACTGGGCACAAAAAAAGGGCGCGCTTGCCGCGCGTCCCCTTGTGCGAGAGCGCGGGGTCTTCCCTCGCGCGCGGGTGGGTCTTAGACCAGTTTTCGGGGCGGCGAAACCCCGAAAAACGCCCCATCAACCGGCAATTTTGACGGGTTTCGGCCGCGCCTGCCAGCCACGGGCGAGATGCACCAGAAGGGCTGCTGAAACGCCCAATCCGCCGACCCAGCCGAGATCGGCCGGAGTCCAAGCCGCAAGAACGGCACCGCCCAAGGCTCCCCCGATCGCAAAGCCAAGATACATGGCGGAGGCGTTAAGGGAGAGCGCGACCATGGAGGCTCGCGGGTCGATCCGGATGATGCTGGCGACCTGAGCCGGATAGAACGCCCAGCCCGAAATGCCCTGCAGGAAGATCGGACCCAGGATCGCATAATGCGCTTGGTCAGGGAGGAATTTTAGCACCAGCGAATGCAGGAAAAGCGCGCTCGCCATGCCGGTCAGGCCGAGCGCTGCCGTGACGATGGTGCCGAGCCGGTCCGCCAGCAGGCCGCCGAGGATGTTCCCGATCGCGGCCGCGCCGCCGAACACCAGCAGCGCCAAGCTGATCCGCGAAGCGTCGAAACCGAGGCCGCGCAGAGGGACCGCGAAATAGGTGAACACGGTGAAGCCGCCGAGCGCCCATAAAATCGTGATCAGAAGCGCGATCAAGACATTGCTGTGACGCGCCACCGCCAGCCGATCGGCCAGCGAGGCCGTGTTGCGCGGCAATCCGCGGGGCAGACCAAGCAGCAGGCCGGCGAGCGCAACAGTGCCAATCATTGCGACCATGGCGAAGGTCGCGCGCCAGCCCAGCCAGCTTCCGACGAGATTGCCGAGGGGAACGCCGATGACGGTCGCGACCGTAAGGCCCGAGGTGACCAGCGCCACCGCGCGGCCACGTCGTTCCGGCGAGGCAACCGCCACAGAGACGGCGAGCGCGGTCGGCATGCACAGCCCGGAGCCGAGCGCCATCAGCATGCGCGAAGCGAGCAGAAGGGCGTAGCTGGACGCCACCATCGCAGCGAGGTTTCCGGCGATGAAGGTCGTAAGCGCGAGCGCCAGTACAGTGCGGCGGTCGATATTGTTCAGCGCCACCGCAAGGATCGGTGAGCCCACGGCATAGGTGAGGGCGTAGGCGGTAACCAATTGACCGGCGGCCGAGACCGTAATCGAGAGGTCGTTGGCGATCGCCGGCAAAAGCCCTGCAATGACAAAGCCTTCGGTGCCGATCGCGAAGGCCCCCAAGGCCAGCCAGAAGACGCTCATTGGAAACAATCCTATATTCAATGTTTATTGAACTATCGAATATGACGATCCGGGAGTCAATTGGTTCAAGAACTATTGAACATTATGGCAGCATCGCTATGATTCGTGTCATGAGCCGCACGCCACGCCACCCCACCCGCGAGCAGATCGAGCTGCCACTGGTTCTGGATTGCCTGAGCGATCCGATCCGGTTGGCGATTGTGTATCAGCTCGCCCAGCAGGAACCTGTCAGCGGCGAACTCTGCTGCGGCGACTTCAACGGGCTCGCCGGCAAGTCGAACCTCACCTATCACTTTGCAAAGCTACGCGAATGCGGGCTGATGCTGACCCGCGTGGCGGGTACGAACAGGTTCATGCGGCTGCGCCGCGAGGATCTCGAGGCGCGCTTTCCGGGCTTGCTGGACGCCGTGATCAGGTCAGCGGCAAAGGACGCCGACCGGCTTCAGCATCTGTCGGAATGTGAAGTGGTTAAGGTGGATTGAGTTTGGGACGGCCAGTCCGTCTTCGCTCCAGCTACGCCGGACACGCTTCGCCCTTGCTGGTCTAGCGTGGCTGCGCCACGCGTAGCCCCGAAGGGGCGAAGCGTGGAGACCCGGCCTGGACTTGAACCAGGATGAAGAGCGATGCACTGCTCTCGCGTAGACGCTTCCGCCACCGGGCCGTGCCGATCATTGCCGATCGAGCTGCGACAAGCCACCTCAGGTGGTCGTTATGCTTAACGCACCAAAGGCGGCCGTGCGCTGAAGGTCATGCGCCAGCGGTTGTGGCCGATATTGGTGTTAGCGCGCTGGCTGGCGAAGCCCGCCGCCTTCAACTTGGCCGTGATCTCGTCCTCGCTGTAGCGCTTGAGCCCGATACGCGTGCGCAGATGACGATAATCTGACAGCGCGGTGCTCACCAACCCGATCAGCGCGTCCTTCAGGAAGCCGTGACGCAACCCGAAGGAGAGCAGGGCCGTCACGTCGCGCGCCATGCCGACATGCGGCTGGAGGATGTCGCCGAGCACCAGCTTGCCCGACGGCTTCAGGATCCGCCGGGCATTGAGGAGCGCGGCATCGAGCTCCTCCGCCGTCATGTATTGCGCGACCGAGTTCATCACGACGAGGTCGATGGACTGGTCTTGCATCTTGCGGACGTCGTCGAGCGAGCGGACGCGGATCTTGGTGTTGGGCGCAAACCGCGCGATCAGCCGGCCGCGCACGCCGGGTGCGGGTTCGGCCAGGATCAGCTGGCCGCAGGCAGATGCCACCTGGTTCGCCGACAGCGCCTCGCCGCAGGCATAGTCCAGCACGGTCGCGTCGGGCGAAGTAATGTAGCCGATGATGTCTCGCGCGATGATCTGGAAGTGCAAATCGCGATGCAGCTTGCTGACATAGATCGTATGCGTCGAGTCGTAATAATCGATCCAATCGTCCATGGTATCCCGCCCAGCGGTTCCTATGTTGGAACCGCGCTGCCTGACCTGCGTTAGGGGTGCGACGGCGCGCCGTCAATGTCCGCGTCCTAACAGGAAGGTTTCCCGTGAGCAAAGCCCCCAGCAAGGTCTCGCCCGAGCTCGATACGCCCACCGATCTGTCGCCCCAGGCGACCAAAAAGGTCTCGGAGGCGCTCAACGTGCTTCTGGCCGACGCGTTCGCGCTCTATCTCAAGACCAAGAATTTCCATTGGCACATCAGCGGCCGCCACTTCCGAGATTATCATCTACTGCTCGACGAGCAGTCCGACCAGATCTTCGCCACCACTGACCAGCTCGCCGAGCGCGTCCGCAAGGTCGGCGGCGCCACGCTGAAGTCGATCGGCCAGGTCGCAAAGCTCCAGACCATCAAGGACAACAACGAGGATTACGTCCCACCGCGCGAGATGCTGCGTGAGCTGATGCAGGACAACAAGCATGTCGCCGCGGCGATGCGAAAAGCGCACGAAGTCTGCGACGATGCCGGCGACGTCGCCAGCGCCAGCATCCTCGAGAACTTCATCGACGAGACCGAGCGCCGCACCTGGTTCCTGTTTGAAGCCACCCGCCAGGAAGGCGGCAACGAGGCGTAAGAGCGCGGTGCCGTAGCAAGGGTGGGCAAAGCGAAGTGTGCCCACCAACCGGACTGGGCACGGCGCGCAAGAGCGCGCCTTTGCCCACCCTGCGGCAGCGTCGCCTGTCGCTACCGCCACAACCGCATCAGCGCCCCGTGCTTGCCCGTCACCGGATCGGCCGGCGGCCGCGCGACGTTTGGAATCGTCTTCAACGCCTTGGCGCGATTCTCCGGCGTGGCCCGCGTGATCTCCATCCGCGAGGCCGGCGGATAGGCGCCGATCACGCAGAAATCATCGCTCGCGTTGATGCGCTCATGTCCGGTACCGGCGGGCAGGATCGCGATATCGCCGGCCTTGATGTCGAGCTCCTGACCGTGATCGCCGCCGAAGCGAACGCGGGCGTGACCACGCGCGACGCCGAGCACCTCATGTACGGTCGCGTGGTAGTGCAGGTAATCATAGACGCCGTTACGCCACGTGCCGCCCCAATTGTTCGTTTCGAACAGGTTTTCGATGGTCTCCTCGGGGCGCTTCGGATCGAGCTTCACCGCGCCCTGGTAGATCAGGAAGGGGAGGATGTTGTTCGGCACCAGCCCGTCGTCTTCGAAGACGATGGCGAGCGGTTCGGCATAGTCACGGACGACGGACATGGCTGGGCTCCTGCGAAAGCCTAATGGTCTTTAACGAAAGGCGTGAGACGCTGTTCCTTCCAACAAGAATGCCCGGGACCAGGCCCGGGCATGACGTTGTCGCAACGATTGCGAAACAGCGCGGCTTACGCGCTTTTCTTTTGCCGCATCAGGTCGGCAAAGCGCTGGAAGAGATAGTGCGAGTCGCGTGGCCCCGGCGAAGCCTCGGGGTGGTACTGCACCGAGAACACCGGCTTGCCCTCGAGCTGGATACCGCAATTGGATCCGTCGAACAGCGAGATGTGGGTCTGTGTCGCGCCCTTCGGCAGCGTGTTCTCGTCCACGGCAAAACCGTGGTTCATCGAGGTGATCTCGACCTTGCCGGTGGTCTCGTCCTTCACGGGATGATTGGCGCCGTGATGGCCCTGATGCATCTTCCTGGTCTTGGCGCCGACGGCAAGGCCGAGCATCTGGTGGCCCAGACAAATCCCGAACGTGGGCGTGCCCGACTTGATCACGTCCTGGATCACAGGCACGGCGTATTTGCCGGTCGCGGCCGGATCGCCCGGACCATTCGACAGGAAGACGCCGTCCGGCTTCATCGCCAGAATGTCTTCAGATGACGTCGTTGCCGGCACCACCGTCACCTTGCAGCCGACGCCGGCGAGCAGGCGCAGAATGTTGCGCTTGATGCCGTAGTCAATGGCGACGACCTTGAACTCGGCGTTGTCCTGCCGGCCAAAACCCTTGTCCCACAGCCAGGGCGTCTCGTCCCAGGTGAAGCGCTGGCCGGAGGTGACCATCGGCACGAGGTCCATGCCCTCGAGGCCGGGCCATTCGCGCGCTTCTTCCTTCAGGCCATGCAAATCGAACTCGCCGTCCCTGGCGTGTGCGATCACTGCGTTGGGCATGCCCTTCGAGCGGATCAGCGCGGTCAGCGCACGGGTGTCGATGCCGGAGAGGCCGATGATGCCGCGCGCCTTCAGCCACTGGTCGAGATGCTTGGTGGCGCGGTAATTCGAGGGATCGGTGATCGCGGTGCGCAGGATCACGCCGCGCGCGCCGGGCGTCGCGGCCATGTTCACCGTTTCGATATCTTCGTCGTTGGTGCCGACGTTGCCGATATGCGGGAAGGTGAAGGTGATGAGCTGGCCGGCATAAGAGGGATCGGTGAGGATCTCTTCATAGCCGGTCATCGCGGTGTTGAAGCAGACTTCACCGACGGCTTGGCCTTCGGCGCCGAGACCAAAACCTTCGAGCACCGTGCCATCGGCGAGCACGAGGAGCGCGGTCGGCTTGTGGTCCGGCCAAGCGGTATCGTTTTCATGTTGTGTCATGAGTGCGTTTCATAGTCCCCGCAGGGGCGTCCGTCAAAGCGGGAAACGACGGATTCACATGCGTTTTTGCATATTTGACAGGTCCCCTCGGACACTTAAGCTTGGCAGAATAATTTCCGCCAATTCCAGGGGCTTGCGAGGCAATAATGGACCGGACGACCCCGATTGTGCTGGTTCCGGGGCTCGCCTCCTCGGCCCGGATCTATGCGCCCGTGATCCCGGCGCTCTGGCGCTTCGGCCCGGTGATGGTTGCCAACCATATCCGCGACGACAGCATCGCAGCGATCGCCGCCCGCGTGCTGAGCGAGGCCCCGCCGCGCTTCGCGCTCGCCGGCCATTCCATGGGTGGTTACGTCGCGCTCGAGATGATGCGTCAGGCGCCCGAGCGGGTGGTCAAGCTTGCGCTGATCAACACCCAAGCCCGGCCAGATACGCCTGAAGCAACCACGCGCCGCCGCGGCCTGATGGAGCGAGCGAAGCGTGGCGAGCTGCGCGCGGCGCGCGAGGAGATGTTTCCCGAGTTGGTGCATCCTTCGCGACGCGATGATGCAGGCATTCGCCAGCTCGTGCATGAGCAGGGCGACGACGTCGGCGTCGAAGGCTATCTGCGCCAGCAGATCGCGATCATCGCGCGGGTGGATTCTCGGCCGACATTGGCGACAATCAGATGCCCAACGCTGGTGCTGACGGGCGACCAGGACAACACGATCCCCAACGCCTTCTCGAAGGAGATGGCGGAGGGTATTGCCGGTGCAAAGCTCGTCGTTTTGACGAATTGCGGGCATCTGCCGCAGCCGGAGCAGCCCGAGGCGACCACACGGGCGCTGGCCGAATGGCTGGGAACTCCGGTTGTCTCAGGGGCGCGAACGGCCTAGATCAGGCGTCGGATATTCGAAGGGATCACGACCATGCTGCGCGATGACATCAACAATGCGGTCAAGGAGGCCATGAAGGCCAAGGAGGAGCGCAAGCTCTCCACGCTGCGCATGGTCAACTCGACCATCAAGAACGCCGACATCGAGGCGCGCGGCAACGGCAAGCCGCCGTTGTCCGATGCCGATCTGCTCGGCGTTTTTCAGAAGATGATCAAGCAGCGGCAAGAGTCGGTCGAGCTCTATGACAAGGGCGGACGCGCCGAACTGGCCGCGCAAGAGCGGGAAGAGATCGCGGTGATCTCGGCCTACTTGCCGAAGCAGATGTCCGACGACGAGGTGAAGGAGGCGATCGCTGACGCCATCACTGAATCCGGCGCCGCCGGCATGAAGGACATGGGCAAGGTGATCGCGGTGTTGCGCGCGAAGTACGCCGGACAAATGGATTTCGGCAAGGCGTCTGGCTTGGTGAAAGCCGCGCTGACGGGCTGACCGGTCATTCCGGGGCGACGCGAAGCGTCGAGCCCGGAATCCATCGTGCCACCGGCTCTGTTGCGAAATGGATTCCGGGCTCGCGCCAAGCGGCGCGCCCCGGAATGACAACAAGAAAATGGGGAGGCAACCGATGACCGCCATCAAACCATTTCGCATCGCCATCAGCGAGGACATCCTCGCCGACCTCAAATCGCGCCTCGCCCGCACGCGCTGGCCGGAGGCGGAGCTGGTCGACGACTGGAGCCAGGGCGCGCCGTTGAAATGGATCCAAGAGATCTGCGCCTATTGGGCTGATGGCTACGACTGGCGCGCGCGTGAAGCAAAACTCAACCGCTTCGCGCAGTTTACAACCGAGATTGACGGGCTCGACATCCACTTCCTGCATGTCCGTTCGAAAGAAACAAACGCGCTGCCGCTGATCATCACCCATGGCTGGCCCGGCTCGATCGTCGAATTTCAGAAGGTGATCGCGCCGCTGGTCGATCCCGTCGCGCATGGTGGCAATCCCGCGGACGCCTTCCATGTGATCTGCTCTTCGCTGCCGGGCTTCGGCTTCTCGGCCAAACCCAAGACCACCGGCTGGGGCGTCGACCGCATCGCCGCAACCTGGGCGAAGCTGATGGACCGGTTGGGCTACGCACGTTACGGCGCGCAAGGCGGCGACTGGGGCTCGGCAGTGACGACCTCGCTCGGTGGACAGGACGCGGAGCATTGCGCCGGCATCCACATCACGCTCGCCTTCAACGCGGCGCCCAAGGTCGAGGGCGAGCCGACGGCGGAAGAGAAACGGGCGCTTGCAGGGCTCAAGCACTACATCGATCTCGACTCCGGCTACTCCAAGCAGCAATCGACGCGACCGCAGACGCTTGGCTACGGCCTGACGGATTCGCCGAGCGGGCAGGCGGCCTGGATCCTGGAAAAATTCTGGGCCTGGACCGATTGCAACGGGCACCCCGAGAACATTTTTGACAAGGATGAGCTGCTCGACAACGTCATGCTCTACTGGACGACGGAGACGGCGACGTCATCCGCCCGGCTCTATTGGGAGAGCTTTGGCAAGCGCCGCACGACGCCCAAAGTGACCGTGCCGACTGGTGTGGCCGTGTTTCCCAAGGAGATCATCACGCCAGTGCGGCGCTGGATGGAGCCGAACTTCCACAACATCACGCATTGGAGCGAGATGGAGAAGGGCGGGCATTTTGCCGCGTTCGAGCAGCCTGAACTGTTCGTGCGCGACGTCAGGAAGTTCTTTGCGACGGTGCGCTGAGCCATGCTGACCGAGGCCAAGACCTACGACGAGCTCACTCGCAACTTCCGCTGGGACATCCCGACGCGCTTCAATATGGCGGACGCCTGCTGCGATCGCCACGCCGACGGCACCGGCCGCCTCGCGCTGGTTTATGTCGACGAGAACGGCGCCACCACGCGCACCTCCTTCGACGACGTCGCCGAGGCGTCACGCCGCTTCGCGGGAAAGGAGCCGCGATGGCTGCTTGGGTTACGGCGTCTTGATCCCCACCGCCTTCAATGCTTCCAGCATCTTCACCGGCGGTGACATCTTGATCTGTGGCGCCTTGCCCGTTTCCAACAGGCTCTTCAATCCCGACAGGATCGCGGGCCAGCCGGTGCGGCCGCCGGAGAGGATGTCGTCGCTGAGCTCGCGGTCGTGGCGTTCGCTCATCGTGAGGCGGACGGCTTCGCCGGCTTGCTCGATCTCGTAGGTGACGAGCGTGGTGCCGAGCTTTGCGACGAGGTCGGGCCATTGACATTCCATGTCACCGTCAGCTTCCTCGGCGGATCGTATTCGAACACTTCGCCGGAGATGTGCTCGGAACCGTCGGGTGCGCGCACGATGAAGCTGCCGCCGAGCTTCGGCTGCATCTCGACCTCAAAGCCGGAAAAATATTCTCGGCTGAACTTGGCCGAGGTCAGCGCCTCCCACACCTTCTCAGGCGTGGAGGTGATGTAGATTGTGTAGACCGTCAGCGGCTTGAACTTGTCGAGATTCATTTTGCATCGAATCCCTTGTTGAGCGCCGTGCGCGGGATGGCGAGCACCTGGCCTCGCTCCAGCAGGCTCTTCAGCCCGGACAGGATCGCCGGCCAGCCATTGGAGACGGCGCCGAGATATTTGCCGCCCTCGACAAAGCCGTCATGCAACACGGTTAAACGCACGAGCGAGCCGAAGGGTTCGATGGTGAAGACGACGCGCGAGATCGGCTCGCCGCGCAGCTCCGCGTATTTCAAATGCTTGAAGCTGTAGGACAGGCGCCGCGGCGGATCGGTTTCCAAAATCTCGCCGGAATCGGTGACCTCGCCGTCGAGCGTGAGCGCGAAGGGCGAGCCGATCTTCCAGTCGGAGCGGACTTCTGCGCCGAACCAATATTGCCTGGTGAACTCGCTCGACGTCAGCGCTTCCCACAGCTTTTCCGGTGCGGTCTCGATGTAGGTGACATAGACGAATTGCGGCTTACTCATCGCGCTTCTCCAACTGGCGTTTCAACTCGCTGAGTGCGGCGAGCTTGCCGTGCTCGAATTTCCTGATCCAGCGCTCGCCGATCTGGTGGATCGGCACCGGATTGAGATAGTGCAGCTTCTCGCGACCATGCTTGATGGTCGTGACCAGATTGGCCTCTTCCAGAATGACCAGGTGTTTTGTCACCGCCTGGCGCGTCATCTCCAGGCCTTCGCAAAGCTCGTTCAATGTCTGGCCGTTCATGGCGTGGAGCCTGTCCAACAGCGACCGTCGCGACGCATCGGCGAGCGCTTTGAAGACCTCATCCATGGCGGCGATAATAGGCAACCAAATGGTTGCATGTCAAGATGATGTCTTTGGCGCGTGCGAGCGGCTGTGTTAGCTTTGAAGCTCAGCCAACGCAGATTGGTTCCGGGAGGACTTTGATGTTTCGTTGCGTCCTGACTGCTGCCGCCCTCGTCCTTTTCGCTGGCAGCACTGTTGTCCACGCCCAGAAGCAGACCATAGGCGCGCCGCCCGAGGCGTCCAACATGAAGCTGGTGGGCACCAACGATCTTCAGGCGCGTAGCGCCTATCAGCCGACCATCCATCACCAGGGCGACCGCTGGATCGCCTATATCGGCCATCACGGCGGCACTGATGACGTGCCGGCTCCTATCAATCCGATGACGGGCAAGGCGGAGCCGAACGGCACCTCGATCGTCGATGTCACCGATCCCACGCATCCCAAATATCTCAGGCATTTGCCTGGTCAGGAAGGCAAGTATGAATCGGGTGGCGCGCAGATGGTGCGGGTCTGCGACGGCAAGACCTTGCCGAAGGGCGATCCCAACGCGGTCTACATGCTGCGCACCTTCGGCAGCGAGGCGCATGAAATCTGGAACGTCGCCGATCCCGCCAATCCCGCGCTGATCACCCGCATCGGTGGGTTGAAGGACACGCACAAGAGCTGGTGGGAATGCGACACCGGCATTGCTTATCTCGTGTCTGGCGCGCCGGACTGGCGCACGCGCCGCATGACGCAGGTCTATGATCTCAGCGATCCCGCGCACCCGCAGAAAATCCGCGACTTCGGTCTGCCCGGCCAAGAGCCTGGATCGACCGGAGCGGTACCGACCGAGCTGCATGGGCCGATCTCAACCGGGCCCAACGGCAACCGGGTCTATTTCGGTTACGGCACCAACAAGGGCGGCATTTTGCAGATCGTCGATCGCGACAAGCTCCTGAACGGACCGAAGGAGCCGACGCCGGACAATCTGCGCTATCCCGAAATCTCGCGGATGCCGATGTCGGCGTTCAACGGCGCGCACACCACCTTCCCGATGCTCGACATGCCGGTTGCGGAATTCGCCGAGGACAAGGACGGCAAGACCCGCGACATCGTCATGATCGTCGACGAAGCGATTTTGAACGAATGCGGCGAGGCGCGGCAGATGGTGTGGTTCGCCGACGTCACCACCGAGACGCGGCCGATGATGATCTCGAGCTACACCGTCCCGGAGGCGAGCGGGCAGTTCTGCCAGCGCGGCGGCCGCTTCGGTTCGCATTCCTCGAACGAGAGCATGGCGCCGATCTACTACAAGAAGATGGCCTTCATCGCCTTCTTCAATGCGGGCGTGCGCGCGCTCGACATTCGCGATCCCTATCATCCCAAGGAAGTCGGCTATTTCATACCGGCGATCACGCAGGCCACCGACAAGCGCTGCATTCCCGTCGAGGGCGGCGAGCGTTGCAGGGTCGCGATCCAGACCAACAATGTCGAAACCGACGACCGCGGCTACATCTATATCGTCGACCGCGCCAACACTGGCCTGCATATTCTCGAGCTGACCGGTCCGGCACGCGCCGCCGCCGGCCTGCCGAAGAACTGACGATGCGGCGGGCGGTGACAATAGCGGTGGCGGCGATCGTGCTTGGCGCCTCCGGCGTCGGCGCGTATCAGCTTGCGCCGCAGGCCACGCCGACTTCAGTGCATTGGCGCGAGCTTGCCTGGCCGTTCCCGCGCGACGGCTGGCCGGCGGGCCGCGCCTTTCGCTGCGAGGGCGGCACCTGCGACGGCGCCGAGCTCTATGTCCGCGCCAAGCGCGGCTTCTGCAATTGCGACAGCGGCGTTGCCGATGATGACGAGGTCGATCGCGTCGCCGATATCGATCTGATCACCCCGCGCTTTGCGGCGAGCGCGCCGGGCGAGGTGGTACATGTCGGCGAGATGCGCGGTCGTGCGCGGCGCTATGATCTTGCGATTTATGCCGGTGCGAGCCACGCCGCGGTCGGCGTTGCCGTCTCGCGGCGCTGCGATCTCTTCGTCGCCGCGGCGCAGGGGCGGGGCGATGCCAACGCGATGCAGCATGCTGCGCTCGCGTTCCTGGAGACGCAGGAGATGAAAGCGTGGGTGGCCGCGGCGCTGGACGGCAAGTAAGTGCCATGCATTAATACCCACAAATGCCCCAAGCCGAGTCCTCCCCATGATGTCCATGCAAGCCTATCTCGCCTTCGTCGCTGCCTGCATTGCGCTCGCGCTGTTGCCGGGCCCGATCGTCACCCTCGTCATCGCCAACGGCCTGCGCCACGGCACCCGCGCGGCGCTGACCAACATTCTCGGCGTGCAGATGGGGCTGCTGATCGTGATTGGTGTCCTTGCGGTCGGCCTCACCACGCTGATGGCGACGATGGGCTACTGGTTCAACTGGGTGCGCTTTGCCGGCGCGGCCTATCTGGTCTGGCTCGGCATCAAGCTGATCCGCTCCCCGGTTGAGGGCGTCGACGCCGACGCGCCACCGCCTCCCCCGCGCGGCGGCTTTCTCTTGCAGGGCTTTGTGGTCGCGTTGTCGAACCCGAAGCTGCTGGTGTTCTTCGGCGCGTTCATTCCGCAGTTCATGGACATGAGCAAGGATCACCTGCCGCAGGTCCTGCTGCTCGGAATCACCTTCATGGTGCTTGCCGGCCTGACCGACGGAATCTACGCGCTGCTTGCCGGTCAGGTCCGCGGCTTTTTCTCGGCGCGCCGCACCCGCATGATATCGCGCGTGTCCGGCGGCTTCATGATCGGCGGCGGCGTCTGGCTGGCGCTGATCCGGGCCAAATGAGCACGACTTAAGGAAGCGAGCTGGCCGGTTGAACCTTCGTCCGCTGCGGTGCGTCCAAGGAAGCATTGCCGCTGACGAAGGGTTTTGCCGTGCCCAATTTGCCTCCGCTGGTTTACGCGATGCTGCTTGCGCCGCTCGCGCTGATCCTGATTGCCGCCATCGTGAAGACTTGGCAGACGCGTGAGGCGCGGAGCTGGCCGCAGGTATCAGGCAAGGTCGTCACGTCAGTCGCCGAACTGCGCGAGGTCAGGGTGTCCGACGACGAGCGCGAGGACGGCTACCGGATGGAAAGCCGCAACTTCGCCAATGTCGCTTACGAATATTCGGTGAGCGGCCGGAAACTGAGCTGTAACCGCATCTCGATCGGCGAGGACCTCGGCAATTTCCAGGTCGCCGAGAAGCTCGCGAAATATCCTGCCGGCAGCATCGTCACGGTCTACTACAACCCGCGCCATCCCGATCAGGCCGTGCTGGAGCGCGACCTGCCCAAGGGCCTGTGGGGTTGCCTCGGCATCGGCTCGGCGATCGTCGTCGCCATCATCTTCGGCTCAGCGTTCGGGCTCAACCAGAGTTACAACTGGCTCGCGCATCACGTCGGCCGGCCCGATCTGGCGGGCATGGTCGTGGGCTTCGGCGCGTTCGGCCTCGTCATTGCGCTGATGGGCTGGGCGGTGCGGCGGCAGGCCTCGATGGCGGCGCGCTGGCCGGTGATGCCGGGCACCATCAAGCTGTCGGAGATGGAGGAATATCACGAGGCGAGTGAGCCCGGCGAGGCGCGCGGCGTCGAGATGTTCGGCAAGCGCGTGACCTACACCTGCAGCTACCAGAACGTTCGCTACACCAATGAATGCGCGCGGGTCGCGGCCGGCACGCCACAGGCCTCCAACAAAATGCTGGAGAAGCTGATGTCGCGCTATCAGGATGGTGCTTCCGTCGACGTTCATGTCAATCCCGACAATCCCGCCGAGGCGACGCTCGATGCCCGCGGCGAGGGCCGCATCGCCTATGTGCTGTGGGGTATCGCCGCGATCTTTGCCGTGCTCGCGCTGTTCGTGGCGACACGTGGTGGCTAGTCGACCAACAGCTCCGGCTTCAGCTCGACCTCGATCGCCGCAAAAATCCGCGCCAGCCGCTCCGCCCATTGCTGCTGGCCGGATTGATCTGCGATCAGATCCTGGCGGATTTCGATGCCGGTGTTGACGAGGCCGCGGGCCTCGCCGTGCACGGGAATGGTGTAGTCGCTGAGATCGCTCACCGCATAGGGCTCGTTGTCGCCGACGACGAGATCGCCCTCCGCGCGCAGATGTCTCAGCAGGAGCTTCGGTAGCACGATGTCGCGATTGTAGAGCGCGCCAATGTGCCACGGCCGCGCGACGCCGGCATAAACAGGCGTGAAACTATGCAGCGACACCAGGACCGTCGGTCGCTTTGTGTGTATCCGGCTGTCGATCACCGCGTCGATGCGGTGATGGTAAGGCTCAAAGATCTCGCGCCGCCGTGCCGCGCGGTCGCCTTCCGAAATGCTCTCGTTGCGCGGGATCGTTGTCGCCTCTGATATCACAGGGATCGAGCTCGCCACGCCGGGTGAGCGATTGCAGTCGATCACGAGGCGCGAATATCGCTGCGCGACGAGATGGGCATCCAGCATCTCCGCCATCCGGTCGGCAACGCCGGCGATGCCGATGTCCCAGGCGATGTGCCGCGTCAATTCGCTCTCGGCGACACCGAGATCGCCGAGCGAACGCGGCAAAATGCGGCCGTAATGGTCCGATGTGAGCAGGAAGGGCGATGTGCCAGCCGCATTCACCTCATGCACTGGCGGAATGTCGCCCTCGCCAAGGAGTTGATCCGTCGCCTCGACTGTGTTGAAAGCCATTGATTGCCTATGGAAAAAGCAGTCGCCCCGGAGATTGGGCAAAGAATCGTTAACAATGGGTCTGCCCAAAATCACCATGATCTGCCGACGATGCCGCTGCTGACGGTTCATCACAAGACCGAATATCGCTACAATCGTCCCGTGGCCTTCGGTGAGCACAGATTCATGCTGCGTCCAAGCGACGGTCATGATCTGCGCGTGCTCGACAGCAAGCTCAAGATCTCGCCTGAGCCGATGTCACTGCGCTGGATCCACGACGTTTTCGGCAATTCGGTCGCGATCGCCGATTTCGATGCGCGCGCGGATAGGCTGGTCTTCGACTGGCACGTCACCGTCGAACACAATCCGGTGGAAGACTTTGCGCTGACGCCGGATGATCCAGCTTACTTCTATCCCTTTGTCTATGACGACGCGGAATTGCCCGATCTCGTCCAGTACATCACGCCGCAATACCCCGATCCCGAGGGCAAGATCGCGGAATGGGTGCGCGGCTTTCTCGACGACGATGTGCTATCGCCGACGTTTGAGATTCTGAGCCGCATCACGCACGCCATCCGCAAGCAGTTCAAATACCGCAGGCGTCACGAGCCCGGCACGCAAGCCCCGTTCGATACCTTGCAGTGGGGCACCGGCACCTGCCGCGACTATGCGCTGTTCATGATCGAGGCGCTGCGCCGTCTCGGCATCGCCGCGCGCTTCGTCTCCGGCTACATCTTCGTGCCCGGAGACATCGCGCAGCACCATGTCGGCGGCGGCGCGACTCATGCATGGGTTCAAGTCTATCTGCCGAGCGCAGGCTGGATCGAGTTCGATCCGACCAACGGCATCGTCGGCACCCGCGACCTCATCCGCGTCGCGGTCGCCCGCGACCCGCGCCAGGCAATCCCGCTGCACGGCATCTATATCGGTACCCAGGACGCCTTCGACGTCATGGACGTGAGTATCAAGGTGGTTTCGGACGAGGAACGCAGCCGCGTGGAGCTGACAGCGGAGGCTTTGTGAATAGAGCTGTCTCCTTCGTCATTGCGAGCGAAGCGAAGCAATCCAGAAATGCATCCGCGGAGGGACTGATCTTCCCCTAAAAAAGTGGACAGGGTTCAAGCCGATTTTAGCTCCATCTCGACTGGGCTGATATAGCCGATGGCCGAGTGTCTGCGGTGTTGGTTGTAGAAGCCCTCGATGTAGGCGAAGATGTCGCGCTCTGCTTCATCGCGGGTTGCATATTGGCGGTGATGGATCAGTTCAGTCTTGAGCGTGTGGAAGAAGCTTTCCATCGGGGCGTTGTCGTAGCAGTCGGCTCTGCGGCTCATGGAAGGTCGGAAGCCGGTGGCTTGCAGCAATTGGCGATACTCGGTTGAAGCATATTGGACGCCGCGATCGGAATGATGGATCAGGCCGGCGCCCGGCCTTTGTCCCTTGATCGCCATTCGCAATGCGGCGAGCGGCAATTCGGCGCGCAGATGGTCGTCCATCGCCCAGCCCACGATGCGGCGGCTGTACAGATCCATAATGGCCGCCAGGTACAACCATCCCTGGCCGGTCCAGATATAGGTGATGTCGGCGAGCCAGACCTGATTGCGCATGGCAGCCGAGAAGTTCCGGCCGACCAAGTTGGGCGCGATCGGGAAGCCATCTATCGGTGGTGCGGCATCGTCGCGGCCCGGCCGAGATGGCTCGAACGCCATGGTAGCGCATCTGCCGCTCGATCCGGCCACGGCTTGCATGGTGTCCCTGTGTCTTGAGTTCGACATGAATGCGCGGGCTGCCATAGCGGCCATGACTGTCGCGATGAACCCGCTTGATGCCTTCCAGCAGCTCTCGATTGGCCGCGGCTCGGGGGCTTTCCGGGCGCGACCGCCAGGCATAGTAGCCCGCCGGCGAGACGCCGAGCACACGGCACATGATCCGGACCGGATAGTCCGCGCGGCGATCTTCGATGAAGCGGAATCTCATGTCCGGGGTCCAGCAAAGATCGCGATCGACTTTTTTAAAATGTCGCGCTCCATGCGCAGCTGTTCATTTTCCCGCTGCAACCGCGCAATCACGTCAGCCTGGTCCGCCGACGGCAGCACCGCCTGCGATGTGGGAGCTGCGGCGCTGCCGCCGGCTCCCACCGTGTCCCGCTCCGCCACCCATCGGCTCAGTACGGAGCCGTCAAGCCCGAGTTCCTTCGATACCGACTTCGCCGAGCGGCCGCTTGATAGAACCAGATCAACTGCCTGCCGCTTGTACTCGTCCGAATAGGACCGTCCCTGCCGTTTCGCCATCTGACACCTCTCGCTGTCTAAGCTATAGGTGTCCACCGATTTAGGGGAGGCTCAATAGTCTGGATTGCTTCGTCGCAAGAGCTCCTCGCAATGACGGCGTGGAGAGTCTATAGAGCCCCATGACCTCCGATCGTCTCTTCGTCTACGGCACCCTGATGCGCGGCTTCGACCATCCGATGGCGCGGATGCTGGCGCAGCATGCGGATTTTCTGGGCGAGGGGACCTGCCGCGGTCGGCTCGTTCTCGTGAAGCACTATCCGGGGCTGCTGCTGTCCGACGCGCCGTCGGATGTCGTGCACGGTGAGCTCTTCCACTTGCGTGCAGGCGACGAGCTCCTGCGCGAGCTCGACATGTATGAGGCCTGCGGTGAGGGCTTTCTGGAGCCGACCGAATATCTGCGGCAGCTGATCGACGTGACGCTGCCGGATGGCACGGCCGCGCCGGCCTGGACCTATGTCTACAACTGGCCCGTCACCGATCTGCCGCACATCAAGTCCGGTCGCTTCCTGGATCATTGATACCTGTGCTTACCTTACCTCGCCCCGCTTGCGGTGAGAGGTCGGATTGCATCGAAGATGCAAACCGGGTGAGGGGGTACAGGTCTCACAACGACCTCGCGTGCGGAGAGAGGCCCCTCACCCCAACCCTCTCCCCGTAAGAACGGGGCGAGGGAGCGCACCTTCATCGAGTCCGGGCGCTTCCTGGATCGCTAAGCCGACAGCACTTCCTTCACCACGCGGACGTCGACCTCGCGCTCGACATAGGTCCATTCCTCGGTTTGCCTGAGCATGCCGACCAGCTCCTCGAACAGCGAGGCATGCGCGGGCGCGAACTCGAACCAGGTCAGGAAATCAAAGGGCTCGCCGAGGTCGCGGCAGTGATAGAGCTGGCGCGCGATGGCAGGCAGAAAACGAAGACTGCTCGCGATGTGGTGCGACTTGTCTTCAAAAATCTCGCGTCGCTCTTCCTGCGTCAGCTCCCACCAGGCGGCCGACTTGCGGATCGGGATCAGCGCCGCGCTGGTTGCCTCCAACCTGCCGAGGCCGGCCTGCACGTTCTCGAGCTGCTGCTTCTCCGCGCGCTCGGTGTAGCGCAAGCTGCTTGGCGCCCCGACCAGCCGCCACGCATTGCGCGAGGGCACCAGCGGCAACGAGACGGCGTCGCCGTCGGTTACCGACAGCGCCGGCATGAAGGGCAGGGACTCGCCCATCACTGATGACAGCGAGGTCACGCGCCAGCCCCCGCTATGGCCACCCCGAAAGGTCCTGAACATGGCCTATGGAAGCGTGGAACCGGGCGGGGTTCAAGCTTTTCCCGTCATTCCGGGGCGCGCCTCTTGGCGCGAGCCCGGAATCCATCAGGCCACGGGAACGCCGGGAGAAATGGATTCCGGGTTCGCGCTCCGCGCGCCCCGGAATGACGGAAAGGGCTGTGAACAGCGCGTATAATCCTGACAAACCTGACTTTTCGGTCGGCCGCACCTATATCCCTGATCCTTCGCCCGACTCACCCTGGTTCGCGCTAGACAATGGCCATGCGCTTCACGCCCCAATTCCTCGACGAGCTGCGTGCCCGGCTGTCGGTCTCCGAAGTCGTGGGCAAGCGCGTCAAGCTGAAGAAGGCGGGGCGGGAGTGGAAGGGGCTGTCGCCGTTCCAGCAGGAGAAGACACCATCCTTCTACGTCAACGATCAGAAGGGTTTTTACCACGACTTCTCTTCCGGCAAGCACGGCGACATCATCACCTTCGTGATGGAGACCGACGGCCTGCCTTTTGCCGAGGCCGTCGAGCGCCTCGCCAGCATGGCCGGCCTGCCGCTGCCGGCGGTGACGCCGGATTCCGCGCGGCAGGAGCAGCGCCGTCGCACCCTGCATGACGTCATGGAGCTCGCCGCGAAGTTTTTTGCGGAAACGCTGGCCTCGCGCGTCGGTGCAAAAGCGCGCGGCTATCTTGCCGACCGCGCGATTTCGCCCGCGACACAATTGCAGTTCCGTCTCGGCTATGCGCCGCCGCCGCCCGAGCGTTTCGCGCTGAAGGAGCATCTGGGCAAGCTCGGCGTCTCCGTCGACGACATGATCGAGACAGGTCTCCTCGTTGCCGGCGACGACATCCCCGTGCCGTACGATCGCTTCCGCGATCGCGTCATGTTTCCGATCACGGATATGCGCGGCCGCGTCATCGCCTTCGGCGGGCGCGCGCTGGAGAAGGACGTTCCGGCAAAGTATCTGAACTCGCCGGAGACGCCGCTCTTCCACAAGGGCGACAATCTCTACAATCACCAGACCGCGCGCAAAGCCACCCATGACGGCAGCGCGCTGATCGTGGTCGAAGGCTATGTCGACGTCATCGCCATGGTCACATCAGGCTTTCCCGGCGCCGTCGCGCCGCTCGGCACTGCGCTGACCGAAAACCAGCTCGCGCTGCTCTGGAAGATGGCGGACGAGCCGATCCTCTGCTTCGACGGCGACCGCGCTGGACAGAAGGCCGCCTATCGTGCCGCCGACCTCGCGCTGCCTTTTCTCGCGCCGGGCAAAAGCCTGCGCTTTGCGCTGCTGCCGGAAGGGCAGGACCCCGACGATCTCGCGCGCTCCGGCGGCCGCGGCGCGATCGAAGAGGTGATCGCAGCAGCACGCCCGCTCGCCGACATGATCTGGTCGCGCGAGCTCGAAGGCGGCAACTTTGCAACGCCCGAGCGCCGCGCGGCGCTGGAAGCACGCATCAAGGAATTGTCCAACGGCATCCGCGATGAGGTCGTTCGGCGCTACTATCGCCAGGATCTCGCGGAGCGGCTTCAGCGCACCTTTGCACCGGAAGGCGGACGCGGCGGCTTTGTCGGCCGTGGCAATTTCCGCCCCGGTGCGGGCGGTCGCCCGTTCCAGCCCCGCGGTGCGGGCCAGCCGAATCGATTCGGTGGCCAGGGGTTCGCCAGCCAGGGCCGCCGCGGCGCCCCCGGTCCGACCGTGCTTCCGTCCGGCCCCTACCAGGCGGCAAGCCCCCAGCTCGCGGCCAGTCCAATCATGCGCGGACAGAGAAGCGCCATCTCCCGGCGCGAAGCCCTGATTCTGCAAATCCTGATCAACCACCCCTGGCTACTGCACGACCATCTTGAGGAGGTCGCCGCCTTGGAGCTGGCCCATCCCGAGGCCCACAAGCTCAGGGCCGGCATTATCGCTGCTTTCGCCAACGATCATCACCATTCGCCAGACCCCGGCGAGCAGGCCGAGAAGATGCGGGCCGATATCGAAAAGGGTGGATTCTCTCAGCTTCTTCAAAGAGTTGAAGGCGGTATCACCACGGCGGCCGTGTGGGGCGCTCGCGAGGGCGCGGCGCGGGACGACGTTCTTGCGACTTGGCATCAGCTCGTTGCCTTGCATCGGCAGTACCATTCACTACTTAGAGAGTTGAAGGACGCCGAGCTGGCCTTGGGGGAAGACCCCAGCGAGGCCAATTTGGCGTGGCTGCGTGACGTCAAGGCTCGGATTGGCGAAGTCGACGGCACCGAGGCCCTGATCGAGGGTTTTGGCGAGCTATCGGGCCGGTTCCAGAAGAGCGTGTGATGAAAGAATCATGCGGACGGCCGGGACCGGAACCGCTAAAAGACTCGCCAAATCCAAGGTTTGGCGGCAAAAACAGGGTTAATCGAGGCTTAACGGTCTTGTAGCACTTTGGCCCCCAGGCGGCCGCAGGCAGAACAGACGCGTCAGGAATGAATCCGCGCAATAGCTGTTGGCACTTCACCTGCGTCCGCTGCGACAAAGAGGCTCACGAAGCGTTAGGCAAATCCGGCGAGAGAAAGGTCGGGGTGGCGATCAGATGTTCGCGCCGCCCTTTCCATGTCGAGATCTGACGAAGCGAGAGCGTCGAGCAACAGGTTCAAGTGAATTCGCGCGGGCGGGCCGATGTGCCTTCCGCATGAAGCGCGTTTAGGAGCAATGGATGGCCACCAAGGCAAAGACGCTGCAGGCGAAGGACAAGGAAAAAGACGACAAGGCAGCGGACGCGCCGGAGAAGGACTCCCAGGACGCGCCGTCTCCCTTGCTCGATCTGTCCGACGCGGCAGTGAAGAAGATGATCAAGCAGGCCAAGAAGCGCGGCTTCGTGACCTTCGATCAGCTCAATGAAGTTTTGCCGTCCGACCAGACCTCGCCCGAGCAGATCGAGGACATCATGTCCATGCTCTCGGACATGGGCATCAACGTCACCGAAGCCGACGACTCTGAAGGCGAGGAAGACAAGGACGAGGGCGGCGAGGACGAGACCGACAACGAGCTCGTCGAGGTCACCCAGAAGGCCGTCACCGAGGTCAAGAAGAGCGAGCCGGGCGAACGCACCGACGATCCCGTGCGCATGTATCTGCGCGAGATGGGCACGGTCGAACTGCTCTCCCGCGAAGGCGAAATCGCGATTGCCAAGCGCATCGAGGCCGGCCGCGAGGCGATGATCGCGGGCCTCTGCGAAAGCCCGCTGACCTTCCAGGCCATCATCATCTGGCGCGACGAATTGAACGAAGGAAAGATATTCCTTCGCGACATCATCGATCTCGAAGCGACCTATGCCGGTCCCGACGCCAAGGCCGGCATGAACAATGCCATGATCGCAGGTCCGAACGGCGAAGCGCCGGCCGAAGGCAGTCAGCCTGCCGCCGCTGGTGCGCCCGCGCATGTCGCCCCGCCCGCAGCTCCTCCGTCGCCGACCCCGTTCCGCGCCGCGCAGCCCGCCCCCGGCAATGGCGCCGAGGCCAACAAGGATCCGGGCGAGGCTGCGGCCGAAGCCGACATGGACGAGGACGACGAGTTCGAGAACCAGATGTCGCTTGCGGCCATCGAGGCCGAGCTCAAGCCGAAGGTCGTCGAGATCTTCGACAAGATCGCCGACAGCTACAAGAAGCTGCGCAAGCTTCAGGAACAGGACATCCAGAACCAGCTCCAGAACGAGTCGCTCTCGCCGCACCAGGAGCGCAAGTACAAGAAGCTGAAAGACGAGATCATCGTCGAGGTGAAGTCGCTGCGCCTGAACCAGGCCCGTATCGATTCACTCGTCGAGCAACTCTACGACATCAACAAGCGCCTCGTCTCGCATGAGGGCCGCCTGATGCGTCTCGCCGACAGCCACGGCGTCGCGCGCGAGGATTTTCTGCGCAACTACACCGGTTCGGAGCTCGATCCGCGCTGGCTCAACCGTGTCTCGAAGCTTTCCGCCAAGGGCTGGAAGAATTTCGTCCACCACGAGAAGGACCGCATCAAGGACCTCCGTCACGAGGTGCATCAGCTTGCTGCGCTGACCGGCCTCGAGATCGTCGAGTTCCGCAAGATCGTGCACTCCGTGCAGAAGGGCGAGCGCGAAGCCCGCCAGGCCAAGAAGGAGATGGTGGAAGCCAACCTCCGTCTCGTGATTTCGATTGCGAAGAAGTATACCAACCGCGGGCTGCAGTTCCTCGACCTGATCCAGGAAGGCAACATCGGCCTGATGAAGGCTGTCGATAAGTTCGAGTATCGCCGCGGCTACAAGTTCTCGACCTACGCCACGTGGTGGATCCGTCAGGCGATCACCCGCAGCATTGCGGACCAGGCCCGCACCATCCGCATCCCCGTGCACATGATCGAGACGATCAACAAGATCGTGCGCACCTCGCGCCAGATGCTCAACGAGATCGGCCGCGAGCCGACCCCGGAAGAGCTCGCCGAGAAGCTCGGCATGCCCTTGGAGAAGGTCCGCAAGGTCCTCAAGATCGCGAAAGAGCCGCTCTCGCTCGAAACGCCGGTCGGTGACGAAGAGGATTCACATCTCGGCGATTTCATAGAGGACAAGAACGCGATCCTGCCGATCGATGCCGCGATCCAGTCGAACCTGCGCGAGACCACCACGCGCGTCCTCGCCTCGCTCACCCCGCGCGAAGAGCGCGTGCTGCGCATGCGCTTCGGCATCGGCATGAACACCGACCACACGCTGGAAGAAGTGGGGCAACAGTTCTCGGTGACGAGAGAGCGTATTCGTCAGATCGAAGCCAAGGCGCTGCGCAAGCTGAAGCATCCGTCGCGGTCGAGGAAGCTGCGGTCGTTCCTGGATAATTGATCCAAGCGTCCATCGAAACGAAAGCGGCGGGCCGAGGCCCGCCGCTTTTGTTTACGCTGACGAGACGAGAATTTCGCGCAGCCTACTTCTTCTTCGTGCCGACCCGCTCGAGCCGCTTGATCTCGAGCGCCGGGCGGCCGGACTTTTCGGCGATCTCGCGGTCCTGCTCCATGATGAAGCTGCGCGCGGGTTCGTCGCCGTCGAGGCCGCCGAGCAATTCCGAGGGCACGCGACGGTTGGAGCGCTGGGAATCGTCTTCATAAAAGACATTAAAGAAGGCGAACTCGCCCTTGGGATTGGTTCCGGGTTTTTTGGCCATGGCGGCTTGTCGTCGATCAGGGGCCCGCAGTCAAATGACTTCGGTGGTTTGTTGACATCGGCGCCCAGCCGGAGCGGTCGCCTCACCGGCAGAGCGACTGTTTTGATTGCAATTTCTGCGGAGGAGGGGCGGCCTGGCCCCTGCCGCGGCCCATCACCTCAATAAACGGCGGGCCGATAAAGCCCGCCGTTTATTTTTGGTCTTCAGCGTCGCCCGGGGCTGGCAGGGCAACAACCTGAGATAGAAGGCTATAACTTGCGCTCTGCGATGGCAAGATGAATTGTCGTAGGGTTGATGTCGCAGCGGGCGCATCAGATATGCGGCGAACGTCATCGCGGGTTCCCGCAATATCGCGAAGCAGATGCTTGGATAGTCGAAATACTTTGTTCATCCCGCAACGCTCTCGCAATGCAGCGCGAGCGCGTGCGCGCGAAGATGATGACCTGGCATTTCTGCTCCGTTGTATGCACGCGAGATCCCCTCCAGCGCACGCAGATCAATGTCGTTCGTGCGTTGCACACATCACATTCGTCGCGCGTCGGAACAACGGATCAAACCTCACGGCGCCACCAGCTCGACGCGCCGGTTCAGCGCACGGCCTGCGTCTGTCGCATTCGAGCCGACCGGCGCCAGCAGTCCGACGCCGGCGGCGCGCAGCCGTACTTGCGCAATCCGGAAACTCTTCACCAGCTCGGCTGCAACCGCCTCCGCGCGCCGCTTCGAGAGATCGAGATTGTAGTCATAGGCGCCCTGGCTGTCAGTGTGGCCGACGATGAAGACGTTGAGCTGCGGTTGGCTCGTCAGCAGCTTTGCGATCTGCTCCAGCGTCGGGCGGCTCTCCGGCTTGAGCGCTGCCTTGTCGGTGTCGAAATAGATGCCGTAGAGCGCGATGTGACCGGTCTCGCCAAGTCCTTTCGCCATCGCGGTGGCGTCGACCATCTTGTTGGCGATCGCGCCCAATTCCGCGACGGTGACCTGCGCAGTGATGTCCTGGTTGTTCTGGCTGACGATGACGCTGGCATAGGTCTCGCGACCGCCCTCGGTCTTGCGGCCTGCAAAATAGCGGTAGTTGAAGCCGTCGACCCACATCTGGGGGACCGGCAGCGTGTCGATCGCCTCGGTAAAGGGAATCGCGCCGCAGGCGTCGGTGTCGCAGGCCAGCAGGGTCTCGTAGCCGGCTTTGGCAAGCTGCGTCTCGAAGTTGCGCGACACTTCCAGGATCGAGGGGCCGGGATTGGTTCGGTAGGCGATGCGGACAATGCGGCCCTCGAGCCGCCGCGCATCGGTGGGCTGTCCGTCCCTGAAGGCGGCGGCCTGCATCCGTGTCGCGTCGAAATCCTTGACGACGTAACCGGTGATGACGCTGCCGGTGAAGCGTCCAATGCCGGGATAGTCGCGGCTGCCCGCGACGTCGCGCGTCTGCGCGGCGGCGGCCATTGTGTGAAGCGAGAGCAACGCGAGGACAGCAAACATCCGGCGGGGAAGAGGCATGGTCATCTCGATCTGACAGGGACGGGGTGAGCGCTGCTGTTTAGTCGCTGGTAGTGCGTGATCGGTTCTGGCGTGGTTTTGCCGCTTTGACGCGAATCCAGTTCCCGGGCATGATCGCGCGCCGCCTTCCGCGCATTCCCAAGGATTTTCCCGCATGTTGAGATACGCTCTCGCCGTCGCTTCCATCCTCTGTCTGGCCGGCGGGTCGGCCGAGGCCGCGCGTTGCGGCGGCGACTTCAACAGTTTTGTCGCCAGCATGACGGCGGAAGCGCAGGCCGCCGGCGTCTCGGCGGGCACGACCAGCGCAGCGTTCAGCGGCATCACCCAGGATGGCGCCGTGCTCGCCTTCGACCGGCGCCAGCGCTACACTTTCAACAAGAGTTTTGAGCAGTACGTCTCGACCCGCGTCGGCGCCGGCCGCATCAATGGCGGTCGCGCGCTGCTGCAGCGTCATGCCGCGCTGCTCTCGCGCATCGAGCAGCAGTTCGGCGTGCCCCGGCAGATACTGGTCGCGATCTGGGGCCTGGAGAGCGATTTCGGCAAGGGCGACATCGGCAAGCTGCCGGTGATCCGTACGCTTGCCACCCTCGCGCATGATTGCCGCCGCACTGAGCTGTTCCAGGGCGAGCTGCTTGCCGCGCTTAAGATCGTGCAGCGCGGCGACCTGCCGCTGCGCGACCTCATCGGCGCCTATGCCGGCGAGATCGGCCAAACCCAGTTCCTGCCGTCGTCCTACATCAAATATGGCGTCGATTTCGACGGCGACGGCCATGTCGACCTCCGCCACAGCGTCGCCGACGTGCTCGCCTCGACCGCAAACCTGCTGCACTCGAACGGCTTCAAGATGGGCCAGCCCTATGACGAAGGCTCGGCCAATTTCGATGCCATGCGCGAGTGGAACAGGGCGGTGATTTATCGCAAGACCATCGGGTATTTTGCAGATCGCTTGGTGGGGCAGTAGGGCAGCAGGCGCTTATCTCGTAGGGTGGGCAAAGGCGCGAAGCGCCGTGCCCACCATCTGTCCGTGATTGCGAGAGAAGCCGTGGGCACGCTCCGCTTTGCCCACCCTCATATGGGGCATTTTGAGTCAAGGCTCTTGCGTAGGTCTGGGTCAGGGTTTGACGATGCGAGGGCGGCGCGCGGAGCCATGCGTA
>NZ_JBEPTH010000014.1:0-178747 GCF_040549385.1 Bradyrhizobium sp. LB11.1 | reverse complement strand
GGTACCGGCAAAACCCACCTGGCCATTGCCATCGCCAGAAGTTGCATCCGATCCGGCGCCCGTGGCCGCTTCTTCAACGTGGTCGATCTCGTCAATCGCCTCGAGACCGAGACGCGCAACGGACGGCAGGGACGGCTCGCCGAGCATCTCACCCGGATGGACTTCATCGTGCTGGATGAACTCGGCTATTTGCCCTTCGCCCAGTCTGGCGGCCAGCTTCTGTTCCATCTCGTCAGCCGGCTCTATGAGCGCGCCTCCGTCATCGTGACGACCAATCTCGCCTTCGGCCAATGGCCGAGCGTGTTCGGAGACGCCAAAATGACCACGGCGCTGCTCGACCGGTTGACCCATCACTGCGACATTGTCGAGACCGGCAACGATAGCTGGCGGTTCAAGAGCCGAGACGACGATCACGCCACCCGCGCTCGTCTCGCCTCCGCTATCCCGGCCAGCTCCGACGAGACGAGCGCTACCGGCAAAATCCGCCGCACGAAGGGGTCAAATTTGGACGCCGATGAGGGGTCAAATTTGCAGGCCGATTGACACCTGAGCGCGCGGCAGGCCTTTCCCACCGCTCGCGACAGCCTACTTCTGCTGGCACGGCCTTCCGTCAATCGCAATTTTTTTGGCCGCTAGGTGCTATACCGTAGTGCTACACCGTCCATTACCGGCGGTCCAAGCAAGCCTGTTTTTGAAGGACTTCTGCGCTGTCCGAAAGCGATGGCGGAGAGGGAGGGACTCTCACCCCTGATAACTCGGCCCCGCGTCGGAAACAGCAATCTCACATCGCTATTGATAGCGACACGGCGATCCGCACCGGTGAGAATTGATCAGCGCCCGTTCCGGATGTATCAATGAGACATCCCTCGCGTCGAAACAACGATCGGCCAAGTCTGGAAAATCAACGGGTTACGCTGGAATTGGTAGCGGGAGAGGGACTCGAACCCCCGACCCCAGGATTATGATTCCCGTGCTCTAACCAGCTGAGCTACCCCGCCACAGGGTCGCGAGGGCCGAAACGGCCGATCTCGCGAACGCGCGGCATATAATGAAGGGGGCGGCGGGAAGTCAAGCTAAGGTCGCTTGCGCCAAAGGGTGATTTTGGCAACGGAATCGTCCGTTTTTCGGCACCAGACTCGTGGAGAGTCCCCCTCACCCGCAAGCGGGGAGAGGCGAAGGAAATGCGCTCGAAGCTATTTCGGCCGAACCGTGGGGTCGCCGCCGGGGCTGCCGGGGGGCGGAATGACGGGCATGGCGCCATCCGTGCTCGGCGCGGGCGCGTGCATTTCGGGGTCGACGCCGGCGGGCGGGCAGAGCACGCCGTCGGATTTTGCCAGTTTGTCGCCGAGCGGTTCCCGGGACTGGCCGGTGGTGGTGCCGTCCGGCGCGGTGGCGCGATTCGGGCGGTCCTGCGGCATGCAGTTCGCCGCGTGCTGGGCCGATGGCGGCGCTGTCGCTTGCGGTGGCGTCGCCGGGGCGGGCGGGGCCTGCGCGATCGCGCTGCCTGAGGCGGCGATCAGGAGGCTTGCCAGGATGATGTTTGATGTCATGCGCATGGAAGGGAAACGCGCGGGTTGGGGGCGATGTTCCCGGGGGATGTGCGATGTGATCGAAGTTCGGGCCTCTCAGGTTTCTCCGCCGTCATTGCGAGCGCAGCGAAGCAATCCAGAGTTCCTCCGCGGAAAGATTCTGGATTGCTTCGCTGCGCTCGCAATGACAGGGAGAGGTCGGCGCGCATCGTTGGCACCGCTTGCGCTTACGTCTTGTGGTAGCGGATCAGCGAGAAATGGCCCATCGGCGGCATGGGGCGGCGCTCGGCCAGCGTGACGCCGCCGTGTTTGGTGGCCCAATCGACCAGACGCTGCCACGGAAACTCCGGGCGCCAGCCTAAGCGGCGGGCGAGCGGGGCGAACGCCAGCTCGGAGAGTTTGCGAAAACCTTTTTCGGCGCCGATGTGGTTGACGAGGATCAGCTCGCCGCCGGGCTTGAGCACGCGCACGAACTCGTCGAGCGTGCCTTCGGGATCGGGCACGGCGGTGATGACATATTGCGCGACCACCGCGTCGAACGCGGCGTCGGGAAAGGCGAGGTTCTTGGCGTCCATCACCGAGAGCACTTCGACATTGGAGAGGCGAAGCGCGCGGACGCGGGCCTGCGCCTTGCGCAGCATCGGCTCGGAGATATCGACGCCGCAGATTTTTGTGGTGCGCGAATAATCCGACAGCGACAGACCGGTGCCGACGCCGACGTCGAGGATGCGGCCGCCGATGCGGTCGGCCTCCGCGATGGTCGACTGCCGGCCGGCGTCGAACACCTTGCCGAACACGAGATCGTAGACCGGCGCCCAGCGGCCATAGGCCTTCTCGACCCCGGCCCGCGAGATATCTGCTGCCATGCCCCCTGCCCTTACGCGAAACTATGGAGTGTGATGACGGTTGGTGAAATCGATGCCAGCCCCGCGCACGGTCTGGCGCCTCTCCCCCTTGCGGGAGAGGTCGGCGCGCAGCGCCGGATGAGGGCTTTATCCTCTCGCGAGTTATCGCGAGTGGAGAGAGCCCTCTCCCCCACACTCTCCCGCAAGCGGGAGAGGGGGCGCACTTCCGGTGTCGCGAGAGTGCGATCCAAATTCGTCATGATCAGCCGCGCACGGCTTCCGCGAGCGGGCGCGATGTTGCCGCACCAAGCTTTGCCGCGGCGCTCTGAATAAAACCGCCGCCGAGCACGCGGGCCTGGCCGCTCGCCGCGTCGTAGAACACGCAAGCCTGGCCGGGCGAGACGCCCTCTTCGCCGGCGATGAGTTCGACTTCGTAATGACCGTTGGCGCCGCGCAGCCATGCCGGCTGCGGCGCGCGCGTGGAGCGCACGCGGACGAATAGCTCGAGGCCGTTTCCGATGGCGCGGTCGATGTCGCCGCCGCCGATCCAGTTGACGTCGCGCAAGGCAATGCGGTGCATCTTCAGCGCCTCGCGCGGGCCGACGACGACGCGGCGGTTGGCGGCCTCAAGCCGCACCACGAACAGCGGCGCGGCGGCCGCGATGCCGAGGCCGCGGCGCTGGCCGATGGTGAAATTGGCGATGCCGTGATGCTGGCCGAGCACGCGGCCGTCGAGATCGACGATGTCACCGGGGTCCATCGCGTTTGGACGGAGCCGCGTGATAATGTCGGTGTAGCGGCCCGTCGGCACGAAGCAGATGTCCTGGCTGTCGTGCTTGTCGGCGACCGAAAGACCGAAGCGGCGCGCGAGCTCGCGCGTCTCGGCCTTGGACATGTCGCCGAGCGGGAAGCGCAGGAAGTCGAGCTGCTCCTGCGTGGTCGCGAACAGGAAATAGCTCTGGTCGCGATCGCTATCGGCCGCGCAGACCAGCGCGCGCGAGCCATCGTCACGGCGGCGCGAGGCGACGTAATGGCCGGTGGCGAGCGCCTGCGCGCCGAGCTCACGCGCGGTCTTCAGGAGGTCACGGAATTTGACCGAGCGGTTGCACTCGATGCACGGCACCGGCGTTTCGCCGAGCGCATAAGAGTCCGCAAAGTTGTCGATGACGGACTCGCGAAAGCGGTCCTCGTAGTCGAGCACGTAATGGGGAATGCCGAGCTTTGCCGCGACGTCGCGGGCGTCGTGGATGTCCTGGCCGGCGCAGCAGGCGCCCTTGCGGTGGGTCGCCGCGCCATGGTCGTAGAGCTGCAGCGTGATGCCGACGACGTCATAGCCTTCGGCCTTCAACAGCGCAGCCGTCGTCGAGGAGTCGACGCCGCCCGACATGGCAACGACGACCCTGGTATCCTCAGGACGGCCTTCGAGATCCAGACTGTTGAGCATGGGCCTAGCGGTTTGATGCTTTGGACCGGGACATCAGCGGTCCCCGGGAACTTGGGTTCCCGAAAGGCACTGGCTTGCCCGGTCGAAAGCGGCTGAGAGCACCCTTTAATATAGGCGGCCTTCCGGTGAAGCAATCGCGCCCGGCCCATGCTTAGGGCAATTCTTGCCGGGGCGGCAGAAATGGTGGGGCTGGAGGGATTTCGCTACGGCGCCCCCGATTCATCAAGATATTGATTTTGCTATATAAAATTTCATAGTCAGAGACTGGCCCGCTCCTTGCTCACCTCCTGGTCCGAAGATGTTTTCAAGGGGTCGCCTGTGGTTGGTGTCACGTCAGACGTAGCGGCAAGCGCGCAGGTCTCCAGCGCGCCGCAAAAGCCTGCCCGGTCGCAGAGCACCAAGGACTCGAGCCCGAGCGACTCCTTCGGGTCGCTGGTTGACAGCAACACGCAAGCCATCAGCAACAGCGCGCCGTCCTCGAGCCAGGACCCGGCGCCGCGGCGGAGTGATTCGTCGTCGTCCTCCTCGTCGTCCGACCGGAGCACGCGCGACAGCTCCTCGACCGACCCCTCCTCGCAGAGCAAGGCGAGCGACAACACGGATTCCTCGACGCAGGCGGCGAGCGACACGTCTGCCGATCCGACCAAGGCCCCCGCCAAGACCAAGGACAAGGCTGACGCCACCAAGTCGGGCGACAAGTCTCAGGACTCCAAGGACACCAAGGGCGACAAGACCACCGATGGCCTCGCCGCCGCGGTGGATGCCTCGGCGACCGCGCAAACCGCGACGTCGGTGGCGGCGCCCGATCCGACCGCAATTCCCGTCGGCGCGCCCGTCGTACCGGTTGATCCGAACGCCGCGGCCAACCAGGCCGCCAACACCGCCTCCTCGCCGCTGACGATCGCAGCCGCCGGCATCGCCGCCAGCGCCTCGACCGCAGCGCAGATCGCCGGCACCAAGCTCAACGCGACCGGCAAGACTGCGAAGACCGACGGCAAGACTACCGACGCGAAGGCCGCACCAGCCGATGCGGCAACGGCAACGACCGACGCCACCGCAACCGATGCCAACGCCGCGCAGCTCACCGCGGTCGATCAGGGCACGCCAAAGACGTCGTTCAAGGCGGCTGCGACCGCGCAAGGCCAGGCCGACGTCTCCAATATCGGCCAGGACACCGGCAAGACCACGCAGACCGCGACCACCGCACAAAATCCCACGACCGCGACGGCTGCCAACGCCGCCACGCATGCGCAAGCCGCGAAACCTCCGGCTGATGCGACTGCTGTCGATGCAAAGACAGCTTCCACCGACCGCACCACCGACGCCACGCCGGCCGCGCCGACCACGCATGCTCATGCCGATACGCAGGCCGCGGCGACCGACGCCAGCGCGCAAGCCGCCAACGCCGTGCAGGCGCCGCTGACGACGACCACATCGGCGGCCACCGCCTCCACCGCGACGCTCACCGCGACCGCGGCCAACCCGAATGCCGTGCCGATCAGCGGCATCCCGGTCGAGATCGCGGCCGCCGCACGCGCCGGCAAGACCCGCTTCGACATCAGCCTCGATCCAGGCGATCTCGGCCGCATCGACGTCCGCATCAATGTCGACCGCAACGGCCAGGTCACCTCGCATCTCACCGTCGAGAAGCCGGAGACGCTGCAGATGCTGCGGCAGGACGCGCCGCAATTGCAACGCGCGCTCGACGATGCCGGCCTCAAGACCGGCGGCAACGGACTCTCCTTCAGCCTGCGCGACCAGAATTCGTCGGGGCAGAACTCCGGCCAGAACAACGACAACAACGGCAATTCCCGCCGGTTGATCATCAGTGAAGACGATTCAGCCGCTGCCGCGCCCGTGAGCCGCAGCTACGGCCGCATGCTCGGATCGAGCAGCGGCGTCGATATCAGAGTGTGAGGAGTATTCGCTCATGACCACCACGAATGCCGCCACTTCGCCTGCCGTCGTCTCCGGCACGACGCAGACGTCATCCTCCTCGTCGTCATCCTCGTCGAGCTCGAGCCTGGGCTCGACCCCTGGCGCGACGCTCGCCGGCAACTTCCAGACATTCTTGACGCTGCTGACCACACAGCTGCAGAACCAGAACCCGCTCGACCCGCTCGACACCAACCAGTTCACTCAGCAGTTGGTGCAGTTCGCCGGCGTCGAGCAGCAGCTCAAGACCAACGACTCGCTGTCGCAGCTCGTCACCCTGCAGCAGACCACGCAGGCGACCCAGGCGCTGGGCTTCGTCGGCAAGACCGCCGTGGTCGACGGCACCACAGCGACCATGACGAGTTCGTCGGCGACCTGGCATCTCAACGTGCCGACCGATGCGACGGTCGACATTTCCGTCGCCAATTCGAGCGGCCAGACCGTGTTCACCGGCAAATACACCGCCGGCGCTGCCTCCGACGTTCCCTTCACCTGGAACGGTCAGGGCAATGACGGCACGCAATGGCCTGACGGCAAATACACGATCACGGCGACCGGCAAGGACGTCGCGAACAACAATGTCGGCATCGCCGCGCAGGTGCAGGGCGTCGTGAGCTCCGTCGACCTGACCCAGTCGCCGCCGCTGCTCACCATCGACGGCAGCAGCTACACGCTGAGCCAGGTGAAGAGCATCGTCGCGACCAGCAGCAGCGGCAGCTGAGGGCGACGCTGACGCGACACATACGATGTCATCCCGGCGAAGGCCGGGATCCACAACCACAGGGAGAAGTTTGGAAGACCCGTGGTTAGAAAGTTCTTCTTGGTGCTGCAACCGCGCCTCATCGATAGATCACGCGGTATGGGTCCCGGCGTTCGCCGGGACAACAGTTGAGGCCTCGGAAAGCATCACCGCGGGCCTCGTTTGTTAGTAAAGTATTTACGAAGACCCCGCTCGGCCGGCTGAAATTGTGTTTTCAGCCCGCAGAGCCAGCTTCGTTCCAGCCATTTTCAACGAGAATTGTATTGAAGCCTTAGGCTTAGCGGATTTTTAAGTCGCGATGCGTACGGTTGTGGCGTGAGTTCAGTGGTTGAGAGTTTGTGAGTACGCCATGACAGAACCCCATCGCCCGAGGGTAAAATACGTCATCGGGCCGGACGGCAGTCCGCTGACGATTGCAGATCTGCCCGCACCCGGCACCAAACGCTGGGTCATCCGCCGCAAGGCCGAAGTCGTCGCCGCTGTGCGCGGTGGACTTCTCTCCCTCGAGGAGGCTTGCAGCCGGTACACCCTGACGGTTGACGAATTCCTTTCCTGGCAGTTTTCCATCGACCAGCACGGTCTGGCGGGTCTTCGCACCACCCGCATCCAGCAATATCGCCAGTAAGCAATCCGGAAATCTGCTGCTTTTGACGAAAATCGGCCCCGCTCTGCGAGGCCGATTTTTTTCATGTTTCGTTTTGGCGCGACTTTTGTCCGAGCTCTTAACCTTCGTTAACCATATCGAAACCATCACCTAGGCAATAATTGCCCACTCGGCCTTTCCAGTGAAAGCAGCCGAATCTGTCGGGGCGGTTGCTTGCAGGGTCTTGCGGACTTCTTAAAAGGTATCGGCGCCGCCCGCTTCGGGGCGATGATTGCGGTCACCGCCGCGCTCATCGGCTTCTTTGCGTTCGTCATCATGCGCGTGACCACGCCGCAGATGACGACGCTGTTCACCGACCTCAGCGTCGAGGATTCTTCCGGTATTATCAAGGACTTGGAACGTCAGGGCATCCAGTTTGAGCTGCGCAATGAAGGCAGCGTCATCATGGTGCCGAAGGACAAGGTCACCCGGCTGCGGATGAAGCTCGCAGAGGGCGGCCTGCCCAAGGGCGGCGGCGTCGGCTATGAAGTGTTCGACAAGTCCGAGGCGCTCGGCACAACGTCTTTCGTCCAGAATATCAATCAATTGCGCGCGCTCGAGGGCGAGCTCTCCCGCACCATCCGCGCCATCGACCGGATCCAGGCCGCCCGCGTCCACCTCGTGCTGCCCCAGCGCCCGCTGTTCTCGCGCGAGGCGCCGGAGCCGTCGGCCTCGATCGTGCTCCGGGTCCGCGGTTCGCTCGAACCCCAGCAGATCCGCGCCATTCGCCACCTCGTCGCCTCTGCCGTCAACGGCCTGAAGCCGCAGCGGGTCTCGATCGTCGACGAGGCCGGCACGTTGCTCGCCGATGGTGCGGCGACCGATCCGGAGCAGGCGATCGGCGACGAGCGCCGCGCTGCCTTCGAGAAGCGGATACGCAAGCAGGTCGAGGACATCGTCTCCTCCGTGGTCGGCTCGGGCCGCGCCCGGGTCCAGCTCTCCGCCGATTTCGACTTCAACAAGGTCACGCAGACCTCGGACAAGTTCGACCCCGAAGGCCGTGTGCTGCGGTCGAGCCAGACCCGCGAAGAGCAGAGCATGACCGCCGACAACAACGGCCAGGTCACGGTCAACAACGAGCTGCCCGGCCAGCAGCAGAACAGCGGCCCGGCGGCGAAGGACCAGAGCAAGAAGACCGAAGAGACCAACAATTACGAGATCTCACGCACCACCAAGACCGAAGTGACCGAGGCCGGCCGGGTCAACCGCATCTCGGTCGCGGTGCTGGTCGACGGCATCTACACCAAGAACGACAAGGGCGAGCTCGCCTACACCGACCGCACCAAGGAGCAGCTCGACCGCATCGCCACCCTGGTGCGCTCGGCGATCGGCTTCGACCAGAAGCGCGGCGACCAGGTCGAGGTCGTCAATCTGCGCTTCGCCGACGCGCCCTCCACCGCCCCGATCACCGAGCCCTCCGGCTTGCTCGGCATGCTGCAGTTCACCAAGGACGACGTCATGTACTTCGTCGAGCTCGGCGTGATGATGCTGCTCGGCCTGGTCGTGATGTTCATGGTGATCCGCCCGCTGGTGAAGCGCATCCTCGCCTCCGACGAAGTCGCCGCCGCCATCTCCGGCGCCCTCGCCGGCCCCGCATCGTCCGAAGAGGGCTCCGCTTCAGCGGCGGGCGCCGGCGGCCAGGCGCTCCTGCCGGGCGGCACCGCCAGCGCGATCGACGTCGCCACCATTCAGGGCCAGGTCCACGCCCAGTCCGTTCATCGCGTCGGCGAGCTCGCCGAGCGCAACCCTAACGAAACCGTCGCCATCATCCGTCAATGGCTGACCGAACCCGCGAAATAATCGAGAAGTGAACTGACATGGCCGCCAGCTTGCAGAACGCCAACTCCAACGACATCACCAGCGTGATCTCCACGCTCGGTCAGCGTGCCGGCAGCCGCGCGGGCGCCAAGGTCGAATCGGTGGCGGGGCCGAAGCGCGCCGCCATCCTCATGCTGGCACTCGGCGAGCAGTATGGCGGCAAGATCTGGGGACTGCTCGACGACGACGAGGTGCGCCAGCTCTCGCTCGAAATGTCCACGCTCGGCACCGTCGAAGTCGACACGGTCGAGGACATGCTGCTCGAATTCGTCTCGCGCATGTCGGCCTCTGGCGCGCTGATGGGCAATTTCGATGCCACCGAGCGACTGCTGCAGCAGTATCTCGCGCCGGAGCGCGTCAACGGCATCATGGACGAGATCCGCGGCCCCGCCGGCCGCAACATGTGGGAAAAGCTCTCCAACGTGCAGGAAGAGGTTCTCGCCAACTACCTCAAGAACGAATATCCGCAGACCATCGCGGTGGTGCTGTCGAAGCTGAAGCCGGAGCACGCCGCGCGCGTGCTCGGCATCTTCCCCGAAGACCTCGCGCTCGACGTCGTCAACCGCATGCTGAAGATGGAAGCGGTGCAGAAGGAGGTGATCGAGAGCGTGGAAAAGACGCTGCGCACCGAATTCATGTCGAACCTGTCGCAGACCCGCCGCCGCGACGCCCACGAGGTGATGGCGGAAATCTTCAACAATTTCGACCGTCAGACCGAAACCCGCTTCATCACCTCACTCGAAGAGGAAAACCGGGAATCCGCTGAGCGCATCAAGGCCCTGATGTTCACCTTCGACGATCTCATCAAGCTGGATTCCGGCTCGGCCCAGACCCTGATGCGCAACGTCGACAAGGACAAGCTCGGCGTGGCGCTGAAGAGCGCCAACGAGGACGTCCGCAACTTCTTCTTCGGCAACATGTCCTCTCGCGCGGCCAAGATGCTCCAGGACGACATGGCGGCGATGGGCCCGGTGCGACTGCGCGATGTCGACGAGGCCCAGGCGCTGCTTGTCAACCTCGCCAAGGACCTCGCCGCCAAGGGCGAGATCATGCTGACCAAGAACCGTGCCGACGACGAACTGGTGTATTGATGGGCGCTCCGGCCAAATTCCTGTTCGATACCGACTTCGCCGCGCCCGACCGGACGCGCGAGAAGGCCGCGACCGCGGCCGAGATCGCGCAGAAGGTCGCGGAAGCCGAAGCGCGCGCCTATCACGACGGCTTTGCCGCAGGCCAGCGCGAGGCCAAGGCCGAGAGCGACCGCCGCGTTGCACTCGCCATGGAAGAGATCAATATCTCGATCCGGGGCATTGCCTCGGGCATCGGCAATATCGAGAGCAAGATGGAGACCGAGGCGGTTGACGTCGCGGTCTCTGTGGCACGCAAGCTGTGCGCCGATCTGGTCGCCGCCGAGCCGCTCGGCGAGATCATGGCGCTGGTCAAGGATTGCTTCTCGCATTTGGTCGCGACGCCGCATCTCGTCGTCCGCATCAACGACGCGCTCTACGACAGTGCGCGCGAGAAGATCGAGCGGCTCGCCAAGCAGAGCGGCTTCGAGGGACGGCTGGTGATCCTGGCCGAGCCTGAAATTGCCACCGGCGACTGCCGGATCGAATGGGCCGATGGCGGCGTCGTGCTGGAGCGCAACGCCATCGCGGCGAAGATCGACGACATGGTCGGACGCTATATCGCGTCTCGCAAGGGGAATTAAGCCATGAGCGACACCGACGGACAGGTCCCGCTGCCCGATCTCAACGGCCCATTGCCGCCTGCTGGCGCCGATGTCGGCTACACCGAGGACGAATATGCGGTCCGCGTCGCCGCCGACCTCGAGGCTGTCTTCGACGTGCCGGTGCAGGTCTCGGCCGTGCTCGGCCGCTCGAAGATGGACGTCAGCGAGTTGCTGAAGCTTGGACCGGGCACCGTGCTCGAGCTCGACCGCCGCGTCGGCGAGGCCATCGACATCTACGTCAACAACAAGCTCGTCGCCCGCGGCGAAGTCGTCCTCGTCGAGGACAAGCTCGGCGTAACCATGACCGAAATCATCAAGACCGAACGCGCTTAAAGCGAACAAGGAATGACGCGCGGCAGCGCGACCAGACGGACAGGAGACTGACATGCGGCTTCTCATCGTTGGCACATTGAAGGGCCAGCTCACCACCGCCACGAAGATCGCGATGGAGAACGGCGCCACCGTGACCCATGCCGAGGATCACGAGCAGGCGATGCGCGTGCTGCGTAGCGGCAAGGGCGCCGACCTCCTGCTGGTCGACGTCGCTCTCGACATCCGCGACCTCGTGATGCGGCTCGAGGCCGAGCACATCCACGCCCCGATCGTCGCCTGCGGCATCACCAACGACGCCCGCGCCGCGGTCGCCGCGATCCATGCCGGCGCCAAGGAATACATCCCGCTGCCGCCGGATCCGGAGCTGATCGCCGCCGTGCTGGCTGCCGTCGCCAACGATTCGCGCGAGCTGGTCTATCGCGACGAAGCCATGGCGCGCGTCATCAAGCTCGCTCAGCAGATCGCGGGCTCCGATGCCTCGGTGATGGTCACCGGCGAATCCGGAACGGGCAAGGAAGTGCTGGCGCGCTACGTTCACACCCGCTCGGCGCGCGCCAAGCGGCCGTTCATCTCGATCAACTGCGCCGCGATCCCCGAGCATTTGCTGGAGTCCGAGCTGTTCGGCCACGAGAAGGGCGCCTTCACCGGCGCGATCGCTCGCCGCATCGGCAAGTTCGAGGAAGCGACCGGCGGCACGCTGCTGCTCGACGAAATCTCCGAGATGGACGTCCGCCTGCAGTCAAAACTGCTCCGCGCCATCCAGGAGCGTGTAATCGACCGCGTCGGCGGCACCAAGCCCGTGCCTGTCGACATCCGCATCATCGCGACCTCGAACCGCAATCTGGCGGAAGCCGTACGCGAAGGCACGTTCCGCGAGGACCTGCTGTTCCGCCTCAACGTCGTGAACCTGAAGATCCCGCCCCTGCGCGAGCGTCCCGCCGACATTCTCGAGCTCGCCCAGCATTTCGTGAAGAAATATGCCGAGGCCAACGGCGTGCCGATGCGGCCCATTTCGGCCGAGGCCCGCCGCGTGCTCTCCACCAATCGCTGGCAGGGCAACGTCCGCGAGCTCGAAAACACCATGCACCGCGCGGTGCTGATGGCGCAGGGCGACGAGATCGGGCCCGATGCGATCCTCACCCCGGACGGCGACCGCCTCGACCTCGCCAAGACGGCGCCGGCGGTGGCGCATGCCACCATGGCCGCCGAACAGGTGACGCGCGCGCTGGTGGGCCGCACCGTCGCTGACGTCGAACGCGACCTGATCCTGGAGACGCTGAAACACTGCCTCGGGAACCGGACCCATGCTGCGAATATTCTGGGCATCTCGATCCGCACGCTGCGCAACAAGCTCAACGAATATTCCGACGGCGGCATCCCGATCACGCCGGCCGGCATACCGGGTGAGTATCCGCGGATGCCGATGGTGGGGGCGTAGGCTTCCAGCTGAAGTTGAGAGAAAGCAAATGCCCGGACCAAGTCCCGGGCATTATGTTTGAAGGCGGGCTGCTCAACCTCGTCATTGCGAGCGCAGCGAGCAATCCCAGATATTTCTCCGCCATTACAAACTGGATTGCTTCGCTACGCTCGCAATGACGGCGTTGAGAGCGCTCCCCGCATAACGGGACCGCGTTACGTGACTAGGACATGACGACGCCAGGCCCTATAACCTCGCACCAGAACCCACGCGAGGAACCACATGTCTGAAGCTCAAGTCACGGATTGGCTGGCGTCGCAGCGGCAGGCGATGATCGATCTCTTGCGCGACGTCGTGAACATCGATTCCGGGTCCTATGACAAGGCCGGCGTCGATGCGGTCGGTGCGCGGTTCGAGCGGCATTTTTTCGAGCACGGCATTCCATTCCGGCGCGAGACCCATGACAGTTTTGGCGATGCCATCCACGCCGAGGTGGCAAAACCCGGCAGCAACGAGAAGCCCGTGCTGCTGATGGGGCATCGCGACACCGTGTTCGGCAAGGGCGAGGCCGGACGTCGCCCGTTCACGATCAAGGACAAGCGCGCCTACGGGCCCGGCGTCGCCGACATGAAGGCCGGCGTCGTGATGAACATGTTCGTGGCCACCGCCTTTCACAGATTCGGCGGCAACCCGCATCCGATCAAACTGCTGATCACTTCGGACGAGGAGATCGGCTCGCCATCGTCGCGACCGGTGATCGAGCGTGAGGGCCGCTCTGCGCGCGCGGTGTTCAATTCCGAGCCGGGCCGTCCAACCGGCAATGTCGTCACCAGCCGCAAGGGCGGCATCTTCATGCATGTCGGCATCACCGGAAAGGCGGCCCATTCCGGCGCCAATTTCGCCGCCGGCATCAGCGCGATCGGTGAGCTCGCGCACAAGATCATCCAGATCCACGCGCTGACTGATCTCACCAAGGGCATCACGCTCAATGTCGGCCTCGTCTCGGGCGGCCAGTCGGTCAACACGACCGCGCCCTACGCCGAGGGCCAGATCGACATGCGCTATGTCGATCCAAAGGATCGCGCCGCCGTGATGGCCGAGATCGAACGGATCATTGCGACGCCTTACGTGCCCGGCACAAGTGCTGTGCTGACGATCAAGGGCGAGTTCGTGCCGGTGGTGCAGAGCGAGGGCTCAAAGGCGCTCTTCGAAAGCTATCAAGCGGCCGCAAAACAGGCCGGCCTCACCACGCTCCAGGGCGAGTTCTCCGGCGGCTGCGCCGATTCCGGCTTCACCGCCGCGGTCGGCACGCCGACCATCTGCGGCGTCGGACCTGTGGGCGGGCTTGCCCATTCGCCGGAGGAATATCTCGAGCTCGACAGCATCGTGCCGCGCGCACAGGCGCTGGCACTCGCTATCCTGCGGGGGTAAGCGCGGCTGCCGTAGGGTGGGCAAAGGCGCAACTGCGCCGTGCCCACCAGTTGTTTTCGTTGGATAGAGGTGGTGGGCACGCTTCGCTTTGCCCACCCTACGAGAGCGAGCAAGTCCTACGAATAGCTCGGTGCGTCGGGCTTGCGAAAAATGTGGATGGGATCGCCCGGCACGAACGGCTGGCCGCGGAAGGTCGCATAGGCGTAGAGCGCGAGATACACGATCGCCAGCGCGCCGACGGCATAGAACGCCCAGGTCCCGACGCGCTTCATCGCTCCGCTCCTTGGCCGTCCCAACATGGGAGGCTCAGGGGGCTTCTAGAGCGATGATGGGGAAAAGGCCAGCCCTGGGGCGCTCAGATGCCGCGGTGGCTGCGCGCGGGAAGGCTGACGTCCGCAAGCCTTGCTGCGTCCTCGTCCTGATCCACCGCCACATACTGACCGTGCCAATAGGCGAGCGCCGCCGTTCGGGTGGAGTTCTTGATGTCCCTGACGCGGCCGATGACGATGCCGTGCGAATGACGCTCGACGATCTCCTCGACCTCGCAATCGACGGCGGACAATGCGCCGACCAGCAGCGGCACGCCGGAGACCGACGTCACCCACTGCGCACCGGCGAAACGATCGGCGCCCTTCAGCCCTCCCTTGCCGGCAAAACGCTCGGCGACATCGAGCTGATCGGCGGCGAGAATGTTCACGCCGAAGGCGCCGTAGCGGCGGATCAGCGGGAAGGACGAAGCATCGCGATTGATGCTGACCAGCAGCGTCGGCGGATCGACCGATAGCGAGGTTACCGACGTAACCGTCATGCCGGTGATGTCCTTGCCCCGCCCAGCGGTGATGACGCTGACCCCGCCGGTGAGGTGGCGCATGGCGCCGCGGAAATCGGCGGACGAGACGGGGATTTCGGTCATGAGCTCGCGAGGGACTACATTCATGGCATGCTCCCCGAAGCGGGGTCCCCTTTTATTTAGGTACGATCATCCGCCGACAAAAGATGGCTCAGAATCGAGCCTTCGAGGCCAGCGAGCTCGACCGAGCCGCGCGTGCGCGGCCGGGCCGCGTTAACCATGACATCATGGGCAATTCGGCCCTCGTCGATCACCAGCACCCGGTCGGCCAGCGCGACGGCTTCGGCGACGTCATGGGTCACCAGGATCGCGGTGAATCCCTGGTCGCGCCAGACCCGCTCCAGCAGCCGCTGCATCGAGATGCGGGTCAGCGCATCCAGCGCACCGAGCGGCTCGTCGAAGGCAAGCACACGCGGGCGGGACACCAGCGCGCGGGCCAGTGCGACGCGCTGCTTCTGGCCACCCGACAGCACTGACGGCCACTGGTCGCGCTTGTCGGTCAGCCCGACCTCGGCAAGCGCCTTCTCGGCACGCGCGTGCGCATCGCTGGACGAGCGATCGCGGCCAAGGCCGACCTCGACATTGGAGAGCACGCGCGCCCATGGCAACAGCCGAGGCTCCTGGAACATCACGCGGGCATCTTCCGCCTGGACGTCGTCACCAAAGCTGATGCTGCCGGCGTCGATCTTCTCCAGGCCGGCGATGAGACGCAGCAGCGTGCTCTTGCCGCAGCCGCTTTTGCCGACGATCGCGACGAACTGGCTGGCGGGGATGTGCAGATCGATACCGCGCAGCACCTCGTTGTCGCCGAAAGATTTGCGCAGGCCCCGGATGTTCAGCGGCAGACCACCGACATGAACCGGCCGCTCCTCACGCGTGTGAGGTACGAAATTGGCGTGGCTGACGAGCTCGGTTTCGGGAAGGGACGT
Organism: Bradyrhizobium sp. LB11.1; assembly: GCF_040549385.1. NCBI lineage: Bacteria > Pseudomonadati > Pseudomonadota > Alphaproteobacteria > Hyphomicrobiales > Nitrobacteraceae > Bradyrhizobium > Bradyrhizobium sp. LB11.1. Next base: position 163,081 of record NZ_JBEPTH010000014.1, on the reverse strand, counting down.
ACGAAGCGCTGTCTGCATGTCACTCTCAACGTTTTTGAAAAGCGGGGTGCCAGGAGAGCGTCAGGCGCTCCAGCACGCTGGAGGCACTGTCGGCGAGCTTGCCGAGCAAGGCGTAGATCAGGATCGAGAGCACGACGACATCGATCAGCATGAACTCGCGCGCCTGCATCGCCATGTAGCCGAGACCCGAGGACGCCGCGATAGTCTCGGCGACGATCAGGGTCAGCCACATGATGCCGAGCGCAAAACGGATGCCGACGAAGATCGACGGGAGTGCGCCCGGGAAGATCACACGACGGAACAGTTCGCCATCACTCATGCCGTAGATGCGGCCCATCTCGACCAGTTGCGGATCGACGGTGCGGATGCCGTGCAGCGTGTTGAGATATATCGGAAAGAACACGCCGAGTGCCACGAGAAACAGCTTTGCACTCTCGTCAATGCCGAACCATAAAATGACCAGCGGGATCAGCGCCAGATGCGGCACATTGCGCACCATCTGCAGCGTGGTGTCAGTGAGCTTGGCCGACAACTGCGACAGGCCGTTCGCGAGCCCGAAAGCAAAGCCGATGCTGCCGCCGATCAGGAAGCCGATCGAGGCGCGCCAGAACGAGACCCAGATGTTGCGGACCAGCTCGCCGGACAACAGCAGCTTCCAGCCGGCGAGCGCGACGTCGCTCGGCGCCGGCAGGACGCGGGTCGGCACGAAGCCGGTGACGCTCGCCACCTGCCAGATCGCGATAATGGCGAGCGGCACGATCCACTGGACCAAGCCGTCGACGCGCGGCAGGCGGAAGTTGCGCGGGAGTGAGACGCTGTCGATGAGGCTCATGATTGCGACACCCGATGCTGCGGACGGTAATCGCTGCCGACAGTCTCGCCGAACGGACCACCGTTGAAGTGCAGCTTGGTCACGTTGCTCGGCTGCTCCAGCGAGAGCAGCGGGAAGACCAGCTCGGCGAAGCGATAGGCTTCCTCCAGATGCGGATAGCCCGACATGATGAAGGTATCGATGCCGATGTCCTGATACTCCCTGATGCGGGCGGCCACGGTCTGGGCGTCACCGACCAGCGCCGTGCCGGCACCGCCGCGCACCAGGCCGACGCCGGCCCAGAGGTTCGGAGCGATCTCGAGCTTGTCGCGCTTGCCGCCATGCAGCCGCGCCATGCGCTGCTGGCCGACGGAATCCATTCGCTCAAAATTCTTCTGCGCGGTCGCAATGGTCTCGTCACTGACGTGCTTGATCAGCTCGTTGGCGGCCTGCCAGGCTTGTTCATTTGTCTCGCGAACAATGACGTGAAGCCGGATGCCGAAGGAGAGTTTTCGGCCGCGCGCGGCGGCGACGTCCTTCACCTTTGCGATCTTCTCCGCAACCAGAGCCGGCGGCTCGCCCCAGGTGAGATATTTGTCGACGGCGTCGACCGCGACGTCGATGCCGGCATCGGACGAACCGCCGAAATAGAGCGGCGGCCGCGGCGACTGCACGGGAGGAAACAACAGTTTGCCGTCCTCGATGTGGATATGCTTGCCCGCGACATTCACGGTCTTGCCCGCAAGCAGATCGCTATAGACGTTGAGGAACTCGCGGGTGACCTCGTAGCGCTCGTCATGACCGAGGAAGATGCCGTCGCCCCTGTTCTCGACGGGATCGCCGCCGGTGACCACGTTGACGAGCAGCCGGCCATTGGTGATGCGGTCGAGCGTCGCGGTCATGCGCGCGGCAACCGTCGGCGATTGCAGGCCGGGACGGACCGCCACGAGATAGCGCAGGCGCTCGGTGAACGGCGCCACGCTGGAAGCGACGATCCAGGAATCCTCGCAAGAGCGCCCGGTCGGCAGCAGCACGCCGTAATAACCGAGCTGATCGGCGGCCTGCGCAATCTGGCGCAGATAGTTGAAGTTGACCTCGCGGCCGCCGATGCCGGTGCCGAGATAGCGGCCGTCACCGTGGGTCGGCAGAAACCAGAGGATGTTGGCATTGCTTTGCTTGCTCATGACCTTGCTCATGTTCCTGGCCTCCGCGCCGCGTCGGAAATCTTGATGGATTTGGGGATCAGGCCGAGCGCGAGGAATGCGTCGGCAACCTGCTGCTGATCGACGATGACGGCATCGGTGATCGGCTTGATGCCGTAGGCCTGCCGCTTCAACGCGACCTCGACCACCGGCACGGACAGGCCGATCGCCGGAGCAAGCTGCTCGGCCACCGCGTGAATGTCGCCCTTGGCCCAATCGTCGACGGCGCTCAGCTCAGTGAGCACGGCGTCGACGATCTTCGGGTTGGCTTCGAGGAATGTCTTGGAGGAGAAATAGAACTGGTAGTTGGCGACGATGTCGGTGCCGTCAGCCAGCGTGCGTGCACCCGTGGCCGCTTCGGCCGCGGCCTGGAACGGATCCCAGATCACCCAGGCATCGACCGCGCCGCGCTCGAAAGCGGCACGCGCATCGGCCGGCGCCAGGAACACGGGTTCGATCTCTGCGTATTTGACGCCCGCCTTCTCCAGCGCCTTGACCAGGAGATAGTGGACATTGGAGCCTTTGTTGAGCGCGACCTTCTTGCCTTTGAGGTCGGCGACCGACTTCAGCGGACTGTCCTTCGGCACCAGGATCGCCTCGCCCTTCGGCGCCGGCGGCTCATAGGCGACATACCGGATCGGCGCGCCGGCGGCCTGGGCGAAGATCGGCGGCGCTTCACCGGTGTTGCCGAAATCGATCGCGCCGACATTGAGCGCTTCCAGCAGCGGCGGGCCGGATGGGAATTCGGTCCACACCACCTTGTAGCCGTCGGCCGCGAGCTTCGGCTCCAGCGTGCCCTTGCTCTTGAGCAGGACCAGCTTGCCGTATTTCTGGTAGCCGATGCGGACCACCTTGTCCTGTCCGTAGGACGTGCCGACCGCCGCGGCGACGATGCCGATCGACAGCACGATGGCCGCGATCAGACGCTGAATGATACGCCTCATGTTCGAACCCTTTTGGATGGAGAGATTGGTCGGCATGATCAGGTCGCAGTGCTGCGCCAGACGATGTCGCGAATGACGATCGGCTTCGGGATCAGGCCGAGCTTGGTGAAGCGGTCGGCAACGCCCTGCTGGGTCGCGACGATGTCGTCGGTGACGGGGCCGATCACGAAATTCGCGCGATCGGCCGCGACGGCCTGGATGTCCAGCGGGACGCCGGTGATCGCGGCCAGCGACCTGGCTACCTCGTCGCGGTGCTGTTCGGCCCATTTGCCGGTCGCGGTCGTCACGTCGACGATCTGTTGCAGGATCGCGCCGTGGTTCTTCGCGAATTCGCGGTTGGCGATGTAGAAGGAGTTGGTCTTGGTGACCTCGCGCGCATTGATCAGGATGCGGCCGTTCTGCTTGGTCTCGCCGATCGCGAAATACGGATCCCAGATTGCCCACGCCTCGATGCTGCCATTGGCGAAGGCGGGACCGGCGTCCGGCGGCGTCAGATAGACCGGGGTAATGTCGGCATAGGTGAGACCGGCCTTCTCCAGCGTCTGGACCACGACATTGTGGGCGCTGGAGCCCTTGGTGAAGCCGATGCGCTTGCCCTTCAAGTCAGCGATCCCGTGGATAGGCGAATCCTTGGGCACCAGGATGCCCTGGCCGTTGGTGATGGGCTGGCCGGCGGCATAGACGATCGCCGCGCCCGCGGCCTGGGCGAACACCGGCGGAGAATCGCCGACCGCACCGTAATCGACGCTGCCGACATTCATCGCCTCCATCAGCGGCGGGCCGGAGGAGAACTCGACCCATTTCACCTCGATGCCTTGCGGAGCGAAATGTTGTTCCAAGGTCGCCTGCTGGCGCGCGATGACCAGCACGCCGGTCTTCTGGTAACCGATACGAATTTCCTTCACCGCGCCTTGCGCATTCGCGCGCGAGGCGAACGCGGCGGCTGCCGCAGTTCCAACGGAGAGTTTGAGAAAGTCCCGACGTTGCATTCCACACTCCGGGCCGCAGGCGGCCGTCATCATTCACGTTGCGAGAATGATGGTGCGGGTTCTTGGAGGTGTCGAGACGCGCGGAAAAATAGCGATGCGAACACTACGCGCGTGGCGGAGTGCATGATTAATCTTTCAAGCGGCGGGCCGAATGAAGACGGAATTTTTCTGCACGCGGACGTGAAAGCGGCGCCCGTTCAGTCTCGGACTCGCGGCCGGCACAAGAAACGCGAAAACAACCCCATGCACAGTAGCCGGGGCGCACAAAAGCAATCTCTTGCGTATTATCCGAAATAAATTTGACACGTCGGGCAAAACAGGCGCAAGATGGCATGATCGGCGCTCGGGAAGGACAGGCCCGTGCCGGGCTATTGCATCCATCTCACCGGCAAGTTCTGCAAGCCCCTGAACGCCCAACCGCCGATCCGCACCGGCTCGTCATCGGTGATCTCGATATGCTCGGCACGCGCAAACACCGTCGGCAAGGCGACGTCGGCGATCATCGCGCGCGAGGCCCAGGCGCCGGCGCAGAAATGCGGACCGGCACCGAAGGCGACGCTCTTCGAGGTGTCACGCCGCACGTCGAACTGGTCGGCGCGCTCAAAATGCTTCTCGTCGCGGTTGGCGGAACCGAACATCAGGAACACGCGCTCGTCCGTCTCGAGCGTGACGTCGCGGATCGACCACGGTTTTGCGATCCGCCGCGGCGACATGCCGATCGGTGAGATCCAGCGGGCGTATTCCTCGAACGCCTGCAGCCACGAGACCTCGCCCTTGCGCACGAGTTCGAGCTGATCGGGATGCGTCAGCAGCGCCCACACAGTGCCGGCGATCGCCTTGCGCGGCTCGTTCTGGCCGCCGGAGATCGCGAGTTTGACGTTCGCGCGCACGCTTTCCATCGGCATGCCGGAGGCGAGCAGCACGCCGAGGATACTCCGATCAGGGGTCTTGCGCATCACCGGCAGGATGTCGTCGATCGCAGCATCAATGCCTGATGTCGCGGCGTGACAGCGCGCCTCGACGGCGGGATCGCCGCCGTAATTGGCGATGCCCTCGATCATGCCCTGCGACCACGCATCCATGTCCCCAAAGCCGATATTGGTGAGGCCGGTGATCGACTTCAGGCATTCGCCGGAGAACGGCAGCGCGAAGTCGCGCATGAAATCGATCCGTGTCCCCGGCGCGATCGCATCAATGATGCGATCGGCATGGGCCTGGAACAGCGCGGTCCAATGCGCCTTCACCGTCTTCGGCGACACGGTCGGAAACATCGCGCGGCGCTCGACCTGATGCGCCTCGCCGTCCTTGCGCATCATGTTGTGGCCCATCAGCCGGTTCATCAGGCCGGCGGGCTGATGCGAGGAGAACACGTCGATCTGCTTCTCGGAGATCGAGATGTCGTCGCGGGCTGTTAGCAACGTCGAACCGAGCTGCGGCACGAAGGCGATCGGCGCTTCTTTCCGCATTTTCGCGAGCATCGGATAGGGGTCGGCCCAGAACGCGGCGGGGTCGATGTCGATGCGCGGCGCGGTGCTCAAGACGGCCTCCCCTGGATTCCCGTTTGCTCCAGTCCAGACTAGCGAACTCCGGCGCCGGCGTCTGTCCCTAGCGATAGGGACAGACCATGGTTCGCCCCGGCTCTAGTCGGCGGGTTGCGACGACCTGAGACAAATGTCTCATCCCGCCATCCCTTTGGCTGTAGTACGTTGAGCAGCAGGTGCAGGAGGTGCAATGGCTCGTCCCCTCAAACGCCGAACTTTGATCGTCGGGTCTTTGGCCGCAATCAGCTTCGCGCGGGCGGCTTCCACAAAGGTGTGGCGCATTGCTTTGGTTACCTCCAGCCCTGGCGCCAGTATCCTCAACATCATTCGCACCTCGCTCAAGAGCGCGGGATACGAAGAGGGCAACAATCTCGTTATCGACTTTCGCGAAGCAAACGGCCACTATGGCAGGTTACCGGGCTTGGTTGATGAACTAATCGCCTTGAAGCCCGACCTGATCATCGCAGAAGCAACGCCGGCCGTTGCAGCCGCCCAGATGGCGACCACAAAGATTCCGATCATCATGGCACCCGCTAGTGATCCTATCGGGGCTGGGTTCGTAAAGAACTTCACTCACCCCGGCGGAAATATAACTGGCGTTGCCAACATGTTTGGCGACACAACTACCAAGACGCTGGACATCATTCGGTCTGTGTTTCCGAATGTGAAGAAGATCGGCGTACTGATTTCCAACAACCCGAGTCATCCGCCTTTGCTTGACCTGGCAGCGCGCGCGGCCGCAACAATCGGTATTTTGGCGAGCGGTTTTGTCGCCAAGAACCCGGAAGACCTCGAGAACACGTTCGCACAGATGAAGGCGGCTAATTGTGAAGCTGTTTACGTTCTTGCTGATCCGCCCCGACCCGTTTTGCCGGCAATTGCGCTGAAAGACCATTTGCCGACGATTTTTCAGGTTAGCAGTTACGTCACGACGTATGGCGGGCTAATGAGCTATGGCCCCAACATACGGTCGTTCTTCACAATGGCGGCCGACTACGCGACTCGCATAATGAAGGGTGCTGATCCGAAAGAGTTGCCGGTCGAACAGCCCACTACCTTTGAGTTCGTCATTAACCTTCGAACGGCACGGGCTATGGGTATCAAAATCCCTGAACAGGTTTTGCTGATGGCTGATCAGGTCATTGAATAGCAAACGGCGAGCTGGCCAGAAGCGGAAGGCCAGCTCATTCGATCACTTCGTCTGCGGTTGCGAGTAGCGTGGGAGGAATGCCAAGCCCCAGCCTTCGCGCGGTCTTGCTGTTGATGATGAACTCGTACTCGGTCGGCTGTTGAACCGGAAGATCACTTGCCTTCTCGCCGCGCAAAATTCTATCCATGTAGTCAGCGGCGCGCCGGAATTGCTCCCCGACACTGACACCGTAGCAAGCGAGTCCGCCATCTGCAGCGAAAGAACGCATCCCATAGATGGCCGGGAGGCCATAGCGCGCTGCAAGTTCGATAATCAAGCGGCTATGTTGCAGTAAAAATCCGTCGGGAGGCACGACCAATCCGCCACTCGGCTTTCCGCGGAGGCGATCCATTGCCGATTCGATTTCAGAGGCGCTGCGAACGGGCGCATCCGCCGATTCTATCGCGAGTTTCGCTGCGGCCCCTTCGAACGAATGGTAGGATTGCATGGGACCCGGATTATCCGGATTGGACATGAACGCCACGCTTGCAAGTGGCGGAACCAATTGCTTTAGCAGCTCAAGCCATTTCGCGCCGACAGTGGCCTCCGCACCGGTGAAGCCAGTCATGTTGCGACCCGGATGGGCGAGAGACTGAACAAAGCCCTGCGCCACCGGCTCATAGATCATGAAGAAGACGATCGGGACAGTCTGGGTCGCCCGCTGCAGCGCAGCCAACGTTCCGGTGGTCCCGGCAAGCAGGGCGTCAGGCTTGAGACCAAGCAATTCGGAAATCGCAGCCTGGGTCCGCTCGGGGCTCGCGACACCCCATCGAAAGTGGATGTGAAGGTCGCGATCTAATGTCCGTCCATGCTTTTGGAAGCCTTGCCGCAACAGGGCAGCATATGACTGTCCCTCCGGATCGGCTTCCGGACCCGGCATGAACACACCAACCACGCGCGTCGTGTCAGATGATTGCGCCCGCCCCGCTAACGGAAAACTCGCTGCGGCACCGCCCACAAGCGTGATGAACCTACGACGATCCATTGCGAATGCCGTTTTCATGCCCCGACATGAAGGTACAGAATTCTCGATACAAGTCCAACCTTCCCGAACGTCGGCTTTGGGTCAACATGCGAAGAACTCAACCTGAGCAAATCGAGTCCGCAATGCCTGACGGAGCGGACCTCATTGGGACGTGTCGCCACTTCCCTGATGGACCCACTTTCGGACGTTCTCTTTGATTTCCAGATCGCACCAGTGGCCCCAAGTTGGTCGGTCGATGTACAAGATGTATCGGGAGCGAACGAGCCATGCTCGGCGGCGAACGTTCTGCGCCGACGACTGGCAGAATTAAACCGCCGGAGGCAGTATGGTCGACACCACACTTTCCACCACCTATCGCGAATACATCGACTGCCTGAACAGACAGGATTGGGCTGAACTGGTGCAATTCGTTCATGTCGATGTGCACCACAATGGCGAACGGATTGGGCTATCTGGTTATCGCGAAATGCTGGAGAGAGATTTTCGCGAAATTCCGGACCTTCATTTCGATATTCAACTCCTAGTGTGCGATCCACCGCGCATTGCGAGCAGGCTCGGATTTAACTGCACGCCAAGAGGAAATTTCCTCGGCCTTGACGTTGATGGGCGAAGGGTTTCCTTCGCCGAGAACGTCTTCTATGAGTTCGACGAGCGGAGAATAAAAGCGGTGTGGTCGATCATCGATAAGCTAGCGATCGAGAGACAATTAGGGCAGAGCAACGATCCCCGTTAATGTTCGTGGTCCGCTTCGGGTCAATCGCGTCGGTCTGCACCAGAGTTCGGGACTTCCGGTCCACCCCCGGCTCCGGACATGTCGCAGCATTGCGGCACTGACGCGATGGGCCAATAGCCGACCCACCGGCGCATCACAGATTTTTCAACAAGCGCCGATGTAGCGTTGCGGCATTGGGCTGCCTGGCGGCCCAATCCAGATTACGTTCGCCATCGATCTTCACCCAGAACGTACGGGTAGGCGCATCGGTTCCATCGAGCGAGCTGAAAGTACATGATGCCCTTTCTCGAATGATGGCGCCGATCGAGTCCTGAGCTTGGTAGTCAATGAGCGCCACGTACTGAACCGGCGGGTGATGCGCAGCTTGCATCATGGATCGTCTGGTTGACGCGGATACAGCGCGCTCCGGGTCGGCGAAAAATTCGTCCCATGTGATCGTTCTTCTGGAGTCGTCCAACCCAATCCGTTGATAGGTGGAGGGAACCGCCAACCGCTCCTGGATTGCCGTTTCGCAGGTCTGTACAAATTGAGAGGTGAACGGCGGATAGCCACGGGCGTAAGCATAGCCGAGAACAGCGATGCCGAGGACTAGGAACGCTGCGAGAGCAAGCTTAATCTTCATCTTTAACTCTTACAGAACTTTGCCTGCCTGGTTTTGAGCGACTGGCCCAGCGTGCACACTCCCGACCTAACTCGAACTAAGCTAAGCGTGCATTAACGGGACCTCACAACCCGCCAACTCAAATGTGCCATTTTGTCGCCGGCGGTTGCGACGACCATTCGGCTTTGATTTGGCTCTGGCCTGTCCGCTTCGGGTCAAGATGCGAAGAACTCAACTTGAGCAAATCCAATCCGCTCCGCCTCATTAAGCGGACCTCAATGGGGTGTGCCTCCACTTCGCCGATGGGCCACAAGCAGAACTTCCGTCAAGGACCCCAATGGATGCCCAATGGTAAACAACTTACGGCGAAGATGACTTGATGCCGAGGTGAACTCGGCAATCAATTCGCGCTAAGGTCGAGCATTCGAAGTCGAACGCCGGATGGAAAATGTGGGTCGCTAAAGCACTCGGCTTGATCGGGGTCGCGGCTATAGGGTGCGCCCTGCTGTTCGGGGGATATGAGGACGCTCAAACGCTTTACTTCCCTGCGCTCACGCTTTTCTTGTTCGCAGTTCTTTTCCTCCGCCCCGCGCGCCCCGTCCATCCCTACATCATTGTCTTTTTGACACTACTAGCAACGCTGATTTCAAGCGCACTCTATGGGGTATTTGGCATTGGCCGAGCTGCTTTGGTCATATCTGCCCTCTTTCTTTTTGTTGGTGTGACGGCAGTTGCCATCCCCTTTGGAATAGACGCGGTTTCGGCTTACGTCCGCAGTCTGAGGCGCAAGCCATGACCCAAGAGCGTCCGCTGAGGGTCAATCAGGTCGTTCCGACCCCATGCAAGCGGCTTCCGGTCTGCCCCAAGGAACGGACATAACACGACACTGCCTCAGCCGACGCTATGGGCCAGAGGCGGAAGTCTCTAGCCGCTCCATCACGCGCCTGGCCGCTGTCGGTCATCGGGGCAATCTCCTGAAATCGTCATAACTGAGATGTCTGACCACTCGTGCATCTGGCGGCGGTTGATGGGTCGGATTGGGAAAAAGGTACTCAGCAACTTTGCTCGACCTCAGCCAAGTCAATCGAGACTGGATACCATGGGTGATCGGATCGTCGGTGATCTCAACAGTAGCGCCTTTGAACGTCACACCGGGCCCGAAGCTCGTGGCAAGGTCGAGCGGGTTAACCGGCGCGACACTCGTCGGATCGTTCAGATTACCAAATCGAACCAATGCGGGAACATCTTTGAGCTGTAACTCGGACTTGGGTTTGGACCGATTGAGGTCATCGAGATAAGCAGCATATTTCTCATTAATTGACGCTTTTGCAGCGTTCTCGCCACGAAACTTGTCCTGTGGGAACGGTGTCAAGCCGGCGTTGTAAGCGTCTCCTCCCCCGCGAGAGAGGATTGATTGTCTTTCAAAGGTCGAAAACAAAATGCCGTGTTGCCCAAGGTCAACGACGACAGCCTCGCCCACCAATTGTTCTGTGAGCCCCCACCCTTGAGCCCTGGTCAGACCGCCGGGGAAGCTTATCGTCTCCTGCGTGACGCTAGAACCTGATCGCTCACCTTCAGGAGTTTCGACTACTATTGTGAGCCGTGAACGAATGACGCGGGGCCGGGTCGTGCTGCCATCAAAAACAAACCAGCCGAGCGCCAAGATCACCGCTACGACGAACAGGGAGACCCAAAATACCTTCAAGAAGACCGAAAGTGCTTCCTTCGCTCGCGGGGGCATCGAACCACTCAGACCTAAGGTGTCACTGGTCTCCAAGCCGGGATTAGGTTGTAGTGGCAGTCTTCGTCAACTAAGAGCGGATGGCGTGCTCAATTTTGGATTAAGCCATCACGACTTCGGCAATGGGTCAATCGCGTCGGTCTGCACCTGAGTTCAGGACTTCCGGTCTACCCCCGGCACCGGACATGTCGCAGCACTGCACCAACTGACGCGATGGGCCAATTGCGGCCATTAGATTAGCGCACCCGGAGGTCGAGCACCTGCTGTTCACGCCGAATAGGTGATTTTGGGTCCTGCGCTAGAATGCTTGCAATCCATTTCACCAGCACAGGAAGCGTCTTCGCCTCAATCTCGCGACGCACAGCGCCCACTTGTTCTACCGGTACCGAACCGGCGCGAATGCAGAGGCGTTCATGGGGCACAGCGGGAGTGGGCGGCCAAAAATGAGCGTCAAATAGTGCACCTGGTCGTCGGATGAGATGGACGTCAATGGAAACACCGGCGCGCTTGAGTGCATCCTCTAACGTTGATGGACGAAGCGGATAGCCTTGTCTCTTGGGGAGCGTTGCAGTCTCGGATTTCATTTCTCCAATGTGCCATCGGATTGCTTGACCAAGCAATAACCGCTTTCCAATTGGTACTAGACTCCAATTGGTACTAGACAATGACTAACCGCCTCTGACCACGTCGCCTCAAAATGAGGGCTTTGGTCCGCTTCGGGTCACATCCGGGCGTCGCGGCCATATCTCTCCTTGGTCTATTCATACCCCGCAAGCCGACGCCGGGCGCAAAACCAGCGAGGCAGCAAGGGGCCAAAAGCGGATAAGGCCAAGCTCCTCACGTAACAGAAATGTCTAGTCCAGTAGGATCGCGATTGACAAACAAACGGGTTCTATCGCCATCGTCAAACTCGATTGCAATCTCATCAGCGCGATGACGCCAAACAATTCGGACCGTTTTCCCTTTCAAGAGTTCCGTTAATTTCTCAGCCTCCTGCTCTAGCTCTGTCATGGAAATTCTCCGCTAAACCTGCAAGCCTTTGAACTCAGGAAAGCTATTCATCACCCGTCTCGCTTGTACGCCTGCGCAACCGTCGCTGGACGACCTCGCCTAGTGGGGTATCCGGTGATTTGCGAAAAGACTTCAGCCTCTTCATTCGCCCTTTGCGCCATGCTTGCGACTGCGCTTCGTCTGCTACTGCGTCTGCAACGTCCCCCTGCGCAGCGATAAGAGCTTGCCGCACGGTGCGCCGCTCCCCCTGGTGCGAAAGCTGTTTGCTGCGCGGAATGTTCTTTCGACTGCTCTTCTGGTTTTCACCATATGTGTTGCGCCTGTCGTTTGCGTAGCTCAGTTGCTTCTTTTCCTGGGGAGTTTTGACCTTACTCACAGCTTGCCTCCGAATTCGACCGCTGATGACAGTCCGCGCTCGCCATTCTTTCTCGTAGAGGTTGATAATCCATCAACTAATAGCATTCCGATTTAGCTGTCCCCAAGTCGGCTTTGGGTCACTTGCAGACATGGCGAGCACGCGCCACGAAGTCAGCTAAGGGCCAGAAGGAGACATCGCGCGACCTGCGTCAGTCCCGCTAGTTACACAGCCTTCATGCATCTTGCTGCGCTTGGCTCGTCTTCGATAGCCAGCAACAAACTGCGGTTGGAACTGCTCCAACCATTCCGATGAGTACCGGATCGCTTCTAACATCCGCTCTCAAGCCAAAGACATAAGCTGTCACCAATGAAAGAAGAAACCCTGTTGTCGCTGTGACCGTGATGCTTACAAAGGTTGGCTTTTGCGACAAATACCAGTCCATTGCAGACAAAAGGCACGCGGGTACTATCGCAACGAAGTAGGCGATCCCAAGCATTCCATACAGTGCCCGGAACGTCGGAAGCTCCGGTCTCGCAACCAGGCCGGGGACCAAGAAAGCAAGCAGCGCCAATGGAGGTAAGAGACCCGGAAATATTAGAAATCGCTTCATGGCCACTACTGTAGCCCGAAAATCTGCATGTCTTTGTGCAAATTCTCAGGAGATTTCCTGCATTGCCGAAGCGAGCCGCCAGTTCTGCAATGGGTCAAAATGCGAAGAACTCAACCTGAGCAAATGTAGTCCGCTTCTCTTCGCTCAGCAGACCCGAATGAGACATGCCGCCACTTCGCAGATGGGCCAAGAGCGGGCTCATGCATCGGGGGTCGAAGCCAGCGGCAGCCATGCCCGGTCTGAGCGTTGATACGCTACTGGCCCCGCGCCTGCGATTGCCGAAAACAGCCGCGCCGGGTAAAATTGAACGTGGATCAATACCGTTTGTGCTTGTCCGACTTCGATTGTCGGGTATCCGCGAGTTCCGACACAATCGCCTGTTTGCATAGGGGTGATCCGATGAATTCCAGTGTAGATCGCTCGACAATTCTGAACCGCATCCTTGATACGGCCACGGATAATCTCAGGATCGCAAAGATTCTCGTTCGAATGGGGCTTGATCCCAACAACATCACCTACGACGCACTGCTTAATTGGCTGTTTGAAATTGTGCTGGCTAATATCACGCTCGCCAACATGTTCGCCTTGATTGGCGCCATCTTCTTTGTCGCTACCTTGCTGATGCAGAGAATGGTGCCGCTGCGGGTCGCGAATATGGTCGGCTGTACATTCTTCGTAATTTCCGGCGCGCTTTCCGGAAGCGTCGCCACCTTTCTGCTTTATCTGCTGCTGTTGCCAGTCAATGCCGTTCGCCTCCGTCAACTGCTCAACCTCGTCAAGAAGGCACGTAACGCGACGCAGGGTGACAGGTCGATGGAATGGCTCAAACCATTCATGATCGAACGTAGATATCGCCGGGGCGACAGGCTATTCAGGAAGGGTGATGCCGCTACGGAAATGTTCCTCACCGTCACCGGGAAGTTTCTCGTCAATGAGATCGGCGTCGAGCTTGCGCCAGGGCGTCTCATGGGAGAACTTGGTTTCCTTACGCCCAATAACCGACGAACCGGAACGGTCGAGTGCATAGAAGACGGCCAGGTCCTGACCATAACTTATGAAAGGCTGCTTGAAATCTATTTTCAGAATGATCAGCAATTCGGCTATTATTTCCTCGTCCTGACCAGCCAGCGCCTCCTGGAAAACAACCAGCGCCTCCAGGAAAACATCTCGCGGCTGGAAGCAACTCTCGCACAAGAGAAAGCGGCGCGACAGACGTCAGCCGGGCATGGCATAGCTTGAACGGCCTTGACTGCTGCACCATTGGTGGAACGACTGTCCCCACGCAGTGCGGCTCTTGGACCGAGATACACAATGAGCGACGAGAAGCCGAGGGGAGTTCTAAGAATTCCCGGTTCGAAGCCTGACGTCTTGCGCGACCCGCCACCGGCGATTGCTCGCGAACCGATGCGCAGCAACAGTGAACTTGAGCCGCTTGCCAAGCAGGTTGCAGCAAATGCTCCTCTAATGAACAAATTTCGCGCGACTATCGGCTGTGAAGATGAAGCTCGCATGCGCGACATGATCGACGAAGTCAGGAATTACGCCCGTAGCATCGATTCTGCATTGACGTACGCTGAAGGCGCGAGACTTGCCCTCCTGCTATCGAATATCGACGATAGAGGCTCACCAAGTTGAGACAAGTTCAAACCTTCGGCTGAATCAGCTAAGGGTCAAATGGCGACGATCCCGGAGAGCCGGCCGCCAGTCCGCGGTGCTCCCGGAAGCAGATCTGCGCACTTTGAGTACCCCTAGTTCAATTGGCCAGGCCCTGCGAGCAGGCCCAGCACGATTCCGAACAGCTCATTCTGCGCGGAAATGCCGAGCCGCTCATAGGCGCGCTTGCGGTAGGTCAGAGTCGAATGCAGGCTGATGCCGAGCGCTTGCGAGATCGCCTCGGAGCTGAAGCCGAGCAGGATGCGGCGGCAGACTTCCTGCTCGCGCGGCGTCAGCGCAGCGAGCGGTGCGCGGGTCTTAAACAGCGCGGCGAGATTCTGGTCGGGCGTTGCAGTCGCGGCCTGCTGGAAATGACGTGCGACACTGGCGCCAATCGCCGGCGCGATCGCCTGCAGCCGCGCACGCTCGGCATCGTCGAAGCGGCCCTGGGACGTGATGCGATAGAAATTGACATAGAAGCAGGTGCCGTCGGTCCAGATCGCGGTGGCGCATTTGTCGACGATATCGGAATCGTTGAAGAAGATTTTCCGATAGCGCGCACCGTACATGCGCGGCGCGAAGGCCGGCAGCACGATCGGCGCGCTGCCCTCGCCTTCGAACAGCGCATCGCGGTTGGGATCGGACTCGTGGAACTGGCCGGCATAGGCCGCGCCGAGGTCGCTGCCGGTCGGGATGTTGCCGATATCGAGCAGACAGCTCGCCGCGCCGGCGCGCGTCAGCGCAAACACCATGCAATGGCCGACGCCGGCCTGCCGGCGCAGCGTGTCGATGAGGATCCTGGGAAAGTCCGGACGGCCGATGGCGAGCACCGCGGGCGTGACGTCGCCCGCCGCTGGAGTTGGGGGCGCCGTGTGGGGCCGCATCGTCTTCTCCCTGATTACTTTCTTCGCAGGATCTGGTCCATTTTCTTTCCCCGGGCCAGTTCGTCGATCAGCTTGTCCAGATAGCGGATCTCCCGCATCGTTGGTTCTTCGATCTCCTCCACCCGAACCCCACAAACCACGCCTTTGATCAGGGCGCGCGAAGGATTAATCTCGGGGGCGTTCGCGAAGAAGGTTTCAAAGTCCGTCTTTCTTTCAAGTTGGACTTGCAGCTCCTTCTGACCATATCCGGTCAACCATGAGATGATCTGATCGACCTCGGCCTTCGAACGCCCCTTCTTCTCTGCCTTCGCAACGTAAAGCGGATACACGCTTGCGAAGCTCGTCGTATAGATCCGGTGTTTTCCCACAAGCGCTCCCCTACCCCGCCGCGGCCTTTGCCGGTGCCACACTCACCGCAAGCTTGCCGTAGCGATCCGTAAAGGCTTCGGTGTCGATCTCTTCCAGCTTGATCTCACCGCTCATCACGCCCTGCTTCCAGGCGGCCTGCGCCGGATCGTTCTGGAACTCGGGCATCACCTCGCGGCCGAACAGCTCCAGCGATTCGCAGATGTGCTCGTGGCTGTTCTTGCCGGCCTGGTTGAGCAGGATGACCTGATCAATGTGAGAGCTCTGGAAGCGCTTCAGCTTCTTGCGGATCGTCTCCGGCGAGCCGATCAGGCCGCCGCGCAGCGCCGCCTCCTGCGCTTCCGGGTTGTCGCGCTTCCACTTGTTGTACTCGTCCCACATGTTGACGGTGTAGGGCGCGGGCCGCTGGCGGTTCTGCGAGGCGCCGTAGAAGCGCAGCGCGAACTGGAAAAAGGTGGCGCCGTCGGCGCGCGCGCGCGCCTCTTCATCCGTCTTGGCGCACATGAAGAACGACACCAGCGCCATGTTCGGATTGATCTCGTAATCGGCGAGCTTGGAAAGCCGCTTGGTCATCGCGTTGTAATAAGCATGCACCCAGGCATGCGCGGCATCCGCACTGACGAATTGAAAGCCCAGCGCGCCGAAGCCGTGGCGGCCCGCGCGTTCGATGGTCGGCAGTTGCGAGCAGGCCATCCACAGCGGGGGATGCGGCTTCTGTACGGGTTTGGGCACGACGTTGCGCAAGGGAATGTCGAAGTATTTGCCGTGATGCTCGGAGCCCGCGTCCTTGAACATCGGGAAGATCGCGGCGACGGCCTCCTCGAACACTTCCTTCTTGGTCTCCATGTCGCGGCCGAACGGCGTCAGCTCGGTGATGGACGCGCTCTCGCCCATGCCGAACTCGCAGCGGCCGTTGGACAAGAGGTCGAGCACCGCGACACGCTCGGCGACGCGCGCAGGATGATTGGTGGTGAGCTGGAGGATGCCGTGGCCGAGGCGAATGTTTTTGGTGCGCTGGCTCGCGGCGGCGAGAAACGATTCCGGCGAGGGTGAGTGCGAATATTCCTCGAGGAAGTGATGCTCGACGACCCAGGCGTGATCGTAGCCGATCCTGTCGGCCAGCTCCAGCTGCGAGAGCGCGTTCTGGTAGAGCCTGAGCTCGTCGCCGGCGACCCAGGGCCGCGGCAGTTGCAGCTCATAGAAGATGCCGAACTTCATGACGCGTCTCCCGCATGCTTTTTGTTGCGGGCATCTTAATGCGTAAGGCGGCGCTGTCTACGCAGTCGCAATTCCGCCTTGCGGGAGAACGCGCTTCTCGGCGCGGCGGCCGTTCAGCACCGCGCCGATGAAGGTGAAGCGCACCAGCACATGATAGCTCGCCAGCATCGGTGGAGTCGCGACGACGAGAATGATCGCGAACTTGACGAGGGCAGGCCAGTCGAGCTGCGACACCGCGACCTGCAGCGCCATCACGATCGGCAAATGGATGATGTAGAGCCAGTAAGACGCATCGGCGAGGTAGCGCCGGGTCGGGCTGAAGCCGGACATGAAGCGCAACGCGAGCCCCAGCGCGGCGAACGTCGTCATCCATATCGCGGGCGCATACAGGATGGCGGAGGCGAGCCGGAGCGTGGCGAAGCTGAACGGCAGTTTCGGCGCCCCCGGCGCGGAAAACATCACACCTGACAGCACGAAGCCGATCCAGATCAGAACGACCGCCAGCAACAGATGGGGGAGCCAGCGCCGCTCGAGGATTCGCAGAAGATCGATCTGCCGGTGCAACAGCCATCCGGCACCAAAGGCCGTGCCGAAACAGATCCAGGCCTGTGCGTTGGTGATGAGCGATTGATCGGGCGTCCGCACCCCCATCACATTGACCCATCTTGGGTCGAGGCAGAACGCGATTCCGATCGGGACCGCCAGAATGAGAGGCGCCAGCGGGTTGCGGATGACTCTCGCAAAGAGGCGGTCGATGAGCGTTCGCAATTTGCCTGACACGTCGAGCCAGACGATCGCGCCGCGCAGCAAGAGCATGGCGAGATAGAGTTCCAGCAGAACGTAGAGAAACCACAGATGGGTCAGGCGGAAATTCGGCAGTGCCGGCAGCCAGCCGGACGTCCATTGGAGCGGACCGCCATTCGGAAAGTGCGAGGCCCAGACGATCACCAGGGCGATGGGCACGAACACAAGCGGCCAGCCAATCACGAGCGGCAGGGCGATCCGCTGCAACCGATCCTTGACGAAGCCCAGGCTGCCACGACGATGAAAGCTCATGCGGGCGAAGAAACCGGCCATCAGGAAGAAGGTCGTCATCCGGAAGACATGGATGGTGAAGGACAGCAGGCTCAGGATGAAGCTTGGATTGACGTCCTGGATGATCCAGAACCGCGGCGAGGCCAGCACGAACGACATGGCTGCGTGCAGGACGATGCCGAGCAGTAGCGCGATGCCCCTCAGCGCATCGAGCGCGTGAAGCCGTTCGGATGCGGGAGTGACAGCGCTCGAAGTGGACATGAACAGGCGCTCGCTGGCTGAACAGGACTTTTCCGCCGCACAGTCTGCCCAATCGGGGCAAGTCTCTCTCGCCCGATCCAAAAATCGGCTAGCCGATTTCTCGACGGGGTTCGCTGTTTTCAGTCGTATCGCACCGGCTCAGCGCCTCGCGCCGGAATTCGGTCGGGGTGACGCCGGTTTCGGCCTTGAAAGCGCGGTTGAAAGGTCCGATCGACTGGAAGCCGGCATCCATGGCGATGGTCAGCACCGGGACCTCCCGTTGCGTCACATCGGAGAGCGCCAGCCTGGCGTCCTCAATACGATAACGGTTGAGGAACGCGTTGAAGTTCCGATAGCCGAGCCCCTCGTTGATGGCCAGACGCAGCCGGTGCTCGGGAACGTCAAGCTTCGCCGCGAGCGCCCCGATCGCAAGGCCTTCTTGCCGGTAGGTTCGCTCCACATTCATCAGATGGTCGAGACGCCGCAGCAGGATGGGATCGCAAGCGACCCGGGGATCGACGACGACCCGGGGATCGACGACGACCCGGCCCGCGGGAGCCCGATCGGCTCCGCGCCCGTCGCTGGATGCGATCGCCGCCACGGCGTCGTTGACGGGCACGGCCGGCTGCATCGCGAAAGTCCCCACGCCGGCCATCATCGCCACCACGAACAAAGCCAGCGCGGTCGGCAGGCTGGCCGGCGCGCCGGGAACGATGACGGGAATCGCCGCGAAGCCGGCGCCGGCCACCGCAGCGATAAGCGCGACATTGATGGCCAGCATCGCCAGCCGCAGGCGGCGGCGCCGCGCGACCAGATCGGCGCCCCAGGTCTTGACCGTCTGGACGGCAGCCGCAAGAGCCAGCGCCAGATTGACCAGCGCCAGGCCTCGGCCGCCGGCGCCGGCCAAAGCGGGCCAGTAGAACCAGCCCAGCGTGAGCGCAAAGCCGAAGGCCACGATGCCGAGCCACAGGACCCCATGCCATCGCCTGAGCACGGAATCATCGTCAAACGCCGCGCGCGCCCACAGCCAGAATACCGCAGGCTGCGCAGACAGGATCGGCAGCACCCACCACCATGACGCCTTGGGAAAGAACGGGGCGGTCGCGATGGCGTAGAACACGCCGCCGGCAGACATGGCCATGCCCAACAGCGCCTGCTGGCTGGTCGCACGCCGCAGCAGCGCCACGAGAATGATCAACAGGAACACGCCGCTCATTGCGCCGCGCAGCCCGAGATCGATGGCCGTGAGCCCCATCCCGTTCACACCGTGCCTCCGTTGCTCAACTTTCGCATCACGCTTGCGTTGGCACAATCCAAACTTGCGTTTGGCGGCACCTGAGCGCGCGCCTCGCCCTTCGAGACGACCGCTTTCAGCGGTCTCCTCAGGGTGAGGCTAAGCGGCATCTCGCGTGTCCGAAATTGCCGCCGCGCACTCCGTCCTCATCCTGAGGGCCCGCCAAAGGCGGGCGTCTCGAAGGATGGCCGCAGGGAAACAGCCTCCAGATGCGATTGTCCTGCGCTTGAACCGGCGGGGCGAATGGTTAGTTTTGGGGGATGGCGAATCGCTTCGTTTCGCCCCTCCTCAAGACAGATATGGCCAGTTTTTCCCCTCATCAGGATGCCGCTCTCAAGGCCGTTGGCGATTGGCTCAAGGCCAAGCCCGGCCGCAACGGCACGCCGCCGATTTTCCGCCTGTTCGGCTTTGCCGGCACCGGCAAGACCACGCTGGCGCGGCACATCGCCGACGGCGTCGACGGCGAGGTGAAGTTTGCCGCCTTCACCGGCAAGGCCGCGCTCGTGATGCGCAACAAGGGGTGCGACGACGCCTCGACCATCCACTCGCTGATCTATCGCGCCCGCGAATCCGGCGAGGAGCAGCCGAGTTTCGAATTGTGGGACGACGCGCCGGCCTCCAAGGCCAAACTGATCGTGATCGACGAATGCTCGATGGTCGACGCCGAACTCGGCCGCGACCTGATGTCGTTCGACTGCCCGCTGCTGGTGCTGGGCGACCCCGCGCAGCTGCCGCCGATCCAGGGCGCCGGTTTCTTCACCAACACCGAGCCCGACGCGATGCTCACCGAAGTGCATCGCCAGGCCCAGGATGATCCGATCGTGCGGATGTCGATGGACGTCCGCGAGGGCCGCGAGCTCGACATCGGCCGCTACGGCGAGAGCGAAGTGGTGTCGCGCAAAGAGCTCGATCCCGACCGCGTCATGAGCGCCGACCAGGTTCTGGTCGGCCGCAACAACACGCGACGTGCCTATAATATGCGAGTGCGCCAGCGGCAGAACATCGAGGACGTCTTCCCGGTCGCTGGCGACAAGCTGGTCTGTCTGCGCAACAACCGCAAGAAGGGCCTGTTCAACGGCGGCCTGTGGCGCGTCAAGTCGCGCAACACCTCGCGCTCGAAGTCGCGCATCCTCAGCATGCGGCTCTCGCCCGACGAGGATTTCGGGCACAAGGTCACGAAGGTCTCGGTGCGCGCCGATTGCTTCGAGGGCGGCATCGAGCAGATCGCCTGGGAGCAACGCAAGCCCTATGACGAGTTCGACTACGGCTACGTGCTGACGGTGCACAAGTCGCAGGGCTCGCAATGGGACGACGTCGTGCTGTTCGACGAAAGCTTTGCGTTTGGCGAGAGCCGGGCGCGGTGGCTCTACACGGGGATTACGCGCGCGGCGAAGCGGCTGAGTATCGTGGTTTAGAACTCCGCTGCCTCACTTCCCCGCCACGAAATAAAAATCCTCGCGTCCCGGCGGCGAGCCATACGAAAACGGCTGCTGCTCGTGCTTGGTGGCGGTCCATACGTCATCGCGGACGATATCGAACAGCTTTCGGATCTCGACCTTCGGCACCTTGATCTCGCGGGCGAGCGCGGTCGAGAACGGGCTGTCGGCACCATTGTCGCCGTCGATCGCGGTCTCGCCGTGCTTGGCGGCGTAGACCACCATGAAGCCGGCACCGGGCTCGATGTTGGAAAAGCCCTTGTCGACCAGCTTCAGCGACAGCGTGTGCTGCATGGTCGGCGCAAACGGATTGTCGCGGCAGGCATCCAGAATCACCAGACGCACTTTTCGCGCGGCACCGACGGCGGCGATGACCTGCTCCAGTGCGACCGCCTGGCTCTCGGCGTCCCGGTCGACGGCGAGCTTGGCGTCAACAGGAACGAGGTAATTCACCCCGCCGATCTCGAAGCCGTGGCCGGCATAATAGACCACTGCCCAATCGGCCTTCTCCGCCTCGGCGGCAAACGTCTGCAGGGCCTTGAAGAACTTGTCGCGGGTGAGGTCATTGACGGAAATCACGGTCTGGAAACCGAGGTCCTTCAACACGCTCGCGATCATTTTCGAATCGCGCGGCGGATTGGGCAGAGCGCGGACGTTCTTGTAGGCGCCGTTGCCGATCACAAGCGCAACGCGGCGCCCGCTGGCCGCGCCGCCTGGCGTTTGCGGCGTCAACGCGGCGAGCCGCTCCTGCGCGATGGCGCGGGCACGCGCGACGTCGGGATCGTCGAACTTCGTCAGCGAATAGGCCGCCGAGCGATAGTCGGCACGGGCCTGGGCGAGATCGTGCTTACGCTCATAGATCTGGCCACGGCCGGAATGGGCGCGGACACTGTTCGGGTTGAGCTGAAGCGCCGCATTGTAGTCCTTCAGTGCGGCGTCGAGGTCGCCCTTCATCATGCTGACGTCGGCGCGATTGTTGATCGCAAAGGTGTTCTTCGGTTGTTTCTCGATCAGGCCGTTGCAATCGGCGAACGCCTGGTCGTACTTGCCCATCAGGCCATAGGTGATGCAGCGGTTCCCCGCGATCTGTTGCGCGGTCGGGTCGATCTTCTCGGCTTCCGCGAAGTCTGCCAGCGCGCCGTCGTAATCCTTCGTCATCGTGCGCACGCGGGCGCGGTTGGTCCAGCCGAGCAGGAATTTCGGCGTGTATTTGATCGACAGGTTGAAGTCATCCAGCGCGCTCTGGATCGCGCCCCGGCGGAGCTGAATGGTGCCGCGGTTGTTGTAGGCGAAACCGAAGGTCGCGCGCTTCCGGATGGCGAGATTGTAGTCGGCCATGGCGAGATCGTCCTCGCCTTTGCGCTCATGGGCGAGGCCGCGCAGGTTGATGGCGCCGAGATTGTCGGGATCGAGGTCGAGCGACGACGACAGAGTCTCGATGGCGCGGTCGTAGTCGCGCTTGTTGATCAGGGCATTGCCGCGCACGACCAGCGCGAGTGCCTTGTCCTTGCCGCTGAGCTTGTCGGTCTTCAGCAGATTGTCGCAGGCCGTCGCACGGGCCTGCGCCTCGGCATTGCGGTCGCGGCACAGAGTGAGATCGTCAGGACCTTGCGGCTCGGCCGCGGCGATCGCAACGCCGGAGACGAGTATGACTGATATCAGGGGGACGACGCGCAGCATGTTGTCAGATCAGCTCCAGCCACCACGTTTTCAAGTCGATCAGCGATCGCGCCGGTTCATCTAGCCCGGAGTTCCCCACCCGCCAAGCCGGGCTGCTGGATGTGGCATTTTTTCACGGACTCGTGTGTCTCCGGCCGTAACAATCGCCCGGTCTGCCCGTATCTCTGGTGTCTGAAAACGCCGGGCAGGCTGTTCGCCCGCCTTCAACCGCCCTAAACTGTAGGCCTTCCGAAAGAGGATCCGCCATGCGCCGCTCCGTCCTGTCCCTGCTCGCCGCTACCACCGCCTTGACGCTGGCCTTTGCCGCACCGACCCGGGCCGCGGAAGACGCCGTCGTGATCCCCGCCCCCGCCATGGACGCAGCACCCGCGAACGGCATCCAGACCGCTGTCATCGCCGGCGGCTGCTTCTGGGGTGTGCAGGGCGTTTTCCAGCACACGGCCGGCGTCGTCAACGCCGTCTCCGGCTATGCCGGCGGCACCAAGGCAACCGCCGATTACCAGACCGTCTCGAGCGGCCGGACCGGCCATGCAGAATCGGTCGAGATCAAGTTCGACCCGAAGAAGATCTCCTACGGCAAGATCCTCCAGATCTACTTCTCGGTGGCGCACGACCCGACCCAGCTCAACCGCCAGGGACCGGACAGCGGCACGCAATATCGCTCGGCGATCTTCACCACCTCCGACGAACAGAAGAAGGTGGCGGACGCCTATATCGCGCAGCTCAACGGCGCCAAGGTCTATAGCAAGCCGATCGTGACCAAGGTCGGCGCGCTGGAAGCGTTCTATCCGGCGGAGGGCTACCATCAGGACTATCTGACGCTGCACCCGAGCCAGCCCTACATTGCCTATAACGACATCCCGAAGGTCGAGAACCTGAAAAAACTGTTCGCGGATAACTACATTGAGAAGCCGACGCTGGTGAGTGCCAGCAAGGCCACCAACTGATCGCGAGATCGCAAAACAAACGGGAGACCCATGCCCGACACCAAGACGAAAACCACCGACGACAAGGTCATCAAGAGCGAAGAGCAGTGGCGCAGCGAACTGTCGCCGATGCAGTACGCCGTGCTGCGCGAGAAGGCGACCGAACGTCCCTTCTCCGGCGAATATGAGCACGACCGCCGTGCCGGCACCTATGTCTGCGCCGGCTGCGGCAACGTGCTGTTCGAGTCCGACGCCAAGTTCGACTCCGGCTGCGGCTGGCCGAGCTTCACCGCGCCCGCGGTCGAGAGCCATATCGACGAGGAGCACGATGCGACGCACGGCATGATCCGCACCGAGGTGCTCTGCTCCAAGTGCAGCGGGCATCTCGGCCACGTCTTCCCCGACGGACCGGGGCCGACGGGACTGCGTTACTGCATCAACTCGGCGTCGCTAAAGCTCGAGCCGAAATAAGGTTGCTCGCCGCCTGGTTCCGCCATGGAACCCGGCGGCGCGATGTGCTTTTCTTGTCTGGCGGTGCAGCCGATGAGCGCAATCCGGCGGCCGCCAGGGAGGATGCCATGTCACTCGGGACCATCCTGATCATCCTGGTGATCATTTATCTGCTGGGCGGCTGGTCGGGCCGGATCGGCGGCTATGGCTACGGCATGGGCCATTCCGGCATGGGGATCGGCGGCGTCGTGCTCGTGGTGTTGATCGTCCTGCTGCTGCTTGGCAAGCTATAAACCATCTAAGACACTGAAATTGCTACAATTTTTTCATCTGCGGGCCTGCCATGCGCGGATTAATCATCTCCCATCGCAGGGGTCGCAATTTTGTCAAATCGGCCTATATTAGTGGGCGAAAGTGATGTGCGGCGGGCCCACCCGATCGTGGCCTCCGCCCTCCCAAACCCCACGCGCTTAAAGCCCCAGACAAGATCACGAGGTCTTTGACCATGCGTCCACTGCGTCCGTTCAACTTCAACACCTCCGCCGAACTCTTTCCCGCCGCCATCCGCAAGAAGAAGCGCGCGGGCTTCACCTATCGCCGGTTCGGCACCGCGGCCGAAGCCGTGCAGTTCGCGATGGAGCAGTTGCCGACGGATTCGCTGAATGGCGCCTATCTCCAGGTCGAGGAAGCCCGTTTCGACCAGAACGGCATCCGCTCGCTTTACGAGAGCGAGGCCTTCCCGCTGCCGCGCCACCGCAAGCCGGAACCGGTCGCCGAGGCCGACGCCGACGCGGCATAAGTTTTCTTGAAGCCTCCGATGTGCGGAAAGCGCGATGGCC
Organism: Bradyrhizobium sp. LB11.1; assembly: GCF_040549385.1. Taxonomy (NCBI): domain Bacteria; kingdom Pseudomonadati; phylum Pseudomonadota; class Alphaproteobacteria; order Hyphomicrobiales; family Nitrobacteraceae; genus Bradyrhizobium; species Bradyrhizobium sp. LB11.1. The sequence goes on along the minus strand of NZ_JBEPTH010000014.1, from coordinate 138,345 downwards.
GAAAGGCTGTCGCGTTTTTTGCGTTTTGGGCGAGCTTCAGATGCGCGGCTGCTTGTCGAGCCAGCGGCGCAAGAGGCGGACGTTGCGCATGTTGGCGCGGAACATGACGTCGAAGGCGTCGCCCACGAACGGCACGATGCCGACCACGCCGTCGACCGCGACATTGCCGAGCATGCGCGCGGTGAGGTACCAGGGCGCACCGAGCGCACGGGCCTCGCGCACCAGCCAGAGCGAGATCGCGGTCGTGATGATGTCGCCGACGATCGGGATCAACCCGATCAGGCCGTCGATGCCGTAACGAATTTTGGTGCCCGGCAGGATGAAGGCGACGTCGAGCAGCTTTGCGAGCGCTTCGAGCCGGGCGATGCGCTGCTCGCGCGTCAGATTGCCGAACGGATTGCCGTTGCCAGATCCTTGCCCGAAGTCGAAGCGAAACTCCTGAAACCCCTGCTCCAGGCTTTCGGGACGGATCTCCTGGCCGTCCTGATCGATGATCGGCCCGCGCGCTGCGCGGCCCGAAAAATCGGCGCGCGACTGGGTCCCGGAGCGGGATCTGCGTGGCACAAGAATGTCGTCATCGGGCATGGTCATGGCCATTAGGGAACGCGCGGGCACGGCAGAGGTTGCTGCGCCGCGTCCGAAGGTCGCGCACTCAGCGTGCTGCCGCCGCAGGCTGCGGCTCCTTGACATAGTGATGCACGAACCAGGATGAAAGCACTGCCGGCACGAAGCCAACCAGGCCGTACAGGATGAACTGCACCGTGCCTGAGTCCGACCCGCGCGAGCCGTAGGTCAGCGATGCCAGGATAAAAGCGAACAGGCCGACCAGCAGCATCCGCAGCACCGGCCTGACCCGCCTGACATGGATCAGGATGTCGTCCACCGCGCCGATCATCAGCGACGGCAGGAAGCCGAACAGATAGCTGTATTGCAGCGTCTTGAAGAACACGACGAGCAGCTTGCCGACCTCGCCGAGACTGGTCTGGGTCCAGTAGCCGGACTGGTAGGTCGTCGTGAGCAGAAGCAGGAAGCCGCCCACGAACGGCCCCACGAGCGCAAACACCAGATAGCGTTTCATCAAGAACTCCTGATACCCGGAGGCTTTTATAGCAGCGCCGGGAACCTTGGATAGCGGGTTGTGGGGCTCTGATGGGGAACAAGTGGCAAGGCGGCGGGTTCAGACTGAACCTAAAATTCCCTGTCAGATTTGGAGCCGCCGATGTCTCGTAAACTGTTGTTGCTGGCGACCATCACCCTGTTGGCTCTCGGTGGCCTGTCGAACGCGCCCGCCTTTGCGCAAGGCCATATGGGCTCGCCGCAAGAGCAGAAGGCCTGCTCGCGCGATGCCTCGCGGCTCTGCCGCAAGGACCTCGGGAATGACGGTGCAGTGCAGAGTTGCCTGCAGGCCAACCGCGCCAAGCTGTCCAGATCGTGCAGCAAGGTGTTCGCGAGTCACGGCATGTAGGATTGCGCGCCGGCGTTTTGCGTGACGGTCTCGCAACATCTGCGAATTCCTTCGCGTCTCCCATTGAAGCTTCGTGACAATCGCGCATACTCGGGTCGGGCGGCGCAGCACTTTTCGATTCGAACATCAAGCAATCGAGCGACCACATGCGGGATTAAGTTCCCGGCGTGAAGGCTGTGACATGCGGCAGATCAAGCCGCGTGCGGCGCCCCAAAACAAAGTGGTTCAACCCACGGAACTCGGGGACGCATTCATGACACGCTATCAAACCATCGCTTCGCGCTTCAAGACCACCGCTTCGCTGTTGGCCTTCGCCGCCACCGCCTTCGCACTCCAGACATCACCCGGCCTCGCCTTCTCGTCCGAAGCGCAGCAGATGTGCTCGGGCGATGCGATGCGGCTGTGTTCCAATGAAATCCCCGACATTCCGCGCATCAGGGCCTGCATGGTCCACAAAAAGGCGCAGCTCAGCCCCGGCTGCCGCGCCGTGATGGATCGCGAGGCCGCCGCCGCAGCGTCATCGCGCAAACGGGAAGCGGCCGCGCAGTAAGGGTCATCTGCAAGTCATTCCGGGGCGATGCGCAGCGTCGAACTATGATGCGCAATTGCGCATCTGATAATCCATTTCCCCGCATCGCGCGCCGCACGATGGATTCCGGGCTCGCGCTACGCGCGCCCCAGAATGACAGAAATGGCTTAGGCTCGACCTAATCGCCCCACTGCGCGAACGCGTCGTTGAAGGCGCGCTCGCCGGGGGCGCCCTTCTCGATGGCGATGATGGCGCGGCGCTGGTTGGAGTAGACCAGCGGCACGTCGAACCACGAGCGCTCCTTCAGGAGCTGGACGTTGCGGGAGCGGTCGGCGTCGACGTTGGAGAGGCCGACCAGGAAGAAGCCGTCGGTGACCTTGACCGCGAGCCCCGCGAGCGGCGTGCCGCGCGCCTGCTCGTTCGACTTCATCAGGATGCCCGGCACGTTGGAGACGCTGCCGCCCGGAAAATCCGGCGGCAGGATGAAGGTCAGCTCGGCCGTGTGGCTCGCCGGCAGCGACGAGTCGGTGTTGCGGCGGAACGACATCGTCATCTTGAACTTGCGGTCGGGAATCTCGATGTCGGCGCGCACCGCGATGTCGGCCTTCTGATTGCCCGACGCCTTGATCGGCTCGAGCCGCCAGACCACCGAGCCGACATATTGCTTGCCCTTGGGGTCGGACGGATCCTCGTCATAGAGCACGACCTTCTGTGCCACCGGCGCGGCCGGCTGGTCGCTCGCCGAGGGCTGGCCGACGCGATCCGGAATCTTCGGCTTGCTCTGCGGCTGCGAGGCATCCTTCGGCGCCTCCACCACCTGGGTGGGCGAGGACTTCAACAAATTGGTCGCGGTCTGGACCAGCGACTTGCCCCAGAGGATGCCGGCGCCGACCAGGATCAGCACGATGCCGATGGCGATCGCGCTCTTGAACGGGAAGATCGAGCCGGTGCGCGCGCGCTTCTTGACGCCGCGATCGGGGGCGATGCGCGGACGCGGCGACGGCGGCTGCGGCGCGTAGCGCTCGGCCTCCTCCATCGACTCGTCATAGGAATAGGGCGCGTCGGGTTCGGCGGCGCGGTTTTCCAGGCTCGGCTCGAGCCGGTCGAATTCCGGCGAGGGCGACGGCACATTGGCGTAGGTGCGACGCGCGGCGCGGTTGGCCTGCGCGGCAGCGCCGCCGAGATCGTTGACGTCGGCGGTGATGTCGCGGAAGCCGCGCACACCAGGCGCCGGCGGCAACGGGGGCGGCGGTCCGGCATCCGGCGGGCGGCGCTGAGGGGTGCGATCGCGCCCGGCCGGCGGCTCCGGTTGGCGCGGCGCATCGAACCGCGGGGCGCGCGGCGGACGCGGGGCATCGCCCTGGTCGTCGCCGCCGAGCGGCGGGCGATCATTGCGCGGCGGCGGCCCGGCGGGGCGGGCTCGGGGTGGCGCTGCCGGCTGAGGGGATGCGGGCGGATTATTGTCAGCTGCGCGGGCGCTGGCCCGGCGGAACGCATCGCCGCTGCCACTCCCGCTGCGAGTGCCGCCACCGGGGCGTGAGGCCTCGCGGGCACGCTGGGCAGCTTCCGATTCGACCTTGCGGACGGCCTCTTCCAGCGACAACCGCTCTCGGGTGATCTCGGATTCGGAGAGCGGCGGCTGCACGCTGCGGAGCTGCGCGATCAGGGCCGTGCGCGCCCGCTCATAGAGCGCGCGCCGGCTTTCGCCGGGAGCGTTGGGGTCCAGGGCGGCAATAGCGCGGGCGATCAGCGGATAGTAATCAGCCATTTCTACTCAACTATATCCGCGTCCTGGTAAGAGATCGTTAAGCCTCAAACGGGTTTTGCACCAAGATAGTATCCTCGCGTTCCGGGCTGGTGGAAAGCAGCGCGACCGGGCACCCGACCAATTCTTCGATTCGGCGGACATATTTGATGGCCTGAGCCGGCAGGTCGGCCCATGACCGCGCGCCGGCGGTCGGCTCCTTCCAGCCCTCGATGGTCTCCCAGATCGGCTCGACCCGGGCCTGGGCGCCCTCGCCGGCCGGCAGATGGTCGATCTCCTTGCCGTCGAGCTTGTAGCCGACGCAGACATCGATTGAATCGAAGCCGTCGAGAATGTCGAGCTTGGTCAGCGCCAGCCCGTTGATGCCGCAGGTCCGCACGGTCTGGCGGACCAGGACGGCATCGAACCAGCCGCAGCGGCGCTTGCGCCCGGTGTTGACCCCGAACTCGCGGCCACGACGGCCGATCTCGTCGCCGATCTCATTCAGCAGTTCGGTCGGGAACGGCCCCTGCCCGACGCGGGTCGTATAGGCCTTGCAGATGCCGAGCACGTAGCCGACCCCGTTCGGCCCGATGCCCGTTCCGGTCGCCGCCTGCGCCGCCACCGTGTTGGACGAGGTGACGTAGGGATAGGTGCCGTGGTCGACGTCGAGCAGCGCGCCTTGCGCGCCTTCGAACAGGATGCGCTTGCCCGCGCGCCGCTCGATATCGAGCAGGCGCCACACGGTTTCCGCATAAGGCAGCAGTTGCGGCGCCAGCGCGCTCAGTTCCTTCAGGATCTCCTTGCCGTCGAACTCCGGCAGGTTGAGGCCGCGACGCAAAGCATTGTGGTGCGCAAGGAGCCGGTCGATTTTGTGCGGGAGCGTGTCGAGGTCGGCGAGGTCCATCAGCCGGATGGCGCGACGACCGACCTTGTCCTCATAGGCAGGTCCGATGCCGCGGCGGGTGGTGCCGATCGCGGTCGCCGAGTTGGACGATTCGCGCAGCGCATCGAGCTCACGGTGCAGCGGAAGGATCAGGGTGACGTTCTCCGCGACGCGCAGATTCTCCGGGCTGACCGCCACGCCCTGGCTGCGCAGCTTGGCCACCTCGTCGAGGAAGGCCTGCGGATCGAACACGACGCCATTGCCGATCACCGATAGTTTCGACGAGCGCAGCACGCCGGAGGGCAATAGCGCGAGCTTGTAGGTCGCGCCGTTGATGACCAGCGTATGGCCGGCGTTATGACCGCCCTGGAAGCGCGCGACGATGTCCGCCTGCTCCGACAACCAGTCGACGATCTTGCCCTTTCCTTCGTCGCCCCATTGGGCGCCGACGACGACAACATTGGCCATTCGCGGGTAATCCTTCGAAGATTTTTCTCTGTACGTGCATGGTCCAAACGGAAAACCGGTACCCACTTTTCCAGGATCATGCCTGCGCCCGGCCCAATTCCCGGCCCGGGGCCGTTCGTACGCGAGGCAGCCAACCGGATAAAGGAAGCAGCCTCTCTAAGCAAGCAAGAACGGGGCTTTTTCAGGACCCAACGCCCGATCCAAGCCTTTGATATCCCCGGAAAATCCGGAAATCTTCCAAGGCCATGCGCCGACCTCGACCAAAGCGCTAGGCACAGCTTGGGCCGCTGCATGGTCGCGATGCGCCCGCCCCGGTTGATGCAACCTCGATTTCCGTGTCTTTGAACGCTGCCGGGTCTCGACCGGCCCGGACAAAGCAGGGCTGGAGGCCTTGACGTTATTCTTTGGCGCACTCCACGCGGGGCCATAACAATCACAATGTCCGCCACCGGCCAGACCACGAGCGCCGAAGCATCCAGTCACAACTGGATCGCCAACCAGCCTTACCTGCTGCTCAGCATCACCGCGATGTGCTGGGCCGGCAATGCGGTCGTGGGACGAATGGCCGCCGGCCACATCCCGCCGGTGACGCTGTCCTTCCTGCGCTGGACCTTTGCCTTCCTGCTGGTGCTGCCGTTCGCCTGGAGGCACCTCGCCCAGGACTGGCCCGCGATCCGCGAGAAGCTCGGCCTGATGATCGTGCTGTCGATCACCGGCATCGGCGCCTTCAACACCCTGCAATATTGGGCACTGGAGCATACCCAGGCGCTCAACACCCTGCTGTTGCAGTCGGCGGCGCCTTTGGTCGTAGCACTGTGGTCGCTGGTCATCCTCGGCATCCGCCTCACCACGGCGCAGGCCTTCGGTGTGGCGCTCTCGATGTGCGGCGTGCTGATCATCCTGCTGCACGGCGATCTCACCACGCTGTCGAACATTGCCTTCAACAAGGGCGATTTGATCTTCATCGTCGCGCTGATCATCTTCGCGCTCTATTCGGTGCTGACCCTGAAGCGCCCGCCGATCCACGGCCTGTCGTTCCTCGCCTTCACCTTCGGCGCAGGTGCGGCCTGCCTCATTCCGCTGGAGATCTGGGAGTTGTCGGCGCGCCCCGTCATGAAGCTCGACGGGCCGAACCTGCTCACCCTGTTCTATGTCGCGGTGTTTCCCTCGACGCTCGCCTATCTCTGCTTCAACCGCGGTGTCAGGCTGATCGGCGCCAACCGCGCCGCGCCGTTCTTCCACGTCGTGCCGGTATTCGGCTCGGTCATGGCGATGGCCTTCCTCGGCGAACACCCGCAGGCCTTCCACTTCATCGGCTTCGCGCTGGTGCTGTCGGGCGTGTTCGTGGCGTCAAGGAAGCAGACGACCTGAGCGGCAAATCGGCGCGCATTGCAAACCGGCGTCCTTGCAATTTGTTCGGGACCAAGGTTCAATATCCTTATTGCTGGCTTCCCGATCCGACACCCCAACTCTGATTGTCAGGGAGAGTAGTATGGGCGCGTTGATGGCCGAGGACGATATCTATATCGGTCCGTTTTTCGATCTGTTCAATTTGAGATTTGGTCCCGAGCAAAGCGAGAGCGAGTTCACTGCCGGGGGTATGTCCGAGATCAAGGCCCTCCAGGACGAATTCGAGATGTTCCAGAACGGGAGGCCGTTCGTCGATAGCGCAAAGCTCCTCGGACTCGGCGGCCTGCACAACAATCGCGCGAAGAACCGCTGGTTCACCCTGCTGAAATGGCTGGCCAGGGTCCCGTCGGACCAAGACGGCGAAACCGGCGACCAACGCATCGTGAACGCGCTGATCAAGAACCTGGCGCGCAAGTCACCGCTGCCTTGCTTCATGAAGGCCCACGATTCCCGCGATCGCAACGGCGACGGCCTGCGGGTCGTCGTTCGCGAAGACAAACCGATCTTCTACATCGAACGAACATACCTCACGATCTCGCTGCCGATGGCACCGAACGTCCCGCCCGAAGGCAAGGGCAAGAAGAAGAAGAAGTCGAAGAAATAGGCGGGCCGATGCGCGCCGCCGCCGCAAGGGAGCGTGCTTCTCCGGGCGACGGAACGCTGACCGGGATCTATGCCGGTATCGCCGCCTATTATTCGGCGAAGGTCGCACGCTTCGGCGCAACGCCGTCCGGCGTCGACTGGACCTGCCAGGCCACGCAGGACATGCGTTTCGTCCAGCTCCTGAAATTGTGCGACTTCGCATCGCCCTTCTCGCTGAACGATCTCGGCTGCGGCTATGGCGCGCTGATCGCCTATCTCGACCGCCGGCATGACGACTGTGCCGTCGACTATCTCGGCATCGACGTTTCGGAGGCAATGGTTCAACGCGCGCGGCGGTTGTGGCGGGACCGCGGCGATGCCGCCTTCACCTGCGGCCATGCCAGTCTGCGGATGGCTGATTATGCGGTCGCCAGCGGCATCTTCAACGTGGCGCAGGACCAGAAGCGGCACGATTGGGAGCGCTTCATCGCAGCGAGCCTCGATGACCTCCATCGCACCACCAGGCGCGGCTTCGCCGTCAATTTCATGAAGCGGCCGGCAGGGGCGAACGCCCGCCACGGCCTCTACACCACCGACACCGCGTCCTGGGCGCGCTACTGCGCCACCCGGTTCAATGCCATAGCCGAGGTGCATAACGGCTATGGATTGATGGAGTTCACGCTCATCGTGCGGAAAACCTGACACTCAGGCGCCGACCGACAGCCGCCGCCGCGTCTCCTCCAGCAGCCGCCGGTAGATGCCGGCGCCCGTCAGCTTGATCAGAGCTTCCGCCCGATCAGCGAGGCGGGCCACTTCGCCGAGGCGATCCGGATCGTTGCTCGTCGCGAGTGCGGCCGCGAGTGTGATGGTGGCGCGGCATTCCGGCAAGCGGGCATGCCGTTCCTGGGCAACCGCGATCGCTTCGCGCGCCTTGTCGACCGCCGCGGCGTGGGTGCCGGAACGGAGCTGATAGTCGGCGATGCTCGCAAGCATCTCGGGTTCGATCTCCATGGCGACACGCGCCGCGCGCACGAATTCGACCCCCTCCGTCAATGACGGGATCGCCGCCTGATAGTTCTGGGCGATGCCCTGCGCCGTGCCGATGCAGGCCAGCGAATAGGCGCGCAAATACGGGGTGGCCTGGCGCGCTGCCAGCTCGATCACGTGCCAGGCATGGGTCGAGGCCATCGCAGAATCGCCGAGGCACCAAGCCAGATCGACGTGCCCGAGATTTGCGATGAACTGCACCGTCGGATCGATCAGCGTCGGATCGATGGCGAGGATGCGGTCGAAACACAGCCGCGCTTCATCGAAACGCCCCAACCGAACCAGGATCCGGCCGCGCAGGCTGAGGATCCAGTGCTCGACATTGTAGCCGAGGAACTGGTGCTCGAAGTCCGTGATGCCTGGGACGCCGGCGAGCGCCGCATCGCTCGCCGCGAGCGCTTCGCGCAGAAGGCCCGCCCAGCCATAGGCCTGGCTGAGCGAAGCATTGAGCGTCGCGGCGCGGCTGGTGAGCTGGCGCGATTCCGTGAGAGCCAACGCCTGCTTGACCGTGTCGACATAGGCATCGGCCTGCCCGCCGCTCGCTCCCGCGATCCGTCCTTCGACGAACAGCAGAAGCGGGATCATGGAATAGTCGATGTCCTGCGCCCATTCCAACGCTTCCTGGATGAAGGGCTTTGCATCTTCCGACGTCATGCCCTCGCGCCAACCGAGCCAGGCGATCTGGCTGCTGGCCGCGATCCTGAGCGCATCGCCCGCCGGGCTGCGCTTCTGTCCCACCTGCAGCGTGCGCACCTTGTGCCAATGCCGGATCGCTTCGGCCGGACTGGTCGAACCAATCCAGCGGGCGGCGCGCGCGGCATATTCGGCGGCGGCACCGGCCTCGCCAGCCTGTTCGAAATGATGCGACAGGAGCGCTGCGAACTCCTCGAGCCGCTCCGGATAAAATTGCTCGATCGCCCGCGCCACCCGCGCATGCAGGAGACTGCGGCGCGCGCGGAGCTGGGTCGAATAGGCAACCTCCTGGATCAAGGGGTGACGGAAGCCATAGGCTTGGCCGTCCTGGCCACTACGCGCCTGGAGCATCTCGCCGGAACAGAGCCGAACCAGCGTCGCCTCGAGCTCAGGGGCGGACAGGCTGGCGACGCTCTGCAAGACCGCGAGTTGAAACTCCTTGCCGATGATCGCGGCCGTGTGCAGGAGATCGCGATCGGCGGGCGCCAGCCGATCGATCCGCGCACCGATAACGGCCTGCACGGTCGGCGGCAGCACGTCGGAGACGCCGGGGAGGCCGCGCTGGTAGCCACCCTGTTCGCCGACGATGGCCAGATGTTCGACCAGCGAACGGATCAGTTCCTCTGCGAAGAAGGGATTGCCGCCGCTGCGCTCTGCGACGCGCCGCCGCACGTCGAACAGCGCGTCCCCCGGCCCGAGCAGCTCGTCGACGAGATCGCCCGTATCCGTCGGCGAGAGCTCGGCAAGCTCGATCTGCTGGTACAGCGGCCCGCGCATCCAGGGCGCGACATAGGTCGGCCGGAAATTCACGATCAAGACCGTCTTGGTGGAGATCACCTCGTCGACGAGCGTCGCGACGAACTCCTCGCTCGCCGGGTCGAGCCAATGCAGATCCTCGATGATGATCACCGACGCCGACGCGCCGCGCTGCCGGATCATGTGTCGGATGATCTCTAGCAGACGGATGTTGCGGGCGCGCGGACCGAGCCAGGAGGGCGGCCCCTGGCCGTGCCTGATGCCGAGGAAGTCGCACACCAGCCACAGGTCTGCCTCGAAGGTCGAACCGAGCTCGGCGAGGCGCGTGGCGATCTGCTTCACCGCCAGATCGGGCTCGTCGTCTGGCGAGACGTTGAAATAGGTCGAGCGCAAGAACTCCAGCACCGGCTCCAGCGGCGTTGCCGTGCCATAGGGCTGCGCACGGGCCTCGAACACCGGAATGAGGCGCGCGCGGCACCATTCGGCGAACTCGTAGCACAACCGGCTCTTGCCGGTCCCGGGCGGGCCGACAATGCCGGTGACGCGCGAACCGCCGGTCTCCACCGCCGCCAGAGTCCGCTGCAGCAGAGCCATCTCCCGCTCGCGCCCGCGGAACGTGGCCAGAGCGACGCCGCGGAATTGCTGGCTGGCGACCGCCGGCTTGAGGTTCTTCAGAAGATAAAGCTCGATCGGCTCAGGCACGCCGCGCAGACGATGACGGCCGAGCGGGCCGACGTCGCAGAATGAGCGCACCAGTCGATAGGTCTCATCGGTCATGCAGATCTCGCCCGGCTCCGCCTTGGCCGGAAGGCGGCTTGCGAGATGGATGGCAAGGCCGTATGCGCCGTGCTCGGTGACGGTGTCGACGAGCGGAGCATCCGCGACGATCTCGCCGGAATGCAGGCCGATGCGCACCGACATGGCATCGTCGCGCACGCGAAACGTGTCGCGGATCACCAACGCCGCCTCGCACGCCAGCAGGGCGTGACCTTCCTGCGTGCGCGGGGCGCCGAAGAAGGCGAGAATACCGTCGCCGAGCGTTCGTACCACCGTGCCCTCGAACCGCGCTACAGCGTCGCACATGGCATCGAGCGCGGGCTTGAGACGCTGCATGGCATCTTCGGCGGTGAGGCCGGCAACGATCTCGGTCGAGCTGACGAGATCGGCAAACAGAACCGTCACCTGCTTCAGCTCGCCCCGAACCGGCCTCGTGGAATGCCCCGCCGCTGCCGGGATTGGCCTGCTCGCGGCGCTCAGGGCTGCGCCGCAGGCCCCACAAAAGCCCGAACCAGGCGGGCTGGGATGATTGCAGGCGGGACAGGCCACCGGCAACGCTGAGCCGCAGCCGTGACAGAAGCGATTTGTCGCCGGATTGTCTCCGCCGCAACGCTCACAGAGCATCTGATCCCCTAACGAAGCAATATTCGACGAGGAGGAAACAACGTTGCAGCACGTCACGCCGGGCCGGCAATGCCCCGACATGCGTGCTCACCCGCCAAAGGCACCATCTTTGGCACCCCCACGCAACCGATTAGTTCACATTTGAAGCCCAACTTGCCGAAACTGCGCCCGAAAAGTTGCGAAACTCGACCCGGCCGCGCGCTCTGGTCGCAAGCCAGCGACGTCAGCCCGCCTTGAACTTGCTGTAGGCCTGGCTCGTCGCAATGATCACGTGCTCGGCGCAGCCGTTGATACGATGCGGATCGGCCTCTTTCTCGTAAGCCTCGGACGTCATCATATCGAGGAAGGCAGCAACGGTCGGATAGGTGACCAGCGCAACGAAATCCCAGTCGTTGCCCGCATGCGGGCCGAGCGCGACCGCCTTGGCCTCGCCGGTCCACAGCAGCGTGCCGCCGCGCGCCTTGATCATGGGCACGGTAATCGCGCTGTAGCGCAGATACGCATCCCAGCCGGAGCCGTCACCGTCGCGCGAGCGCGGGTGGAAGCGCATCAGGTTCAGCATCACCACCGGCGCATTCTGGTCGAGCCCTTCCAGGCCCTGGATGTTCAACATATTGACCGCCAATGGCACCTCCTCGGGTCGCGCCTGCATTGTAGCATTGCGGCGGCGTGACTTGTGTCACGACGGCAATCCGGCGCAAGCTCGAATGTGACGCCAATGACGATCGCTTCGCCCGCGCCACCTGCCTCGAGTCCGGTCAGCTGGCTCAACAACCAGCCTTATCTGCTGCTTAGCCTGAGCTCGCTGTTCTGGGCCGGCAACATTGTGCTCGCGCGCCATGTCGGCGCACATGTGCCGCCGCTGACGGTGACCACGATCCGCTGGTTCGGCGTGTTCCTGATCCTGCTGCCGTTTTCCTGGCCGCATCTGAAGCGCGACTGGCCTGCGTTACGCAAAAGCCTGCCGCTGATGCTGTTCCTGTCGCTGGTGGGCTTCGCCTTCAACAACGCGATCTCGTACTGGGCGCTACAATATACCGAGGCGCTGAATGCGCTGTTGATCCAGTCGGCCGGGCCGCTGTTCGTGGCGCTGTGGTCGCTCGTGCTGTTCGGCGTGCGGCTGACGGGTGCGCAGCTCGCCGGCATCGCGATCTCGCTGGCGGGCGTGCTGGTCATCATCCTGCACGGTGATTTAGCGGCGCTCACGAGCATCAGCTTCAACAGGGGCGACATCATGTTCGCCTCCTCGCTGGTGGCGTTCGGGATCTACTCCGCCTTCATCCCGCGTCGGCCGAAGGTTCATCAGCTGTCATTTCTCTCCTTCACCACCTGCTGCGGGGCGATGATGCTGCTACCCACCGCGATCTGGGAGGCCTGGAGCGGCAGCGTCATGCAGTTTGATACCGTGACGCTGATGACGCTCGGCTACATCCTGATCTTCCCCTCGACGCTCGCTTATCTCTTTTTCAACCGCGGCGTCGCGCTGATCGGCCCGAACCGCGCCGCACCGTTTTTCCATCTGGTGCCCGTGTTCGGCTCGGCGATGGCGATCCTGTTGCTCGGCGAAAAGCTCCAGCCGTTTCACCTGATCGGCTACGCGCTGGTGCTCGCCGGCGTCGTCATCGCCTCCCGCCAGGGTTCTGCGGTGAAGTAAGTCCGCGCACCGGACTGGTAGGGTGGGCAAAGCGAAGCGTGCCCACCAACGTTTCAACGAGTTCAAAACGAAAAGGTGGGCACGGCGCTCACGCGCCTTTGCCCACCCTACGAATTCAGCGCCAAGAACTCTGCGCCAAGGATTCAGCGCAAGAGTTTAAGCCGCGCGCACCTTGGCGAGGAAGCCGTCCACCGCGCTACGCAGCGCACCGGACTGGTTGTCCAGCTCGCGGGCGTTGGTCAGCACGTCGCCGGCAGCGGAGCCGGTCGCTTCCGCGGCCGAGGTGACGCTGCCGATGTTGGTGTTGATCTCGTTCGAACCCGCCGCGACCGACTGGATGTTGCGGGCGATCTCGCGGGTGGCATCGCCCTGCTGCTCGATCGAGGACGAAATGCCGGCGGTGATCTCGCTCATCTCGGCGATGGTCCGGGTGATGCCGCCGATCGCCGCGACCGCATCGCTGGTCGAGGTCTGCATCGCCGCCACTTGCGCGGAGATTTCCTCAGTCGCCTTCGCGGTCTGGTTGGCCAGCGCCTTGACCTCGGAAGCGACGACGGCGAAGCCACGACCGGATTCACCAGCACGTGCCGCTTCGATGGTGGCGTTGAGCGCGAGCAGATTGGTCTGCGCCGCGATCGAATGAATGAGCTTGACCACCTCGCCGATCTTCTCGGCGCCGGTCGAGAGCTCCTGCACCGTGGCGTTGGTACGCTCGGCGTCGCTGACGGCGCGGCTCGCCACTTCGGTCGAGCGCGTCACCTGGCGGGAGATTTCCGCAACCGAGCTCGACAGCTCTTCGGCGGCGGCGGCGACCGTGCCGACATTGCCGGAGGCCCGCGACGAGGCCGCACCGACGGTGGCGGCGCGCGACGAGGCGTCGCTGGCGGTCGCGGTCATCGACTGCGCGGTCGACTGCATGCCGGCCGCAGCCGAGGAGACCGAGCGGACGATGCCATTGACGCTGCGTTCGAAGTCGTTGGCGATATCTTCCATCGCGCTGCGACGTTCCGCCACGGCACGCTCTTTCGCCGCCGCGTCGGTCTTCTCGAGGTCGCGGATGCGGACCGCGTTGTCCTTGAAGATCTGGACGGTCGCAGCCATCATTCCGACCTCGTCGCCACGGCCGACGCCGGGGATGTCGCCCTCGAGCTTGCCGTCGGCAAGATCCTTCATGCGGGCACCGAGCAGCGCCAGCGGACGGCTGATGCTGCGGCCGATCATCCAGGCGACGCCGCCGGCGACGATGACGATGCCGAGCATGGCGAGACCGAGCGACCAGAACACCGGACCCATCTTGGCGTCGATGTCGTCGAGATAGGCGCCAGTGCCGAGATACATGTCGAAGCCGGGAATCGCGACAGCGTAGCCGATCTTGCGAATCGGCGTTTCCTGGCCGGGCTTCACATATTCATAGTAAAGCAGGATCGAGCCGTTGGCCTTGACGCCGTCCATCAGCTCGATCGACAGCTTGCGGCCGTTGGTCACGACGTCCATGCGGTTGGTGCCGATCTGCTTCGGATCGGGCGCGAGCTGGGTGATGCCGTCATAGGACGTGCCGAACAGATAGCCCGCACCGTTGTCGTAGGTCATCGCATTGCCGTAGCGGCGAAGCTCGGCCAAGGCGGCGTCCTTCGTCAATTCGCCCGCATCGACGCGCTTCTTCAGAGCGGCTGCATAGTTCCGGCCCAGATCGACGATCGACTTGGCTTGATCGATGCGCGCATTCACCATCTCGCGTTTCATCAAATAGCCGGCGAGAACTCCGGCGACGCACAGGCCGAACAAGGTGACGCCGACAAGGATGCCAAGCTTGGAGGCGATCTTCAGATTGCTCAACTTCACGGGATGGCTCCGGCAATGAGGGATAACGAACACACGAGTGAATCGATAAGATTTGACTCAACTTTTAGTGGGGAACCCATTAGCAACCTGTTACGAAGGGCCCCGTAGAAGCCCGGAGAGGACCGCAAAACTTCTGAATAAACCGCGGTACCGGCAACCGACGATTGTACGCGCCGGCGTAGATTTCGCGTAAAAGACGCAAAGGCCCGCCCAAAGGTGCGGGTCGCAACAAGAACCGACAACTAAATCGGGAGCAGAAAATGCCGAAATACAGGGTGGTGACGCCGAAGGGCGCGAGCTTCACGGTCGCAGGCAGCGATTATTCCCTCGAGCGCGAAGCGCTCGATCCGATCGATGCCGAGATCGTCGAGGCGCCGGCCAACGAGGCGGAGTTCATCGCCGCCGCCAGGAATGCCGACGCGATCTACGCCAAGGGCATTCCGATCTCAAAGACCATCATCGACGCGCTGGAGAACTGCAAGGTCATCACGCTCGGCTCGGTCGGCGTCGACAGTGTCGATGTGAAGGCGGCGACCGCGCGCGGCATTCCCGTCACCAACATCCCCGACACCTTCATCGAGGAAGTCGCCGACCACGCCATGATGCTGCTGCTCTCCGGCTTCCGCCGCCTTGTCGAGCAGGACAAGATGGTGCGCACCGGGCGCTGGGCCGAGGGTCGGCCGGCGCTGCTCAAAGTGCCGCGGCTGATGGGCCAGACGCTGGGCTTCGTCTCGTTCGGCCGCGTCGCGCGCGCAGTTGCGAAGCGCGCCGCACCGTTCGGCCTGCGCATGATGGCTTACGATCCCTTCATCCAGGAAACCCTGATGTGGGACCACGGTGTGATCCCGGCGACGCTGAACGAGGTGCTGTCGCAATCCGACTTCGTCTCGATGCACGCCCCCGCCCGGCCCGAAGTGCATCACATGCTGACCGAGAAGCATTTTCGGCAGATGAAGAAGAGTTCGGTCTTCATCAATACCGGGCGCGGCGCCACCGTGGACGAGGAAAGCCTGATCAAGGCGCTGCAGGAGGGCTGGATCGCGCATGCCGCCCTCGACGTGCTGGAGAAGGAACCGCCGTCGCACAACAACCCCATCCTGAGCATGGAGAACGTGACCCTGACCGCCCATGTCGCCTCCGCCTCGGCACGGTTCGACGAGGCGCGCAAGCGCCGAGTGGGCTACGAATTGTCACTGGTGCTTCAGGGCATGTGGCCGGTAAGCTGCGTGAACCCGTCGGTGCTGCAAGACACCGCGCTCCGCCGCTGGCAGCCCGTCAGCATGGACCGCGGCCCGAACAGCTAAGGCGGCCGGCGCAACACGCGCCGAAAGACCGGCAAAAGAACGAAACGGCCCTTCACCGGCGACCAACGCCGGGAAGGGAAACATCTTAGGGAGGAACTGATGAGGAACGACATCACACGTCGTGATGCCTTGGCGCTGGGCCTGTCCGCTGCAACAGTCGCTGCCACTGGTGTTGCAGCGCACGCTCAATCCGCAATCAAGGCTGCCGACGTCCCCGCGCCGAAACTGCCGATCGAGAAGGGCGCAACGCTCCGCATGCTGCGGCCGGTGCGCTTCGTCCAGGCCGATGAGGACGTGTTCCGCGCCAATGCGGCCAAGTTCACCAAGGAGACCGGGGTCGAGGTCAAGATCGATTTCGTCGGCTGGGAGGACATCAACCAGCAGACGGCGGTGACCGCCAATTCCGGCGCCGGCCCCGACATCATCATCGGCTTCTCTGATGCCCCGCACATCTACGTCGACAAGCTGATCGAGCTGACCGACGTCGCCGACTATGCCGGCAAGCGTTACGGCGGCTGGCTGCCGCTGGCGCAGCGCTACGGCAAGAAGAACAAGAGCGACACCTGGATCGGCCTGCCGTTCGGCGCGACCGGGGGGCCGCTGATCTATCGCAAATCGATCCTGCAATCCGTCGGGTTCGACAAGGTGCCGGAAGACCATGCCGGCATCCTTGATCTCTGCCAGAAGCTGCAAAAGGCCGGCAAGCCGGCGGGCTTCGCGCTCGGCAACGCCAAGGGCGACGGCAACGGCTTTGCCAGCTGGGCGCTGTGGTCGCACAACGCGGCCCTGCTCGATGAAGAAGGCAACGTCACCATCAACAGCAAGGAGACGATCGCAGCGCTGAACTGGGTCAAGC
Source organism: Bradyrhizobium sp. LB11.1 (assembly GCF_040549385.1). Lineage (NCBI taxonomy): Bacteria > Pseudomonadati > Pseudomonadota > Alphaproteobacteria > Hyphomicrobiales > Nitrobacteraceae > Bradyrhizobium > Bradyrhizobium sp. LB11.1. The sequence continues at coordinate 121,708 of NZ_JBEPTH010000014.1, read as the reverse complement.
AGCTCTACCCGACCTTCATCGCCGGCACGACCTCTTGGAACGACGTCAGCAACAACCGCGCCTATGCCGCGCAGGAGATCGCGCTGACGGCAAACGGCGTCTCGCTGTATTTTTCACTGAAGAACGACCCGGCGACCAAGGCGATCGCCGACGACAGCGTACATCAATTGCTGCCGAAGGGCGTGGCCAAGGTCTCGCCGATGGCGGGGCTGACGCTGAATGCCATGGTGTTCAAGCACAGTAAGTATCCCAACGCCGCGAAGGCCTTCCTGCAATTCATGCTGGAAAAGGACCAATACGAGCCGTGGCTCAATGCCAACTCCGGCTACTGGTCCCAGCCGCTCGCCGCCTATGCCGACGCCGCCGTGTGGTCGCAGGACCCCAAAGTGGCGCTTTTCAAGGACACGATGAAGAGCACCTATTATGACGGCTATGCGGGTCCAATCTCGACGGCGACCGGTGCCGTCAGCGCCGACTACGTGCTGATCCAGATGTGCGCGTCCGTTGCAACCGGCGCGGCCACGCCCGAGGCCGCAGCCGCCGAAGCCGAGCAACGCTGCAAGCGGTACTTCCGGCGGCAGAAGTAAGACAGAACGACCGTCATTGCGAGGAGCGAAGCGACGAAGCAATCCAGACTGTAACTGCGGAAACAGACTGGATTGCTTCGCTTCGCTCGCCATGACGGACGTGGTGACAGTCTCAAACAGGACAACGCCCTGATGTCCGTGACCACCCTCTCTTCTCCCGCACTGGCGCAACGGCAGCCGTCCTGGCTGGTGCGCCTGTTCGACTACAAGCCGTTCCTGGTCGTGATGTGCCTGGCGCCCGCGATCGGGCTGCTCGGGGTATTCCTGACCTATCCGCTGGGGCTCGGCATCTGGCTCGCCTTCACCGACACGACGATCGGCCGAACGGGCGTGTTCGTCGGCTTCGACAATTTCCAGTATCTGCTCACTGACTCCCTGTGGTGGAACGCCGTCTTCTACAGCGTGGTCTACACGGCGATCGCGACCTTCGGAAAGTTCGCGCTTGGCTTCTGGCTCGCACTGCTGCTCAACAACCATTTTCCGTTCAAGAGCCTGCTGCGCGCGATCATCCTGCTGCCCTGGATTGTGCCGACGGTGCTCTCGGCGCTGGCGTTCTGGTGGATCTACGATCCGCAATTCTCGATCATCTCCTATCTGCTGGTCGACGTGCTGCATTGGCGCACGAGCAATATCGACTTCCTCGGCACGCCCTGGCCGGCGCGGTTCTCGCTGATCGCGGCCAACATCTGGCGCGGTATTCCCTTCGTCGCGATCTCGCTGCTGGCGGGCTTGCAGACCATCTCGCCCTCGCTCTACGAGGCCGCGATGCTTGACGGCGCCAGCGCCTGGCAGCGCTTCCGCTACATCACCTTCCCGATGATGATGCCGATCCTCGCCATCGTCATGACCTTCTCGATCATCTTCACTTTCACCGACTTCCAGCTGGTCTACGCCATCACCCGTGGCGGGCCGGGCAACTCGACGCATTTGCTGGCCACACTCGCGTTCCAGCGCGGCATCGCCGGCGGCGAACTCGGCGAAGGTGCGGCGATCGCGGTATCGATGATCCCGTTCCTGGTGTTCGCGACGCTGTTTTCCTATTTCGGCCTGGCGCGCCGCAAATGGCAGCAGGGAGAGGCCAATGACTGACACCGTCGCGCAAACTGCCGCCGTCGCCGACGCAAAAGCCGCGCCCGACACCATGGCCTGGGATTCCGGGCTGCGCCGGCTGATGATGATCTATCTGCCGCTCGGCTGCTTCGTGCTGATCCTGCTGTTTCCGTTCTATTGGATGGCGATCACGTCGTTCAAGCCGAACGCGGAGCTGATGAACTACAAGGAGCATAATCCATTCTGGATCACCTCGCCGACGCTGGCGCACATCAAGCACCTCCTGTTCGACACCGACTATCCGCGCTGGCTGTGGACGACGATGCTGGTGGCGATCGGGGCGACCACGCTGTCGCTGATCGCGAGCACGCTCGCCGCCTATGCGATCGAGCGCCTGCGCTTCCGCGGCAGTCCTTATGTCGGCCTCGGCATCTATATGGCCTATCTCGTGCCGCCGTCGATCCTGTTCATCCCGCTCGCGACCGTGGTGGTGCAGTTCGGGCTGTTCGACTCCCCGCTGGCGCTGATCCTGGTCTATCCGACCTTCCTGGTGCCGTTCTGCACCTGGCTGCTGATCGGCTATTTCAAGTCGATCCCCTATGAGCTCGAGGAATGCGCACTGGTCGACGGCGCGACGCGGCTGCAGATCCTGCGGCGGATCACGCTGCCGCTCGCAGTGCCCGGCCTGATCTCGGCCGGCATCTTCTCCTTCACGCTGTCCTGGAACGAGTTCATCTATGCGCTCGCCTTCATCCAGAGCGGCGCCAACAAGACCGTGCCGGTCGCGATCCTGACCGAACTCATCACCGGCGACGTCTACCAGTGGGGTGCGTTGATGGCGGGCTCGCTGCTCGGCTCGCTGCCGGTCGCGATCTTCTACTCGCTGTTCGTGGACTATTACGTCTCCTCGCTGACCGGCGCGGTAAAAGAATAGCCTGGGACTGCGGCGTTTGGCCCGGCTTCACAAAACTGCAATCTGCAATCCGCATAAGGCGTCGTCCGCTAACAGGAGACGCACATGCGCGCGACTTTTCTCAGCACCGTCGCAACGATCATTCTCACCGCGAGCACGGCGCTTGCGCAGAGCGAGGGCGAATTTCCGGCCAAACTCGCCGGCCACGTCGTGATGCCGGCCGCGACCTTCATCGATGCCCCCGCCGATGCCCCTGCCGATCTCAAGACCTCGGGAAAGTACACCACGGGAAAGCGCGTCGATGCGCTCGGCACCGTGATGGGCAAGTCCCTTGAGCGTTCGACCGGGGTCTCGCTGCCATTCAAGGGCCAGCCGCTGCAGGGCCATTCCGGCATCAAGAAGATGCCCGACGGCACCTTCTGGGTCATCACCGACAACGGCATGGGCGCGCGCGCCAATTCGATGGACTCGATGCTGTACCTGAACCACTACAAGATGGATTGGGCGGGCGGCAAGATCGAGCGCGAAGCGACCGCCTTCCTGCACGATCCCGACAAGAAGGTGCCGTTCCGCATCGTCCACGAGGACACCCAGAAGCGCTATCTCACGGGCGCCGATTTCGACACCGAAGGTTTCCAGATCGTCGGCGACACCTTCTGGATCGGCGACGAGTTCGGCCCCTACATCCTGAAGGCCGACAAGACCGGCAAGATCCTCGCCGTGTTCGAGACCATCGCCGACGGCAAGCCGGTGCGCTCTCCCGACCATTGGGCGGCGGCGACCCCGGGCGCGCCGGGCGCGACCTACACCAACGTCAATCTGCGCCGCTCCAAGGGTTTTGAGGGCTTTGCCTCCTCGAAGGACGGCAAATTCCTGTACGGCCTGCTCGAGGGCCCGCTGTGGGACGCCGACAAGAAGGATTGGGAGCGGGTCGACGGCAAGGAAGCGTCCCTCATCCTCGAATTCGACGTCGCCGCTGAAAAGTTCACCGGCCGCTACTGGCAGTATGTGTTCGAGCAGAACGGCAACGCCATTGGCGACTTCAACATGATCGACCCGAGCGCCGGCCTCGTCATCGAACGCGACAACGGCGAAGGCACGCCCGACAAGGCCTGCCCGGCGGGCACGCGCGGCGAGAACTGCTTCCCTGATGTCGCCAGGTTCAAGCGCATCTACAAGATCGAGCTGACTGACGCCAATGTCGGCAAGCCCGTGCGCAAGATCGGCTATATCGACCTCTTGAAGATCCAGGACCCCGACAAGAAGGCACGCAAGCCGCTGAACGACGGCGTCTACACCTTCCCGTTCTTCACCATCGAGAACGTCGATCGCGTCGACGACACCCACATCATCGTCGGCAACGACAACAATCTGCCGTTCTCGTCCAGCCGCGATCCCAACAAGGCCGATGACGACGAGTTCATCCTGCTCGACGTCGCGGATTTTCTGAAGGCGAAGTAAGGCGAGGCTCTTTCAACGCGGTCATCGCCCGGAGTGACCGGGCGATCCAGTACGCCGGGACGTCTGCGATGAAATCGCGAGGCCTCGGCGTACTAGATGCCCCGCCTGCGCAGGGCATGACAGGGGGTGAGCGCGGAGCGAGGTGAAGGGCGCCGCTCTAGCCTGACGGCACGATCACCATGCTCTTGTCCTTCGGCCAGCGGGCGCGCCAGGCGAAGTTGATGTCCTTGACCTCTCCGGGCTTGGCGTCGAACGACCATTCCAGCACGCCTCGCTTGTCCCGGATATCTTTTGCCGTCGGCGGTGTGGTCGCGGGCAGCATCTCGACGACGATCTCGTCATTCTCGCTGACCGGCAGCTGGTCCTCGATCGCGACGTGAATCGGGAAGTCGTGGCCGTTGCGGACGGTGGTCTTGAACGCGCGCTCGTCGGTCCTCGAGGTCGCGACCAGGAGACCGGCCGAGCCCTCGTTGCGCTTGAGTATCGCGCGCTCGACCTTGACCTTGTCGTCGGCGCCGAAGCCAAGCCGCACGATGTCGTCCTTGGCTGATGCCGAGAGCTTGCCGCGGCCGACGAAGACGCCGTCACGGTAGATCGCGACCTTGCCCGGCAGCAACGTCGTGTCGTCGGTCTGCTTGAAGCTGGCCTCGAGGAAGGCGGTGGAATCCAGCACCGGCGCAGCGCGCACCGCGAGATCGGCGGGCACGCTCATTGAAGCAATGCGCAGGCTCTTGGCGCCCTCGGCGGCGCCGAGGCTGACACGGCCGGGGATCTTGAAGGTGGCCTGGAAATCGCCGATCTCCGCAACGGCTTGCGGTTCGTCGGCACGTTGGGCCGGCAGATCAAATTCCTCCCTGCTTCGTGCCGCCTCCATCTTTCGCAGCATTGGCGCCGCCGCTGGCATGGCGGTATCCGCGACCGAGCCCAGCGCGCGCGGCTTCGGCACCTGCGGATATTGCGCCACCAGCGAGCCCAGTTCCGGCGCGCTGCCGCCACGGGCGATGCGGACGGTGGAAACGCCGAGCGTGACGTTCGACCAGTCCTCGCCGGTCGATTGCGTGACCTCGGCGCGGCGGACCAGCTCGAGTTGCGGCTTGCGGTCCTTGCCACCGGTGTCGAGCCGGGCGTCATAGAGCGGCAGCCAGCGCGCATTACGCACGGCGTAAGTGACCCGCAGCGTCGCCTTGGTCGCGGCAGCGGAAGCGACGTCGATCCGCACTTCCAGCTTGCTCGGCGGCTTGGCGGAGCGGTCGGCTTCGAGTTGCGCGATCTGGCGATCGATCTCGCGTTGTTTTCGCGCGGCATCACGGATCGCGGCCTCGGCCGCTGCGACTTCCTCCGCCACGGCAGTGAACGCCGCGCGCCACTCGGTGATCGGGCGCGCCTCGCCCTTGTCGCCGAGGCCGGCGGGAGAAGCTTCGGCAAAGCGCTGCGCGAATTTGCGCCGGGCGGCCGCCGCATCGATCGCGCCTTGCAGGTCGGCGCGCTCGTCCTTGAGCGCCTCGATGCGCTTGTCGAGCTCGGGCAGATTGACCGGCGGCGCCGCACGCGGCGGTCGTGCGTCGATCGTGCCGATGGTGAGCTTCGCGCCGGCCTCGCCCTCGACGCGGAGCGATGATGGATCGAGCGAGAGCGGAAAATCTTTTGCGACCAGCGTGCTGTCGCCGGAGGTGAGGTCGATCGCGATCACACGGGTGACGGTGGCGCCATCAGGATAGACGGTGACGGTGTCGATGGCCGATGTGGCGTCCACATCGGCGGCCCATGAAGGCGAGACGAGCGCTGCGGTCACCAGGACGAGGCCCGTCGTCGCCAGATATCTTGCAATCGTGCGCATCAAATTTCTCCCTGCCGATGTCGCCGCGTCGCCAGCCGGACGCGCAAAAACATGCCACGCCATCGTGGTGAGACGCGGCAGGGAAGGAACCGGTTCGATTAGGGTTTCCGTTAGGCGCAGCTGCGGCAGCACCATGGCCGAGGAACGCGTCACCACGCCGCGGCACAACCTCAGAGGTTGGGCTCAGACCTCGCTGGGCGCCCCCTGGCCAAAGATGCGGCGGAGCAGGTCGGTCACGTTGCGGGCACCAGCCTTCTTCAAAATGCTGGCGCGATAGCCTTCGACCGTGCGTGCGCTCAGATGCATGCGACGGGCGACCTCCTTGTTGGTCAGGCCGGCAGCGAGATGCGCCAGCACGTCGCTTTCGCGCGCGGTCAGGGGCTCGCAGCCGGGCAGCCAGCGCTGCCGGCTCGAATCGGGCTGGGCGGATTCGTCGATCGCGGCATCGATCCGTCCGACGACCTCATGCGTGCGAAACGGCTTCTCGATGAAGTCGGCCGCGCCGCTCTTGATAGCGTCGACCGCCATGGCGATGCTGCCGTTCGCCGAAGTCACCAGCACCGGCGCCATGCAATTTTCCTCGCGCAGGCACTTGAGCACGTCGAGGGCGGAGCGATCCGGCGGCATCTCGAGCACCACGCAGGCCGGCATCCGCGCCTTGGCTTCCGACAGCAGCGACGCGCCGTCGGCAAAGCAGATCACGTCATAGGCGCTCTGTTGAAGCGCACTGGACAATTGTTCGCGGGAGGCCGCGTCGGTTTCAATGACGAATACCTCACCCTTGGAAAGCATGTTTCCCGGCATAATCCCGATCCAATAATGTCTTGGTCAAATGAGAAGGGACGGCCGGGGGCCCCATCGCGCCCCGCCGTCATGAGCACGGCATTCGCGCCAGTGCTTCGCTTTCCATTATGTATGTTCCGCCTTGTTCCCGGATTTGACGGATCGGGACAGAAACTTTACATTTCGGGACATCTGCGGGAATGGCTGACAGGAACGGGTCGCATGACCGACCTCATTCGCAGCGCAGGCTTGAGCTGTTACCCGGAGGTTGCCCGGTCGGTTGGGCTCGACCCCAAACAGATGATGCGCAAGGCCAGGCTGCCGCTGGCCATCCTCGATAAGCCGGATACCCCCATCGCTGTCGCAAGTTTGCGTCGCCTGCTCGAATTGTCGGCCGAAGCCTCAGGTGCCGAAGATTTCGGCTTAAGGCTGGCCGAGCGTGGCGGCCTGACCAATTTCGGCGCGGTCGGCCTGATCGTGCGCGAACAGGCGACCGTCGGCGAGGCGATCGAGGCATTCTCCCGCTTCATCCACATCCACCACGACGGCATGAAGCTCGACGTGATCACCGACAAGCAGACCGTGACCGTCACATTGCATCTGCGTGGGCGGCAACCGACCGCGCCGCGTCAATCGATCGACATGGCCTTGGGCAGCATCCACCGCATCATCCAGTCGCTGTTCGGAGGTGACTGGCGGCCGCAGGAAGTGCACCTGCATTATCCGCCGCCGCACGACCGCAAGCGCTACCGCGAATTCTTCCGCTGTCGCGTGACCTTCAACGCGGAGGAGGACGCGATCCTGCTGTCGGCGCACGACATGGAGCGCCGGATCCCGAGCGCGCATCCCTTGATCGCGAACTATCTGCGCAAGCGGATCGAGGCGATCGAAAGCCGCCCGGCGAGCTGGGAGGAGAAGGTCGACGAGGTCGTGCGCATCCTGCTCGCGAGCGGCGACTGCACCGTCGAGCGGGTGGCCGAGCACCTCGCCTGCACCCGTCGCACCATCCACCGTCACCTTGCCGAGGCCGGCACCAGCTTCTCCGCGATCCTCGAAGCGCAGCGCGCCGATCTCGTGATCCAGCTGATCGAGGACCCCGACCGGCCGCTGGCGGATATTGCCGCGCAGCTTGGCTTCTCCGCCCAAAGCGCCATGGCCCGCTGGTTCCGCGGCCGCTTCGGCTGCACCATCACCGATTGGCGGCGGGGCGTGCGGCCCCTGCCGCAGCCGCGCGGGGTTACGCCCGCCAATCTCGGCTTCCGCCTGGTGCGCAAGGAGCGATTATAGATGGTGAGCGTGTCGGCGCGCTGGGGCAAAGTGTGGGCGGCGCGGTCGTAGCGACGCTCCGTCATTGCGAGCGCAGCGAAGCAATCCAGAATCCTTCAGCGGAGGCAGCCTGAATTGCTCGTCGCAAGGGCTCCATGCAATGACGGCGTGGAGATATCTCGTTCTCCCAAATGACAGCACCAACAAAAATGGCCGGGACGAAGCCCGGCCATTCCCAATCGTTCGCGATCATTGCTTTACGTATTCTTCAGCGCGACGCGGAATTCGGCCTCGGTCTTGGACTTGACCTCGTCGAGCGTGACGCCGTCGGCGAGCTCGATCAGCGCCATGCCGCCGTCACCGTGCTTGTCGATGGTGAACACGGCGAGATCGGTGACGACCATGTCGACCACACGCTCGCCGGTCAGCGGAAGGTTGCACTGCTTCAGCAACTTGGCGCCGTCCTTGGCGGAATGCTCCATCACCACGACGACGCGCTTGACGCCGGCGACGAGGTCCATCGCGCCGCCCATGCCCTTGACCATCTTGCCGGGGATCATCCAGTTGGCGAGATCGCCGTTCTGGGCCACCTGCATGGCGCCGAGGATCGACAGATCCATGTGGCCGCCGCGGATCATGCCGAAGGAATCCGCGCTGGAGAAATAGGAGGTCGAGGGCAGCTCGCTCACGGTCTGCTTGCCGGCGTTGATCAGATCGGCGTCCTCTTCGCCCTCATAGGGGAACGGGCCCATGCCGAGCATGCCGTTCTCGCTCTGGAGGCTGACATCGACGCCGTCAGGGATGTAGTTCGAGACCAGCGTCGGGATGCCGATGCCGAGATTGACGTAATAGCCGTCACGCAATTCCTTCGCGGCGCGCGCAGCCATCTGTTCACGGGTCCAGGCCATATCGCTCTCCTGATCTTAAGCTGCGGTGCGCGGGCGGGTATTGCGGAATTCGATGCGCTTCTTGGCCGTGCCGACCTCGACGATGCGCTTCACGAAAATGCCGGGCGTGTGGATGTGGTCGGGGTTGAGTTCACCGGCGGGAACCAGGTGTTCGACCTCGGCCACCGTGACCTTGGCGGCGGTCGCCATCATCGGGTTAAAGTTGCGCGCGGTCTTGCGGTAGATCAGGTTGCCGGCGGTGTCGCCCTTCCAGGCGTGCACGATGGCGAGGTCGGCCAGCAGGCCGCGCTCCATCAGATACTTCTCGCCGTCGAACTCCTTCACTTCCTTGCCTTCGGCAATCAACGTGCCGACGCCGGTCTTGGTGTAAAAGGCCGGGATGCCAGCGCCGCCGGCGCGGATGCGCTCGGCCAGCGTGCCCTGCGGATTGAATTCGAGTTCCAGTTCGCCGGCGAGGAATTGCTGGGCGAACAGCTTGTTCTCGCCCACGTAGGACGAGATCATCTTCTTGATCTGACGGGTTTCCAGCAGGCGGCTGAGTCCGATGCCGTCGACGCCGGCATTGTTCGAGACCACGGTCAGACCCTTGACGCCGGACTCGCGAATCGCATCCGACAGCACCTCGGCGATGCCGCAGAGGCCGAAGCCGCCCGACATGATCATCATGTTGTCCTTGAGAACGCCCTCAAGCGCCGACTTGGCGTCGGGATAGACCTTGTTCATGCAAAAACCCTCGGCTTAACCTGCGGCAGGCGTCGCGCCTTGTTGGCGGCGATTATTAGGCGAAATCGTCCGAAGCCGTCAATGATACGGGGTTCTCCATTCCGGTAGCTGGTGGTAGAAGCTGCCCACGCCGTGGGCAGATCCGTCCGTGGCCTTGAAAGCGACAAGAAAACCCTTCAAGTTGCGGGGGTTGGGCGTGGGGGCGCGCAGGTTTCCCGCCCCGCCCTTCTGGCTCCAACGACCAACTCTATCAGGACATGCCATTGACCATGGCCCAAGGAATGAAGCGCCTCGGGACGCCGATCGCGGCGCTGCTCGGTGTCGCGCTGATCGCCCTGATCGCGACCTCCTGGCTCATCAACCGCGACGCGCTGCGCAAGGCGGTGGAAGCGCAGATCCGCGACGTCACCGGGCTCGAGCTCGGCGTGGCAGGCAACATCGACATTTCCGTGCTGCCGGCAAGCTACATCTCCTTCCATGACGTCGGCCTGAAAGGCGGCGGCACCAGCGACCCCGCGCTCCATGTCGACGTGCTCACCGCCAATCTCAGGCTGTTGCCGCTGCTGCTGCAACGGTTCGAGATCGCCGACCTGACGCTGTTGCGACCGCGCATCCATGTCAGCCTGAAGCCGGACGGCGAGAGCAACTGGACGCCTTTCATCCAGACCATTGCGCGGACGATGAAGCCCGGCGCCGACAACCAGGTCTCGTTCTCCGAAATCAGGATCCAGGACGGCGTGCTCAATTACGAGGACGTCGCCACGAACGCCACCGAGAAACTAGAGGACATCGACCTGTCGCTGGCGTGGCCCTCGATCTCGCGCTCCTTTGCCGCGACCGGGCAATTCGACTGGCGCGGCGAGCGCGTCGACGGCTCGATCAGCTTTGCCGATTTCGTCGCGGCCCTTTCGGGCGACCGCTCGGGCCTGAAGGCGCGGGTCGCCAGTGCGCCGCTCAAGCTCGCCTTCGACGGCAGCGTCGCCAACCGCACCAGCCCGATGATGGAGGGTACGCTCACCATCGACAGCCCGTCTCTGCGCAACGCGCTGCGCTGGACCGGCCAGCCGCAGCCCGGCAGCGGCGGCTTCGGACGCTTCGCGCTGAAAGCGCGCGCCAATGTCGTCGGTGCCTCGATCGCGCTGACCAATGTCAATGTCGAGCTCGACGGCAACACCGCCGAAGGCGTGATCACCTACGCCAATAACGGCCGGCAGACGCTGCAGGCGACACTCGCCGCCGACGCGCTCGACTTGACACCCTATATCTCGACCTTCCGCCTGCTCGCGAGCGGTGCGCGCGACTGGAACACGCAGCTGTTCGATCTCAACGGATTGTCGACCACCGATCTCGACATGCGTCTCTCGGCAGCCAAACTGACCGTCGGCTCCTCGAAGCTCGGCCGCACCGCGATCGGCGCCAATCTGCGCAACGGCACGCTCGCGCTCTCGGTCGGCGAGGCACAAGTCTATGGCGGCATCGCCAAGGGCTCGTTCGGCATCTCGCGCTCCGACACCGTCGCCGACATCAAGGCACAATTCCAGTTCACCGACGTCGACCTCCAGGCCTGCGCCTCAGAACTGTTCGGCCTCAACAAGCTGTCCGGCCGCGGCAACATCAACGTGTCGCTCCTCGCCTCCGGCTCGAGCCCGTTCGGTCTGGTGCAGTCGCTTGACGGCACCGCCACCGTGACCGGGCATGATGGCGCGATCGCGGGCATCAATGCCGAGCAGCTGCTGAAGCGGCTGGAGCGCCGGCCGCTGTCGGGCGGCGGCAATTTCCGCAACGGCTCGACGCCCTACGACAATCTCACCATCGCATTGAAATTCGCCGACGGAATCGCCACCGCCGAGGACATCCGCATCGAAGGGCCGGCTGCGAAGATCACGATGACCGGCACCGCATCGGTACCGACGCGCGAATACGACATGAAAGGTGTGGCGAGCCTCAACACAACGTCAGGCTTTCAACTGCCTTTCATGGTACAGGGTCCCTGGGACGATCCGCTGATCTTCCCTGATCCCGAGGCCCTGATCCGCCAGTCGCCCGCGGCGTCTCCTTTCCTCGACCTGCTGAAGCGGCGCATCACCGGCGGAAAGCGACAGGCGCCGGAGGGATCGCCGACGGCGGAGAACGCCAAAGAGGGCGCGAAGTCGAACTGAGGACGCGTCCGCCGATCGCGCGAATTGATCGGGGCGAATTGATGCGGCGATTGGATCGATGCACGCGTTAAGCATCTCCACGAGCCCGATACCCCACGACCTATGTCTGACAACATGCCGCTAGATCGGATAGCGGCCATGCGCTAGTGTTTTATCCGACCGGTTAAAACACCGGCGGCTTGAGGGAGAAAAACGTGAAATCCAAGGTTATTGGCGCAGTCACACTGGCGGTCGCTGCGGTCGGGCTGTTCGCGGCCGCTGCACCAGCATTTGCGCAGCAAAAGACGATTACGGTCTGGTGGAGCAAGGGCTTCTACCGGTCCGAAGACGACGCGCTGCTCGAAACGATCAAGAAATTCGAAGCCAAGACCGGCATCAAGGTCGAATTGTCGCAGTACGCGATTCAGGACATGATTCCGAAGACGGTCGCCGCGCTCGACGCCGGCACCGTGCCCGACGTCGCCTACTCGGATTCCTATGACGTGCAGGCGCAGGGCAAGTGGGCCTATGAGGGCAAGCTCGAGGACTTGACCGATGTCATGGAGCCGATCAAGGGCCGGTTCGTGCAGAACACGCTGGATGCATCGATCCTCTATAACGACGTCACCAAGAAGAAGGCCTATTACGGCTTTCCGCTGAAGCAGCAGAGCATGCACGTCCAGATCTGGAAGGACATGCTGGAGAAGGCCGGCTTCAAGCAGAGCGACATCCCGACCGATTGGGCGGGCTATTGGTCGTTCTGGTGCGACAAGGTGCAGCCGGGCATCCGCAAGGCCACCGGCCAGCGCATCTACGCCGTTGGCCAGCCGATGGGCGTGGAATCCACCGACGCCTTCCAGTCGTTCTACACCTTTATGGACGCCTATCACGTCAAGCTGGTCGACGACGACGGCAAGCTGCTGGTGGACGATCCCAAGGTCCGCGACGGCCTGATCCACGCGCTGAAGGACTACACCGACACCTATATCAAGGGCTGCACTCCGCCCTCGTCGACGACCTGGAAGGATCCGGACAACAACGTCGCCTTCCACAACAAGACGATCGTGATGACCCACAATTTCACGATCTCGATCGCGGCGAAGTGGTACGAGGATTCGCAGAATCAGGCCCTCACCCAGGAGCAGCGCGACGCCGGCAAGAAGGCTTACGAGCAGGACATCATCACCGCGTCCTTCCCGAAGGCACCGGACGGGTCCACCATCCGTTACCGCTCCGACGTCAAGACCGGACTGATCTTCGCCGCGGCCAAGAACAAGCCCGAGGCCAAGCAGTTCATCAGCTTCCTGCTCCAGGAAGACAACGTCCGTCCCTATATCGAGGGCGCGCTCGGCCGCTGGTTCCCGGTGACCAAGGAAAGCCAGGCCAGCCCGTTCTGGCAGGCCGACAAGCACCGCAAGGCGGTCTACGCCCAGTTCACCGGCGGCACCGCGCCGTTCGACTTCACCAAGAACTGGAAGTTCACGATTCTCAACAACGAGAACATCTGGGCCAAGGCGATGAACCGGGTCGTCAGCGAAAAGATCCCGGTTGACAAGGCCGTCGACGAAATGATCGTCCGCATCAAGCAGGTTGCAGGCTAAGTTCTCTTTCTTCCTCTCCTCGCTGGCGCGGGGAGAGGCGAAGCGCTAACACCGGCCGCCTCGTGCGGCCGGAAGTCCTTTCAAAGAGTCCCAAAGAATGGCGATTACGCTCTCTGGCGATCAGTCGATCCCCGCCCCGCCCTTGTCGTCACGGCTCACGCCGGCGCAGGTCTGGGGCATCATACTGATCGTGCCCTATCTGCTGGTTTTCCTCGCCTTTGTCGTCTATCCCGTCTGCTACGGGCTCTGGCTGGCGCGCGCCCCATCGAACTATGTCGCGCTGTACAACGACCCGATTTTCGCGCGCGCCGCGGTCAACACGTTGATCTTCCTGGTCATCGGCATCAACATCAAGATGCTGATCGCGCTGTTCCTGTCCGGTTTCTTCGCGCAGCAGCGCACCTGGATCAAATGGCTCTCGGTGATCTTCATCCTGCCTTGGGCGGTGCCGTCGATCCCGACCATCCTGTCCGTGCGCTTCATGTTCAATCCCGAATGGGGCGTGGTCAACCACCTGATCTTCTCTTTCACCGGCGATGACGGCCCGAACTGGCTGAACGATCCGACGGTGGCGTTGACGATGGCGATCGGCGTGCACATCTGGAAGTCGCTGCCATTCTGGACGCTGATCCTGATGACCGGCCGGCTCGCAATCGCGCAAGATCTGTTCGAGGCCGCCGAGGTCGACGGCGCGAGCTGGTGGCAGAAATTCCGCTTTATCACCTGGCCGTCGTTGCAGACGCTCTACATCACCTGCACGCTGCTCTCGATGATCTGGACGCTGGGCGATTTCAATAGCGTCTATCTGCTTACCGGCGGCGGTCCGGCCGACCTGACGCATGTGCTGTCGACGCTCGGTATCCGCTATCTCCGGCTCGACCAGCTTTCGCTCGCGATGGCTTCCATCGTCTGCGCAATGCCGTTCGTCGTGCCGCTCATGTACTTCATGATGAAACGGCTGTCGCGATGAAGCTTCCCTCCCTGCGTGATGTCGCGACCGAATCGCGGCTGCTGCTGATCGGTATTCCCGTCTTCCTCTGGACGATGATTCCGATCTACCACATGTTCCTGTTCGCGATCTCGCCCAAGGAGGACGCGTTCTCGGGCAAGCTGTGGCCGGATCATCCAACGCTGCACAACTTCGAGATCGTGTTCAGGGAGCAGCATTACTTCCTGCGCGACTTCTACGTTCAGTTCTGGAATTCCCTGGTGATCGCGGCCGCCGTCGGCGTGCTGACGCTGGTCATCGCCACCGCGGCGGCGTTCTCGATCTCGCGGCTGCGCGTGCCCGGCGGACGTATCGTGATGAACCTGGCGCTCTTCACCTATTTCATCCCCGCGGCGTTCCTCGCGGTGCCGATGTACCGCACTATGGGCAATTACGGCCTCCTCAACAATCACTGGTCGCTGATCCTCGCGATGGTGACGATCGCCTCACCCTACGCGATCTGGGTGCTGAAGCAGGCTTCCGACAAGCTGCCGGTCGAGCTTGACGAAGCCGCGGTGATGGACGGCGCCACGACGCTGCAGATCTTCCGCCTGGTCTATCTTCCGCTGATGATACCCTCGCTGGTCGCGATCGGGACCTATGCGGTTCTGCTCGCCTGGAACGAATATCTCTACGCGTTCCTGTTGCTCTCGAACGACCGCGACATCACACTCCCCGTGGCGCTCGGCAACTTCCTCGCCGCTGACGATTCGCCCTGGGAGCTGCTGATGACGACCGGCTTCATCTACGCACTGCCGCCGGCCGCGATCTACTACGCCTTCCGCCGTTACATGGTGGGCGGGCTCACCGCGGGCGCCGTGAAGTCCTAAACGTCGGCTGCGCGCTTCCTGCGACAGGCGATCAGGAGCGCGATCATCGAGCCAAGGAAGTAACCGGCGGTCGCGCCCGAGATGGTGCGGCCGACGATGAAGCCAAGTGCGCGGTCGCCTGCGTTGATGGCCGAGATCACGCTCACCGTGTACTGCAGAAAGAACACGACGAGATTGCGGATCAGCGCGAACGCGCCGCCCGGACGGATGATCTCGCCGGTCTTGTGATCGACATCGAACGGACGCGGCGTCAGCACACCGAGAGGCAGAAGCACGACCGCCGCTGCGATCCATGCGACCAGCGGCCATTGGCTAGCTTGCTGCCCAAAGCCGATCCGCGAGACGCCCCAGACGATAAATACGACAGGGACAATCAGTGCACGCCAGATCGGCGCCTTGCGCGGCTGTATCGACTTGATGCCCTGCCAGACCAGATAGGCAAGCAGGATCCAGACCCAGGGCGGGGTGTGGATCAGGATCTGATAGGCGAACATCATGATCCATCCCTTCTAAAGAGGTGCTGCGCTCTCGCCCTGTGAACTCAACAGCTTTGAAGCGAGCGAGGCGATGATGATGACGACCGCGATCAGGGCAATCACCAGCGTGCAAATCGCGTTGATCTCCGGTTTTACGCCGAGCCGCACCTCGGAATAGATCCGGATCGGCAAGGTTGCCGAGCCTGGCCCCGTGGTGAAGCTCGCAATCACGAGATCGTCGAGCGAGAGCGTGAAGGCGAGCATCCATCCGGCGACGATCGCCGGTGCGATCAGCGGCAGTGTCACCGACAGGAAGGCTCGGACGGGCGCGCAGCCGAGGTCCATCGCCGCCTCCTCCAGCGACCGATCGAGCGAGCCGAGGCGCGACTGCACGACGACGGCGACGAAGCACATCGTCAGCGTGGTGTGGGCGATCGTCACCGTCCAGAAGCCGCGCTCGGCGTTCAACGCGACGAACAGCAGCAGCAGCGACAATCCGCTAATCACCTCCGGCATCACCAGCGGCGCATAGAGCATGCCGGAGAACAGCGTACGGCCGCGAAAGCGCTCGCCGCGCGACAGCGCCACCGCGGCCAGCGTGCCAATCAGCGTGGCGATGGTCGCGGACGAGACCGCGACCCGCAGGCTCATCCAGGCCGCCTCGATCATGGCGCGATCGGCAAAGAACTCGTGGTACCAGCGCAGCGACCAGCCGCCCCACACCGTCACCAGCCGCGACGCGTTGAAGGAATAGATCACGAGAATGAGGATCGGCAGATAGAGGAAGGCGAGCCCCATCGCGAGCGATGCGATGTTGAAGCGGGACAGGCGAGAGACCTTGCGCATCTCACCGCTCCTCCAACTGCCGCCGCTGCAGCCGCTCGTAGAGCAGAAGCGGCAGCAGCAGCATCACGAGCAGCACGATCGCCGCGGCAGACGCAACCGGCCAATCCTTGTTGGTGAAGAATTCGAGCCACAGGGTCTGGCCGATCATCAGCGAGTTGGAGCCGGCAAGAAGATCCGGAATCACGAACTCGCCGACAATCGGGATGAAGCACAAGAGTACGCCGGCGCCGACACCCGGCAGCGACAGCGGGAAGGTGACGAGCCAGAACACCTGCCACGGCGGGACGCCGAGATCGCCCGCCGCCTCCTCCAGCGCCGGCTCCATCTTAGCGAGCGTGGCGTAGAGCGGCAGGATCATGAACGGCAGATAGGAATAGACGATACCGATATACATCGCGGTGTCGGTGGAGAGCCACACCAGGGGCCGGCTGACCAGATGCAGCGCGAGCAGGATCTGATTGAGCAGGCCGTCGTGCTGAAGGATGTTGATCCAGGCATAGATGCGGATCAGGAACGACGTCCAGAACGGCACGATCACCAGCACCATCGCCACCGCCTGCCAACGTTTTGGCAGCCGTGCCATGCCGTAGGCGATGGGGTAGCCGATCAGAAGCAGCAGTGCGGTTGCCGTCACAGCAACGGTGAGACTGCGCAAATAGGCGAACGCGTAAAGGTCGTCGGAGGCGATCAGCCTAAAATTGTCGACTGACAACGCGGCAAAGGCCGCCTGGATTGCCGTCCATCCCGCCGTCAGGTCGAACACCGGCTCGTAAGGCGGCTGCGCGATCGCGGTCTGCGACAGACTGATCTTCAGCACGAAGCCGAACGGCACCAGGAAGAACAGCACCATCCAGACATAGGGCGCGATCGCGGCAAAGCGCGCCGGTCGCGCGAAAATCCGGGGCGTGCTCATGACGACAGCACCATGCAGTCGTCAGGCGTGAACCAGGCTACGACGTGCTGGTTCAGGCTATAGGCATCGACATCGAGGCGAGCACTGTTGGCAACCGACGCCTGCACAATTCCGCCGGCGTCGAGCTTCACCTTGTAGGTGGTGGTACCGCCGAGATAGCAGATGTCGGCGATCACGCCGTCCAGCCGGTTGATCGCGGTTTCGTGGCCGGCCTCGCTCACCGGACCATGGCGCGACAGCTTGACCTTTTCAGGACGGATCGCGACCGACAATCTTCCCGCGCCGACCGGTTGGCGCGGCTCGGCCACCACCAGCGCACCCGCATCACGCGTGCCAATGACCAGACGATGACCGTCGCGCAATTTGGACTCGCCGTCGAACAGATTGATGTCGCCGACGAACTCCGCGATCCAGCGCGAACGCGGTGCCTCATAGAGTTCGCGCGGAGTCGCAACCTGAGCGAGCTTGCCGGCATTCATCACGCCGATTCTATCAGCCATCGTCATCGCCTCTTCCTGGTCGTGGGTGACGATGATGAAGGTCATGCCGAGCCGGCGCTGTAGCTCCATCAGCTCGCCTTGCGTGTTTTCGCGCAGCTTCTTGTCGAGGGCTGCGAGCGGCTCGTCGAGCAACAACAATTGCGGTCGCCGCGCCAGCGCGCGGGCCAGCGCGACGCGCTGCCGCTGGCCGCCGGAGAGCTGATCGGGCTTGCGCTTCTCCAGCCCTTCGAGCTTCACCAGCGCGACCATCTCGGCAACACGCTTTGCGATGTCGGCACGCGCCAGACCTGCGCGCTTCAGGCCAAAGGCGATGTTGTCGCGGACCGACAGATGCGGAAACAGCGCGTAGTTCTGGAACATCATGTTGATGGGGCGCTCGTGCGGCAGCGCCTGCGCGATATCATTGCCACCGAGCAGGATGCGCCCTTCATCCGGCGCCTCGAAGCCCGCGAGCATGCGCAGCAGCGTGGTCTTGCCGCAACCGCTGGGGCCCAGCAGCGCAAAGAACTCGCCGGCCCTGATGTCGAGCGACACGCCGTCAACTGCACGGAACCTCCCGAACGTCTTGGCCACGCCCTCGATGCGCAGCAACGGTTCGCCCGCGGCAGCAATCGCAGCTCCAGCCGCATGGGCCGCGGCGTCCGTTCTGGGCAACTCGTCAGTCATGATCCCTGCCAACCCCAATGCCGCCGCACGCTAGCGGCGGATCGTCTTTTGCTCAACCGGTTCGAGGATAACATTGCCGACCCGTAGCCCGGATGGAGCGCCAGCGTAATCCGGGGCGGTCCGTCGCCGGTGAGACTTTCCCGGATTGCGCTTCGCTCCATCCGGGCTACCGCTGACTAGCTCACACTCGCCATGAATGCCACCAGCGCATCACGGTCCGCCGCGGGCATGGTCAGGCCGAGCTTGGAGCGGCGCCACAGGATGTCCTCCGGGAAGCGCGCCCATTCGCGGGCCATGAGATAGCGCACTTCGGCGCCGGTCAGGTCGGGACCAAAGCCTGGACCGAGCTCGTCGCGTGTCTTCGCCTCGCCCAGTACGGCCGGCAATCGCGAGCCGTAGGCCGCAACCAGGCGCCGGGCCTGCGTCTCGGAGAGAAAGCGCCAGCGGTCGCGCGCGAGGTCGACCTCGGTCTCGAAACGATCCCAGCCGAAATCTCCGCCGGGCAATGCTGCGCCGGCGGTCCAGCGCGGCAACATCGGATAGAACGGCGTCAATCGCGTCACCGCCCGCTCGGCGCGCAGCCGCGAGGTGGTGACGTCACCACCGAATATCGTCAGCAGTGGCGCCTTGCCCCGGCGCGCATGGAACAGCGTCGTCCCGTCGCGTCGCCGCGCGGACGCAGGCGACAGGTTGACGCCGGTGACCGTGCGCACCACGTCGGTCGGGGCAACGCGCTCGCGGAAATAGCGGCTCGCCGCCTCGCAGAGATAGCTGACATCGGCGCCCGGCATCGCGACGATCGCGGGGTCACCGGTGAAATCATGGGTGACCGTGCCGACCAGCGTGAAATCGCGCTCGAACGGGCCGGCAAAAATCAGCCGCCCGTCGTTGTTCTGGAAGACATAGACGTTGTCGGATTCGAACAGCTTGGGCACGACGATCTGGCTCATCTGCATGGCCACCAGGGCCGGCTGCGGCTGCCGCAGCACGGTCTCTGCGACCATCGACGTCCATCCACCGGTGGCGTTGGCCAGCGCACGTGCCGTGATCACCCGGCGATGGCCGCGATCGACCAGCGCGAGCCGCCAGATGTCGGTTCTGTCGGCGCGCACGCAACGCGCCCCGGTCCGGATCGCGGCACCGCGTTCGGCGGCATCCAGCGCCGTGAGCACCACCAGACGCGAATCGTCGACGACGCAATCGGCATATTCGAAGGCGACGCCGAACGGGCGCTTCAGCGCATTGCCGACCGGATGATGCGTGATGTCGAGCGTGCTCGATTTAGGCAGGCCGCCGCGGTTCGTGAGCGCGTCATAGACATATAGTCCGGCACGCAACAGCCATGGCGGGCGCTCGTCGGAATGGGCGGGGATCACAAAGCTCATCGGCCGCACCAGATGCGGCGCAATCCGGAGCCAGGTCCGGCGCTCGGCCAGCGCCCGGCGCACCCGCCAGAAGCCACGCCGTTCCAGCACCGACAGATCGCCATGGATCAATCGCGGCGTCGCCGATGACGCGGCGCCGGCGAGATCGCCCTGCTCGATCAGGATCACCCGCAGTCCGCGGCCGGCGGCATCGCGCGCGAGACTGACACCGTTCAGGCCGCCACCGATGATCGCGAGGTCGTAATCCGCCATGAAACCGTCGAGAGGGAGCGATAGATACGCCCAACACCACTAGCCGGTCTTGAGCGCAAGCTCCATGGCCTCGACACGGCCAACGAAGCCGGCATATTGCCCGATGGGCAGCGGCTTGCCGAGCAGATAGCCCTGCACGCCGTCACAGCCTTCCCTGGCAAGGAAGGCGAGCTGGTCGATGGTCTCGACGCCTTCGGCGATGATCGACATTTCGAGGCCGTGACCGAGGTCGATCACGGCGCGGACGATCGCAGCCGATTGCGGATTGCGGCCGAGATTGATGATGAAGGCGCGGTCGATCTTGATCTTGTCGAACGGGAACGCCTGAAGATAGCTCAGCGAGGAATAGCCGCTGCCGAAATCGTCCATCGAGATGCGGACACCCAGCGCCTTCAGGCGGCGCAGCAGCGCCAGGCCGCGATCAAAGTCCTCGATCAGCACGCCCTCGGTGATTTCGAGCTCGAGCCGGCCGGGTGCAAGTCCGGTCTCGATCAGGATCGAATGGACGAGCCCGACCACGTCGCCGTGCATGAACTGCGCCGGCGACAGATTGACCGCGACCTGCAGCGGCTTCGGCCACGACGCCGCCTCGCGGCAGGCCTGGCGCAGGATCCATTCGCCCATCTCGACGATCAGGCCGCTCTCTTCCGCGATCGGGATGAACTCTGCCGGCGAGACCTGGCCGCGCACCGGATGCTGCCAGCGCGCCAAGGCCTCGAAGCCGATGATCTCGCTCTCGGCGACGCTGTTGCGCGCGATGCCCTGGGGCTGGAAGGCAAGCGACAGCTCGCCGTTCTTGATCGCCATCGACAGGTCCTGGTGCAGTACGCGGCGGTCGCGGATCTGCTGGTCCATCTCGGGCTGGTAAAGGCTTATCGTGCCGCGCGATTTCTGCTTGGCGCGGAACAGGGCCGCCCCGGCATTGGCGAGCAGCGAGGCACCGTCGGAGCCGTTGTGCGGAAAGACCGACATGCCCGTGGTGATGCCGGCGCGGACCGCGCGGCCGTCGATGTGGAATTCCGGCGCGAGCGCCTCGCCAAGCTGCTGCGCCAGCGCGAGGCCCGCATCTGGCTGCTTGCCGTCGATGATCAGGCCGAATTCGTCGCCGGAGAGGCGCGCCACCAGGCCGCCGCGTGCAGCGTCCTGGAACCGCTGGGCCACCTCGATCAGCAGCTTGTCGCCAAGCGCATGGCCGAACACGTCGTTGACTTCCTTGAGGCCGTCGAGATCGACACACAGGACCGCGAATTCCTCGTCGGTCCCTTCGCAGGCCTCGATCATCTGGGTCAGCGCCTGAAGGAAGGCGGCGCGGTTCGGCAGGTCGGTGAGGCCGTCGTGGTAGGCCATGTGCGCCATCCGCGACTCGGTCTGCCGGCGGTTGGTGACGTCCTCGTGGGTCTTGATCAGATATTGCGGCTCGCCGGCGTCGTTGAGCACCGTGGCACGCCGGGTCAGGAACAGGCGCAGGCCGTCCTTGGTGGAGATCGGATGCTCCTCGGTGATCATCCCGCGTTTCTTGATCGCCGCCTCGTCGCGCGCGATGATCAGCTTGGCTTCCTTGGCATTGAAGATGTCGGAAGCGGTCAGGCCGGTGGCTTCCTCGCGCCTTCGGTTGAGGATCGTCTCGGCGCTGCGGTTGGCGAGCAGATAGCGGCCATCCTTGACCTGCTCCACGATCAGCGCGACCGGAATGTTGTCGACCACGAGCTCGAGGAATTTCTTGGTGCTCTCCAGCTCCATCGACAGCGATTGCCGGTCGGTGATGTCCTCGAACACCACCAGCAGGAATTCCGGCTTGTTGCTCTCGTTGCGGACCACGATCCGGATCGAGGCCACCATGCGCCGGGCCTGGTCGCGTGGGACGTCGACCTCGAATTCGTTGCGATATTGTCCTTCCGGCGCCAGCAGTGCGGCGCGGTCGGTCGCCTCGATGCTCGCCGCCGATTTGGGACCGAACAGCTCGCGCGCATTCTTGCCGACGACCTGGTCCCGCGAAAAGCCCCAGAACCGCTCATAGGCGCTGTTGGCGAAGATGTAGCGGCCGTCCTCGATGTTCTTCGCGGCGACGCAAGCCGGCACGTTGTCCAGCACCGTTTCCAGGAATTGCTTGGTCGAGGCGAGCTGCCGCGACAGCTTGCGCTGCTCGCTGACGTCGAGATGGGTCGCCACCGAGCCGCCGTTCGGCAGAATGAAATATTTCACCAGGATGGCGCGGCCGTCAGGCAGCTCGCTGATCAGGCCGTTGGAGCTTGCCGCCTTCTCGTAGAAGTCGTCGTCGGAAACGGCGAGGACCCCGCGCTTGCGCCGCAACTCGAGGATGTCGTAGCCGGTCATGCCGGTCCACAGGTCCGAGCGCGTCAGGCCGTAGATCTCGATATAGCGGTCGTTGCAAAAGATGATGCGCCGCCGCGCATCCGTCATCACCACGCCCTGGTTGAGATTATTCATGGCGGAGGAGACGAAGGCGTTGCGCCGCAGCTGCGAACGCTTGCTCCGGCGCAACGCGGATTGGATCCACAGCGCGACGGCGGCCAGGAACGCGCAGACGACAATACCCCCGATCAGGGCTTCCCAGATCAGATTGGGGTCGAGATTGCCAGGATAGGGAATAGGGCTGTCCGCATAGGCACGCGAAGGCGCTACCGCGCTGGCCAGGCACACGACGGCCCGCACAGCAATCGGAAGCATGCTGCCTTCCTGCCAGTTCTTCTCAGCCATCAGCCACCCGCGATTTCAACTGCGGATTGTCTGGCTTCACGGGTTTGGATCGGGTAAACGCCTGTACGCCCAACAGAAAAATGTGACGCGAAATACGGCAATTGCCCTGACATGATAAATGCTTCCTTAACGGAAAACGGCCGCGAGGCGCATTTCCCACGCAAAACGGACTTCTGGGCAACTTCAGCGGGACTTCTGCACAACCATGGATAGGGTCGACTGCGTCGTCATCGGTGCCGGCGTGGTCGGGCTCGCGGTGGCCCGGAAGCTCGCACAGTCCGGGCGCGAGGTGATCGTACTGGAGGAGGCCGAGGCCACCGGCACCATCACCTCCTCACGCAACAGCGAGGTGATCCATGCCGGAATCTACTACCGCGCCGGAAGCTGGATGGCGCGCATGTGCGTCAGCGGCAAGCATGCGCTCTACCGCTATTGCGGCGAGCGTGGCATTCCGCACAAGAATTGCGGCAAGCTGATCGTCGCGACCAATGCAAGGGAAACCGAGAAGCTGCAATCGATCAAGGCGCATGCCGAGGCCAACGGCGTGCTCGACATGCAGTTGCTCTCGGGCGAAGCCGCGCGCGCGCTGGAGCCGGCGCTGGCCTGCGACGCCGCGCTGCTCTCGCCATCGACCGGCATCATCGACAGCCATGCCTATATGCTCTCGCTGCGCGGCGAGGCCGAGGCAGCGGGCGCAGCCTTTGCGTTTCACACACCGTTGATCCGCGCCAAGGCGGATGCCGGCATGATCGAGATCGAGGCCGGTGGCGAAGCGCCGATGACGCTGCAATGCGGCTTGCTCGTCAACGCCGCCGGACTTTCAGCGACGACCGTGGCACGCCACATCGACGGCATGCCGATTGACCGGATTCCGCCATCCTATCTCGCCAAGGGAAATTATTTCAGCTGCAACGCGCGCGCACCGTTCTCGCGCCTGATCTATCCCGTGCCCGAGCCTGGCGGGCTCGGCGTGCATCTCACCCTGGACATGGCCGGACAGGCGCGCTTTGGCCCCGACGTCGAATGGATCGAGACGATCGATTATGAAGTCGATCCGTCGCGCGCCGAGCGCTTCTATCCTGCGATCCGCAAATACTGGCCGACGCTTCCCGATGGAGCGTTGATGCCGAGTTATTCGGGCATTCGCCCGAAGATCGTGCCGCCGGCCGTAGCGACGCAGGATTTCCTGATGCAGGGTCCGCGTGATCATGGCGTCACGGGTTTGATCAATCTGTTCGGCATCGAATCGCCGGGACTGACATCGTCGCTCGCGATCGCGGACCACGTCGCGGAGCTCGCCCAAATCTAACCGTTGCGCAACGATGATTGCGCAGCGCACGCCTTACGGCAGGGATGAGCGCAAAGGCTCTCATCCCTGCCTGAAAGGATACGATCAAACTCTACGGTGTTACGGGGGTTACTAGTGGAGCGTGTTGCCGTGCTTCAGACGCTCGATCTGGTCCTTGACCAGCAACTTCCGGCGCTTCAACTCAACAATTTGCAGGTCGTCTGTTGAAAGGTGCACGAGAGCTTCGTGCAATTCGTTTTCGAGAGTTTTGTGCTTCCGTTCCAATTCAACCAGATGTGCCTGAATTGTCATTCGAAACCTCCTCGGTAGGGGTGAACCTTGGATTCGATCCGGACGAGCAAGTCTACATCACCGATTCGTTCTGTCGATGGGTATCGGTCGTCGCACCGTCATTTTTGAGAATTCATATGTAATGAAGCGTGAGTAAGGAACCACGCGGCGAAAAATCCATGATATCAATGTGCTTGCGCGACGCTGCTGCGAATCGTCGAAATATCTTGCGAGAGAGCGGTGAGCGAAGGCCCCAGATCGCTTGCGATCACGCCGCGCAAGGACGATAATTTCCACAGGGCATCCACAGCCTTATCTCAAGCCTATCGGTTTTCGGCCACCGCAGACATGACCAATGAAGACGAGCGTGAGCTCGAATCCGAGCTCACCCGGTTGCAGCAGGAACACCGAGATCTCGATGCGGCGATCGATGCACTGCATCAATCGCCCGCCCCCGACCTATTGCGGTTACAGCGGTTGAAGAAACGCAAGCTGTTGTTGCGCGACCGTATTGCCTTCATCGAAGACCAGATCACGCCCGACATCATCGCCTGATCCACAGCCGTGGCGCGTTGCCATGTTTGAATCTGCTTGACTCAAAAAGAACAAAGTAGGAACATCTGGCTCACCCCGATGCCCGGAAACGCCCCAGGAACACGCAAGGACAACGCAGATGTCGGTCCCCGCCCTTCTCGACAACGGCCATTATGAGCAAGCCTGTGACCAGGCGATCGCCATGTGCGACGGCAATCTGCGCAGCACCATCAAGGCGCTGATCATGGCCAACGAATATCTGGAAGCCGAACTGGAGGAATTGCAGGCGGCGATCTCGGCCGGTTGCATTCCGGAAACTTCACGCAGCAGAAGCAGCGCCGCCTGACCTCACCATTGGAGCGCAACGCCATGTCGGACGTGACCTATTACGTTGCAATGCCCTTCCTCATCGATGCCGACGGATCGCCTGTCGCGGGCGCCGCGGAGGAATGCCAGAGTTCGACAGCCGCATTGCGGCGCGCCGAAGCCCTGGCGCACGGTGCCGGCCATATCGGCGCGGTCGCATTCAGCCGCAGCGGCAATCCCATGACCGGCGAATTCGGTGACGCCACGCTGTTGCGCAAATTTGGCAACGTCCCGGAAGATCTCGCAACGCTGTAGAAGATTGCTTGTTTGAGCATCATCTCCGCGCAAACGCGTTCCGCGTTTGTCGCGAGGGAAAACCGCTCGACACTTTGCGCTAGCGCGGCCCTTCGGGTCCGGATCAGCTCTAGCTGTTCACAAGCCTGATCCGCGGCTCGTGCCGCCGCTGCGCCTTGCGTACATACATGGCGGCATCGGCCTCCTCCAATGCGCGGACGGCGTCGGACTGCGCACCGAGCAGCGCGACACCGGCGGAGGCGCCCGCCGTGACGTGCTGGCCGCGAAAGACAAACGACAATTCGTCGATCGCCTGCTCGAAGATGAGCGCCTTCGCCTTGGCATCGGTCTCGCTGAGATTCCACAACAGCAGGGCAAACTCGTCGCCGCCGAGACGGCCGACCACGTCGGAAGCGCGGATCTGCCGCGTCAGCGTCGCGGCGATCGCCTTCAGCACCTCATCGCCGGCGCCATGACCGAAGGAATCGTTTATCGGTTTCAACCGGTCGACGTCGAGCACGATCAGTGCGCCGCTGGCGCGGTAGCGATTCATGTAGGCGGTGGCGCGCAGGAGCTCGCGCTCGAAGCCGCGGCGGTTGGGAATGTCCAGCAGGAAATCGGTGTCGGCCGCAGCCTCAAGCTCAACGACGCGCCGCAGCGCCTGGGTGAGCTTGGTCCGCAGGCCGCGGATCGTCGCCTTGCCGGTATCCTTGCCGGTATCCTTGCTAGTTTTCTTGGCAGCGCGGGCTGTGGGCGCGCGGCGCGGCGCCGCAGCCCGCTTGGGAGCAGTTTTCGTTCGGCTCCCGCTGGTTTTCCGGCCCTTTTTGGCCTTCGCAGCGGTCGCCCTTTTTGGTTTCTTCATGGGCATCCTGCTCAATGAAGGCTTGCGGGGATTCACCAAGACAGGATAGTCCATTCCCTTCTCCTTGCCACCGCCTTGCGAGCCACCGGCCGGAACCGTAAATCTGGCCTATCTTTCTGTTTTCCGAGCACAATTGACGTCATGACCGCGCCGATCGCCATCATCATGGGAAGCCAGTCGGACTGGGAGACGATGCGGCACGCCGCCGACACGCTCGCAGCAGTCGGCGTCGCCGCCGACACCTGCATCGTTTCGGCACACCGGACCCCGGACCGGCTGTTTGCTTTCGCCAAGGGCGCCAAGGCGGCCGGGTTCAAGGTCGTCATCGCCGGCGCCGGCGGTGCCGCGCATCTGCCCGGCATGACCGCGGCGCTGACGGAACTGCCTGTGTTCGGCGTGCCCATCGAGTCCAGAACGTTGAAGGGCATAGACTCGCTCTATTCGATCGTTCAGATGCCCGCCGGCATTCCGGTCGGCACGCTCGCGATCGGCAAAGCGGGCGCGATCAACGCGGCTCTGCTCGCGGCATCCGTGCTGGCGCTGTCCGATCCGGCCCTGTCCGACCGCCTCGCCGCCTGGCGCAAGGCGCAGACCGAGGCGGTTGCCGAGCGCCCGGAGGACAAGGCGTGACCGACGCAAAGCAGGTGAAGCTGAAGCCCGGCGACACCATCGGAATCCTCGGCGGCGGACAGCTCGGACGGATGCTGGCCATGGCCGCGGCGCGGCTCGGCCTGCGCTGCCAGGTGTTCTCGCCCGATCCGGATTCGCCGGCCTTCGATGTCGTGCTGAACGCAACCTGCGCCGAATATGCCGATGTGGAGGCGCTCGAGCTGTTCGCCCACGACGTCGACGTCATCACCTACGAGTTCGAGAACGTGCCGGCCGCTGCCGCCATGGTGCTGGACGCACGCCGCCCGGTACTGCCCAATCGCAAGATCCTCGAGACCACCCAGGACCGGCTTGCCGAGAAGGATTTCGTCACGCGGCTCGGCATCGGCACCGCCGCTTACGCCGACGTCACCTCGGTCGCGTCGCTCCGCGAGGCGATTATAAAGATCGGCCTCCCCGCCGTGCTGAAGACCCGCCGCTTCGGCTATGACGGCAAGGGCCAGGCCATCATCCGCGAGGGCGACGACATCGCAAAAGTCTGGACCAGCCTCGCCACCAAATCGGCGATCCTGGAAGCCTTCATCCCGTACGAGCGCGAGATCTCCGTGATCGCTGCACGCTCGGCCGCGGGCGAGGTCGAGTGCTTCGACGTCACCGAGAACGAGCATCGCGACCACATTCTGAAGATTTCCCGCGCGCCTGCGCTGATCCCGGATGCGCTCGCCGAAGAGGCACGCAGCATCGCCGGCAAGATCGCGACCGCGCTCGACTATGTCGGCGTGCTCGCCGTGGAGATGTTCGTGCTCGCGAACGGCGGCGGATCGAAGGTGCTGGTCAACGAGATCGCCCCGCGCGTGCACAATTCCGGACACTGGACGCTCGACGGCGCGTCGGTCTCCCAGTTCGAGCAGCACATCCGCGCTATTGCCGGCTGGCCGCTCGGCAAGCCCGTGCGTCACGGTGAAGTCGTCACCATGACCAATCTGATCGGCGACGAGATCAACGATTACGAGACCTGGCTGAGCGTGCCCGGCGCGACCGTGCACATTTACGGCAAGGGCGCCCCGCGCCCCGGCCGCAAGATGGGCCATGTTACCGAAGTCAGGCCTTCAAAAAGCAAGTGAGGGGACCGCAGCAAAAGCTGCGATCCCGCCTTTTTTGGAGTTTTTGTCCTGACGCGTTTTCTTGACGCGAACCGGTATCCACTTCGCTCGAAAACGCTCTAAAGCGCGATGAGATTTGGATGAATCGTCATCGCGCTTTAGGTGGTTGTTTGCGCATGATCTTTCCGGAAAACCGCTTCGCACTTTTCCGGATCATGCTCTAGGCCGTCTTCACGCCCGCGACGACGCCCGAGGGTTCGTCACTGAGCCAGCGATAGATCACCCCGCCCAGCGCGCCACCGATCAACGGTGCGACCCAGAACAGCCAGAGCTGCGACAGCGCCCAGCCGCCGACGAACAGCGCGGGGCCGGTGCTGCGCGCCGGGTTCACCGACGTGTTGGTGACGGGGATGCTGACGAGATGGATCATCACCAGCGCAAGTCCGATCGCGAGCGGAGCGAAACCCGCAGGCGCGCGACCGTGGGTCGAGCCCATGATGACGAACAGGAACATCATCGTCATCACCACCTCGGTGACGAAGCAGACGACCATGCTGTACTGGCCGGGCGAATGCGCGTCATAGCCGTTGGAGGCAAAGCCCTTGGTGACGTCGAATCCGGGCGCACCGCTGGCGATCACATAGAGCAGTTGGGCAGCGACGATCGCACCACAGACCTGCGCGATGACGTAAGGGAGGATCTGCCCGGTCGGAAACCGCCCGCCGGCGGCAAGGCCGACCGTCACGGCCGGATTGAGATGGCACCCCGAGATATGGCCGATCGCATAGGCCATGGTGACGACACTCAAGCCGAAGGCCAGGGACACGCCGACCAGGCCGATACCGACCTGCGGAAAGCCGGCCGCGATCACCGCGCTGCCGCAACCTGCGAATGTGAGCCAGAACGTGCCGATGGCCTCGGCCGCATATTTCTTCGTGTCCATGTAGCGTCTCCCCTGATTTCAAAGATTGCGGAAGAAAACCCCGCTGCGACCCCGTCTTGGCACCAAACCACCCAAATCAGGGCCGCGAGAGAGCATTTTCGCCGTATTTAATGGCTGAACTTGGCCCGAAAAGCTGCTCCACCGGTGGACATAGCGGGTTTTGTCTGATACATCCGCGCCCTCAAGGTTAAGGGCTTGTGCTTTTTGCCATCCCTTTGACTTACCAGAATTCAAATCCGATCCACTGAAGAGGATGCCGCGTGCAGGTTCTCGTTCGCGATAACAATGTCGACCAAGCCCTCAAGGCGCTGAAGAAGAAGATGCAGCGCGAAGGCATTTTCCGCGAGATGAAGCTCCGCGGTCACTACGAAAAGCCCTCCGAGAAGAAGGCCCGCGAAAAGGCCGAAGCCGTGCGCCGTGCGCGCAAGCTGGCCCGCAAGAAGCTGCAGCGCGAAGGCCTGCTGCCGATGAAGCCGAAGCCGGTGTTCGGCGCAGGCCCCGGCGGTGATCGTGGCGGCCGCGGCGGCCCGGGCGCTGGTGCGGGTGCAGGTCCGCGCGGACCGCGCTGATCTTGCCGAGATTGCAGGACTGAGATTTCAATGACGCGGGCCCCGGGCCCGCGTTATTATTTTGTGAGCAGTGCCTTTCTGGGACGGGGCACTACAGATGCGGCACCAGCGCGAGCGAACCGTAGATGGCCTCCCCTTTCCCCAAGCCTGGCTTGGCGCGGTCGCGCCGGATCTGGCGCCAGCCGCTTGCGCTGACGTTGGTGGGGATCGCACTGTGCGGCTGCTCCTTCGATCTGGGCTCGCTGATGCCGGAGAAGGACAAGCCGCAGGAAGCACCTCAGGCGGCGGCCGCCCCAGTGGATAGCGCGGTGAGCGCCGCCAACGTCACCGAGGCCCAGACCCACACGGCAAAAGCCCAGGCCATGGCGAAATCGGGAGAGACGCAGGCAGCGCTCGACGAGTTCAATCGCGCCGTTGCACTCGATCCCTACAATGCGCAGGCGCTCTACGGCCGCGCCCTGCTCTACCAGGGCAACAACGAGCACGATTTCGCGATCGCCGATTTCGGTGCCGCAAGCGGGCTCAATCCACAAAAGGCCGAGCCGCTGCTCGGCCGCGCCGTCAGCTATCTCGCCATCGGCAAGGTCAAGGAGGCGGCGGCCGATCTCGATGAGGCCGCAGAGGCCGATCCCCACAATGCCCAGGTCTGGACGACACGGGGACAGGCCTATGAGCGGCTGGGCGACAAGACCAAGGCGGCGGCATCCTACAACAAGGCAGTCGCATTGCGCCCACGCGATGACGCCGCCCGCAGCGGCTTGACCCGCGTCGGCGGCTGACAGACTCCCAAGCCTCAATTAAACGCGTTTTCTTGACGCGAACCTGCATCCACTTCACCCGAAAACGCTTTGGGACGGCGCAGACGCCGTCCTAATCGGGAGTGGCGCCCTTTGGCAGAACCGCGTGGAACATCGACTTCATGCCCGACAGCATTTCGTCGGCGACATTGGTCTTGGGCCGCGGCGCGGTTGCGCCTGCATCGGCGCGCAGATCGAGCGGCGGCGCAATCATTGGGACCGGAATATCAGCCGGCGGCGTCAGCCGATTCGGATTATCGCTACCGACCGAGGCCGTGTAGGGCGGGTTCGGCTGCGATGAGCCGTCATTTCCATAAGCGTCGGGTGACGGCGTCGACACATTGATGGGCGGCGGCAACGGGCTCACCGTCGACGGCACCGCAGTCACGATTCGGGGGGCCTCGGGTATGCGGGATGCTTCCTGCACCGCAGACTCCGGCGTCCTCTCGGCCGCCTTGGACTCGGAAGGTTTGGACTCCGAAGGTTTGGACTCCGAAGGTTTGGACTCGGAAGGCTTGATTTCGGCAGATTTGGCCTCGGCTGCCTTCTCAGCGGCCTTGCCCTCATGCGACTTGCGCAGGCGCTCGATGGCGGCGCGCGCCAGATCGTTGGCGTCGGGGATCACGGCCGGGGACGCAGCAGCCGGCGCCGAATTGGCCTCAACCACCGGCGCGGCGGTGGGCGCTGCCGGAGTGGATTTGGCGACCGTCTTCTCGTGCGCCGGGGTGCGGCCCACGTCCGCAGCCTTGGTCTCGGCAGGCTTCTCGGCCGCCGCCTTGTCCGACGCGCTCTTCTCGGAAATGCTCTTCTCGGAGACGCCCTTGGCCTTGACGCCGGGGGCCGGGAGGTTGGCGACATCGGCCGGCTTGCCGTTCTTGCCTGCATCGGCAGGCGCTATCACCGCGGCTGGCGCATCCGCCGCCGGCCTGGCGTTGATGTAGTGATTAACGATGTAAGCCCCGATGATCGTCGCGAGCACCGAGGGGAAAATATCCATCGAAATTTTAGCGATGTATTTCAGCATTTCTCGGCCACTCCCCGCGCGATCAGATGCGGGAACTTTGGGGCATAGTAAGGGATCAACTGCGACAGATCGATGGCAAAGGTTACGCGTGCCTTACGGCTTCAGCTCGATCTCAAGGAACACGATCTCGGTTGAGGTTTCGTTAAGTACGTCATGTTGGACGCCGGCTTTGCGAAAGTAGGACTTCCCTGCCGCAAGCTGCGCCTTGGAACGTTCCCCATCGGGCGCCACGATGGTCATTTCGCCGGCCACGACGGGAACGATCACATAGTCCATTCCGTGGGTGTGATGCCCGGTCGCGCTGCCCGGGGCAAGCCGCCATTCGGTTACCCGGACCTCTTCGTTGTCGATCTGGACCTCGGACTTGGCGGCAAGCATCGGAACTCTCCCGGGGGAATCGGCTCAGGGCACAAAAACCATGAAGACGTAGGCGGCAAATACCACCATATGGACCAGCCCGAACAGGACATTGGTCCTGCCCGTGCCGAAGGTCAGCATGCTCAGCAAGAATGTCAGGAACAGCAACACCGTGTTCTGGGGATTCAAGCCCAGCACCAGCGGCTGATCGATCACATAGGTGGCGAGCCCGACCGCTGGAATGGTCAGCCCAATGGTTGCCAGCGAGGAACCGAGCGCCAGATTGATGCTCTTCTGGAGGTCGTTCTTGCGGGCCGCCGCAATCGCAGAGACGCCCTCCGGCATCAGGATCAGGAGCGCGACCAGAAGGCCTGCAAAAGCCGGCGGGGCGCCGATACTGTCGGCGACGGCGTCCACCACCAGCGAGAACTTCTTGGCGAGGAGAACGACGGCCAGAAGCGAGATCAGGAGCAGCGCAACGCTGAGCGCCAGCATCTTGCCCGACAAATGGGCCTCCCCGCCCTCGCCGTCCGCGCGCTCGTGAACGAAGTAGTCCTTGTGCAGGACGATCTGGGTGTAGAGGAACACGCCATAGAGCACGATTGTGACGAGGTCGACGAAGCCGAGTTGAAGCGTCGAATAGATCGGTCCCGGCGTCGTCAGCGTATAGTTCGGCATGATCAGCGTCAGCGTCGCAAGCGCGATCAGCACGCTGAGATAGACGTTGGCGCCCGAGACCTGAAAACCCTGCTCGCGATAGCGAAGTCCACCGATAAAGACGCAGAGGCCGACGAGGCCGTTGCAGACGATCATGACGACCGCGAAGACGGTGTCGCGCGCCAGCGTCGGCGCGGGCTTGTCGCCGAGCATGATCGTGGTGATCAGCGCGACCTCGATGATCGTCACCGCGAGCGTGAGCAGCAGCGTGCCGTAGGGCTCGCCGATCCGCTCCGCGATCACCTCGGAATGATGCACGGCCGCGAACACGGTGCCGAACAGGATCACCAGCAGGACGACCGCGAACAGGCCGCCGCCGGCCGACAGGGTGAAGCCGTAGCCGGTCACGCTGACGATCAGGAACAGCAGCACCGCCAGAGCGGGGAATATCCAGGACGACCGCGGCATCGGTTCGTGTGCACTCATGCAGGCGATTCCTTCAATAGGGAGACCGATTATGCGCGAGAAGATCGCGCCCGTCAGCCCTTGGGCGCATTGATGAATTCGCGCGCCGTCTCCAGTGCCCCGAAATCATCGAGATTCTCGTGCCCTCCGCCTGGAAACCGCACCAGCTTCTTCGGCTCGCGAGCGAGGGCAAACAGGCGTTCGCCAAATCCGATGGGGATCGCCGGATCGTTGGTGCCGTGCATGATCAGCAAGGGCACCGTAACGCGCGCGATGCGCTCGTCGGAGCGAAATTGATCGCGCATCAAGAGGCGAACCGGGGCGAAGCGAAACAGCGAGGCCGCAACATCAACCGTCGACGTATAGGGTGCTTCGAGGATCAACTTGCTGACCGGATGCTCGGCTGCGACTGCGACCGCCACGCCCGTCCCAAGCGAAAAGCCCCACGCGACAATGCGTTGCGCGTCATAACGTTCTGTTGCGAAAGCGTATGCGGCCGCGGCGTCCCGGAAGAGGCCCCGCTCGCTCGGCGCGCCAGTCGAGCCGGCGTAGCCACGATAGGACAGTGCGACGAGGCCGGTGCCGTCGGCCGTGACGCCCTTGAAGCGGCTAACGCGCCCTGCGAGAAAATCGCCATTACCCGGAAAGAACAGCACCACGGGACGGCCGGGCTTTGCCGGCACGTGCCAGACAATGACCTTCTCGCCATCGGATGTCGTCAGGAGGTGCTCTTCGGCCTCCGGAAGCCCTGCCGCGGCGGGCGCCGTCCGCTCGGTGGTAGGAATCGGAAACAGCATATCGCGTTGCTTGAAATACAGCAGCGCGAGACCGGCGAGATAGCCGACCGCAAGAATGATGGCGATCCACTTGATGACGGTCATGCCGGACGGAATCTCACGTCAGCCGCGCCCACCATCGCATGGACGGCGCGCCAACTGACGCGCCGCTCCCGCGCGATGCTACATCGCCTTGACGATGTTCTCGGTAACCTTCTTGGCGTCGCCGAGCAGCATCATGGTGTTGTCGCGGTAGAACAGGGGATTGTCGATACCGGCATAACCCGACGCCAGTGACCGCTTGATGAACATTACCGTGCCGGCCTTCCAGACCTGGAGCACCGGCATGCCGTAGATCGGCGAGGTCTTGTCCTCTTCGGCCGCCGGGTTGGTGACGTCGTTGGCGCCGATCACGAAGGCGATGTCGGCCTGCGCGAATTCGGAATTGATGTCCTCGAGCTCGAACACCTCGTCATAAGGCACGTTGGCCTCGGCGAGCAGCACGTTCATGTGGCCGGGCATGCGGCCGGCGACCGGGTGAATGGCGTACTTCACCTCGACGCCTTCCTTCTTCAGGATGTCGCCCATTTCACGCAGCGCGTGCTGCGCCTGCGCCACCGCCATGCCGTAGCCGGGCACGATGATGACCTTCTGCGCATTCTTCATGATGAAGGCCGCGTCATCCGCCGAGCCGAGTTTGGCGGGCTTCTGCTCGCCGCCTGCTCCGCCGCCTGCGGCGGCAGTCTCACCGCCGAAGCCGCCGAGGATGACCGAGATGAAGGACCGGTTCATCGCGTGGCACATGATGTAGGACAGGATCGCGCCGGAGGAACCGACCAGCGCGCCGGTGATGATCAGCGCGGAATTGCCGAGCGTGAAGCCGATGCCTGCAGCGGCCCAGCCGGAATAGGAGTTCAGCATCGAGATCACGACCGGCATGTCGGCGCCGCCGATCGGGATGATCATGAGCACACCAAGCGCCAGCGCGATGATGACGATCAGCCAGAAGTCGAGCGCGCTGCCCGACATCACCAACCCGACGATGAAGACGACGAGCGCAATCGCGAGCGCGCTGTTGATGACGTGGCGGAACGGCAGGATGATCGGCGCGCCGCTCATGCGCGCGGACAGCTTCAGGAACGCGATCACCGAGCCGGTGAAGGTCAGCGCGCCGATGGCGACGCCGAGCGACATCTCGACCAGGCTCTGCGAATGGATGTTGCCGGGGGTGCCGATATCGAAGGCTTCGGGCGCGTAGAACGCACCGGCGGCGACCAGCACCGCGGCCATGCCGACCAGCGAGTGGAATGCGGCGACCAGTTCGGGCATCGACGTCATCGGCACCCGCCGCGCGACGACCGCGCCGATAGAGCCGCCGATAGCGATGCCGAGAATGACGAGCAACCAGGCGAGACCGTCCGCCGGTGGATGGTTGGCGAGCGTGGTGGCGACCGCAATCGCCATACCGATCATGCCGAACAAATTGCCCTGGCGCGACGAAGCCGGGCTCGACAGCCCGCGCAGCGACAGGATGAACAGCACTCCCGCCACGAGATACAAAAATGCAGAGAGGTTGGCGCTCATCTCAGGTCCCCATTGATCCCATCAGCCCGAGGTGGCCGCTTACTTCGACTTCTTCTTGTACATCGCCAGCATGCGCTGGGTGACAAGGAAGCCGCCGAAGATGTTGATGCAGGCAAAAATCAGCGCGACGAAGCCGAAGGCACGCGCCCAGCCCGAACCGCTCGAGACGTTGGCGACGCCGCAGGCAAGCAGCGCGCCGACCACGATCACCGACGAAATCGCGTTGGTCACGCTCATCAGCGGCGTATGCAGCGCCGGGGTCACCGACCACACCACGAAATAGCCGACAAAGACGGCGAGGACGAAGATCGACAGCCGAAAGATGAAGGGGTCGACGACCTGTGCAGCATGCTCCATGGCGATCTCTCCTTAAACCTTCGGCTGGAAGTTCGGGTGGATGACGGCGCCATCCTTGGTCAGGGCGGTGGCCTTGACGAGCTCATCGTCCCAGTTCACGGCGAGCTTCTTCTCGTTCTTGTCAACCATCGTCTCGATGAAGTTGAACAAATTGCGTGCGTAGAGGCTCGAGGCCGAGGCCGCGACGCGACCGGCGACGTTGGTGTAGCCGACGATCTTGATGCCATCGAGATCGACGACCTCGCCCGGCTTGGCGCCCTCGACATTGCCGCCGCGCTCGACGGCAAGATCGACCAGCACCGAGCCCGGCTTCATCGACTTGACCATTTCGCCGGAGACGAGCTTCGGTGCGGGCCGGCCCGGGATCAGCGCGGTGGTGATCACGATGTCCTGCTTCTTGATGTGCTCTGCGGTGAGCGCTGCCTGCTTGGCTTGGTACTCCCTGGACATCTCCTTGGCGTAGCCGCCGGCAGTCTGCGCGTTCTTGAATTCCTCGTCCTCGACGGCGAGGAACTTCGCGCCGAGCGATTCCACCTGCTCCTTCGTCGCGGGCCGCACGTCGGTCGCAGTGACGATGGCACCGAGACGGCGCGCGGTCGCGATCGCCTGGAGGCCGGCGACGCCAACGCCCATCACGAACACTTTTGCGGCGGGCACGGTGCCGGCGGCGGTCATCATCATCGGGAAGGCGCGGCCGAAGGCCTCGGCGCCCTCGATCACGGCGCGGTAGCCGGCGAGATTAGCCTGCGACGACAGCACGTCCATCACCTGCGCGCGGGTGATGCGCGGCATCAATTCCATCGCGAAGGCCGAGACGCCGGCATCGGCGATCGCCTTCAGCGCCGCCTCGTTGCCGTAGGGATCCATGATGGCAATGACGAGCGCGCCGCGCTTGTACTGCGCGAGCTCGGACGCCTCGGGACGCTTCACCTTGATGATGATGTCGGCGTCCTTGAGCGCATCGGCGCTGACGGTGGCGCCCACGGCGGTGAACTCGGAATCCGGCAGGCCCGACTTGAGGCCGGCGCCCGGCTCAACGGCAATCTCGGCGCCCAACGCCTTGAACTTCTTCACCGTATCAGGCGAAGCGGCAACACGCGGCTCCGACGGATCGATTTCCTTGGCAACGGCGATCTTCATAGGCCCTCCGGCGACGCGGGAAAAGCGCGCGCGCAAACTTAGCGTTACTCCCGCAACGTTGCATACCGGCTTTGGAACCGGATTGTTTGCAAATTTTGTGGGCAGCTGCCGCCGCAGACGTAGGCAGCCGCCGAAGACGATTTAGGTGAGGAAAATCGCCATCAGAATGACGATGAGCGCGACCGAGGCCGTGCCGTACTTCACGAGCTTGATGAAGCCCTCGTAGGTCTGCTCGTGGGCGACGTAGTCGTTGCCGTCGGCCGTGGTGTAGGCCACTTCGCTATGGTCAGCCATTGATGATGTCCCCAGTCGAAAGTCGAATTCTTTGGCTGGGATACCTTAAACCTTCGGGCAGGGCAACGGCACCGAAGCGCGGTTTTCCAGCAAATAGGCTCATTTGGAATCCGGATTATCGTGGATCCCGCACGCGAGACGGCATCCGCTGAACGACGGTTCAACGAATGCTTTGCAGCCATCCTGCCTGAAATTCGGGCACTTACGCTCAGCCCATCGCCTCGAGCTCGTCGATCATCCCGGCAATGACGGAGAGGCCGCCGTCCCAGAATTTTGGGTCCTTGGCGTCGAGCCCGAACGGGCGCAGCAGCTCGGAATAGTGCTTGGTGCCGCCAGCGGCGAGCATGTCGAGATAGCGCTCGGCAAAACCCTCGGCCGCGTTCTCGTAGACGGCGTAGAGCGAATTGACGAGGCAATCGCCGAACGCATAGGCGTAGACGTAGAACGGTGAGTGGATGAAGTGCGGGATGTACATCCAGTAGTTCTCGTAACCCGCCTTGATCTCGATCGCCGGCCCCAGGCTCTCGCCCTGCACCGACAGCCAGAGCTCGCCGAGCCGCGTCGCGGTGAGCTCGCCGTTCTTGCGCTCGGTGTGGACCGCGCGCTCGAACGAATAGAACGCAATTTGCCGCACCACGGTGTTGATCATATCCTCGACCTTGCCGGCGAGCAGCGCCTGGCGCTGCTTTGCGCTTTTGGTCTGCGCCAGCAGCCGCCGGAAGGTCAGCATCTCGCCGAACACGCTTGCGGTCTCGGCCAGCGTCAGCGGCGTCGGCGCCATCAGCGCGCCGTTCTTGGCGGCGAGCACCTGATGCACGCCGTGGCCGAGTTCATGCGCAAGCGTCATCACGTCGCGCGGCTTGCCCTGGTAATTCATCAGCACGTAGGGATGCGCCGACGGCGTGGTCGGATGCGAGAAGGCGCCCGGCGCCTTGCCCGGACGCACCGGGGCATCGATCCAGCGATCGGTGAAGAAGCGCTCGGCGATGTCGGCCATTTTGGGCGAGAAGCCCCGATAGGCCGACAGCACCATGTTGCGCGCATCGGGCCAACCGATGATGTCGGTCGCGGCGAACGGCAGCGGCGCGTTGCGATCCCAATAAGCGAGCCGCTTCTTGCCGAACCACTTCGCCTTCAGCGCGTAATAACGATGCGACAATTTTGGATAGGCCGCACGTACCGAAGCCACCAGCGCGTCCACCACCTCGCGCTCGACGCGGTTGTTCAGATGGCGGGAATCCGCGACATCCTTGAAGCCGCGCCAATTGTCGGAGATATCCTTGTCCTTGGCGAGCGTGTTGGTGATCAGCGCAAAAGTGCGCTCATTGGCCTTGAAGGTTTTTGCCAGGGCTTCCGCAGCGGCCTTGCGCTTGGCGCCGTCGCGGTCCTGAAGGAAATTCAGGGTGGGTTCGATCGCAAGCTCCCTGGATCCGACTTTGAAGCGCAGACCCGAGATCGTCTGGTCGAACAGCCGGTTGAAGGCGGAATAGCCGGTTTGCGACTTCTCCAGGAACAGCTGCTCGAGCTTGTCGTCGAGCTGGTACGGTTTCTCCTTGCGCAGATCCTCGATCCAGGGACGGTAATGCGCGAGCTCCGAAGCTTGCATCGCGCGGTTCAAAATATCGTCATCGACACGGTTGAGCTCGAGCGCGAAGAACAGAAGATGCGTCGAGGCCGCCGTCAGCCGCTCCGAGACATCGCCGTAAAACTTTGAAATCGCAGGGTCCACGCTATCGCCGGCGTGGACGAGGCCGGCATAGGAGCCAAGACGGCCCGCGAGATCGTCGATCGCCTCATAGCGTCGCACGGCTTCCGCGAGCCATTTTCCGCCATCTTCGTTTGCTGTGCCTGTTGCGAGCTTGCCCTTGTAGTCCGTCTCGAACGTGACGCAATCGGCATCCATCGTTTCGAGATCGCGCGCCACTTCCGGCGCATCGATCCCGGAATAGAGATCGGCCAGGTTCCACTCCGGAAGCTTGCCGGCCTTGCTCGCAGACTTGGTAAGCGAAGGCTTGGCGGAGGGTTTTGCCTTGGCAGCGGATTTTTTGGTGCTTGTCTCGCGGAGAGCGGGCTTGCTGGAAGCGGGCTTACGAAGAGCGTTCTTGGAGCGCGAAATCATTGTGTGGGAAACCTGTGTTCAACAGTCGCGACGGCGGGCGGGGACATCAAGGTTTAAGAGTGCGTTAATCGGCTTCGGCCAGAGTGACCCGATTCGAGACAGATAGTAGTAGCGTGCGGGGAGCACCATGGCTGCCAGTATTTTGATTGCCGATGACGACGCTGTGGCACGCCGCCTGGTCGAGAACATGGTGCAGAAATGCGGCTATGAGACGATCGTCGTCGAGTCCGGCGACGCCGCGCTGGCCGTCCTCACCGCCCCCGACGCTCC
Organism: Bradyrhizobium sp. LB11.1; assembly: GCF_040549385.1. Lineage (NCBI taxonomy): Bacteria > Pseudomonadati > Pseudomonadota > Alphaproteobacteria > Hyphomicrobiales > Nitrobacteraceae > Bradyrhizobium > Bradyrhizobium sp. LB11.1. The sequence goes on along the minus strand of NZ_JBEPTH010000014.1, from coordinate 82,228 downwards.
GGCGATCGACGCCGTGATCCTTGATCTCGTCATGCCCGGCCTCGACGGCATGGGCGTGCTGGCGAAAATTCGCGAAGCGGGCCTCAGCGTGCCGGTCATCGTACAGACCGCCCATGGTGGCATCGACAACGTGATCTCCGCGATGCGCGCGGGCGCGGCCGACTTCGTGGTCAAGCCGGTCGGTGTGGAACGGCTTCAGGTCTCTCTTCGCAACGCGCTCAACGCCTCCGCGCTCAAGGGCGAATTGCAACGCATCCGTCACAGCCGCGAGGGCCGGCTGACCTTCTCCGACATCATCACGCGTGCCGAGGCGATGGAGGGCGTGATGCGCGCCGCGCAGAAGGCGGCAAACTCGTCGATTCCGGTGCTGATCGAGGGTGAGTCCGGCGTCGGCAAGGAGATGTTCGCTCGCGCCATCCATGGCAGCGGCGAGCGCAAGGCAAAACCCTTCGTTGCGGTCAATTGCGGCGCGATCCCCGACAACCTCGTCGAGTCCATCCTGTTCGGCCACGAGAAGGGCGCCTTCACCGGCGCAACCGAACGGCATACGGGCAAGTTCGTCGAAGCCCATGGCGGCACGCTGTTTCTGGACGAGGTCAGCGAGTTGCCGCTGACCGCGCAGGTCAAGCTGTTGCGCGCACTTCAGGAGGGCGCAGTCGAGGCCGTCGGCGGCCGCAAGCCGGTGAAGGTCGACGTCCGGATCGTCTCCGCGACCAATCGCAAGCTGCTCGATCGCGTGAAGCAGGGGCATTTCCGCGAGGACCTGTTTTACCGCCTGCATGTGCTGCCGCTGACGATCCCTTCGCTCAGGGCCCGGCGCGAGGACATCCCGCATCTCTTACGCCATTTCCTGGCGCGCTTTGCCGCGGAGGAGAACCGCCCGATCTCGGGAATCAGTGGCGAGGCCGTGGCATATCTCGCCCAGCTCGATTGGCCGGGCAACATCCGCCAGCTCGAAAACGCGGTCTACCGCGCGGTGGTGATGAGCGAAGGCGACCAGCTCGGTCTCGACGACTTCCCCCTGTTGGCGTCGCATCCGCATTCCGGGGCGGATATTCCGACCGCACCGCTGATGATCGAGCCGATGGCAGCGCCCTCGGTGGTCTCGGGTAACGAAATACCAATCGCCCCGCTTCCGTCAGCGGGAACTCTCGCCATGCTGACCTCCACCGGCGATGTCCGGGCCCTGGAGGACATGGAGAACGAGATCATCCGGTTCGCGATCTCGCACTACCGCGGACAGATGTCGGAGGTGGCGCGTCGCCTCAAGATCGGCAGGTCCACGCTTTACCGCAAACTCGACGAAGCCGGCGTTCCCGGCCATGGCGGGAAAAGCGGTGAGGAGACGCACTGAACCTCATGCGAACGAAGGTTCGCGCGAGCCGACCACGCGCCCGCAACCCGTTGAATTACGACAAAATTCTGCAGCAAGCCAAACCGTGACTTGGAAGTGACAGACACCGGGAAAAGCGCGCGGTAAAGGCGCACAATCCGTTGCAAACGGGCTTTCTTGAAGTCAGTTTGTCGTGAGTTGTCCCGGGTAGCGCTGGCTGCGAAAACGGGGCCTGTATATCGTCAGCGTAAGAATCGTTGCGTGCAGGCGTGCAACTTTCAAGAGGCCGGCGCGGTTTAGCCGAAGCTCAATCAGGCGATAACGAAAGCTGTTCCACGGGGGACAGTTCACCCAAGGGGTGCGACACAATGCGTGACTGTTTGAACCACCGTGCAGGCTTCGACCGCGTCTTGATGACGGTCGCGGCGACCTTCCTCACGGTTTCGGCCGGCTCGGCGCTGGCACAGGATCAGGCGCGCAACAGCGCGGCCGAGCTCGCGATCGAAGCCGCGATCCCGCGCCCCGAGCCCGCAAACGTCCCGCCTCCAACCGCCGCCGACATCAAGCTCGACACGACCGCGACTGTTCAGGACCCTGCGAAGGAAGCCGCCAAGGAAACTGCTAAAGAGCCCGTGAAGGCCGAAGCCGCGCCGGCTCCCGACAAGGTCGAGACCAAGCCCTCGGACGTCGCCACCACGCCCGCAGCCGAGGCGCCGAAGAGCGAGACCGCGAAGACGGAACCGTCGAAGACTGAGCCCGCGAAGGCAGACACTGCGACGGCAACGCCCGCGCCTGCAGCACCTGCCACTGCAGCAATTCCTGCCGCCGAGCCGGTGAAGGCCGCGAGCAACGTCCCCACCGCCGACCAGCCGGTCGCCGACAAGCTCAAGGACATCATCGGCGCCAAGACTTCGCGCCATTTCGACCGTAAGAACGAGCGCGCGGCGATCGAGAAATTCTACGGCGCCCGCGACTTCGCGCCGGTCTGGACCCAGGGCGGCAGCCTGACGGCCGCGGCCAAGGGCGTGATCGCGCGGCTGAAGGATGCGGCCTCCGACGGTCTCAATCCCGCCGACTATCCGGTGCCGGATTTCGCCGGTGCGACCACGCCCGACGCGCTCGCCGATGCCGAGCTGAAGCTCACCGCCAGCATGTTCGACTATGCGCGCCAGGCGCAGAGCGGCCGCATGCACTGGTCCCAGCTCAGCGCCGACATCCTCTATCCCGAGCATCCGGTCGATCCGAACGAAGTGCTCACGAAGGTTTCGACGGCAGCCGACGCCTCCGCTGCGCTCGACAGCTACAACCCGCCGCAGAAGCTCTACAAGGAACTGAAGGCAAAGCTCGCGCAGCTGCGCGGCCAGGGCGAAGGCCCGGTGATCGAGATCTCCGACGGCCCAGCGCTGAAGTACATCCGGGCCAGGGGAAAGAAGCAGGCCGAAATCGTGGTGCAGGATCCGCGCGTGCCGCAGCTCCGCGCCAAGCTCGGCATCACCGAGAACGCCAGCGATGACCATTACGACGCCACGGTCGCCAATGCCGTGCGAAGATTCCAGGACGGCGCCGAGATCAAGGCGACCGGCGTGCTCGACGCGCCGACCGTGAAGGCGCTGAACAGCCCGAAGCGCGACAAGCAGATCGATACCGTGTTGGTGAACATGGAACGCTGGCGCTGGCTGCCACGCGACCTTGGCGTGCCCTCGCTGGGCGATGCCTATGTCATTCTCAACATTCCCGACTATACGCTGAAGGTGATGCAGCGCGGCCAGCAGGTCTGGACCACCCGCGTCGTCACCGGCAAGCCGGGCCAGCACGCCACCCCGCTGCTGACCGAGACGATGAAGTACATCACGGTCAATCCGACCTGGAACGTGCCGCCGTCGATCGTCTATGGCGAATACCTGCCGGCGCTGCAGCAGGACCCGACCGTGCTTCAGCGCATGGGCCTTAAGCTCGAGCAGAACCGCGACGGCTCCGTGCACATCTCGCAGCCGCCCGGTGAAGCCAATGCGCTCGGCCGCATCCGCTTCAACTTCCCGAACAAGTTCCTGGTCTATCAGCACGACACGCCCGACAAGAACCTGTTCGCCAAGGAAGAACGCGCCTTCAGCCACGGCTGCATGCGCGTTCAATATCCGGATCAGTACGCCTCGATCCTGCTCAACATCGCCCTGCCGGGCGAGAAGTACACGCCGGAGCGCGTGCGCAGCATGTACGGCTCGGGTGAGGTCGACCTGAAATTCCCGACGCCGATCCCGGTCAACATCACCTACCAGACCGCCTTCGTGGATGACGGCGGCAAGCTGCAATTCCGCAAGGACGTCTATGGCCGCGACGCGACCATGATCAACATCCTCAAGAACAGCCGCGGCAAGGATCTCGAGACCATCGTCGCTCACTCGCAGCCGAGCTATTCGCGCCCAGCGACGACGCTGCCGTCCGGCGTGGCGATAGCCAACAATGGCGCCTCGTCGGGACTGAACTTCTTCGAGCGGCTGTTCGGTGCGCCGACCCCGCCGCCGGCCCCGGTCGGCCGCCGGCCGCAGCAGCAGCGGGTGTTCACCCGCTGAGCTCAGGCCAACCTCGGCGCCCGATTCTCTGAAATTCCGTAATAAAATCAGCGACCTCATCCCTTGGATGGGGCCGCTTAACGTTAACCATTCTCGACCTGATCTCGGGCGATGGGCGTTTTTTTGCCACACTCAACCGCTTAGGTTTGTGTTCTGACTTGGTTTGGGGTCGGGAAGGTCAACCTCCAATTAACCTTCTCGCTTTAAGAAAGCGTTCACCCTCTTTCGCGCGCTAACGGGGTTGGCGGGAGAGTCCATTTTGAACGCTCGTCGACTGGGTGGGCTCTAACTTGCTGGCTGGTTTCGCGCGCCAATTCGCTGCGTTGTCGTTGTCCCATGCGGGCGTGAGGGTCGGATCTCGGATCGGCCTCGCCTCGCTGGCACTGCTTGCGGCTGCCGGTTCGGTCCACAACGCAGCCGCGCTGAACGAAACCAAGACGCTCTCCTTCCACCACACCCATTCCGGCGAAGACCTTACCGTCACCTTCAAGCGCAATGGCCGCTACGACGAAGCCGCGCTGAAGACACTCAACCACTTCCTGCGCGACTGGCGCACCCAGGACGAGACGGTGATGGACCGTCACCTCTTCGACATCCTTTGGGAAGTCTATCGCGACGTGGACGGCAAGCAGCCGATCCAGATCATCTCCTCCTATCGCTCTCCCGCCACCAACGCGATGCTGCGCCGCCGCTCCGCGCATACGGGTGTCGCGCGCTTCAGCCAGCACATGCTGGGCCATGCGATGGATTTCTACATCCCGAATGTGCCGCTCGAGCAGATCCGGTTCGCTGGCCTCCGCCTGCAGCGCGGCGGCGTCGGCTTCTACCCGACCTCCGGCTCGCCCTTCGTACATCTCGATACCGGCAACATCCGGCACTGGCCGCGGATGACGCATGACCAGCTCGTCCGCGTCTTCCCGGACGGCCGCACTGTCCACGTCCCCAGCGACGGCACTCCGCTGAAGGGATATGAGCTTGCGAGGGCCGACATCGAGCGGCGCGGCAATGGTGACGACGCAGCAACCGTCGGCAAACCAAGCTTCCTCGCCGCTCTGTTCAAGGGCAAGTCGGCTCCCGCCAGCAACGACGAGGATGACGAGGGCGCACCCGCCGCGTCCGAGAAGCCGGCAGCGCCGACCGTGGTCGCGGCCGCAGCGAAGCCAGCCGATCCGGTGCCGACGCCGCGGGCCAAGCCGTCAGTCGTCGCTGCGATCCAGCTGGCCTCGGCCGATGCCCAGCTTGTTGCGCCGCCCAAGCCGAAGCCCGCGCCCGTCGCTGACAAGCCGGCTGCAGGCAAGCCTGAGACCCCGGCCGACATCATCAATGCCCGCGGCTTCTGGGATGCACCCGCCACGCCGCAGCAGGCGACGCCCGCCCAGGTCGCAGCCCTGAGGGCGCGCCAGGCGCTCGCTGCCGCCACCGATCCTCAGCCGACCGCGAGCGTCTCCAACGCCGCCTATCGGGCACTGGCCTATGCGCCGGCTTCCGCCTCTCTGGTCGACCGCGCCAACGTCGTCGCCGCCTCTGCGCCGATCCCGCGCGGCGTGCGCCCGCTGTCCACGGCCCGCAATTCCGCGCCGGCCACCGAGATCAACTCGGTCGTCGGCAAGAGCACCGACGGCATGATCGCCACCGCGACCCGGCTCTCCGCGGCCAAGGGCGAGAGCATCTGGCTCAAAATCGTGATGCTATCGCCGAGCGCCAGCCGTGCGATGTCGGTGACGCTGATGGGCGAGCTCGATACGTTTGCTTTGCGCGGCTATTTCGTGAAGCCGCGGGCCGTGGTCGCGATGGGCTTCACCGACGATCCGATGCAGGGCCTGTCCTGCGACAGTTTCTCGGGTAGCGCCACCGCCAGGCTCGAGACGACGTCGTTCGTCATGCGCACCGCCGCACTGCGCTGAGGCGCAGGCCTTTCGCTGCTTCCCAAATCTCCGGAATCGTCCTCGCGAAGGCCAGGATGACGACGTTATTTCCTGCGCCGCCGATCGAGATGATACGTCAACGCCAGCGACAGGCAGATCGTAAGCTCCTGCTTCGGCAGCGCGCCGACGACGTTCAACAACAGCGCCCGGGTCTGCCGATATTCGAACTGATCGGAAAAGCGCTCACGGAACGTATCGATCAGCGTCGTCTTGCAATTGAACAAGATGGCGGCGTGCTCGGAATCCTTGACGCGGCCGAGCCGGATCGTGCTGCCGCTTCCGGACTGCTCCGTGAGATAGGCCGGCTCGCCCCATTTCAACGTCTCGGTCAGCGGACCGATGCCGTCATGCGCCGCGGCCGTTGCAAAGATGAGCTTGCGCACGTCGAGAAGGCGCCGGCGGATCGGCAATGGAAAGGCGTCGAAGGCCCGGCTCACCTCGCGCGGCAACAGCGGCTCAGTCACGGTCTCACTCTCGATCGATCGCCAATCGGTCTCCGCTGCGCGCCTGATCAAGCCGGCAGGCCCGCCCTGAGAAGGCCCGCCTCGTAGCGCTGACGGTCGACGTCGCGCTTATAATGCTGGGTCGGGAGATGATTGGCCACCGAAAATGCCGGTTCACGCTTGAGAACTTCGGCCGCGTGCGCGCCAGCAGCGACCGCGTTGCCCATTTGCGCAAAGATCCCTGCAAGGAAGGCGTGATGGGTGTGATCGGGGCGTGTGATCCGTGAGAACGCCTCGGCGGCTTCGGCGTATTTCTCGGCACAATAATAGGCGCGTCCGAGATGGCTCCAGAAGCGTTCCGGGTGGTACGGGTTGAGCCGCATCGCCTTCTTGATCCAGTCGATGCCCTCCTCCGGCCTCCCCAGCCAGGTCAGGAGTTCGCCCTGCTGCACCACCACGAGATCATAGTTCGGGTTGAGCGCGAGCGCCCGCTCCTGATGGTAGGTCGCCTTGGCATGGTCGTCGCGGTTCAGATTGAGCGCCGCGAGGATGCGGTGGACGTCGCTGTCATTGTCGTCGAGGGCCAGCGCGGTCTCCAGCTCTGAAGCCACCTGTTCAAAGGTGGAGTCGCGATCCGCGCACCAGCTATAGACCCAGGTCTGGCCCAGGACGCACGCCTTCCACGCGTGTGCGTGGGCATAGTTCGCGTCGAGTTCGACCGCTCGGTCGAGCAGGAGTTGCGCCCGCGCATTGTCTTCGCGATTGGAGCGATGGTGCAGGACCTTGGCGGCCAGCACGCATTCATAAGCCGCCATGTTGTCCGTTGGCTTGCGGTTCGCGCGATCATGCGTCGCCGCCTCGACGCGGCCGGGCAACGTGGCGGCAATTGCCCGGGTCATCTCGTCCTGGATGGCGAAGATGTCCTTGAGCTCGCCGTCGTAGCGTTCGGCCCAAACGTGCCTGTCGGTTTCCGCATCGATCAACTGCACGGTGACGCGGACGCGATCTGCGGCCTTTCGCACACTGCCCTCGATGACGTAATCGACGCCGAATTCGCGGCCGACGTCCTGCACCTTGACCGCTTTGCCCTTGTACACAAAGGTCGAGTTGCGGGAGATCACCAACAGGTCGTGGAAGCGGGAAAGCTCGGTGATGATGTCCTCGGTCAAGCCATCCGCAAAGAACTCCTGCTCCGGGTCGCCGCTCATGTTGGCGAAGGGCAGCACTGCGATGGACGGCTTCTTCGACTTGCCGGTCGCCTTTGCGGTGCCCTTCGTGTCGTCCGATGCGCTTGCCGGCCCCTCCTCCAGTCGAATCCGGTAGACGCGGATCGGACGGACGATGTTCTTGACGTTCTGCTCGCCGATATCCTCGAATGCAACGCCATCGAGACGCAGGCCGAGTTGGTCGCGGACCGCGCTCGAGATGCAGATACCTCCGGGCTCGGCCAGTGCCTCCAACCGTGCCGCGACGTTTACGCCGTCGCCGAAAATGTCGTTCTGGTCGACGATCACGTCGCCCAGATTGATGCCGATGCGGAATTGTATCCATCGCGGCGGCGGGACGTCGGCATTGCGGTGCCCCATCCGGCTCTGAATTTCAGTCGCGCACAGCACGGCGTCGACGACGCTATGGAATTCGACGAGCATACCGTCGCCCGTCGTCTTGATGATACGGCCGTGATTTTTGGCGATGGCCGGATCGATCAGCTCGATCCGGTGGGTCTTGAGGCGTGCGAGCGTGCCTCCCTCGTCGACCTCCATGAGCCGACTAAAGCCGACCATGTCAGCCGCGAGGACCGCTGCGAGCCTGCGCTCAGGTCCAGGCACATCCATTGCTCGGTCCCTTCACCGAGCACTCTAGCAGACAAGCGGATTTTGCCCAAGCTGGGTGCGCTGCGGCGGGACGAGGTATTTCCTACCGGTGACGCTGCGGCCTCATCGCCTCAGATCATCCCCAGCGCCTGCATGTAGGTCTCGAGAATCGTCTCGGCCTCGGCGCGCTCGTTGGGGTCTTGCTTGCGCATCCGCACGATGGTGCGCAGCGCCTTGACGTCGTAGCCGTTGCCCTTGGCTTCGGCGAAGACGTCGCGGATGTCGTCGGAGATCGCCTTCTTCTCTTCCTCCAGCCGCTCGATGCGCTCGATGATGGATTTGAGCTGGTCTTTGGCAAATTTCGTCGCGGGCTCGTCGTCGCGGACGGCGGCGGAGGTGGCCATCTTGGTACTCCCAATGGAACTGGCAAAACGAGGTGACGCCGGCATCCTCACCGCGCGTGCTGGCTAGACCCATAGGGTTCGTGCCGACTGCGTTCAAGCAAGCATCGCGCTCGTCCACAGCGCGCCCACATCTTCCTGCAGGAGAGCAAAGAAAGGTGTTGTGTGGCGCGACTCAGCGCGCGTCTCGACGCTTCCCTCAGTGATCGTGGGGATGGGCCTTCTTCATCGCCTCGATTTGCTCGGGCGCGGCCTTGCCTTGGTACTTCGACTTCCAGGTCTCGTAGGGCATGCCGTAGACGGCCTCCCGGCTCTCATCTTTGCTGAGAGCGACGCCTTGGGCGTCGGCGGCGTCCTTGAGCCAGTTGGACAGGCAGTTGCGGCAGAAGCCGGCCAGATTCATCAGATCGATGTTCTGGACGTCGGTCCGCGTCTTCAGATGATCGACCAGGCGACGGAAAGCGGCCGCTTCGAGTTCCGTTCTGGTTTTGTCGTCGATTGCCATGTCTGGATCCCTTAGGCCCGAATTGGCTTTGGCCCCGATGGTGGTCACCCTTACGGGATCAGGTGGGGTCCTGTCACAGATTTTGCCATATCGCGGCGCAAACGGCCCCCTGAGCCAACAATGGGGCCGTTCCCGGCCTACGCCAAATCGTCAATCATCTGGTATACGTTCCGCGACAATGATCGCCGAATCTCCCCGCTCCCCCCTTCGCCTGCTCGCCCGGTTGGTCCCGGTGCTGGTGGTTGGCCTGTTGTGTCTCTGGGCCAGCCCGGCTTCGGCCGACTTCCGGCTCTGCAACAACACGTCCAGCCGGGTCGGCATCGCGCTCGGCTACAAGGACGCCGACGGCTGGACCACTGAAGGCTGGTGGAACATCTCGTCCCGCTCCTGCGAGACCCTGCTGCGGGGAACGCTGGTCGCCCGTTACTATTACATTTACGCGATCGACTATGACCGCGGCGGCGAATGGTCGGGGCAGGCCTTCATGTGCTCGCGCGACAAGGAATTCACCATCCGCGGCACCGAGGACTGCCTGGCGCGCGGCTATGACCGGACCGGCTATTTCGAGGTCGATACCGGCGAGCAGCGGGCCTGGACGGTGCAGCTCACCGATGCCAACGAGCAGCCGTCACAGCCGCATGTCCCCGGGATGCCCGGCCCTGTTGGCCCTGGTGGCGGCGTTCCGGGTTTGCCCAATAGCCCGCCCGGTGCTACGCCCCCGGGCTCGCCCGGCCTGCCACCGGCCGCTGCCCCCCCGCCTGGAAATAAGCCATGAGGCGTCTTCGCCGTATCAAGATTCTCGCGACCCTCGGACCTGCCTCTTCGGATCTCGCGATGATCCGCCGCCTGTTCGAGGCCGGCGCCGACGTGTTCCGCATCAATATGAGCCACACCCCGCATGACAAGATGCGGGAGCTGGTGGCGACGATCCGCAATGTCGAGAGCAGCTACGGCCGCCCGATCGGCATCCTGGTCGATCTCCAGGGCCCGAAGCTCCGGCTCGGCGCCTTCGCCGAAGGCGCAGTCCAGCTCCAGAATGGCCAGACCTTCACGCTCGATTCCGACAAGACGCCCGGCGACGCCACGCGCGTCAATCTCCCGCATCCGGAGATTCTTGCAGCGCTGCGGCCTGGCCATGCGCTGCTGCTCGACGACGGCAAGGTGCGGCTGATCGCGGAGGAGACCACGAAGGAGCACGCGGTGACGCGCGTCGTGGTCGGTGGCAAGATGTCCGACCGCAAGGGCGTCAGCCTGCCCGACACCGACCTGGCCGTTTCGGCGATGACGCCCAAGGACCGCGCCGACCTCGAGGCCGCTTTGGTCACCGGCGTCGACTGGATCGCGCTGTCCTTCGTGCAGCGCGCCGATGACGTGATCGAGGCCAAGAAGATGATCCGCGGCCGCGCCGCGGTGATGGCCAAGATCGAGAAGCCGCAGGCGATCGATCGCCTCGCCGACATCATCGAGGCTTCCGACGCGCTGATGGTGGCGCGCGGCGACCTCGGCGTCGAGTTGCCGCTGGAGCGCGTGCCGAGCCTGCAGAAGCAGATGACGCGCATGGCGCGCCGCGCCGGCAAGCCGGTGGTGATCGCAACGCAAATGCTGGAATCGATGATCCAGTCGCCGGTGCCGACCCGCGCCGAAGTCTCCGACGTCGCCACCGCCGTCTATGAAGGCGCGGACGCCATCATGCTGTCGGCGGAATCGGCGGCCGGCAAATTCCCGGTCGAGGCGGTCTCGACCATGAACCGCATCGGCGAGGAGGTCGAGCGCGATCCAACTTATCGTTCGGTGCTCACGGCGCAGCGCCCCGCCCCCGAATCCACCGCGGGCGACGCCATCGCCGACGCCGCGCGGCAGATCGCCGAGACCCTCGACCTGCCTGCGCTGATCTGCTGGACCAGCTCGGGCTCCACCGCCGTGCGCGTGGCGCGCGAGCGGCCGAAGCCGCCGGTCGTGGCGATCACGCCGAACATCCAGGCCGGACGCCGCCTCGCCGTCGTGTGGGGCGTGCATTGCGTGGTGGCGGAAGATGCGCGCGACCAGGACGACATGGTGAGCCGCGCCGGGCAGATCGCCTTCCGCGACGGTTTCGTCCGCGCCGGCCAGCGCGTGATCATCGTCGCCGGCGTCCCGCTCGGCATTCCCGGCACCACCAACATGGTGCGTATCGCCTCCGTCGGCCCCGAGGGCGACGCGGATATCTGAGGCGACCCGCGCCCGGCCAACAAAAACCGAGAAAACAACCCCATGCACAGTAGCCGGCCCGTTCGGCTGCTGTGCTCGGGTTTTGCGAAAAGACGTGCTCAGGCAACGGCGTGAGCACGATCAGCTCGCCGCCCCCGTAGCACCGGCGTTTTAAGCCCCGACCAGCGCCTTGGTCGTTGGCAACAGCGTCTGCTGCACCACCAGACCGCGGGCGCGGGCGTCCATGACGCCGACGGCGCGCAGCGCCAGCAGCGTCACGGTCTGCACCGCATCGCGCATCTTGACGTGATCTTCGAGATTGTCGGGCGCGAGCGGGCCGACGAGCGCCTCGTGCAGCGCACCAAGCAGTGCAGTTGCGGCCAACGCGGTGTCCTGCGCCGGCAGATGGCCGGCGCGCACGGCGGCGTCGATCCGCCCTGCGATCTCGCCGGCAATCTCGCGGCGGCTGGCAAGGCGCGAGGCACTGACGTCGACATCAACAGGCTCAGCCAGGATGCCCCAGGCCAGCCGGCGCTGCGACAGCGTATGGACAGCCACCGTGGTCACGGCCGCCGCCAGCGCCGAGGACGGCCCAGGCGCGGTATCCGCAGCGCGCCGGATCGCCGCGAGCTCGTCACGCGAAACCTCGGAAATCAATTCGGAGATCAGCTCGGCCTTGGAGGGGAAGTAACGATAGACGGTGCCGGCCGCCACGTTGGCCCGGACCGCGACCGGTGCGATCTGCACTGCCGCCATGCCGCCTTCGGCTGCGGCTTCCCTTGCCGCCGCCAGGATGGCGCTGCGCCGCGCCGCAAGACGCTTAACCACTTGATGCGTTCGCCGATAAACCATGGCGCGCTTCCTGTCCCACACGCTTGCCGCACGCCCGCGGCCGAACGCTTCGTCACTGCAATAGATGCAAATCGCCCCGCAAGGACTGAACAACTATTCAGGGGGGATGACAAGAAGCAAATGCGTGACGGATCGCTCGCGCGCCAGGCAAGCGGTCCGTGCATTGATTCATGCAACCTTAACTGGCTGGTCATAGTCCTACGAGGATCAACCGGAATTCGGCAATGCGCCCCACAAGAATGCTTTTTGCATCGCATCCCGTTTTCGAAAAGGGGCTGCCATCGGACGTGGCGCCTTGATGCTGCAGCGCACGACAACCACTGCTGACTTGCCCGACTGCCCTCCCGTGCCCGCGGCCGAAAGCCTGCGGCGATCATGGACGACGAACCTGCGCGGGAATGCGCTCTCACCCGTTGCCATTGTCGTCTGCTCGATGCTGGCGGGCGCGCTCTACACCTTCGCGATGGGCGAGGACGTCAACTGGGATTGGCAGAACTACCACGAATACAATGTCTGGGCCGTGCTCAACGGCCGCTATGGCGTCGATGCGGTCCCGCCGGGCTTTCAAACCTACTTCAATCCGATCGTCTATTTTCCCGTCTATTACCTCCGCCACTTCCTGCCGTCGCCGTATGGGCTGATGATCATCGGCGCAATTCACGGCCTCAACCTCGCGCTCATTTGCCTGTTTGCACGCGTGGTCCTGCGCCAGGCCGCAACCATCGCGGCGATCGCGGCGGCGATCGCAATCGCCGCCTCAGGTCCGATGACGCTCTCGGAAGTGGGCACGAGCTTTTCCGACGTGCTGCTGGCATTGCCCGTGATCGGCGGTTTCCTTCTGATCCTGGCTGCGGATCGCCGGCCCGCAGCCAGCCACCTGCTGGCCGGTCTCCTGATCGGCGCCGCGGTCGGGCTGAAGCTGACCAATGTCGTCTATGCGATAGGCGCAGCCGCGGCAGTGCTCGCCTCAGCGCGTCCGCTTCGGGCGAGTGTCCTTCTCGGACTCGGCGGGATTGTCGGCGCGGCGCTCGCCGGCGGCGAATGGTGCCTGATCGCCTGGCGCGACACCGGCAATCCGATCTTCCCGCTGTTCAATGCCGTCTTCCAATCAGGCGAGGTGGCGGCCATCAATCTGATGGACGCGCAGTTCATGCCGCACAGCGTGCCCGACGCGCTGGCCTATCCCTTTTATTGGCTGATGGGTGACCACAGAGGCGCGGAGCATCCGTTCCGCGACGCGCGCTTCGCGGTCGTGATGGTGCTGCTCGTGCTTGGCCTGTTTGCGCGCATGACGCGCGCCAGCGCAATCCTCACACGACGCGACGTGCAGCTGCTGGTGCTGTTTGCAGTCTCGTACCTGGCGTGGCTCGGCCTGTTCTCGATCCAGCGCTATGCGGTCGTTCTGGAACTGTTGTGTGGCCCGATCATCGTTCTGCTGATCGCGCGCCTCGCTGCGAGCGCGGGGCCGACATGGCTGACGGCATCCCCCGTTCCGCCGAACGCGCTGATGTTGACGGTTGCAGCGGCGATCGCATTGTGGTCGCAGCCGGCGGACTGGTGGCACCGCCCCTGGTCCGACGCCTACCGACCGAAGATCGCCGACGAGCTCGATCAGCCCGCGATCTACTTTATCCTCGGCAAGCCGCTGGCTTATATCGCGCCGCAGCTTCCGCCGCAGTCGCGCTTCTATTTGCTCGCCGATATCGGTGTGCCCATCGTCCCCGGCGGCATCTTCGACCAGCGCATCCGCGCCGGGTTGAAGGCTCCCCTGCCCGGCGGTCTCCGCGAATTGCACATGCGCGGCGAGCCGGACCGTAGCGCGCTGCTGGATCGCTACGCGCTTGCGATCGATCCCACCAGGCCCTGTGTCGCCATCGAGGGCGCCCGCCCCGGCACGATGCTCGAAAGCTGCCCGCTCATCGAGCGGGCTTCGCATTAGCGTCTCACGGTCGAGCGCACTCGGAGCTTGCTCGAGTTTCTCAGTTCGTTCGTGTTGCTGCGAGCTGCAGCGATGCAGCCTCGGTAGCCCGAGCCTCGGCAGCCCGCCAGGCTGCGCAGCGGCCGAGGATCAGCCCGAAGACGATGAGGATTGCCGGGAAGCCCACCGGCTGGCCGAGAAACAGGAAGCTCGCAAGCAGCGCGAAGACGAGCGCCAGGGCCAACACCTCGTGGCGCGCGAAACCTTCATCGAGCCCGGCGCGGACGAGAAAGGCCACCGCGATGCCCAGCACAACCAGATCATACATGAAGAGATAGGGCGTCGTGAGCAGCGTTGCCGCCGCGAGCATCGCCGCCTTCAGCGCGTAGGGCAGCCTGCTCCGCCACATCACGACCAGCACGACGGCAACCGCTGCCGTCAACACCCACTGGAATATCCATCCGAGCTGCTCGGTGCCGCCGACATAGCGCACCAACGCGAAGATGCTCTGCATCTTGAACCAGGGCGCCCTTCCTTCGGTCAGGAAGGCCTGCGAGAACATCGGAATCCAGTGGAAGAAGGCCTGCCAGCTTTCGGTCCCGAATGCGAGCCAGGACGCCCCTGCGATCGTCACAGTGACGATGGCGGCGGTGAAAAGCACCGTCCACTCGGCGGCGGCGATCAGCACCAGCGGAAACAGCAGTCCATATTGGGGCTTGTAGCTCAGAAGGCCCAAACAGATTCCCGCCAGCACGGGCCGCGCCGGCATCAGATAAAGCATGCCGCCGATCAGGGAGGCGGTGAGGAAACCGTTCTGCCCGACCAGGATGTTGATGAAGGTGGCGGGAGATCCAATCGCAAGCACAAGGCCCGCATTGCGCCCGATGATCGCGCGCATCACGGCCAGATAAGGCACCATGCTGAATGCGGCAAAGCCGATGAAAGCCATCGCATAGGGAAACTGCGCGAGGAAGGAGGCCACGAACAGGAAGGGCGGCGGATAGTGCCAGGCGAAATGGCCGACAAAATCCTGCTTGAGCAGCGCGAGCTCGACCTGCTTCTGGATGTCCCAATCCCAGGCCAGCGCGGGATGGCCCTCGAGCGCCAGTTTCCCGGCCGCCCAGACATTGACGAAGTCCGTCGGGATTCCGCGTCCGTCCGCGCCAAAGATCCACACATGCGTGAGATAGGCCGTCGGAAAATACGCCAGGGTGACGATTGCCAGCACGAAGGAGATGTTGAGGAGCGTGGCTGGAAGTGCGCCGGGACGACCAACAGCAGGCGGGACGGACGAGGCTTCGGCCATGCGGCTTCCTTTGACGCAATACGGTGACGCAGATGCGTGCAAGCCATACACCCGAGTGACTTGAAGGAGGCTTAAGCCTCCTTGACGAATGCCCCGCGCGATGCTTCGGGCAAAGCAAAAAGAGCCCCGTCGATGACAGGGCTCTTCGGTATTCCGTTGATCGTCCGGCTTACTTGAGGCTGGACGAGATCGAGCCGAACTTGGCGTTCAGCGTGGTGCCGAGGTTGTTGACGACGGTGATGATCGCCAGCGCGATGCCGGCGGCGATCAGGCCGTATTCGATGGCGGTGGCGCCGGATTCGTCCTTCACGAAACGCGAAACGAGGTTCTTCATAGACTGCTCCCAAAAGGTACACGAGGCTTCAATGGTCTGGTCTAATCGGCTTCCCAGCGCCGCCCAACCATGGAACCGAACGTAAGGGCAAAGACTTGCGCCGCAGTTAATTCGACTGCGGAAATACGGAACCGTTTGTATGTATTCGACGATGGTAAACCGAAATCTAAAACAATCGGTTAAATTGCAGGGACATGAAGCCTCGCTCTCTCCATTCCCTCCCCCCTTGTGGCAGGGCTATCGCATATGAGGAAAACGCGGCGGGAAGCTCGCTTGTGGCCATCCTTCGAGACGCCCGCCTCCGGCGGGCCCTCAGGATGAGGACGGAGTACGTGGCAGCAATTTCGACACGCAAAGCTGCGTTCAGCCTCATCCTGAGGAGACCGCGGAGCGGTCGTCTCGAAGGACGAGGCGCTCGCTCAGGCCTCGCCAAGCCCATATGCGATAGCCCTGCCGCTTGCGGGCAGGGGCAGGGAGGGGGGTGCCACACGGGGATTCTATCCGTCGCGCACCTGCCATCGGCGCATCATCAACAACGACCACCTTTTCCTGGGCTACCCCTCTCCCTAACCTCCCCCACACGGGGGAGGGAACGGACCTCCATCGAGGCTAGCCGAGTCTCATCGCATCACGCTTCAGTCCCGCCGATTTACCGGAAGTTATGACCGCCATGGTTCAATGCCGCCCGCTCGGCCAACAGGACCAAGAACAAGACGAGGCGGCATGTCCCTATCCTTCACCAACAGCATTGCAGTGCAGAGCCGCGCGCGCGCGTTGGTGCCGCTGTGCGTCGGCGCGGGCGCCTATCTCTTCTTCCTCTATGTCGGCGACACCCTGCTTCAGGACTCCGACTCGTTTTGGCAGATCAAGATCGGGCAATGGATCCTCGATCACCACGCGCTTCCCTATACCGACTTCTATTCGTTCACACGGCTCGGCGAGCCCTGGATATCGACATCATGGCTGTCGCAGATTCTGTTTTCAGTCTCTTATACGCAATGGGACTGGGCCGGCCCCGTGGTCCTCACCGCGCTCGCGATCGCGGCGTCGGCAGCGATCTTCGTCTATCTGCTCGATGCCCATCTCGAAATCCCGCGCTCCGTGCTGTTCGCGATGCTGGCCGTGCTGCTGTCGCTGCACCACATCCTGGCGCGGCCGCACATCCTGGCGCTGCCGGTGATGATCGCATGGGTCGGCATTCTCATGAATGCCGCCGATCGCAAGGTCACGCCGTCCTGGGTTTGGCTGCCGCTGATGTCGTTGTGGGCCAACCTTCACGGCGGCTTCGTGCTCGGCCTCGCGCTGATCGGCCCGATGGCGCTGGAGGCGATCTGGACTCTCGATTCCGGCAAGCAGGTGCGGCTGCTCGCGCGCTGGTTCCTGTTCGGCGTCGCCGCGATGGTCGCCGCCTGCGTCACGCCCTATGGCTGGCGCACGCTGCTGGGCGCGACCAACATCCTCAATCTCGGCGAGCTGCTGTCGGTTATCTCGGAATGGATGCCGGCGAATTTCGCCTCGTTCTCCGCGTTCGAGGCCGCGATCCTGGGCCTGATCGCGATCGGCCTGTTTCGCGGCCTGACGCTGTCGCCGCCGCGCATCCTGCTGATCCTGCTCTTCACCTGGATGGGGCTCACCCATGTCAGGAGCATCGAGGCCTTTGCCTTCCTGGTGCCGCTGGTGCTGGCCAAGCCGCTCGGCGAGACATCGCCGCTGCCACAAACTGACGCGCAGGAGAGCGAGAGCTGGACGGGCCACTACGTCACCGTCATCGGCGCACTGATGATCGCCGCCGCGGCCTGGACCTCGACCTCGATCTACATGTCGCATCACCGCTTCACCTTCACGATGGATCAGACGCCGGTCGCCGCCGTCGACCTGCTCCAGCAACGCAAGGCGCAGCGGATCTTCAACGGCTACCAGTTCGGCGGCTATCTGATCTCGCGCGACGTCCCGGTCTTCGTCGACGGCCGTGCCGAGCTCTATGGCGAGAAGTTCGTGATGGACTTCTTCAAGGCCACCGAGGGCAAGAAGCCCGCGCTGCTGCCGCAGCTGCTTGACGAGTACAAGATCGACGCGACGTTACTGGGGGCCGATACGCCGGGTCCGCAAATCCTCGATCACATCCAGGGCTGGAAGCGGCTTTATGCCGACGACATCGCCGTGATCCATGTGCGGGACGGCGAGCCAGCGGCGGTCGCCCCGGCCAAGCCATGACCATCACGGCCAGCCTTCCGATCGCGCGAGCCCGGCGCAATCTGGCGCCGCTGTGCGTCGCGGCCGCGACCTTTCTACTGCTGCTGGTCAGCGGCGACAGCCTGCTGCACGATCCGGATACGCTCTGGCAGATCAAGGTCGGCCAGTGGATTCTCGATCATCGCGCCGTGCCCTGGACCGACCTCTATTCGCTGACGCGCCAGGGTGAGGTCTGGCTCTCGACCTCCTGGCTGTCGCAGGTTCTGTTCGCGACGACCTATGCCGGATGGGGATGGGCCGGGCCCGTCGTGCTGACCGCGGCTGCGATCGCGCTGGCGATGGGATTGCTGCTGACCTTCCTGCAACGGCATCTCGACCTGCCCTATGCGCTGGTGTTCTGCCTGCTGGCGATGACGCTGGCCGCGCCACATCTGCTGGCTCGCCCACATGTGCTCGCGCTGCCGGTCATGGTCGCCTGGACCGGCGCCTTGATGGCGGCTGCTGACCGCGGCCGCGCGCCGTCCTTCCTGCTGCTGCCGTTGATGACGCTATGGGCCAATCTCCACGGCGGCTTCGTGCTCGGGCTCGCCTTGATCGGCGCAATCGGCCTCGAAGCGCTCTGGCGCGCCGCGCCGGCACGCCGGCTGGCGCTTGCGATGCGCTGGGCCATATTCGGGCTTGGCGCACTGGCGGCGAGCTGCTGCACGCCCTACGGCCTGGACACGCTGCTCGGTGCCGCCCGCATCCTCAGCCTTGGCAAATCCTTCTCCGTCATCGCCGAATGGCGTCCGGCCGATTTCAGCTCGTTCAGCCCGTTCGCGGGCGCGCTGCTCGGACTGCTCGGCCTCGCGCTCACGCGTGGGCTGGCGCTGTCGCCGCCGCGCGTGCTGCTGATCCTCGGCGCCACCTGGATGGCGCTGGCGCATGTTCGCAGCATCGAAACCTTCGGCGTGCTCGTTCCTCTGGTCCTGGCGCAGCCGCTGAGCGGCTGGTTCAGGTCCGCGTCGGATGCACCGCGCGGTTTGCGGATGGCTCCCGGCGCCCCGGCGGCGCTGGCCGCGGTGGCAATCGTGCTTGCGACCGCAACCGCGACGGCGACCTTTGCGGGCCATCATGCCTTTGAATTCTCGACGGCGCAGACGCCTGTTGCGGCAGTCGATGTGCTGACCGAGCGCAAGGCCGCGCGCATCTTCAATTCCTATGGCTTCGGCGGCTACCTCATCGTCCGCGACATCAGGCCTTTCGTCGACGGACGGTCGGAGCTCTATGGCGAAGGATTCCTGATGGACTATTTTGCCGCCGAAGACGGGCGTGACGTCTCCGGCCTGCTGCGCACGCTCGACGACAACAGGATCGACGCAACGCTGCTCACGGTGGATTCACCGGCGGCCCAGATCCTGGATCATATCAAGGGTTGGAAGCGGATCTACGCGGACAAGATCGCGGTGGTGCATGTACGGGACGATGCCGCAGGCGCGGCCGCCACCACATCGAAGTGACGACGCAGCTCATCTTCGATCACGAAAACAGAAAGGTCCCGATCAGCAGGCCCGCAGCAAAAGCGAGAAGCCCCAAAGTGGAGGCTGAAACGATACGGAGGAGGATGCGAACCTGCTCCTCGTACTCCTCTTCCGCGGTCTTGTGGGACTGAGCCGTCATTGCAACTGCCCTGCCATCGCCCAGATTGGGCGAATGTACGCTCGAAATCATGGCCAACGCGAGGCAGCTTAGCCCGCCGCGATGCCCTGTTCGTGATCTGGCGGGCCTCTCTATCAAGGGGGAGGATCATCGAAGCCTCCCATTGATGTCCTTTCAATGGGGGTAGCGGACTGAATTTGCCCACTTGTGTTTCCGCGTCTCGACCCAGCGCACCGAAGGCGGACACCGGCCCGCTATAGGAGCGCAACGCTATTCATTCCAGCGTCGGGACCCGTAGGGCGGGCAAAGCGCAGCGTGCCCACCACCTGTCGCGACTCCCGAGAGGTCGTGGGCACGGCGCTTGCGCGCCTTTGCCCACCCTACGGGAGCGGTGTTGTTGCGAACACCACTGCATCCACATCGTCATTGCGAGCGCAGCGAAGCAATCCAGAATCCCGCCGCGGTGACAGTCTGGATTGCTTCGCTGCGCTCGCAATGACGGAGCTTGCGGTTACAGCTCACGTCCCTCTCGCGTCCAGGATACGAGACCGGAGTTCGATCCAACAAAAAACGCGGCGTTTCCGCCGCGTTTTTCAGTTCAATCTCATTGCAATCACGCCTGCGGCTGCGGCTCCAGGCCGGGGTCCGGATCGGGACGCGGGCGCGGTTTGCCGGCCGGCGGTACGGCTGAGGCGCGCGGCGTGGTCGGCTCGAGCACGGACTCGCGGTTCGGCTTCTTGCCCTTGAGCAGGTCGATGATCTCGTCGCCGGAGAGCGTTTCGAACTCGAGCAGGCCCTTGGCGAGCGCTTCGAGATCGGCACGCTTCTCAGTGAGAATGCGCGTCGCCTCGTTGTAGCCCTCTTCCACGAAACGGCGGATCTCGGTGTCGATCTTCTGGACCGTCGCTTCCGATGCGTTCTGGGTGCGCGACACAGACATGCCCAGGAAAACCTCGTCCTGGTTTTCGCCGTAGGACACGGTGCCGAGCGCCTCGGACAGGCCCCAGCGCGTCACCATCATGCGGGCGAGGCGCGTGGCCTGCTCGATGTCGGACGACGCACCCGAGGTGACCTTCTCGCGGCCGAAGATCAGCTCTTCAGCGACGCGGCCGCCCATCATGATGGCGAGCCGCGAGGTCATCTGCTCCAGAGACATCGACAGCTTGTCGCGCTCGGGCAGCTGCATGACCATGCCGAGCGCGCGGCCGCGCGGAATGATGGTCGCCTTGTGGATCGGGTCGGTCGCGACGACGTTGAGACCGACGATGGCGTGGCCGCCCTCGTGATAGGCCGTCAGCAGCTTCTCTTCCTCGGTCATGACGAGCGACTTGCGCTCGGCGCCCATCATCACCTTGTCTTTTGCTTCCTCGAACTCGGCCTGCGTCACCATCCGCTTGTTGCGGCGGGCAGCGGTCAAAGCGGCTTCGTTGACGAGGTTCATCAGGTCGGCGCCGGAGAAGCCCGGGGTGCCGCGCGCGATGGTCTTGAGGTTGATATCCGGCGCCAGCGGCACCTTGCGGACGTGAACCTTGAGGATCTGCTCGCGGCCGACGACGTCCGGATTGGGCACCACGACCTGGCGGTCGAAGCGGCCCGGACGCAGCAGCGCGGGATCGAGCACGTCGGGACGGTTGGTCGCCGCGATCAGGATCACGCCCTCGTTGGCCTCGAAGCCGTCCATCTCGACCAGCAGCTGGTTCAGCGTCTGCTCGCGCTCGTCATTGCCGCCGCCGAGACCGGCGCCGCGGTGACGGCCGACGGCGTCGATTTCGTCGATGAAGATGATGCAAGGCGCGTTCTTCTTGGCCTGCTCGAACATGTCGCGGACGCGAGAGGCGCCGACGCCGACGAACATTTCGACGAAGTCAGAACCGGAGATGGTGAAGAACGGCACGTTGGCTTCGCCCGCGACCGCACGCGCGATCAGGGTCTTGCCGGTGCCGGGAGGGCCGACCAGCAGCACGCCGCGCGGAATGCGGCCGCCGAGGCGCTGGAATTTGCCGGGGTCGCGGAGGAATTCGACGATCTCCTGCAGATCCTGCTTGGCCTCGTCGACGCCTGCGACGTCCTCGAAGGTGACGCGGCCATGCGCTTCCGTCAGCATCTTCGCGCGCGACTTGCCGAAGCCCATCGCCTTGCCGGCGCCGCCCTGCATCTGCCGCGACAGGAAGATCCAGACGCCGATCAGCGCGATGAACGGAAGCCAGGAGACCAGCAGCGAGACGAACCACGGCACGTTGTCGCCGGGCGGCTTCGCGGTGATCTGCACCTTGCTGTCGTACAGGCGCTTCACCAGCGTCGGATCGCTCGGCGCATAGGTCTGGAAGCTCGAGCCGTTGGTGAAGGTGCCGTGGATGTCCGGCCCCTGGATCACGACGTCGCGGACATGGCCCTGGTCGACCTCACTCAGGAGCTGCGAGAAGGCGATGTCCTGCGAGGAGGCCCGCTGACCCGGATTCTGGAAGAGCGTGAACAACGCCAACAGCAGCAAAACAATGATGACCCAGAGGGCGAAATTGCGCAGATTGGCGTTCATCGATCTTCCTTCGTGGTCGCGCGGATCGCGGCCTCATCCTTGGGCATTACGACGAAATCCCCAAGGAATCCTCATCGTTTGACGTCTACAATTTAGGTGCCGCCCCGGTCGCTGCCAAGGGAACGAGATGGGACTATTTATCCCATCTTAGAGCGATTCCCGCTGAAATAATGGCGGCATAGCCGGGGTTTTTCCTGCCTGGTTAAGGTGTCCTGACCCTCGGTTGAGGTGTCCTGACGGCGGCCCTGCGGAAACGGCCGGTGTCATGATCCGCCCTCATCACCGCTTCGGGCCCCTTGGAATTCCCCTTTGACTTCCCCTTGGGGACCGCCGCGCCGGCGCGGGCGCGATGTGGATACGCCCGCGGGCCAAGCTGATCAAGGCTCCCGCCAGGGTCTGCTTCAGGATGGCACGGCCATTTGCGGGGGAACGGGAGCGAGCCGCCACGCCCTGATCGAGCATGGCCTGATCGAGCGCGGCCAGGAGGGTCTCAACCTTGCCGAGTTCCGCCGGCCCCTCGTGCCCGAGCGCGTCGATGGCCCGCAGAAGCAGCCGCAACCGGACTTCTTCCGGCAGGGTGGCGAAGGCTTCTGCTTCGAAGGAGGTTTGGGCCTCGAAACTGCGAACGCCCGGCTGCGGCGCATCGCCGCGATCCCGCAAACGGAGGAAGCGCTCGGCGCCGTCGGTCAGCACCTCGACGGCCGCATTGGCACGGGCGAGCCGCGCCGACAGCCGCACCAGCGTGCGGGCATCGCCGCCCTCCGCGGCGAGCTGCGGCAGCAGCGCCCGCAACCGCGGCCGCGTGAAGGCTGCGTCGCGATTGGTGGGATCGTCGGCAAAGCCGATTCCAGCCCGCTTCAGGGTCGCGATGAGCTGCGATTTCGGAACGTCGAGCAGCGGGCGCGCCAGCACGAGACCGTCGCGAGTCGTGAGCCGGGCCATCGCCGACAGCCCGGCGATGCCGCTGCCGCGGACGAGCCGCATCAACACTGTCTCGGCCTGGTCGTCCCGGGTATGCGCAGTCAGCACATGGCTCGCGCCGGCTGTGCGCGCCGCATGCGCAAGCAGCCGGTAGCGGGCTTCGCGCGCGGCGGCCGGCAATCCTGTTGCCGGCTTTGGACCGCGCCAGCGCAGGGTCCGGTGCGTCAATCCGAGCTCGGCCGCGAGCCGTTTGACCTCACGCGCCTCGCGCGCCGCCTCCACCCGCAGGCCGTGATCGACGGTGACGACGGTGAGTTCCGGGCCGCGGCCAAGACCGCGGCGCCAGCGCGCGGCGAGCCACATCAGCGCGACCGAGTCGGGGCCGCCGGAGACCGCGAGCACCAGCGCCGGCGCAGATTTCAGCTCGGCGAAGAGCTGCTTCGCCGCGCGTGCGGAGATCGGAGAATTGTCGTCGTCTGACATGACGCCGCAATTTAGCGCAGCGCCATCGGCGTTGTCAGGTTCAAACGCCTCGCATCAACACTTCGTCCGCTTCTGCTCGCGGTCGACGGCGGCCTTCACACTGGCCGAGGCGCGCGGATATTTGCGGCCGACCTCGCCGAAGGCGGCGCAGGCGGCCTCCTTCTCCTTCAGCGCGGCGAGCGACTGGCCGAGCCGCAGAAGCGCATCCGGCGCCTTCGCCGATTTGTCGTATTTGGTGGTGACGGTGAGGAAGGCTTCCGCGGAATCGCGATATTGCTGGCGCTGGAAATAGCTTTCGCCGAGCCAGTATTGCGCGTCCCCGAGCAGCGGGTCGCTCGGATATTTCCCCGCAAAATTCTTCATGGTCTGCTCGGCGAGCGCGTAGTCCTTGCGCTGCATATAGCCGATGCCGAGGTCGAACTCGTCGCGCGGCGTCGCCGAGGGCGGCAGGGTCGTGAGAGCCGGACCACCGGCCTGCGCGGGATTGCCCTGCTGTGCCGGCGGATAGCCCGGCTGCGCCGGCGCTGCGGCCTGCGGATAACGGCCACCATTGTTGCTGAGATCGAGCGGCGCGCCGGCGTCGCGGCCGCCGGGCGCACCGCCCTGAGCTCCCACTGACATCGGCTGCTGGCCGCCGCCGAGCGCGCGCGGCGCGCCGGGCGAATTCGGATTCTGGCTCGGGTCGAACGCATCGCCGCGGCGGCGCGTGCCGGGGGCGCCGGGGCCCGGCTGTTCCTGAACGATCGGCGCGGGAGCCGCGATCTGCGGCTGCTCGTAATTCGGCTGCGCGGCTTGTTGCTGCTGCGGAGGCTGCTGGCGATAGCCAGGGGCGACCTGAGCGGGCGGCGTGGCCGCGACGTTAGGCTGTGCCGGCGCCTGTCCGGGCGCGCCGCCCTCGAGCGCCCGCAGCCGATCCTCGAGCTGGCGATTGCGATATTGCAGCTCTTCGTTCTGGCCGGTGAGCTGGCGCAGCTGGTTCTCGAGCCGCTCGATCCGCATCTCGGGGTCGCCGTCGTCCGACTGGGCGAAGGCTGGCGCGCACACAGAGAGCAGCGCGGCGAACGCCACGGTGCCGGTAATTCCCTTGAATTTGGATGACATCTTGCCCTGACGACGAATGCGACGCGGCGCGCGGCGGATCATTCGCCGCGGCACACAATGAGGAAGGGAGTACGCCAAAACTGTGACTGCCACCAAGGGGTTTCTGTCACAGATCGCTGAAACGAAACCGGCGCCCGAGAGGGCGCCGGCATAATCGGTTTCTGAAGATGAACGGCGCCTGACCGGGTGTCAGGAGCTCGCGTTCAGCACGGTCACAGCGCGACGGTTCTGCGACCAGCAGGAGATGTCGTTACAGACGGCGACGGGGCGCTCCTTGCCGTAGGAGATCGTGCGCATGCGGTTCGCATCGATGCCACGCGAGGCAAGGAACGAGCGCACCGACTGGGCGCGGCGGGCGCCGAGCGCGATGTTGTATTCACGGGTGCCGCGCTCGTCGGCGTGACCTTCGATGGTGAAGGAGTAGCGCGGATAATTCTGCAGCCACTGCGCCTGCTTCTCGAGGGTCACGATCGCCTGCGGGGTCAGATCGGTCTGATCGCTCTCGAAGAACACGCGGTCGCCCACGTTCACCACGAAGTCCTGCTGGCTGCCCGGCGTCGCCGCGCTCGCGTTCGCGTCCATACCCACGTTCTTGTTGGCGCAAGCGCCCATCGACAGAGCGATGGCAAGCACCGCGGCCAGCTTCAATCCCTGGAGGGTACGCATAGGATAATTCATTCCGGAGCCTCCACGCTCACGTTCGTCCACTGCTGTCCGGTCTACAGGGGGTTGGTTAAGCGAACGTTCCGTCAACCTTGACGGAACCTTGCCCCAGCCGATCAAATGCCCCCAACCAGCGAAAAGCAACCGCCATGGTTAATGGGTTGTAAATGTGGCGCGAGGGTGAAGGCAAGCCGTGTCGGCCGCAAAAACGCCAAGTCTGCCGGAATTTTGGGCCTTGGCCGAGGCAGCCTGCGGAACGTCGCTGACGGACGGAACCGCGGTCAGCCCAGGGTGGCCACCGGAGCGGGACTGAGGGGGGCTGACACGATAACCGGCCGCGACACAACGTGGCGCTGACTGTTGCGGTCGAACAGCATCCGCCGTTCGAACGCGCTCGAGCGCATGATGGGAAAGCGTGTCAGCACCTTTTCCCGAAGGTTCCTGAAATCGGACGCCATCAATGACGTCTTCATCGTATGCCAGCCCGGAAACGCGCGCGGTTCGGCGACGGGCTCATGCAAAAACACGCGCCGGTAAAATGGCTGGTGATCGGGACGCACCATCGCCAGGCCCGTATCGGCATTGAAATACTCGCAAGCCAGGTAGGCCAGCCGCAGGGTCAGATAGGGGAGTTCCGGGAGTCCCCTGGCTTTGTCGGGATCGGCAGCAAGCCGGGCTGGATCGACGAAAACCTCGCCCCGATCGAGCCGCCTGTGGAGAACATCGCCATACAATTCGGTCGAATAGGATAAGCGGCATTCCCGCGTCAGGACATGGATGCGGACTGAACTGCACAGCTCTCCGTCGACGTAAACGCCGAATATCCAGACATTGGCCGCGTCGTCATAGACATCGCGGACCTGGCAAGTCTCTGATGGCAAGATCAATCCGCCATTCAGATATGCCCTGTAGCGCAGATGGAAGATCGAATCTCTGTCTTCGGGAGCCTCGATTAGCCGATAGTCGATGCGATCGAACAGCGCTGCCCCGCGTACCGGCGAAGGCCTGCGTAGCTCGACTTCAGACGACATCCGTTACTCCAAACTTCCAAACAACTTACGCGAGTACAAAAAGATTAAAGGTTTCTTAATATAATTGCAAAGCCTTAGAAAGGTTAGGGTTAACCTTTTGGCTACCGGAAAACCACGGGTTTGGTCTGGTATGTCGGGAAAGATCGAGCGTCGCTCGAAGCTAGGCGAGCGATCGCGAGGAGACCAGGATCAACTGCTCCGGCAAGCGATTGCCATGCGAAGCATTGAGCAATTGACGGACCCGCACAGCCGGGACCGGGCGGCTGAACAGATAGCCTTGTCCTTCCGTGACCGTGCCATCGGCGCTGACGAGCTCAAGCTGCTCGCTGGTCTCGATGCCCTCGACCACGACCGCCATGCCGAGATCGGCGGACAGCCGCGCCACGCCGCGCAAGAGCGTCAGCGGGCGGTCGGTGTCGATGCCCTCGAGGAAGGAGCGATCGATCTTGACCTTCTGCATCGGGAAGTTGTGCAGATAGCTGAGGCTCGAATAGCCCGTGCCGAAATCGTCCAGGGAGATGCGCACGCCGAGCGCGTGTAGCTGGGACAGGATATCGTGGGTGAGCTGCGTGTTCCGCAGCAGCGAGGATTCGGTGATCTCGATCTCGAGGCGGTGCGCCGGCAGCCCCGACACTTCGAGCGCGTAGCGAATCTCGCTCAGCACGTCGCGCTGGTGGAATTGCTGCGGCGAGAAGTTCACGGCGACGCTGACGCCCTCCGGCCATTTCATGCATTCCATGCAGGCGCGGCGCAGGATCCAGCGGCCGAGATCGACGATCAGGCCCATGTCCTCCGCGACCGGGATGATGTCGACCGGCGAGACCGTGCCGCGCACCGGATGATTCCAGCGCAGCAGCGCCTCGCAGGTGGAGATCTTGCCGGACTTCAGATTGACCAGCGGCTGGAAGAACAGCTCGAATTCCTCGTTGGCGAGCGCCTTGCGCAGGTCGAGTTCGAGGATGCGGCGGGCCTCAACGGTGGCCGCCATCTCGTCGCGGAAGAAGCAAAAGGTGCCGCGGCCGTCGGCCTTGGCGCGGTAGAGCGCCATGTCGGCGTTCTTGAGCAGCGTGTCGGCGCTGACGCCCTCGGACGAGGTCAGCGCAATGCCGACGCTGGCGCCGATCTCGACCAGGTGATTGTCGATCCGGTAGCGTTCGCTCAGGCGCTCGACGATGCGGCGGGCAAGGCTCGCGGCATCCTCGGCCGCGCTGATATCCTGCTGGAATACGACGAACTCGTCGCCGCCGAAGCGGGCGACGAAATCCTCCGGTCGCAACATCTCGCGCAGGCGGTTGGCGACCGCACAGAGGAGCTGGTCGCCGCAGGGATGACCGAGCGTGTCGTTGACCTGCTTGAACTGGTCGAGGTCGACGAACAGCAGCGCGGACAACCGATCGGAATGACGCGAGGCCTCCAGCAGGGATTCGATCACGTTGCGGAAATGGACGCGATTGGGGAGCGCCGTCAATTCGTCGTAGCGGGCAAGATGCGTGATCTTGGCCTCGGCGTTGCGCCGCTCGGTCACGTCCTCGAGCAGCACCACTGCGCCGCCGTCGGCCATCGGCTGGACCGTCCAGCAAAATGACCGGTTTCTCTGCATGTCGGGATCGGCGGTCACGATCTCGTTCGCATGCGCGTTCTCGATCTCGGCGACGATCATCTCGCCGCTCACAGCCGAGATGGAGCCGGAGCCGACGCACGCGGTCATGATATCGCGCGCCGTGGCGCCCGCCCGAACGAGATCGTCGGGAAGGTTCAACATCTCGCTGAACCGGTGATTCATGACGGCCAGCTGCCTGTCGACACGGAACATGCACAGACCGTGCGGCATGTTGTTCAGGGCAGTATCAAACTGGCCGGCAAGCGCCGCTTCGCGTTCACGCGCCACGACCGCCCGCATGAATATTTTGTGCAGATTGGCAGACAGCTGCATGATCGCAAGCAAGAATGCGGCGCTTACGAACGCCATGGCGATGTAATAAGGCGTGCCGCGCAGCGCCAACGCGATCACCGGCGGACCAAATTGAAGCACGGCCTGCTGATGAAATATCGATGGTCGCCCGTACGCCCTGCCCGCTCCTCCCGCCACGATCCCGGTGGTGACGGATAAGGCAATCAGGTGGACGACTGCATCATCAGTGCTCAACAGGGCGGTCGAGCACCATATACCGATCGCAGCAGCCTGGATCAGCGCTCCGATTCTATAGCGCTTCTGCCACCTGGCCGCTTCATCGGCGGTAAGAGCCGACTTGCGGGGATCGAAGCGCCGGAGATCAAACACCCGGATCGCGCCCGCCACGACAAGAAATAGGACGCACGCCCAAAGCAGGCTTTGCCCCGTCTTCAGCGCGGTCAGGCTTGCTGCAAACGCGACGAAGACGATGCCTGCGAACAGCGGGCCGGACGCCTCAAACAGCGAATCGATCACGGCCGCCGAATGATTCGGCGAGCGCTTTTGATCGATCTCTCCGGTCTGGCTTGCGAGCTGCATTTTGGTTTGTACGCGCGTCCTGCTTGACGTGTACTTTTACCCAGACCAGATGAAGCCTTTCTGAGGGAACATCGTTAAAGTCGAGTTGTTTTTCGGCAATAGCGAAACTGTTTCTGCTGAAATATCAAGCAACTAGGCAAGCCTTGCCGGGCACAAGGTGAAGGAAAGCTTGCCGCGCACGCAAAAA
Source organism: Bradyrhizobium sp. LB11.1 (assembly GCF_040549385.1). Lineage (NCBI taxonomy): Bacteria > Pseudomonadati > Pseudomonadota > Alphaproteobacteria > Hyphomicrobiales > Nitrobacteraceae > Bradyrhizobium > Bradyrhizobium sp. LB11.1. The sequence continues at coordinate 53,396 of NZ_JBEPTH010000014.1, read as the reverse complement.
CCCGAAAAATCGGCGCTCTCTTTCCCAAGAACACCGCGCGTCGGTGGACGCGCGCGCGCGTTCTATTGGCCTGCGGTCGCGGACAGCAGCGGCGACCACGCTGGATCGGAGGCGAAGCCCGGCGTCGGCACCTTCAGCTCGTTACGGCCGGAGATGTCGACGGAGAACAACGACGGTCCGCCATTGCCGCCGGGATCGCGGAAGAACATCAGCACGCGACCGTTCGGCGAGAAGGTCGGGCCTTCATTGTGAAAGCCGGAGGTGAGCAGCCGCTCGCCGGAGCCGTCCGGTTTCATGACGCCGATCGAGAACTGCCCACCGCCCTGTCTGGTGAAGGCGATGTAATCGCCGCGCGGCGACCACACCGGTGTCGAATAGGTGGCGTTGTTGTCGTCCTTGGAAAAGGAAATGCGCTGGGCCTGTCCGCCGCCCGCCGCCATCACATAGATCTGCGACCTGCCGCCACGATCGGACTCGAAGCAGATGCGGGTGCCGTCCGGCGAGTAGGACGGAGACGTGTCGATCGCCGGCGTGTCGGTGAGGCGCGTGGTCGAGCGCGAGCGCAAATCCATCGCGAACAGGTTGGAATTGCCGCCCTGCTGCAGGCTCATGATCACGCGCTGGCCGTCCGGCGAGAAGCGCGGCGCGAAGGTCATGCCGGGGAAGTTGCCGACGATCTCGCGCTGGCCGGTCTCGATGTTGAAGAGATAGACCTTCGGATCGCCCTGCCCGAATTCCATATAGGTGATCTCTTGCGAATTCGGCGAGAAGCGCGGCGTCAGCACGAGGTCGGCGCCGCGGGTCAGATAGCGCACATTGGCGCCGTCCTGGTCCATCATCGCAAGCCGCTTGACGCGGCGCTCCTTCGGCCCGGACTCGTCGACGAACACGACGCGGCTGTCGAAATAGCCCTTCTCGCCGGTCATCTGCTCGTAGATCTGGTCGGAGATGATGTGGGCGATGCGGCGCCAATATTCCGGCGAGGTGAAATATTGCTGGCCGGCGAGCTGCTGGCCGGTGACGACGTCCCACAGGCGGAATTCGGCCTTGAGTCGGCCGTCCTGCTGCCGCGTCATGCGGCCGGTGACGAGCGCCTGCGCGTTGAGGGTCTTCCAGTTCTGGAACTGCGGCGCAACGTCGATGTTGGTGATGCGCTCGATGAAGGCGGCCTGGTCAATCGGGGCAAACAGGCCCGAGCGCTTCAGATTGTTGGTGATGACCTGCGTGACGCCGTTGCTGACATCGCCGTCGGCGGGCGACCCCGGCACGAAGTTGGTGATCGCGATCGGGATCGGACGGAACTCCGTGGGATCGATGCGGAGCCGCCCCTGCTGCGGCTGCTGGGCGAAGGCCTGTCCGCCCCCGAGCAGCGCGAGCGTCGACCCGGTCAGGGTCATGAAGCGGCGGCGGTTGATCGATCGGACGTCATTCATCGGAAAATTCTTTTGTTCGGATGTCACAACATGTCTTTTAGGCCGAAAGTCATCGGAATGAGCTTCCAGGTATCGTATTGCTGCTTCGGCAGGAAGGAATAGACCTGGCACTGCACGATGGCCCGCCTTGCGCTCTCCGCCACCGCCTGGGCGATCGACCGCGACGGTCCTCGCACTGCGACGATGACGGGTTCGGACGCGAGCGATCCGTCGATTTTCATGGGAATGTCGATGTCGGCTTCGTACTGATTGGCGTCCTGCCCGTTGTAGGTAGGCGTGAAGCAGCGCTTGACCGCGCCCTGAAATGCACCTTGCCAAGTTGCGACATTGGCGACTGCGGTCCCGGACGTCGAGCCCAAAGCGGCGGACGCATTCAGCGCCGATCCCGAGAGCTCGTGCCGGGTCGCAGCACGCTTGTCGAGGTCGCGCTGAATCTGCGCGGGGTCGAAGCTGCGCTCCTTGGGCTTCGGCTGCTGCTGCGGCTGTACCGCCGCGACCTTTTGCTCCACCGGCTTGGGCGGCGGCTTCTTGGTCTCCAGCTTCTTCTGGAGTTCCGCAATCGGATCTTCCTTGGCCGGATCAGGCTTCTTCTCCTGCGGCTTCGGCTCATCCTTGGGCTTGGTCTCGGCAACCGGCTTCGGTGGATCGGGCTTCTTCTCGACCGGCTTTTCGACAGGCTTCGGCGGCGTATCGGGGGTCGAGTTGGTCTTGATCAGCTCTTTCTTCTCGGTGACCTTGCCGACGGCGTCTTCCTCGGGCTTGGCCTCGGCGATCTTTTCGACCTTGGGCTTCGGCTCTTCCTTCTTGCCGGTCTTCTGCCCGTTGGTGATCTGCGCGAGCTGGTCGGTGGAGATGATGTCGATCGGAAGCGACTCTTCCGGCGCGATGAAGGCCTTGCTGCTAAAGGTGAGCAGCCCCCATCCAATCACGAGGACGTGGAGAGCAATCGACGCAACAAGTGTCTTGTCGACGTTCACCTTCACCGGCTTAGGACCCCTGATCCGATTCCGTGACGAGTGCCAGCTTCTTGAATCCGGCACCCGACAACTGGCCCATCACCTTGGCCACGGTGCCGTAATCCGCCTTCTTGTCGGCGCGCAGATAGATGCGCTCCTCGAGCCCGCCACGCGCATCCGTGATCGCCTTCAGCTTCGGGATCAGCTCGTTGATCGCGATCTCGGCGTCGTTGATGAACACCTTGCCATTGATGTCGACCGACATCTGGATCGGCTTCTGGTCGTTGGTCTCGAGGCTCTTGGCCTGGGTTTGCGGCAGGTCGAGCGGCACACCGACGGTCAGCAGCGGCGCCGACACCATGAAGATGATGAGCAGCACCAGCATCACGTCGACCATCGGCGTGACGTTGATCTCGGCCATGACCGGCTTGCGCCGGCTGCGACGGCCGCCGCCTCCGGACGAACCCGCGACGTTCATGCCCATGGTCTGGTGCCCAATCTCGCCTTCACCCTATACATACCGTCCGTCAGCCCCGCTCGTCGATCTGGCGAGACAGGATGGCTGAAAATTCATCAGCGAAGCCCTCGAGCCGCTGGGCCTGCCGGTTCACCTCGGAGGTGAACTTATTGTAGAAAATAGTGGCAGGAATGGCGGCGATAAGGCCGACCGCGGTCGCAAACAGCGCTTCGGCGATGCCGGGCGCCACCACCGCCAGAGAGGTATTTTTAGACGCCGCGATCGACTGGAAGCTCGACATGATGCCCCAGACCGTGCCGAACAGGCCGACGAAGGGGCCGGCGGAGCCGACGGTCGCGAGCACGAGAAGCCGGCGTTCCAGCCGCTCGACCTCGCGCGAAATCGAGACGTTCATGACCTTGTCGATGCGCATCTGGAGACCCGCAACCGAGCGGGCGTGGCTCTCGAAGGAGCGCTTCCACTCGCGCATCGCGGCGACGAAACAGGCCGCCATGGAATGGGTCGGCTTGGCCGAGAGCGTGCGGTAGAGCTCCTCGATCGACTCGCCGGACCAGAACGCCTGCTCGAACCGATCCATCGAACGCCGTGTGCGCGCGTAAAGAAAGATCTTGTCGATCGCGATGGCCCAGACCCAGACCGAGCAGGACAACAGGCCCAGCATGACGCATTTCACGATCCAGTGAGCCTGCCAGAACAGCGCGATCAGCGACACGTCGGCGGAGGCGGCAACCGGGAGGGCGGACTGAGCCACGTCGGCCGGATTCATCAGCAGTATCCTCTCAAGACGATCGTTTTCTGGCGATCGTTACCTCTGTCCCGGCCTGCAAATGGCGGCCGGTTCCCCAACAGCCGCGCTAGCACCGGCGCGGCCGGCAAGCCCGCTCAAAGCCTTGTCTTTCTGGAGTGCAGGGGCTTGTCCAAAGCCGCCGCCTGCATTCCCTGCCAAGATGTCAAAACTAAGGGCCTCGACCCATGGCCTTGACCTCGGGCTTTGGGCGCGATTGTCCGCGCTTACCAGAGCCCGGCGATGGTTAATGCGGGGTTACCGGGGGCGAATTTGACTGCGGGAAAGGTAAGCGCCGCAGGCGGTTGGCGGGGGTGTTGGACACATGGAGGCTGTCGGCCCCGCGCGAGCTGCGTGCCCGCCCCCTTGCGGGAACAGGGAGGGTCAGGGGCACCCACACGGCACACTTTTCCGGTTGGCATTCTCGCGGCGCGTTTCGTCCGTGCGGGGCGCGCGCCGCATCCGAAATTCGGTAAAGGAGAAGTCGAAAGGATCATTATGCAGTTTGTGCCATCCGCGACGGAACTTCACCTCGCGATCGGCGACACAGCTCTCTTGTTTTTGTCTGTAACGCGCCTGAGAGTGTCGATGGGCTGCCCGTCAACCGATGGTGGTGACGCATGAGCTGCCCGTCATATGGGAGGTCTTCATGGAACAGATTCTGATCAACCTCGTCTCAGGTGCGCTTGGTGGAGTTGGCGCGGGCAAGTCTTCGCCGACATTTGATCTCGGAATGGCTGGGAACGTCATTTCCGGTCTGGTCGGTGGTGGCGTGCTCGGCCAGATCGTGACGTTGTTGCTTCCGTCCGTCATGGCCGCAGCGCAATCGGGAAATCTGAGCGTTGGCGGCGTCGTGTCACAGGTTGTCGCCGGTGGCGCCGGCGGGGCAATTCTCACCGCGATCATTGGCGCCATCAAGAACAAGGCTGCCGCCTGATCCGTCGGACGCGATCTACCACTTCTCCTTCGAGGTCCGCACGTCGAGCTCGAACGACCAGGCCCGCTCGGGCTGACGGTAGAGGAAGGCGAAGGCGTCGACGATGCCCTCGATGTCGATCAGGCTGTCCTCGCGGCCGGCCGCATCCGGAAACCGCGTAAAGATCTTGTCGCCGGCTATCGCGCCGTCGACCACGACATGGCCGACATGGATGCCGTCGGGCGCGTATTCCTTGGCCATGGCCTGCGCCAGCGTGCGCACGCCTGATTTGGCCGAGTTGAATGCGCCGTAGCCGGATCGCCCGCGCAGCGAGGCGCTGGCGCCGGTGAAGAGCAGCGTGCCGGTCTTCTTCGGCACCATGCGGCGCGCCGCTTCGCGGCCGAACAGGAAGCCGCCGAAGCAGACCACGCGCCAGGCATTCTCGAAATACTCGGCGTCCATCTCGATGATCTTTCCCGGCGTGTTGTTGCCGGCATTGTAGATCGCGAGGTCGAGGTCTTCGCCGGCGGCATCGAACAAGGCGGTGATGTCGCTCTCCCGGGTCGCGTCCGCGACGACGGGCGTGGCCACACCGCCGGCCTTCGCGATGTCATCCACGACCGCCCGCAACGCCGACTGCGTCCGGCCCGCGACGATCACCTTGAGCCCCTCGGCCGCAAAACGCTTGCAGAGCCGGGCGCCAAGGCCGCGTTCCGGTCCGACGCCGATCACGATTGCCGTCTTCATTGCACGCTCCGACAATTGAAAGCTGATGATGGGTCATGGTTCACGCCGCAGAAGCAGGCTCCGGACAATTGGTGAGCCGCGCGGGATTGCCGACCGCAGTGCAGCCGCCGGGCACATCCGACGTCACGACCGTACCGGCGCCGATCTTCGCGAAATCGCCGATGCTGATGTCGCCAAGAATGGTCGCGCCGGCACCGATATAGATGCTGTGCCCGATACGCGGCGAGCGCGTCGGAAGTTCACCACGTCGGCCGATGCTGACGTTCTGAAGGATGGTGACCTCGTCGCCGATCACGACATTGGCGCCGATCACGATGCCGGTGGCGTGGTCGAGATAGACAGCCGATCCGATCTGGGCGGCGGGATGAATGCTGACTTGCAGGACGTTCGACGCCTCGTTCTGAAACAGCAGCGCCGCATCGCGATGGTCATGACGCCAGAGCCAGTTCGAGACGCGCCAGGCTTGCAGTGCGACATAACCCTTGAAATGCAGCAACGGCGTCAACAGGCTGGCGATGGCTGGATCGCTGCGCACGATCGCCTGCAAATCGCGACCGGCCGCTTCAATCAATTCGGGTGAGCCGCGAAAGGCGTCGAGAGCAAAGGCGGTGAAACGCGCACGCTCCGTGGCACCACCGCCGAGCCTGCGCCCGATCAGATCGGCCAGGGCGGCGGTAAAATCGTCATGGAGGAGAACGGTGCCAAGGGATTTGCCAAAGACAGGATCGGCCGCCGTCGCGCGCTGCGCCTCGTCGCGTATCGTCTGCCAGAGACGGTCGTTGGTCGCGGTCGCAACTGCCATCGTCGCCGCCTCCGGTATTTTAGCACTCACATATCGAATATAGGCCGTGGGCAGGCCGCGCGCCACGCCGCGGCAGCGGCGCCCCGAGCACCATGCCGCAGGCCCCCGTGCGGCTACGAGCTTGCAAGCCGGGCATCCGCGACCATATAGTCCCCGAAACTTTTGGCCGACTTTGGGTTGGCCGGGGATGTCCACGTAGGGCATCTCGTTCAAGCCCCGCGGTGGTCCGCCATCCGCGGGTTTTTCGTACCCGGCCGCCATCGGCGCAGCCGAAACGAATTACGCTCACGCAAGGTCACGCCAAGACATGTCGCCCAACGCACCAGCCGACGACCACCACGACGTCATGTACCCCTCCGCCATACCGTTCGTGCTGGTCCATCTCGGCTGCTTTGCGGCGATCTGGACAGGGGTCACCTGGCAGGCCGTTGCAATCTGCATTTCACTGTATGTCGTGCGCATGTTTGCGATCGGAGCAGGCTACCACCGCTATTTCTCGCATAAGGCTTTTGCCACCGGCCGGGTGTTTCAGTTCATCCTGGCCTGCCTTGCGCAAAGCACCGCGCAGAAGAGCGTGCTGTGGTGGGCGGCCAAGCATCGGCATCATCATCTGCATTCCGACACCGAACACGACGTGCATTCGCCGCGTCAGCGCGGCTTCCTGTACAGTCATCTCGGCTGGATCTTTTACCGGGAGCACGATGCGACCGACCTCGTGAAGGTCGGCGATCTCGCAGTCTATCCGGAGCTGATGTGGCTGCATCGGGTGGAGCTTCTGCCGGCCGTTGCGCTTGCGGTGCTCTGCTTCCTGGTGGCGGGCTGGTCGGGTCTGGTCGTCGGCTTCCTGTGGAGCACGGTGCTGGTCTACCACGCGACCTTCTGTATCAATTCCCTGGCCCACGTGCATGGACGCAAGCGCTACGTGACGGGCGACGATTCCCGCAACAACTGGCTGCTGGCGTTGTTCACCATGGGGGAAGGCTGGCACAACAACCACCACGCCTACCAGAGCAGCGTGCGACAAGGTTTCTACTGGTGGGAAATCGACCCGACCTATTACGTCCTGAAGGTGCTGTCCTGGTTCGGCGTCGTCTGGAACATGAAGGCGCCGCCCGAGCAGGTGCTGCGCAACGAGCAGCCGCTCGGCGCGCGGGTCATCAATCGCGCAGCCCGCGAGCTTGCCGGGCGGTTCGATGCGCCAAAACTCGCGCACGCGATCTCGTCGGCACTGCACCGGGCCGATCCGGCCCAGTTGCAACTGCCGACGCTGCACGACATCCTCAATCGCGCACATGACGGCGTCGATGCGTTGACGCATCTGCATCTGCCGAAGATTCCGACCCGCGACGAGTTTCTCGCCGAGGCGAGGGCGATGTTCGCGCGAACGCGATCACTCAACGAGATCGTCGATCACGCCTACGAACATTTCCTGACGTCGGTGCGCGCGCAGCTCGTGACGGTGCGCTGAAGCTGGCGGCCTGGCCCGACCTGAGAAATGCAATTGCCACCGGAATGGAACCCCCGAACCGACCGAACAGCGCGCTGGCACGCTCCAGCAGCACGACGCGCTGGTTGATCTGCTTGCGTTCGGCGTTGGTCATGGTCGGACCCGTTGGCGCGGGAGGCGCTGTCAGGGTTTAGTCGTGCCTCGTGGGAAGCGGGTTCTATGGCACCGGGCGATCGTGAGCGTGGTCGTAGACGACACCGCATAGCCCCCAAAAACCAAACCGCCCGCCTGCGGAGTGCGCAGGCGGGCGGCTCGGGGCCATCAGGACTTTGGGGGCATGCGCCTGAAGGCTTTGAGAGGTGTCAGCCCTTCAAGATCAGCCCTGCTGCTGGTCGGTCGGCGGCGGGGTCGGACGCGTCTTGTGCTGCGCCATGAACTGGTCGAACTCTTCCTTGTCCTTGGCGTGACGCAGACGGTCGAGGAAGTTCTTGAACTCGACCTGTTCTTCCTCGAGCCGCTGCAGCGTCTCGGTGCGGTATTCATCGAAGGCTCGGTTGCCGCTCGAAGGCGGCCCGAAACCGAAGCCGAAGCCGCCGCGCTCCATGCGGCCGCGCATGCGGTCCATTTTGGACTGCATCCGCTCCATCTTGTTCTGCCAGCGATCCTGGTGGCTCCAGCAACCCATTTTTCTGCTCCCGAGTGTGAAAAAGAGAAGGGCAAGTCCGATCGGCCACCAGATGATGAAGCCGAGGATGGTCACGGCGATCCAGCCGGGATGCCATGGCGTATCGAGCATGCGAGGTCGCTCGTATTGTTGCTGTTGGTCAGAGGGGCCGCGCCAGCGATTGACATCAGCGGTGTAGGCCATTTCCCATCTCCATCACGGCATGAATGCCGTTGTGAATGTAAATAACATTTACATAGCTAAATCATCCCGCGATTTTGTCAAGCCGGCGGCCTGACACGGTCTCGGAATTATTTGCGCAACTTTATTTCGGCTTGCCCCAAGGACCACCTGGAGTGCCAACCGGCGGGACTCCGGAACCGGAGGGAGCCTCCGGCGGCACCGGCGGCGGCTCGGCGCTTTTCGCCTGCGGCCGGCGGTCGGTCGGGAAGCCGAGGCCGCGCAGATAGATCAGTACCTCGGCTTCGAGCAGTTCGTCCGGCGACATCGGCAACTTGCGCCGCGCCGCATCCCCGCGCGAGAACAGCGAGGCGACGCCGTGCGCCATCGACCAGATATGCAGCGCCATCATCATCGCCGGCGGACGCGGTGCACCGGGCGGGGCGAGCGCCGCAAGGCGCTCTGCGGCGGCGCGAATGACGTTAAAAGCGCGCTCGCTCGCGGCCTGCAGCGCCGGATTGGCATCGACCGGCAGACCGGATTCGAACATCGCGTTGTAGAAGGCAGGCTCCTCGCGGGCGAAGGCGAGATAGGCCCGGCCGACGCGTTCGAACGCGGTGACGGTGTCCGGGCGCCCGTCGTCCCACGCCGCCGTAAGACGCGATTCGAACTGCTCGAAGCCGCGCTGCGCGATCGAGGACAACAGCTCGTCGCGGTCGCGAAAATGCCGGTAAGGCGCCGCCGCGCTGACGCCGGCCATGCGCGCGGCATCGGCAAAGGTGAAACCGGCCGCCCCCTTCTCCGCGATCAGCCCGAGGGCGGCCTGCAACAGGGCTTCCTTCAGATTGCCGTGGTGATAGCCGCGCTCGGCGCGACGCTGCTCCTTGCGCCAGCTCATGTGAACGACTTTTACATGAGCCGGGCGTGAAGGTCACTAGCGGCGATGGGGTGTGATTAACCCGTACTTCCACGGATCACACCGGACCGATGCGTCGGCGTCGAGCCCGGACACGGCCCAAAGTTACATCTGCGGAATGGTCAGGACCGGCATGACTTCGACCGCCTCGCCGGGAAAGATCGCGAAGTGCGGATGGTTCTCGAACAGTTTCGCAGCAGCCTCCTGCGAGGCAGCCCGCACCACCGTGAAACCGGTCAGCGCATTGCTGACCTCGGTGATGCCGCGGGCGTCGATCTTGCGGGTCTTGCCGAGCGGACCGCCGATCTCGACGATGACGTCCTTGTGCTTCTCGACCCAGCCGTGCCACGCGGCCATGCCTTCCCGTTCCTTCGCCTTCCGTTCGGTCTCGGGAAGCGCATTCCAGGCCGCCATTTTCGGCCCGGACATGCTGCCAAGATAGACGGCGAGGAATTTGTGTTCTGCGCTCATCGGTTCGCTCCCTTGTTGATGGATTGACGACAGCCGCGATTCCAACGCGACCGCTGTGACTAGCTCTTCAGACCGTCGAAGCCAGCGGCGGCCGCCTGCACCTCCGGCGGAAAGTCGGACATTTCCTGCACCTGGCGGATCTCGATGATTTCGCTGGCCGAAGCCGGGCACTGCTTCGCCCAGGCGATGGCCTCCTCGCGCGAGGCGACCTCGATCATCCAGTAGCCGCCCAGCACTTCCTTGGCTTCCGCGAAGGGACCGTCGGTCACGACGGGCAGGCCGGTGGCAAACGAGACGCGGGCCCCCATCGACGGCGGATGCAGGCCGTCCAGCGTGATCAGGACGCCGGCATCCTTCAGCGCCTCGTTGTAGCGCATCATCGCGGCGACGCGTTCGGGATCGAGTTGCACGTCCGCCGGCGCGGTCTCGTAGCCGAGCGGGATCATCAGCATCATGAATCGCATGCGGTTCCTCACTTGCCTCGTCATTAAGACGAACGACGTTTTACGAAGCAGACAGGGCTGTGAAAATTATTTCTGGCTGCGGCAGTGCAGGCCATGACGGCATCGTCGAGATGATTTCGGGCGTCACCAGCCAGATCAACCTGCTTGCGCTGAACGCCCCGATCGCCTCCGAGATCGATGCGCTGAACATCATTTCGTCGCGCGTGGTCGACGATTGGTCATCGCTATGTTCGCTGGCCGGAAAACGGTTGCACAATCAATGCGTGTATGCCTAATTGCGCCCTTGGGGGCGTGGAAACAGCGAGGCAACTATTAGCCTTTCGCCGTTTGCCGTCGACTTGGAACTGGGCGCTCCGATACTTTGAGACGGGGGCATATGAGATCGAAGATCGGGCGCTGCCCCTTTTGCTTGTCGGATTTTTGTTAGCGAGTTGCGCGAGTCCACGCGGCCTTGACGAACCGCCCTTGCAGATCCCGCCATTGAAGCCGGGTTTTGGCCGTGTCTACTTTACCCGGCCGGGCGAGTTCCAGGGGTCGGCTGTTCAGCCCGAGATTCGGATGAACAATGAAGTCGTCGGCAGGTCCGTGCCCGGCGGATTCACCTTTGTCGACCGGCCACCGGGGCAATACGTCGTGACAACGACGACCGAGGTCCAGAATGCGGTGACGTTTCAATTGGCCGCGGGAGAATCGAAGTACATCAAGACCGCAGTGTCGGCCGGGATCCTTGTTGGCCATGTCACGCCGACGCTCGAATTCCCCGAGCAGGGACAATCCGACATCGGCCGCCTGAGATATGTCGGCCCCAAACTCTGATCGCTCATCGTGATCCCTTGCGCGGGACCGACTAAACTGTCATGTCGCGGGTCCGAGCAAAGGACCGCGTCATGACCTCCTTCCCCGCCAAGGTTGCCCTCATCACCGGCGCCGCGCGCGGGATTGGGCTCGCGACGGTGAAGCGCTTTCTCGCCGAAGGCTGGCGCGTGGTGCTGCTCGATATCGAGGGAGAGCTGCAGGCAAGTGCGACAGCGGCGCTGCAGAATCCCGACAACACGCTGGCGATTGCCTGCGACGTGTCGGATGCAGCGGCCGTGGGAGCCGCAATGGCCGCGGTGATGAGCCGCTTCGGACGGCTCGATGCGCTCGTCAACAATGCCGGCGTCGCCGTGTTTGCGCCGGTGCTGGAGACCAGCGATGCCGACTGGAACAGGATCATGGCGGTCAATCTCACCGGCCCGTTCCTCTGCACCAAGGCGGCCGCGCCGCTGATGCGCGAACAGGGCGGCGGCGCCATCGTCAACATCACCTCGATCTCGGCGGTGCGCGCCTCGACGCTGCGCTCGGCCTACGGAACCAGCAAGGCTGGTCTCGCGCATCTCACCAAGCAACTCGCGGTCGAACTCGCCTCGCTCAACATCCGCGTCAATGCCGTCGCACCGGGACCAGTCGACACCGCGATGGCGAAGCAGGTGCACAGCAAGGAGATCCGCGCCGACTATCACGACGCCATTCCGCTCAACCGCTACGGCCTGGAGGAGGAACTCGCAGAAGCGATCTACTTCCTGTGTTCGGAGCGCGCAAGCTACATCACCGGCCAAATTTTAGCCGTCGATGGCGGCTTCGATGCGGCCGGCATCGGCTTGCCGACGCTGCGCGGCGAACGGCGGAACGGATAGGCGCAGATAGGCACGGGATTTGTAGGGTGGGCAAAGGCGCGCGAGCGCCGTGCCCACCATCTCTAGACGTCGTGGGCACGCTTCGCTTTGCCCACCCTACGAGGCCTACGGAATCGAATGTGTGGAGTGCTCGATGCGACGCGTCACCGTCCTCAAAGCCCTGATGCTCGCAACCGCCCTGCTCGCCTCCGCACCCGCGCAAGCCGAGATCCGCATCATCCAGAGCCCCGGCGGGCAGGTCGGACCGTTCCTCGATCTGTTCGAGAAGGTACGCGAGAGCGGCGACCGCGTGGTGATCGACGGTCCCTGCCTGTCCGCCTGCACGCTGGTGCTCAGCATCGTGCCGGGCGAGCGCATCTGCGTCACCAAACGTGCCGTGCTCGGTTTCCATGCCGCGCGTTCGGTCGACCGGCGCGGACGCTTCTATGCCGAGCCGGAAGCATCCGAAGCCGTGCTTGCGGCCTATCCGGGCCCCGTTCGCGACTGGATCAGCCGTCGCGGCGGCCTTACCTCGCGATTACTTTTGCTGAAGGGGCGCGACCTCGCCGCAATCTATCCGCGCTGTCGATGACAATTCGATCGCAGGCGGTATCAGCACCGACGCACATGCCGGTTCGCAAGCGCGGTCATCACTTTTGCAGCGGGAGCGACAGGCTTACATCCTGATGTTCCCGATCACGAGCGCAGCCATAACGGACGGCCGGTTCTATGTGCTCGCACGGGGAACCGAGGCCGTCACAAACTGGCTATTCCCCTAGTGGAAGACGATCTCCACGACCAGCGCGAGCTTCACGCTGGCGCAGATCAGCATTCCCCACAGAGCAAAATTGATTTGTAGCGCCGCCACCATCGGTCGCTTCCTTCCAAGTCACGCCCGCCCTAGTTTGTAGGTATTGTGACTAGAAGTAACGATTCTGGCGCGAAGTTCACAGCCTAATCTTGCGCCAGTTGTTGTGCGATGCAATTCGTCTCGTGTCACAAACCCGCTCGCGCTGTTCCCGCAAAGTGAAACGAGCGCACGAATCTCCTTTCGGCCATGCGGTCGACGTCGTTTTCCCTCAAGTCCCGGGTAAGTGTCGCGGTGCAAAGTTTTCCACGCCGATTTGCGTGGCGTACCGCACGACAGGTTCGGCATGGCTCGATACATTCTCGTCTTGCTTAGTTTTTGCGCAGCGCTCGCGGGATGCGCGTCCGCGCCGGCGGCGGAGCGTCGCCCGATCGCGTGGGACGGACTCGGTCAGGATCCCAATCGTCCTGCTGTCACGAAACGTCGCCTTGCCAATCACGCAGCACCGGAAAGCGATCCCAATCTGGAGCGGCAAAGGGTGCTCGCCACGCTGCGCCCCTATTCCGACGCATGGTGGGCCGTCCAGGACGAGATCGAAGCCGAGAACGACAGGCAGCTCGGCTCAAAGCTCGTGATCTGCCGCAACTGCGTGACGCAGACGCCGAGCGAGGACGTGACTGGATCGATCCGCTGACGGGGCGCACTCCCTCTCTCAAAACAATAGAGAGAGGAAGCCGCAGCTCAGGGCATCAACGGAGCATCGCGCTCACATTCCTTCGGCAGGGCAGTTCACCATCCAGGGAATGCCGAACTTGTCGACGCACATGCCAAAGCCCTTGGCCCAGAACGTCTTGCTGAAGGGCATGGTGACGGTGCCGCCGTCGGCGAGCGCGTTGAACTTGCGCTCTCCCTCCGCGGTGTCCGCGACTGTGACCGAAATCGAAAAGCCCTGCGGCTTTTGAACATGCTCGGGCGGCGCGTCGGAGGCCATCAACACGCTACCGTCGGGCAGTGACAGCCGCGCATGCATGATCGTCTTCTCGCGGCCTGGCGCACCCGGCATGTCCGCCGGCGCGTCCGAGACACGCATCATGGCGTCGATCTTGCCGCCGAGAATCTTGGCGTAGAAGTTGAACGCCGCTTCGCAGGTGTCCTGATAGAACAGATAGGGATTGAGCATCGTTTCTCTCCTCTTTGCTTCCTTGGCGGTTTCTCTGGCAGTTCCTCTGGCAGTTCCTTGGGCGGTGGCCGGCGGCGTTACTTCTCGGTCAGCTTCTTCAGGCTGGCGAGGCCAACCTCGAAATCCTTGCCGATCATATTATCCATGTTGATGAAGACCTGCATCACCTTGGACATGAAGGGAGCCGGACCGTACATCGCCCATGTGACCAGTGTGGCATCGCCTTGCGGCACAAAGGTGAACTCGGCGGTGTTGTGCCCTTCGAAGGGCCGTGCGAAATCGAGCTTGATGCGCAGTTTTGACGACGCATTCGCTTCCAGGATCTCCATATTGCCGGCGCCGACATTGTTGTTGCCGTCCCAGGCGTAGGTTGCGCCCTTCCCTGCCGCGGTTCCACCGAAGGTACGCTTCATGGCGGGATCGCGCCCCTCATAAGGCGACCAGCTGGTCCAGAAGTGGAAATCGGAGACGAGCGGATAGATCGCCTCGGCCGGCGCCTTCAGCGCGAGTGAGCGCTCGACACGGAACGTGTCGGGTTTTGTCAATGCGAAGACGAGGACCGCGGCTATGCCGACGGCGAGCACGACGGCGGCGATGGCAATGGCTTTCAACATGAATGGCTCCCTGATACGGGATTAAGACGAAGGAGCCGGGCCGGGACCGACATGTGACGGAACGTTTTTTTGGCCGTCACTTCGCCTTCGCGCCCTGCCGGGCGCCGCCGCCCTTCGGCTGGCTGTCCCTGATCAGGCGATCGATGTGCATGCGGATGTGGGCGGCCTCGGCCGAGGTGTTGGCGAGCGCGATGGCGCGGTCGAAGGCGACGCGGGCTTCGTCGTTGCGGCCGAGCTGCATCAGGAAGGCGCCGCGCACGCCGTAGAAATGGAAGTAGTTGGCAAGCTTCGGCGCCAGCGGCTCGATCAGGTCGAGCGCAGCCTGCGGACCGCGCACCTTGGAGACGGCGACCGCACGGTTGAGCGTCACCACCGGCGAGGGCTGTACCACCTCCAACGCGCCGTAGAGCAGGTCGATCTGGGTCCAGTCCGTCTCCTCCGGCGTCGCCGCGCGCGCATGCAGCGCGGCGATCGCGGCCTGGATCTGATAGGGCCCGCTGCGGCGGTGGCGCATCGCCTTGTCGATCAGCGCCAGGCCCTCCGCGATCATGGTGCGATTCCACAGCGAGCGGTCCTGGTCATCCAGCAGGATCAGCGTGCCGTCTTCGGCGAAGCGCGCGGCGCTGCGCGCGTGCTGCAACAGGATCAGAGCCGTCAGGCCCATGATCTCAGGCTCGCTCTGGAACAAGCGCAACAACAGCCGCGCCAGCCGGATCGCTTCCTCGCACAGCGGCTTTCGGATCTCGGCCGTGTCGCCGCTTGCCGAATAGCCCTCGTTGAAAATCAGATAGATCATCGCGGCGACGCCGGCGAGCCGCTCCGAGCGCTCGATCGCGCCGGGTGTTTCAAACGGTGTCCCGGCCTCGGCGACCTTGGCCTTCGCGCGCGTGATGCGCTGTTCCATCGCGGCGTCCGACACCAGAAAGGCGCGCGCGATCTGCTTGACGGTGAGACCCGAGACGATGCGCAGCGCGAGTGCGATCTGCTGCGTCGCCGGCAGTTGTGAATGGCAGCAGATGAACATCAGCCGCAGAATATCGTCGCGGTAGTGCGAGCCGTCGAGCCGCTCGGCGAGCTTGCCTTCGGCGTCGTCGAGATCGGAGATCGCCTGATCGTCCTCCGGCAATGGCTGCTGCTTACGGGTGCGGCGGACCTCGTCGATCGCGACGTTGCGGCCGACCATGATCAGCCAGGCCGCGGGGTCGCGCGGCGGCCCGTTCTGCGGCCAGGTTTTCAGCGCGCGCAGACAGGCGTTCTGAAACGCCTCCTCGGCCGTATCGAGATCGCGGAAATAGCGCAGTAGCGCGCCAACCGCCTGCGGACGCGCCGAGGTCAGCGCGGTCTCGATCCAGGCGGTGTCGGTGTCGCTCACGCCGAAATTCCTCCTGGCCTGAACACGCCGACCGGGCGCACCTCATAGGCGCCGCCGGGATTGGCCGAGCCGAGGTCGCGCGCGACGTCGAGCGCCTCGTCGAGATTCTTGCAGTCGACGATGTAGAAGCCGAGCAGCTGCTCCTTGGTCTCTGCATAGGGACCGTCGAGCACCAGCGGGGGGTCTTCCTTGCGCAAGGTCGCCGCCGCCGTGGTCGGCAGCAGCCGCGCCACCGGGCCGAGCCGGCCCTGCTGTGTGAGCTTATCCTGCACCACGGCGAGCTTCTTCATCACGGCTTCGTCCTGGTCCTTGCTCCAGGAGCCGACGAAGTCCTCGTCGTGATAGCAAAGGATCGCATAAAGCATCGGCAGCACCTTCCCTGAACGCTTGTTTTAAAGACGGTCCACTATGCCCCGCCCCGACAGAGCTAAGGAAAAAATTTGCGAGAAAAATCCGGCAGATCATGCCAAGGAGAGGCGTCAAAAGCGGAACCCGATGAGGCAATTGGAATGACCCTGGGCACACTGGCCGTCCTGATCAACAGCACGCAGCAGAACTGGCTGCCGGAGCGCTGGAAGGCCCGATTCGACGCGGTGTGCGGCGGCCGCCGCGTGGTGCTGTTGCCGGATGCCGGGCTCAATCCGGCCGAGGTGCACTATGCCGCGGTGTGGAAGCCGGTACCGGGCGACCTCGGCTCTTTCCCTAATCTGCGGGCCATCTTCAATCTCGGCGCCGGCGTCGATGCGCTGATGGCGGACAAGAGCCTGCCCAACGTGCCGCTGGTGCGCGTCGCCGTGCCTGATCTCACCAACCGCATGACCGAATATGTCGTGCTGCATGTGTTGATGCACCACCGCCAGGAGCTTGACCTGCGCAACGCGCAGCGCGCAAAGCGCTGGGAGCCGCAATATCAGTGGCCGGCGAGCGCCGTCACCGTCGGCGTCATGGGCTTGGGCACGCTCGGTGCCGACGCGGCCGGCGTGCTGCGGCGGCTCGGCTTCCGCGTCGCCGGCTGGAGCCGCAGCCCGCGCACGATCGAGGGCGTCGAGTGCTTCCACGGCACGGCCGGAATAGATGCATTCCTGCGCAAGACCGACATTCTGGTGTCACTGCTGCCACTGACGCCTGACACAAGCGGCGTTCTCAACCGCGACGTCTTCGCAAAACTCAACCGCAACGGCCCGCTCGGCGCGCCGGTCCTGATCAATGCCGGCCGCGGCGGCCTCCAGAACGAGGCCGACATCCTGGCCTGCCTCGACGACGGCACGCTTGGTGCGGCCTCGCTCGACGTCTTCGTGCAGGAGCCGCAGCCCGCGGACAGCCGGTTCTGGACCCATCCGAAGGTGGTGCTAACCCCGCACAACGCCGCCGACACCGACGCGGATGCGATCTCGGCCTATGTCGCCGAACAGATCACAAGGTTCGAGGCAGGTGGGGCGCTGGAGAATGTGGTGGATCGCAGCAGGGGGTACTAAGCGCTTCAGCCCTGGAGTCGTCCTGGCGAAAGCCAGGACCCACTACCCCAAAGCAAGTCGCTGCACGAAGCCGACAACCCCGAGCCGTCGCCAAATCACGTTAGGTGGCTATGGATCACCTGCGTTCTCAGGGACGACGGCGGAGAATTATCGCGCTTGTCCGGAACGGCAGCTCAACTTTTAGCGCCAGCCCCCACCATCACATCAATCGCGCCCTTCACGATTGCCTCCAGCTCCTTGCGCGAGACGCGCGCGCGGGAGCGGATGGCGATGGTGTGGACGGTTGCTGACGCGAGTTGCGCCAGCGCGGCCGGGTCAGCGTTTTCCGACAGTTCGCCCTTCTCCTTGGCGCGGCGGAAGCAACTCGCAAAAGCCTTGTCGAGTTCCGAAAGCCCCTCCAGTACCATGGCGCGAATCTCGGGATCGCCGACCGCTTCGGACGCTGCCGTCACCACCGTGAAGCAGCCGCGCGGGCCGGTCTCGCCGGAGAGATAAATGTTCAGCGCGGCGGCGTAGATTCGCTCCAGCCGCTGGCGCACCGGCATCTCCTGGCGAAATATCTCGACCATCGATGCTCGTGCCTCCTCGCGGTAGCGCTGATAGCTCTTGATATAGAGCTCGCGCTTGTCGCCGAAGGCACCGTAAAGGCTCGGCCGGTTCATGCCGGTGGCTTCGCTGAGATCATCGAGCGAGGTCGCGGCAAAACCCTGTCTGCGGAAGAGATCGAGCGCCTTGCCGAGGGCGATTTCGGGCTCATAGGCGCGCGGCCGGCCCCGGCGTTTCGGCTCATTGGCGGCAGCTGGCGGTTTTGATTTTTGTACCATTTCGCAAATTAATCCTTGACCCGCCCCATATTATGCAAGATGGTACAAAAATCAATCTGGCCAGGTTGAGCGACACTCACAAGAGGAATTGCCCAAGGAGGCCCACGATGGATCTTTATTTCTCGCCGCTCGCCTGCTCCATGGCGACGCGCGTCGCGCTCTATGAGGCCGGCGCAGAAGCAAATTATCTCGAAGTCGATCCGCCCACCAAGAAAGTACTCAAGGACGGCTCCGACTTCCGCACTGTCAATCCGATCGGCCTGGTGCCGACACTGCGCACCGACGAGGGCGTAGTACTAACGGAGAACGCGGCGATCCTGCAATACGTCGCCGATCGCTTCCCGCAATCCGGCCTCGGCGCCGCAGAGGGGATCGATCGTACCCGGTTGCATCAATGGCTCTGCTTCATCGGCACCGAGCTGCACAAGGGACTCTTCATTCCCGTGCTCGACCGCAAGGCGCCGCAGGAAACGAAGGCCTATGCGCTGGAGAAGAACCTGTCGCGGCTCGACTACCTCGACAACTACCTGAAGGGGCGCGAGTTCCTGCTCGACCATTTCAGCGTGGCCGATGCCTATCTCGTCACGGTCATCAACTGGACCATGGCGACGCCGCCGATAGAGCTCGCGAAATGGCCGAACGTGAAGGCCTATTACGAACGCCTGCGCCAGCGGCCGTCGGTTGCGAAGGCGATCGCGGAGGAGTTCGAGCTGTACAAGGCCGAGCAGGCGCGGAAGAAGGCGGCGGCGTAGCGTCGGTTCATCAAGACATCGTCCCGGCCGCGGAGGCCGGGACGAAGCTTTTCAATGCCTCACCGCGCGTAGCCATACACCGCGGTCGCATTCTCCGACGACACCAGCCCACTCTCGACATCGTCCTTGACGGCCGCGCGATCACGCTCGCTCGGAGCGCCGATGCCGGCGCCGCCCGGCGTCATCACCACCAGCCGATCATCCGGCGGAATGGTCTGAAAGCCCTTGCCGCGCATCTTCTGGCCGGACTTCAGACCAACATAGCCGGCCTCGCCATTCTGGCCGCCATCGCGGCCGCGCGGCGGGTGGTCGATGCGGTCGAACGCCGCGAGGATATCGAAGGGCGCGTCGATGCCGGTGCCGACCTCGATGACCTGACCGAGGCCGCCGCGGGTGCGCCCTGCACCGCCGGAGTCCGGACGCAGCTCCTTGCGCCAGAAGATCAGCGGCGTCTGCGTCTCCGCGATCTCGACCGGCGTGCCGCGCACGCCGCTGGGATAGGCCGTGGCGGACAAGCCGTCCTTTGCAAAGCGCGCGCCGGTGCCGCCGTTGCTGGTGACCGCCATCGAGAACCCGTAATTGCCGCCGACGCCGGAACGCGTCTGGCCGCGCACGTTGAGATTCCACAGGCATGACGTGCCTTCCGCGGGCACGCGCTCGGGAATGATCTGGCGCAGGCAGCCGAACACAACGTCGGGCAGCATCTGTCCGACGATGTGGCGCGAGGCGACCGGCGCCGGCTTCGGCGCGTTCAGGATCGCACCTGATGGCGCCGACACCGTCAGCGGCAAGAGCGAGCCGGCATTGTTCGGAATCTGCGAGGCGACGACGCAGCCGAGGCCGAACACCGTGTAGGCGGTGGTGTAGGACAGCGGCACGTTGATGCCGAACTTCGAGGCGGCCGATGTGCCGTCGAAATCGACGTGAATGCCCTCGTCCGAAATCGTCAGCGTTGCGGCGAGCGTCACCGGCGCATCGTAGCCGTCGACGACCATGCTGTTGCGCCAAATCCCCTTCGGCAGTTTGGCGATCTCGGCCAGAACCGCCTCGCGCGAGCGGTCACAAATGTAGTCGCCGAGTTCGTCGAGCGTGTCGATGCCGAACTCGGTCATCATCTCGACCAGGCGCTCGCAGCCGACGTCGTTGCAGCCGGCCAGCGAATAGGTGTCACCCTCGGTGTCGATCGGCAGCCGCGTGTTGGTGCGGATCATCGCCATCAGCGTCTCATTGACGACGCCCTGGTCGATCAGCTTCAGCATGGGGATGTAGAGCCCCTCCATGAACACGTCGGTCGCGTCAGGCCCGAAGCCGATGCCGCCGATGTCCATGAGGTGGCTGGTGCAGGAGAACAGCGCAACCACCTTGCCGCCCTTGAAGCAGGGCGTGGTGACGACGAAGTCGTTGAGATGGCCGGTACCCATCCAGGGATCGTTGGTGATGTAGGCGTCGCCCTCCTTCATCGTCTCCAGCGGGAAGCGGTTGATGAAGTGCTTGACCGATTCCGCCATCGAGTTGACGTGACCTGGCGTGCCCGTCACCGCCTGCGCCAGCATCCGCCCCTTGAGGTCGAACACGCCGGCCGAGAGGTCGCCGCATTCGCGCACGATCGGGCTGAAGGCGGTTCGGAGCAGCACCTGCGCCTGCTCCTCGACCACGGCGATCAGCCGGTGCCACATGATCTGAAGGTCGATCAGGCTTGCGCCTTTTGTCTTGCTCATGATCAGGCCGCCTTCCGTTCCATGACGATGCTGCCGGCACCGTCGATATGGGCGTCAAAACTGTTGGAGACGAAGGTGGAGGTCTCGTCCTCCGCGATCACGGCAGGACCCGCAATCGTCGCACCCGGCGCCATGTCCTCGCGGCGATAGAGCGGGATCTCGATCACCTCCCCTGCCCGGCCGTCGAAGAATTTGCGGCTACCTGCCGCTTTGCCCGCGGGCTTGCGCGCGACAGCCGCAACCGCAGGAAGATTGCGCGCGTCGGTGGTCGCAAGCACCGACCAGCTCAACACCTCGATCGCCGCACCCGGGATCGGACGCTCGAACATCGCGGAATAATCAGCCTCGAACTTCTGGCGCAGGCCGGCGAGATCAGCCGATGTCAGCGCCCGGTTCGGCAGCTCGACGGTGATCTCGTGGCCCTGGCCGACGTAGCGCATGAAGGCGGCGCGGCGCTCGCGCACCGGCGCGCCGGCGGCACCGGGCTCGACCAGCGCACGCGCTTCGCTCACCATCTCCTGCAAAAGGTCGGAAACTGCAGCCGTGTCGAAATCATCGAGCCGGACGTGGCGGCTGCGTACGAGTTCATAGGCGATCGGAGCCGCAAGGAATCCAACCGCCGAGCCGACGCCCGCATTCGACGGCACGATCACGCGCGAAACGCCGATCTTCTCGGCCACGCGCGCCGCATGCAGCGGCGCCGCGCCGCCGAAGGCGATCAACGTGTGCTGACCGACAATCTCGCCGCGCTCGACCGCGTGCACGCGCGCGGCGCTTGCCATGTTCTCGCAGACGACTTCGTGCACGGCGTAGGCTGCCGTTTCCGCCGACAGGCCCAGCGGCTCCCCGACGCTGCGCAGTAGCGCCTGCTTCGAAAGCTCCGGGTCGAGCTTGATCGTACCGCCCGCAAAGGCGTCGGGATCGATCATTCCGAGCGCGACGTCCGCATCGGTCACCGCCGGACGCTGACCACCGCGGCCGTAGCAGGCGGGACCCGGCTCCGACGAGGCGCTCTCGGGACCGACGGTGACGCGCTTCATCGCGTCGACATGCGCGATCGAGCCGCCACCGGCGCCGATCTCGACCATCTCGATCACGGGGATGCGCACCGGCAGGCCCGAGCCCTTCAGGAAACGCGCGGCACGATCGACCTCGAACACGCGCGAGGTCTCGGGCTGGTACTTTTCGATCAGGCAGATTTTTGCCGTGGTACCGCCCATGTCAAAGGAGAGTACCTTGCTCTCACCGAGACGCGCCGCGATCTGCGCTGCAAAGATCGCACCGCCGGCAGGACCGGACTCGACCAGACGCACGGGAAAGCGTCGCGCCGTCTCGATCGAGGTCACGCCGCCGCCGGAGGTCACGAGATAGATCGCACCACGATACTGCTCGACCTGCAGGGCATCGGACATGCGCGCGAGATAGCCGTCGATCAGCGGCTGCACATAGGCGTTGGCGACTGCTGTCGAGGTCCGCTCATATTCGCGAATTTCCGGACACACGGCCGAAGACACCGTCACGGAAATGCCAGGCATCTCCTCGCTGATGATCGCGGCGGCGCGGCGCTCATGCTCGGGATTGGCGTAAGAATGCAAGAAGGCGATCGCGACGCTCTCGACGTTCAGCGCGCGCAGTTTCGGCGCGAGTGCGCGCACCGCGGCCTCGTCTAGCGGGAGACGCACGGCGCCGTGCGCGTCGATCCGCTCAGGTACAGTAAAGCGAAGATTGCGCGGCGCCAGCGGCCGCGGCTTGTCGATGCTGAGATCATACTGGTCGTAGCGGCTCTCGGTGCCGATATCGAGCACGTCGCGAAAACCCTCGGTCGCAATCAGCGCGGTCCTGGCGCCGCGCCGCTCGATGATGGCATTGGTCGCCAGCGTGGTGCCGTGGATGAACACGTCGATGTCGCTGATATGCGCGCGCGCGTCGGTGAGAATAAGACGCATGCCGTCCAGCACCGCCTGTTCGGGCCGCTGCGGCGTCGTCAGCACCTTGCGCGTCTTGCGCACCTCACCCACGTCCAGCACGATATCCGTGAACGTGCCACCGATATCGACGGCAAGCCGCACCTCGGCTCCCTCAAGCATTCCTGAACACTCCGTGCTGATCGTGAAATTGGGGTCAAACCCGCAGCAATTTTCATACCAGCGACGGTGCAAATGGTGAAGCCATCCGTCCCCTCCGCGTGGCACCTATGCGGTAGGAGAGTGCTCGAGACGTCCGCCTGATCAGAGCAGGAATGCCAGCGCCGCCTCGCAGCGCTCCTCGACCTTGAGCGTCAGGAGATCGTCGGCACGGGTGCGCCCGAGATTGATCGCGACGATCGGAATCTGCCGATCTGCGGCAGCCTTTACGAAGCGAAAGCCGGAATAGACCATCAGCGACGAGCCGACGATCAGCATCGCATCGGCCTGCGCCAGATGGTCCTGCGCGGTCGCGACCACGTCGCGCGGGACGTTCTCGCCGAAGAACACGACGTCGGGCTTGAGGATACCGCCGCAGGCTTCGCAAGCAGGTACCTTGAACGACGAGAAATCCGCATGCTCCAGATCGGCATCGCCATCCGGCGCGTCGGCCGCGTCGAGCGTCAGCCATTCCGCATTGGCGCGGCCGAGCGCATCCTGGAATTCGTTGCGCGGCGTCTTGCCGCCGCAGCCCATGCAGCGGACCAGGTCGAGCCGTCCGTGCAAATCGATCACCTGCCGGTGGCCGGCGGATTGATGCAGCCGGTCGACATTCTGGGTCAGCAGCATCCCGCACCGCCCGCTCGCCTCGAGCCGGGCCAGCGCATGATGCGCATCGTTCGGCTTCGCCTGGCCGAACCGCCGCCAGCCGATCAGGCTGCGCGCCCAGTAGCGCTGGCGCGTAGGCTCTTCGGACATGAAGGCCTGGAAATTGACCGGCTGGGTCCGCTTCCAGTTGCCGTGGCTGTCGCGATAATCGGGAATGCCCGAATTGGTGCTGCAGCCGGCGCCGGTCAGCACAAACAGTCTTTCGTGCCGGCCGACGAAATCCTTGAGCGGAGGGTGTATCATGGCGCAGATGTAGTCTGCGCCATGGCATTTTGCCAGATCACCGGCGCTCAGCCGATGCGAAGCCGGCGATCAGCTTGACGAGTTCGTTCTGCCGCACAGCACCGGTCTTGCGGAAGACGTTGTGGAGGTGGGTCTTGACGGAGGCCTGCCTCACACGCGGCGAGTTCTAGCTCGCCCAGTTGTCGCGGAATTCGGGGTACAGCGTCAGACCCCCGCAGGCGTAGATGGTCTGCCCGGTGATGTAGCTGGCATCATCCGAGGCGAGGAAGGCGAACACGGCGGCGATCTCTTCCGGCGTACCGACACGGCCGAGCGGGATATGGCTTGCCACATTGGCGCGCTTGTCGGCGTCGCCGGTCCAGGCCGCGTTGATCGGCGTGTCGATCGCGCCGGGACCGACCGCATTGACGCGGATGCCGCGGCCGGCGAATTCCAGCGCCAGCGTGCGGGTCAGATTGGCCATGCCGCCCTTGCTGATCGAATAGGCGAGATAGCCCGGCTTCGGAATGATCTGGTGGACGCTCGAGCAGTTGATGATGCTGCCGCCTCCGCCACGCGCGACGAAGTGGGCGAGCGCCTTCTGCGCACAGAGCACGGCGCCGTTCAGATTGACGTCGATGATGCGGCGATAGGTTTCAATGTCGAGCGACTCGCTCGGCGATTCCCGCTGGAAGCCGGCATTGTTGACGAGACAGTCGAGGCGCTTCCACCGCGCCAGCACCGTCTCGAACATCGCTGCGACTTCCCGCTCATTGCTGACGTCGGCCTTGACGATGACATGATCGAGCTTGCCATGCCCGCGATCGCTTGATCCCGTCCTCGCAAGCGCCAACGTCTCCTCGACCCTCTCGGGGTGATCGACATAATTGATAGCGACGGCCGCGCCTTCCTGAGCGAGCCGGATGGCGACGGCGCGGCCGATGCCCTGGGACGCGCCGGTCACCAGCGCGTGTCGGCCGACGAGGCGTGAGGGAAAGGTGGTTGAGAGATCGGTCTGTGGCATGGGCTTTCTCCGGAGTACTTCACCAGCGATGGAACGGGCATTTTGTTCCATCCCTCGACGCATCCCTGGAATTCATTCCGCGCGGCGCGCGATCGGTGAGGTCAGGATCTGATAGAGAATGATCGCGCCGAAGGTGGCGGTGCCGATTCCGCCGATCGTGAACGCACCGAATTTCAGCGTGAGGTCGCCGGCCCCTGCAGTCAGCGCCACGGCGACGGTGATCAGGTTCGCAGGATTCGCGAAATCGACCTTGTTCTCGACCCAGATGCGACCCGCCATCGCCGCGATCAATCCGAACAGCACGATCGAGAGGCCGCCGATGACAGGACCCGGGATCGACAGGATCAGCGCGCCGAATTTCGGCGAGAAGCCGAGCAGCAGCGACACGGTCGCGGCGAAGGCAAACAACAGAGTCGAATAGACCTTGGTCGCCGCCATGACGCCGATGTTCTCGGCATAAGTGGTCACCCCGGTGCCGCCGCCGCAGGCGGCCACGATCGTCGCGAGACTGTCGGCGAACAGCGCGCGACCGAGATAGCCATCGAGGCTGCGGCCGGTCATGGCGCCGACGGCCTTGATGTGACCGAGGTTCTCGGCGACGAGAATGACTGCGACCGGCGCGATCAGGACAATCGCATCGGCATGGAAGGTCGGCGTCGTGAAATTCGGCAGGCCGAACCACGGCGCGGCCGACAGTTGCGCGAAATCGATCGGCTTGCCGAAGCCGAGGCCGTTGGCGAACAGCAGATACAAAAGATATCCACCGATGGCGCCGAGGATGATCGGCAGGCGGCGCCACAGGCCCGTAGCGGCAACCGCCACCACGCCGATGATCAGAACGGTCGCGAGCCCGATCCAGGTCTCGAACGCATTGGCGCTGACCGCCTTGACCGCCACGGGCGCGAGGTTGAGGCCGATCGCTGCAACCACGGCGCCGGTGACGGCCGGCGGCATCAAGCGTTCGACCCAGCCGATCCCCGACCACATCACGACCAGCGCGATCATACCGTACAGCACACCGGCCGCGACGATGCCGCCGAGCGCAACCGACAGGTTCGGGTTCGGCCCATGTCCGCCATAGCCGGTTGCGGCGATGACGACGGCGATGAACGCGAAGCTCGAGCCGAGATAGCTCGGCACACGGCCCGCAACGATGACGAAGAAGATCAGTGTGCCGATGCCGGAGAACAAGACCGCAACATTGGGATCGAACCCCATCAACAGCGGCGCGATGATCGTCGACCCCGACATTGCAACGCAATGCTGGAGACCGGAAACAATGGTCTGGCCCCATGGCAGCCGCTCCTCGGGCATGATCACGCCCGAGGTCTTCAACTTCCAACGCGGAAAATAGCTATGCGCTTGCTCGTCCGAGCCCGTTGCGTTCGACATGTTCCCCCCATTGCGGTGCAGCGATTGATCTTCGTGCGTTCCGACAAAAATGTGATTGTTGCTTATGCGGCGATCATCACATCATGTAAATCATGCAAGATCCAAACCTTGCAAAATCAATGCGTTCCGGGGCTCACATTATGACACAAGTCGCGATCCAGCCAGCCGTCCACCGCCGGCACCAGCCCTGGTACAAGATCCTCTACATCCAGGTCCTGATCGCGATCGCACTCGGCGTTCTCATCGGCCATTTCTTCCCCGATCTCGGCAAGGCCTTAAAGCCGCTCGGCGACGCTTTCATCGCGCTGATCAAGATGATGATCGCGCCGGTGATCTTCTGCACCGTGGTGCACGGCATCTCCTCGATGGGCGACCTCAAGCGTGTCGGCCGGGTCGGCCTGAAGTCGCTGATCTATTTCGAGACGGTCTCGACCGTTGCGCTCGCGATGGGCCTGCTGGTCGGCCGGGTCCTCCAGCCCGGAGCCGGCTTCAACATCGACCCCGCTACGATCGATCCGAGGTCGGTGGCAACCTACGTCACCAAGGCCAAGGAGGAGGGCATCGTCGCCCATCTGATGGCGATCATCCCCGACAGCTATCTAGGTGCGATTGCGCGTGGGGACCTCCTGCAGGTGCTGTTGATCTCGATCCTCTCCGGCTTCGCCATCGCCTTCCTCGGCAAGGCCGGCGAGCCGATTGCGGATGCGATCGACAAGGCCGCGAAGATGTTCTTCGGCATCATCCGCATCATCGTGCGCGTGGCGCCGATCGGTGCCTTCGGCGCGATGGCCTTCACCGTCGGCGCCTACGGCCTCAGCTCACTGCTGAACCTGGCCGCCCTGATCGGCACGTTCTATCTCACCAGCATCCTGTTCGTGCTGATCGTGCTGGGCTCGATCGCCCGGTTCGCCGGCTTCTCGATCCTGCGCTTCATCGCCTACATCAAGGACGAGTTGCTGATCGTGCTCGGTACCTCGTCGTCAGAGACGGTGCTGCCGCAGATGATCCAGAAGATGGAACATCTCGGCGCCTCGCGCTCGGTGGTCGGCCTCGTCATCCCGACCGGCTACAGCTTCAACCTCGATGGCACCAACATCTATATGACGCTGGCGACGCTGTTCCTCGCGCAAGCCACCAACACACATCTGACGATCTGGCAGGAGCTCGGCATTCTGGGCATCGCCATGATCACCTCGAAGGGCGCATCCGGCGTGACCGGCGCCGGTTTCATCACGCTCGCCGCCACGCTTTCGATCGTGCCTGATATTCCGATCCAGTCGATCGCGATCCTGGTCGGCATCGACAAGTTCATGAGCGAATGCCGCGCGCTGACCAACCTCATCGGCAACGGCGTCGCCTGTGTCGTCATCAGCATCTCGGAAGGCGAGCTCGACCGCGACGCGCTGCACGAGACCATGGCGCATCCGCTGGAGATGGGCGAAGCGCTGGAGCCTGGCGGCAGCGCTTAGACGCCGCGACGCGCAGGCAGGCGCAGCCTGGTTCCGATGCGGTAGTTTCCCGGAGTGGTCAATTGGTGCGGTGCGAGTCACAACAGCGATGTTGGGATCACCGATTGATACTCATTCATTCCACCCGACGCGCTGGGGGCAGAGCGTCGGGTTTTTGAAACATCGCGAGCAAGATCTGCCGGGCGGGATCAGATGATCCCGCCATTCGCGCGCAGCACCTGCCATTGATCCAGCCACCAGCGGGGAACGCAACCGCGGCAACGACATCCGTCCGTTTCCGGCGAAAGATAATCTGTCGGTGGTCGGTCTCATTGTTGTGTTGGGACGAACAATCAGTCTGGGACGGCCAGATCAAGCCGCCGCATGACCCCGATGGCCTCCAGGAACGTCTCGTCATGACTAACGACGAGCAACGCGCCGTCGTAAGCTCGCAAGCCCGCTTCGACCGCCTCAATGGATTCGAGGTCCAGATGATTGGTGGGCTCGTCCAGGATCAGCAGTGAGGGCGGCGTCGACCCGCCCAATACGCAGGCGAGCCCCGCACGAAACAGCTGCCCACCGCTCAGGCTGCCGACGATCTGCAAGGCCGCATCGGCGCGAAACATGAAGCGCGCCAGGGCGGCATGGCACTCATTCGCGCCCGCCCTCGGATTGAGACGCCCGAAATTGTCGAGGATCGAGATCGCGGGATCGAGCAGGCTGACTTTCTGGTCGAACAGCGCGAAGTCCGGCCTGACCCGCACGGTGCCCGAGACAGTGCGCAGTTCGCCCGCGATCAGCTTCAGCAGCGTCGTCTTGCCGGAGCCGTTAGGCCCGACAATCGCGATGCGCTCCGGGCCGACGATCGAGAGCGATAGATCGTGCAGGATCGGCCGTTCCTGCAGATAACCTGCACTGACACGATCAAGCCAAACCACCTCCCTCCCCGCCGGCAGCCGGGTCGAGGGCAGCTTTACGGACAGCGGCTGAAGGATCTCGACGCGCCGGCGCGCGGTGTCGACCGCATCAAGCGCCTCCGCACGCCGTCTTTCGGCGATCTGCGCATTTTTGCCGCCACTATCCTCGCTGCGATCCTTGCGCGCGCCCGCCAGGATGCGCGGGATGTCGCCCTTGGCGCGCTTCTTCTTGCCGCCGCTGTCCTTGCGCGCCTTGCGCTCGGTGGCCTCTTGCGCCTTGCCGTCGATCTCGGACAGGTGCTTCTCGGCGTGCGCGAGGTCGTGCCTGATAGCAGTGAGCTCGACGGTCTTCTGCGCGCGATAGCTGCTCCAGCTGCCGCCATAGCGCGTTGCTCCGAGCGAGGTCAGCTCGACGATGGCGTCCATTGTCTCGAGCAGTGCCCGGTCGTGGCTGACGACGATCGCGCCGCCGCGCCAGGCCGCCAGCAGATCGATCACGGCCCTGCGCCCGTCCCGATCGAGATTGTTGGTGGGCTCGTCGAGGAGCAGGAAGTCCGGCTCGGCGAAGAGTAGCGCGGCGAGACGAACGCGCGTGACTTGACCGCCCGACAAGCGGTCCAGTTCCGTGTCGGGCGCGATATCGAATGCAACGCGGGCAAGGGCGGATGCGAGCCGCGTCTCCAATGTCCAGTCGACTTCAGCAACATCCGCGGCCGGGGCTTCGCCACGCTCGGCACGGCGCAGCAGATCCAGGGCATCGCGCGCGCCGAAGAGGTCGACGACCTCCGCGCCCGCCGGCAGTTGAGCGCCCTGGCGCAGCAGACCGACGATTCCGTTGACGACAACACGCCCCGACTGCGGAACGTGCTCGCCCGTGATCGCGGCGAGCAGAGTTGTTTTGCCGACGCCATTGCGGCCGACAAGACCGGCTCGCTCAGTCCCGAAGGTCAGATCGATATTGGAGAGGAGAGAGCGGCCGTCAGGCGTGGACAGCGACAGGCGCGACAGGATGATGGAAGCAGGCATGGAATTCCCCGTGAGCAAAGCGAATCGGCGTTGCGGTCGGGGTAAGATCCATGGCTGCGAATATCCTTGTTGAGATACCTGTCAGTAGTCCCGCAATAGGGCGAGATCAAGTCGCCCCCTCGTTGGCCTATCGCAAATCAGCCCTTGAGCGCGGTGACCACCACCTCGATCAACGCTCCGCCGCCGAGATCGGCGACGCCCACGGTGGCGCGGGCCGGCAGATTGTCGCCGAAGAACTCGGTCCAGGCCGCATCCATTTCCTTCTTCTTGGACAAATCCGTGACGAAGATCGAGGCGCTGACCACGCGCGACTTGTCGGTGCCGGCTTCCTTCAGATAGAGGGCGATCTTGCCGAGGATGTTGCGGGTCTGGTCGCCCATCGAGACCGAGGTGTCGTCGGCGATGGTACCGCCGACGAAGACGAAGCCGTTGGCTTCGACGGCGCGGTGCATGATGGGCGTGCGGATGCTGCGGATGATGCTCATGATGTCCTCTTCTTAGAGCGTGGAGGGATGAAAGCGGTCGATGCCGAGATCGCTGATGCGAGTCTGGGTGCCGCCATTGACAATCAGCTCCGCCATCACGGCGCCGGCGCCGGGGCCGAGCTGAAAACCGTGCAGCGAGAAGCCGAACTGGTGGTAGAGGCCTTTGTGGCGGCTGCTTGGCCCGAACACGGGAATATCGTCCTTCATCCTGGCCTCGATGCCGGCCCAGGCGCGCATGATGGTGGCGCCGCGCATCACCGGGAACAGCTCGAACACCGTGCGGGCGCTGATCGCGAGGCTCTTCCAGTCCAGCACCGTCTCGTTGCGGTCCTGACAGGGCACGGCCAAATGGCCGCCGCCGATCAGCACGGTACCGTTGGAGAATTGCTTGAAGGAGAGCTTTCGCCCGCGCAGGATCACGACGGGGTCAATGAAGTGCGGCACGCGCGAGGTGATCATCAGCATCGGCGCCACCGTCTCCACCGGCACCGGTTCGCCGAGCGCGGCAGCGATCTTGCCGGCCCAGGCGCCGGCGGCGTTGACGAGCACCGGCGCGGCGAAGGTTTCAGTGCCGACATCGACGTGCCAGAGACCGTCGCTGTAGCGGATGTTGGACGCGGCGACGCCCTCGCGCACGGTCGCGCCGAGCTGCTGGGCTTTGCGCCGGAACGCCGTCGTGGTCTGCGCCGGATTAGCTGCGCCGTCGCGGCGCGAGACGACGCCGCCGGGGCAGGTCTCTGCTACGGCGGGCACGAGGCGTCGCAGCTCAGTCGCGTCAATGAGTTCTTCATGGGTGAAGCCGAGCGCGTTGAGCTCAGCTACACGGGCACGGCAGACCGCTAGCTCCTCCTCGTTCTCGGCCACCAGAACCTGGCCGTAGCTTTCAAAGCTGCAATCGTCGTCGAGGA
The DNA here is from genome assembly GCF_040549385.1 of Bradyrhizobium sp. LB11.1. Taxonomy (NCBI): domain Bacteria; kingdom Pseudomonadati; phylum Pseudomonadota; class Alphaproteobacteria; order Hyphomicrobiales; family Nitrobacteraceae; genus Bradyrhizobium; species Bradyrhizobium sp. LB11.1. The sequence continues at coordinate 22,526 of NZ_JBEPTH010000014.1, read as the reverse complement.
GATCCTTGATCTTCTCCCAGATCCCCATCGAACGGATCGACAGCGGGATTTCGGGGATGTCCCGCGCGAGCTGGCGGACGCCGCCGGCATTGACGCCCGAGGCGTGGCGGCCGGCATAGTCCTTCTCGATCAGCACCGGCTTGAGGCCGGCAAGGCACAGATGCAGCGCGGTCGAGCATCCGTGGATGCCGCCCCCGACGACGATCGCATCCACGTTTTGGCTCATCCGCGCACCACGGCCTTGATATCTGCTTCGCTCTTCGGAACGGCGGCGAGTTCGGCGAGCGTGATCGGCTTGACCGGCGCGCGCAGCCGGTAATAGCCGATCTCCTGCGGGGTCTTGCCGCGCGCCTGCGCCATCAGCTCGGTGACGGTGAGGCCGCAAAGCCGGCCCTGGCACGGGCCCATGCCGGTGCGTCGATAGGCCTTGAGCTGATTAGGCCCGGTCGCGCCGATCGCGACGGAATCGAGAACGTCCTTTGCGGTGACCTCCTCGCAGCGGCAGACGATGGTGTCGCCGGAGGGAATGCGGAACTGCGGCGCCGGGCGGAACAGTGTGTCGAGGAAGACGCGACCGCGCTCGGCCTTGGCGAGATCGGCGCGGAGCGTCGTCATGGGCGCGAGCGTCGCGGCCGCCGCCGGCGCCAATGCCTCCACCGCCGCGCGCGCCGCGATGCGACCGCGAACCACGGCGGCATTCGCACCGCCGATGCCGGCCCCGTCGCCGGCGATCGCGATTCCAGCGACCGACGAATTGCCGCTGGCATCGAGCACTGGCGACCAGCACAGCTGCAAATCGTCCCAGCGATGCTCGACCCCGGCCGCCATCGCCAGATTAACGTTGGGTACGACGCCCTGATGCAGGAGCAGGAGATCCGCAGGGATAGTCTCGCGCTTGCCGCCGGCGATATAGCTGACGTTGGCGAGCTGGCCATCGCCAGCCGCGGTAAGCTCGGTGACGCCAGAGACGACCTGCACCTTCGCCTTCACCTCGCGCATCATCGACAGGCCCTTCATGAAATAGGGCGAGGTCAGGAAGGCAAAGGCGTGCGGCAGCGCCGCGAAATAATTGCCGCGGTCGGTGGTATCGAGGATACGGTCGATGCGGCCGCCGAGGCGCAAAATCTGCGCGGCGAGTAACCAGAGCAACGGACCCTGCCCCGCGATCACCGTGCGGCCGTCCGGCACCAGCGCCGACGATTTCAGCATCGTCTGCGCGGCGCCCGCGGTCATCACGCCCGGCAACGTCCAACCCGGAATTGGAAACGGCCGCTCCAGCGCGCCGGTCGCGAGGATCACGCGCTTCGCCTTGACGAAGGCCGAGGCGCCACCGATCGAGACCGCGATATCGAGGTTGCGGTCGAGGCTCCAGACCGTCGCATGGTGGATGATTTCGGCACTGCTCGCGCGGAGCGACTGCACGAGATCGGCACCGGCCCAATAGTCGGCACCAAGCTGGCTGCGCTCGGTCACCGGCGTGGACGAGATGGCACGAAACACCTGTCCGCCGGGACCGATGTTCTCGTCGAGCAGCAGCGTCGTGAGACCTGCTTCGGCGGAGGTCGCGGCGGCCGCGAGGCCCGCAGGCCCGGCGCCGATCACCACGACGTCATAGTCTTCGCGCTCGGGAGCCACGCTCATCTTCCGATCTCCCGCTTGCCCTTCTGGATCTCGATCTGCATGCCCTCGGCCACGGGCACGAGGCAGCCCTGACGATTGCCGACGCCGTCGATCGTGACGAGGCAGTCGAAGCACACGCCCATCATGCAGTAGGGCAGGCGCGGCGCGCCGCTCACCGCCGTGAAGCGCCGCGCGTCCTGATCGGATGCCAATAGCGCGGCGGAGACGGTGTCGCCCTGTCGTGCAGCGACGGCGATGCCATCGACGAAGATCTGCACCTGTGCCCGTTTGTCCTGTTCGGATCGTCTAAACATGGGATGCCTCTTGGCTCCTTGATATCTCTAATAGCCGCTGTGGTTCGCAGCACCGGCGGCGCCAAAACGGCTGGCCGAGAACGCGCCGACCAGCTCCGGCTCGAGCGCGCCCTGCGCCACCATGCGCGCGATCTCGAAGGCGTGGTTGGAGGCGAGCGTTACGCCGGAATGGCAGCAGGCGACGAAGGCGCCGGGATGGGTCTCGGACTGGTCGTAAATCGGAAAGCCGTCCTGCGGCATGACGCGGATGCCGGCCCAGCTCCTGATCACGTTGAGTCGCGCAAGATGCGGAAACATCCGCTGGGCGCGATCGGTCATCACCGCGCTGATCGAATGTTTCAGCGTGCGATCATCGAGCTCGTCCTCCTTGCTGTCGCCGATCATCACCGTGCCTTCGTCGGTCTGCCGGATCGTGGTCAGCGGATGCGGCAGGAATGGCATGGTGCGCTCGGTGACCACGATCTGGCCGCGAGTCGGGCCCATCGGCGCGCAGAGGCCGACCATCGGCGCCAGCGTCTGGTTGGCGTTGCCGGCCGCAAGCACGATCTTGGCGGCGCGCAGCTCGCCCTTCGGCGTGGTCAGGCGGAATTCGCCGCCGCTCTTGCTGATTGCCGAGACCGGGCGCTCCGGGAGATAATCGATGCCAAATTCCCTAAAGCCGGTGTGGAAGGCGCGGAACGTGCGCAGCGAATTGACGTGGCCGTCGAGCGGACAATAGCTGCCACCCGAGACTTCGGGGCCGATCAGCGGGAGCGACTTCTTCACTTCGGAGGCGGAGAGCATCTCCATCTTGTAGTCGGCAGCACCGGTCTGGTTGTGCATGCGCTTGACCAGCTCGGTGCGCTGGCCGAATTCATCGTCGCCGAGCGTCAGATGGAAGCCGCCATTCTGTTGGAGCGAAACATCGAGACCCGTCTGCTGCTTCAGCTCAGAAGCAAGCCGGCCCCACGCCTGCGACGCCTGCACGGTCCAGACGGTATAGGCAGGCATGCCGAGGCCTTTGCTCTGGACCCAGACCAGCGCAAAATTCGCGCGCGAGGCGCGCTTGGTGATGTCGCCTTCGTCGAGCACGGCTACGCTCTTGCCGAGCCGGCCGAGGCCCCAGGCAATGGCGGAGCCGAGCAGTCCGCCGCCGACGACGGCGACGTCGTATTCAGTTCGCATAGGTTCTCCTATCGTCCCGTATCGCCCTTGCCGGCGAGCACGCGGTCGAGCCCGTAGAAGCGGTCGAGCAGAATGAGGGCGGTCATGGTCACAGCGATCACGCAGGCCGAGACCGACGTCACCAGCGGATCGATGTTGTCCTGGATATAAAGGAACATGCGCACGGGCAATGTCTCGGTGCCGGGTGCGGCGAGAAACACGGTCATGGTCAGATCGTCAAAGGACTGGATGAAGGCGAGCGCCCAACCGCTGATCACGCCCGGCAGGATCAGCGGTAGCGTGACGCGACGAAACAGCGTCCAGCCGCCAGCGCCCAGCGACACCGCGGCCATCTCGACCGTGCGGTCCATGCCGGTTGCAGCCGCCAGCGTCAGCCGCAGCGCGAACGGAAACACGATGATGACATGCGCGATGATGAGCGCCGCGAAGCTACCGCCGAGCCCGGCAGAGGTGAAGAAGCGCAGGAAGGCGATGCCGAGTACGACATGCGGGATCATCAGCGGCGACAGGAACAGCGCCGCCAGCGCATCGCGGCCGCGGAAGCGATAGCGCGCGATCGCGAGCGCCGCAGGCACCGCGAACAGAAGCGCGACGAAGGAGGACAGCGCGCCGAGCCCCAGGCTGACCCAGAAGGCGTGAATGAACTCGGGATAATCGGCGATCGCCCTGAACCAGCGCAGTGAAAAGCCGTTGGTCGGCAGCGACAGAAAGCCCTCCGGCGTGAAGGCGACGAGGCAGACGACCAGGATCGGCGCCACCATGACGATCACGAAAATGGTGTGGAAGATCAGCGCAAGCGGGCCGTTCCGGCTCATCGGAACACCTCCGCATAGCGACGCTCGATCAGCGCGTTGCTGCCGACCACTATGAGCACCAGCGCGGCCAGCAGCAGCGTGGCGACGGCCGCGCCGAGCGGCCAGTTCAGCGTGTTGAGGAACTCGTCATAGGCGAGCGTCGCCGCAACCTTGAGCCGGCGGCCGCCGATGATCGCGGGTGTCGCGAAGGCGCTGGCCGAGAGCGAGAATACGATGATCGCGCCCGACAGCACGCCCGGCATGATCTGGGGCATGATGATCCGGCGGATGATCGTGACGGGTCCGGCGCCGAGCGACATCGCGGCATTCTCGATCTGCGGATCGAGCCGCTGCAGCGCGGCCCAGACCGACAGCACCATGAACGGCATCATCACATGCGCAAGCGCGACCACCATGCCGGTTTCGGTGAACATGAAGGGAATGGGGGAGCGGATCACCCCGGCCGACATCAGCAGCTTGTTGACGAGACCGTTGTTGCCGCCGAACAGCAGCGCCCAGCCGAGCGTCCGCGCCACCACGGAGATCAAGAGCGGCCCGAGAACGACCAGCAGAAAAATGCTCTTCCAGCGGCCGCTCATGCGGTTGAGGATGTAGGCTTCGGGCGCGCCAAACACAGCGGTGAGCAGCGTGGTCAGGATGGCAATGCGAAATGTCCGCCAGAACATTTCGGCGTAATAGGGATCGGTCGCGATCTCGCGCCAGTTCTTGAGGATAAAGACCGGCTCGATGCCCTTGTACTGCCCCCAATCGTGGAACGACAGCATGACGGTCATCGCCAGCGGAATCAGAAGCACGCCGACGAATAGCATCAGGGCAGGCGCGCTCAGCGCCCATGGCGCACGCGCATGGCGTTCCTCGGCGGCCGCGCTCATGCGACGCTCCTCGCGCGCACGCTCATGTCCTCCGAATGCCAGGTGAGGCGAACCGCCTCACCTTCGGTCGGCTGGGCCTTCCCGTCATTCTGCCGGATCACGATCGCCGGACCGCATTCGCTCTCGCACTGGAACAGCCAGTGATTGCCTTGGAAGATACGCGTGACGATTTTTGCACCAAGGCCCTCATCGCCGAAGGCTATTCTTTCAGGGCGAATGCTGACGGTAACAGGGCCGCTGAGACCGGCCATCGCCGGTGCGCTCCAGGAGCCCGCCACCAACCGCGACGGGGTCGCAGACCGATCGATCGTCCCGGCAAAATCGTTGGTCTTGCCTAAAAATTGCGAAACGAAGGCCGAGGCCGGTTTCTCGTAAGTTTCTTGCGGCGTACCGATCTGTTCGATCTTGCCCTGGCTCATCACCACGATGCGGTCGGACAATGACATCGCCTCGTTCTGGTCGTGGGTGACGAGGATCGTGGTGGTGCCGATGGTGCGCTGGATCTGGCGCAGCTCGATCTGCATCTCCTCTCGCAGCTTTGCGTCGAGATTGGATAAGGGCTCATCGAGCAGCAACACGCTCGGCTTGATCACGAGCGCACGCGCCAGTGCCACGCGCTGCTGCTGGCCGCCCGACATGCGACGGGGATGGCGGTCCTCGAAACCGGCAAGCCCGACCATCGCGAGCGCGGCACGGACGCGCTCCGCTCGCTCGCTGCGCGGCACGTTGCGCATATCGAGACCAAAGGCGACGTTCTCCGCCGCGGTCATGTGCGGAAACAGCGCGTAGCTCTGGAACACGATGCCGAGCCCGCGCTTGGCCGGATGGATCGCGGTCAGGTCCTTGTCCTCCAGGCGGATCGCGCCGCGGGTGGGATCAAGGAAGCCCGCGATCATCTGCAACGTCGTGGTCTTGCCGCAGCCGGAGGGGCCGAGGAAGGAGACGAACTCCCCCTTGCCGACCGCGAGACTGAAGTCGTCGACCACAGTCTGCGCGCCGAACTGTTTTGCAACCCGATCGAGCTCGAGAAAGGCCATGCCGCTGTCTCCGCTGCGACGATCAGATCAGCGCTCGACCTCGCGATTCCAGCGCTTGGTCCACTCCTCGCGCTTGTCGTTGATGACGGTCCAGTCGGGATTATAGAGCTTTGCCGCGCGCTCGCCGATCGGGGCCATCTTGCCGAGCTCCGGCGGCACCACCAGCGATTTCAGCACCGGGCCGTAGCCGTAGTCCTTCAGCATCACGAGCTGGATCTTGGGATCGAGCAGCATCTTGACGAAGCTCGATGCCAGCGGCGAAGCGTTGGGTTTGGCGATCGGACAGGCGGTCGTCAGCAGCGTCGCGGCGCCTTCCTTCGGGTAGACGAAATCGACTGGGAAGCCGGTGTTGGCAAAGCTCTGCACGCGGCCGGTGCCCCACACCGCGATCACGGCCTGGCCGGACTGGAACAGCTCGGTCATCTTTCCCGGCGACGGCTCATAGGCGAGCACGTTCGGATTGATCTGCTCCTTGAAGATCTTGAAGCCGGACTCGACGTTGGACTCGCCGCCGCCGTTCATCTTCGACAGCATGACCAACGCTTCAAGGCCATAGGTGTTGTTGATCGGCGGAATGACCAGCTGCTTGGCGTATTTCGTGTCCTTCAGATCGTTCCACGAGGTCGGCGGCGCCCAACCTTTCTCTTTGAACACCTTGGTGTTGTACATCAGGCCCGTCGCGACGATACCGATCGCGACCGCGCGATCGTCCTTGAAGCGCGCGGTGTCGTAGAGATCGGCGGCCGGCAGGCCCTCGAGCTTGCCACAGAAGCCGAGCTGGATCGCCTGGTACATCGGACCGTCGTCGACGATGGCAACGTCGATCTGCTGGTTGCCCTTCTGCGCCTGAAGCTTGGCCAGCGTGTCGGTGGAATTGCCGGCGACGTATTCGACCTTGACGCCGTTCTCCTTCTCGAAGGCCGGGATCACCTCGTCGCGGATCGTCTTCTCGAACGAGCCGCCATAGCCGGCGACATAGAGTGTCTTTTGCTGGGCCGAGACGGCCGTCGGGACGGCGATGAGCGCTGCGATGCTGACCGCGGTCAGAAGGCGAAAAGTCTTCATGTGGACCGATCTCCAATACCGGAATGAGGTGACGTGCCGACAAATCCCTGGCTGTTCCGCATTTCCTTCCGCGCCGATCCCCTTTGGAAGCAGGGCTCCGGCCCCTGCTCAGCGGGTTTGGGCGCGATTTGGAGATTTGAACGCCTCAAAGTGCCGAAAAAGCGGGCTGTCTCCAGTCTTGATGAAAAAGATCGCAAACCCGGGCTTACATCGTCCAATGAATAATGGCACCATCTGCATGCCTAGATGTTATGAATGGAAAACGGGATGGCGCGGATCAATTCGCGGCAGGTGGAGGCCTTCCGCGCGACAATGCTGACCGGCAGCGTCACCGAGGCGGCGGCGCTGATGACCGTCACGCAGCCGGCGGTGAGCCGGTTGCTGCGCGACCTCCAGGCGCTGCTGAAAATGGAGCTGTTCGAACGGCGCGGCACCGGCCTCGTGCCAACCGCGGCGGCGATGGCGCTCTACACCGAGGTGGAGCGTTCCTTCGTCGGGCTCGAACGCATCACCGCCGCAGCCGAGGAAATCCGCGGCCGCCGCACCGGCTCGCTGCGGATCGCAGCACTGCCGGCGCTGTCGAACGGCTATCTGCCGCGGCTCACCGGACATTTCCTCAAAGAGCGCCCCAACCTCAGCCTCGCCTTCTTCGGCGTGATCTCGCCGATCGTGGTCGATTGGGTGCTGAACAATCAGTGCGACGTCGGCTTTGCCGAGGTGCCGATCGCGCATTCCGGCCTGCCGAGCCAAAAGCTGCCGGCGCCCGCGCGCGTCGCGGTGCTGCCGACGGGGCATCGCCTTGTGGAAAAGCAAGTCCTGGAGCCGCGGGACTTCGAGGGTGAGACCTTCATCTCGCTGTCGGCGGGGTCGTCGAGCCGTCACCTCGTCGATCAGATCTTCCACCGCCACGATGTTCGCCGCGTGCTGCGCGTGGAGACCGCATTGTCCGAGATCATGTGCGGCATGGTGTCGTCGGGGCTTGGCGTTGCGATCTGCGATCCCTTCACCGCGCAGGAGTTTTCCACCCGCGGCGTCGTCGTACGCCGCTTCCTGCCGCGCATCGACTTCGAGTTCTCCGCCGTATTTCCTGCGCAGCGCAGCCCCTCGCCGGTGGCGCTCGATCTGGTCGAGACCATGCGCAAGGCGCTCGCCGAATTCGACGATCAACCCGCGCTTGGATGATCGAACGCTTGCACGGACAAGGTTGATCTCTTACCTGAGGGCACATGGCACGCATCACCATCATCGAGACCGGACAGGTTCCGCAAAAATATCGCGAACAGCACGGCTCGTTTCCGGACATGTTCAAGCGCATGGTCCGCGCCGAGGACCCGACTGCCACTGTCGACATCGTCAGCATCCCCAACGGCGACGCGCTGCCCGATCCGGACAAGCTCGAGGCCGTGCTGATCACCGGTGCTGCCGCAGGCGTTTATGACGGGCTCGACTGGATCGCGCCGCTGGAAGATTTCGTGCGCACTGCCTATGCCAACAAGACGCCGATGGTCGGCATCTGCTTCGGCCATCAGCTGATTGCGCAGGCGCTCGGCGGCACCGTGCGCAAATCCGAGAATGGTTGGGGCATCGGCCGGCACGTCTATCAGGTGCTGCCGGAGAACGGTGTGGTCGAGGGCGAAGCGGTTGCGATCGCTGCCTCACATCAGGACCAGGTCATCGAGCCGCCGAACGATGCGCTGACGATCCTCTCGTCGGAATTCACGCCGCATGCCGGCCTGCTCTACGCCAACGGCGCGACCCTGACCGTGCAGCCGCATCCCGAGTTCGACGTGGAGTTTGCGCAAGTATGCTGCGACCTGCGCGAGGGGAAGGCGCCGGATGATGTCGTGGCGACGGCCAGGGATTCGCTGGCGCGGCCGCTGGACAACGCGAAGCTCGGTGGGGCGATCACGAGGTTTTTGGCGAGGCGCTGATTTCACCTCGCCCCGCTTGCGGGGAGATTTCAGAACGGATCCGTCCCCAGCCCCGGCACATCGGCCGGCCGCGGCCCGGGCGCGACCCAATGAAACCGACGGTCGCTCTCCGCAATCTTGATGTCGTTGATCGAAGCCTCGCGCCGCCGCATCAGGCCGTGCTCGTCGAACTCCCACTGCTCGTTGCCGTAAGAGCGATACCACTGGCCGCTGGCATCGTGCCATTCGTACTGGAAGCGCACCGCTATGCGGTTCTCGTCGAAGCCCCAGAGGTCCTTGATCAAGCGATACTCCTGCTCCTTCTCCCATTTACGGGTGAGGAAGGCGACGATGGCTTCGCGCCCCTGGAATACTTCCGAGCGATTGCGCCAGCGGCTGTCCTCGGTATAGGCGAGCGAGACACGCACCGGATCGCGCGAATTCCAGGCGTCCTCGGCCATGCGCGCCTTCTGCGCGGCAGTCTCTCGGGTGAAGGGCGGAAGCGGCGGGCGCGACATGATGGCCTCATCGGTTGGTTGGGGCCGCAATCTATCGCTGCAGTCGGTGGAGTCGATAGGCCGTTACCTATCGGCCGATCACTTATCGGGCGATCGGGAAATCAGATCGGCCTTCATCAGCGCACGGATCGATTTTGGGATCGGTTGCGCCCGGCCGCCGTTGATGAAGGCGACGCGCACCTCGGCCTTGACCAGCACGTCCTCGCCACGCCGTACCTCCTGCGCCAGCATGATGGATGCGCCCTTCACCGCGACCGGCCAGGTTACGATGTCGAGCACGTCGTCCATCCGCGCGGGTTTGAGGAAATCCAGATGCATCGAGCGGACGACGAAGGCAAACCCTGCGCCTTCGGTCTCGGCCTCCTCGAACAGCACCTGCTGCTCGGCGCCCATCAGCCGCAGATGATTGGTACGCCCGCGTTCCATGTAGCGCAGATAATTGGCGTGATAGACGATGCCGGAGAACACTGGTTTGACGATGTCGCAACAGAAGCCTAACGGATTGCTTTCAATGGGTCGCTGGACGGCTAAGGCGTGAATGGCGAGCAGGTTTACCCATGGTCTTCCATAGCAAGCCGCAGCGCCTTCGGGATGCGCTGTGCTTTTCCGCCTGAGATAAAGGCCACGCGTACACGCGCCGTGACTAAGAGATCGTCTGCGCGCCTGCATTCCTGCAGCAATGTAATAGACGCGCCTCTCACCTCTTGCGGTACCGTGACGACGTCAAGCACGTCGTCCAAGACCGCCGGCTTTAGAAAATCGATTGTCATCGAACGGACAACAAAGGTAAAGCCGGGCGCATCGTTCCGCGCTTCTTGGAGCAGCGCGTGCTGATTGGTTCCGAGCAGGCGCAAGTAATTCGTTCTGCCGCGTTCCATGAAGCGCAGAAAATTCGCATGATAAACAATTTGGCCGGAGTCTGTATCTTCAAAATAGACGCGGACCTGCAGCTTATGGCGTCCGTCGCGAATTTCGCCGTCAAGAGAGGCTGTCACATTGCGATTCCATTATTGCGGTTCCGAGAATCAATTGTCTTGCACAGAGGCACTTTTCTGAGCAAGCCCCAAAACTGTTGGGCTTGGCTCCTGCAGTCGGAAGCTCCAGCGTCCTGCCGTGTGAAGCACTGCCGGGGATCAATAGCGGCCAGCCAGACAAAAGTGTCGCCAAGCGTTGGTGCCCAGGGAGGTAGTCATACGCAACCACCGACACGACGAGCCCTGTTTGTCCTTAGTATGGTGGCGTGAGTGCTCAGCCGACCGGTCTCGTCGGTCTGACACTTCGGACACACCCTGTGGTCGAAGGCGACGCGCATGCAGGCCCCTTCGTTCGGCACCGCTATCCTACCACCGGCAACCATCGCCACGACACTATCGTCGCGCGGTTTGAGGAGTTCTTGGAGGCAAATCCCGATCGCCCCCTTTATCTGACCGAAATCTGCGCGGCGATCGGGGCGGCCGAGCGAACGCTTCGCGCCTCGTGCGAAGAGCATCTGGGCATGGGGCCAATCCGTTATCTCGCTTTGCGCCGAATGCACCTCGTGCGGCGCGCGCTCCTGCACTCGGACCCATCACAGGCGACCGTCACGGATATCGTGACCGACTACGGCTTTTGGGAGCTCGGGCGGTTTTCAGTCGCCTATCGCAGGCTTTTCGGAGAGTCGCCATCGTGCACCTTGCGGCGGCCCCAGGATCCGCCGGAAGTCCATCTCGATCGCCCCTCCTCGCTCGTAGCCACAGGTCTATGGGCTGCGTGAACCAGACGTCCAGGGGCTTGCTGGACCGCTTGGCGACCGGCCCGGTTCAAAGCGAATGATCCGGACGTCGCCGCGGTCATCGAAAAATCTCCAGCGAGGTCGATCAACTGGACAAGTCGCTAGGCCGAGGCAGGGACGGATTGTCTGGATTGCTGCCCCTGGTCGTCTGCCCGCAGTCGGGACGGGAGATCGGCGATCTCATCCTATGAGTGACGCACGACCAAGGAACCCTATGATTTCGCGAGCGTTAATGAATTAGAACGCGAGCCGATACTCGATCGCGGCCGGGATGCCGTAACGGCGAATGCGCAGGTGTTTGTGACAAAAGCGTGACACCCCGCGCAATAATCCCGAGCTCCGGAAAAACCTCCGGATAACCCGGTGCGTTCTATTGCCCGGTCGCAGGGTTCGCCCTCCCCTGCGACGGGCAAGGGAGACTCTTTGGAATGCGTGGACGCATTGGTTGTGGGGTGCTCGCTCTCTTCGTTCTGCTTGCAAACACACAGGTCATTCCTGCAGCTTGCATCGATCCCGCGCAGCTCGCGCACTCGACCGTCAGCATCATGCGCCATTTCGATGATGCTGAGCGCGATGCGCGTACGGATCTTATCGGCGTGCGAGGCACCGCTTGGTTCCTGTCTCCAACAACAATCGTCACCGCCGAGCACGTCACAACAGGGATGAAGCTCTCGACGGAGGAGTGGAAGTCGCTCGAGATCGCGGACGGAGATGGCGGCTATTTCATCGCCGCGCGCATCCAGCGCTTGGCGGGAGTCCAGGCGGAAAGACTTGCCGTCATCGAACTCCAGCATGCCGTTTCCGCCGCGCGGAGCGTCGTGATCCGGAGGGAACCCCTCATGCCGGACGAGCAGGTCATGACGCTCGCCTATCCGGCCGGCCGCCCCCATCCCGTGAGAGGACGGTTTGTTCGATTCGGAGACGATGGGAAGCTCGCCGGGATGGCACTCCTGGAATTCTATGAAGGCGAGAACCGCCTTGTCATCGGCCATGGCGCGTCGGGGGCACCAGTGTTCGATTGCGACGGCCGTGTCGCGGCAGTCATCAGCAACGTGTTCACGCAGACCATCGTCTGGGCGTCCCATCAAATACGGATCTCGACAGCGTGGGGAATGCCCAACGTCGTCTCCGTGCCGGTCCAGGCCCTGGACGAATTTGTCCAAGCCGACTGAGACCCAAGTGGGTGGCTACCTTGGTGCGTCTCTTGGGCTGACGTAGAGGCCAGCGGGACGCGTGGGCGGTCCGTTGCCGACCTCATGGACCCGAGCCCGCGCTCAGACCGGCAGGCCACTCCTGGCTCGATTCCGAACCTGCATAGTCAACCACGCGCGGTCGGCGCTAACCTGCGGCTTATTATCGGCGGACTCGGCAGCCTGATGAGATCGCGGATCTTCTTCAGGCGCACCACAAGCCGTCAACTGACTATGCCGGAGGGGTATCATGCTCATCAAACTGTTGCGCGTGCTCGCCATCACCGCCGCCGTATTGGGGATGACAAGTCTAGCATCGGCACAGACAACTCCTCCGCGCCATGTCTCGCCGCCGAAGACAATCGGTGTAGCCAAGCCAGAAACAGTTTCCTCACTTTCCGTCGTTCGGGACCTGCGGACAATTCCGCCACCAGTTGATGGCGGCAGGTGCGGCTGTGTCCTGTGGCAAGATTTGTTCGATCGCAATAACCCGAATAATTTGCGATCAGATTATCCCAGTCCACCTGCTCAGCCCGGCCAGTTCTAATCGCTACAAGGTGAAAGCCTCCTAGCCCCCTCCGATGGCCAGACAGCGCATGGCAAGTCATCCGATCAACGTGGCACCCGTTGCGCGGCGGGCGTTGCAATTCATGACGTTGCTGCCGGTTGCGCTGACGCGCGTTGGGGACCACGTTGCCGCCGATGTGACGATCCCTAACCGCGCCAAAGGCGATCGAGGACCACAGCCCTGACAACGCTTGCAAGACTGTTTGCAAGACTGGACCAATGGCCAGGCCGCGATCTGGTGTTCAAAATGTCGACGGATTCGCCATCAGAACTCGCCACGAAGATCTTTCGAGCTTTCATAAATTGCCAGGTCAGCGGATTTCGCTTCTGAAAAATCGCCTCAACGTCGTGTTGCAAGTATCCGGACAGGACGATGGGCGGCCGAGCAAACACCTCCGGCAACGTCGAGGACAGATTGCTATCGCTCAGAACCTTCCATCGCGAGTGGCCGCCCATGACCGGTGACCGCAAGCTGAACACCACTCGTCCGATCCTGGTTTCGCGGATGGCATAGGAACACATCGCACAAGGCTCAACGGTTGAATAGAGCGTGCAATCATCAAGGCTTGTCGCGCGGAGCTTCTTCTGGGCCGAAGCAATTACAACCATTTCGGCGTGTCGCGTAACGTCTCCTTCGACCCTGACCATATTGAGGGATTCGCAAATGAATTCGCCTCGTCGAGCGATGACGACCGCAAATGGGTACTCCCCGCTTTTGCCCGCGGATTGGGCGAGAGCAACGCAGCGACGCATCATGATCGCATCTGGCTCTGGATCAGGTATGCGCATGGCTGCAACAAACTCTTGAGCGATCCGAAATGTGCGCGACGCTCGTTCGGTTGTTGCGCGATCGCACTAAAAGGAAGGCTCCGGCCCTTGATTGCATAATGGCCTCAAGAATCGTGTCAGGACAATTTTCCTTCCGATGAGCCATGCAAAGCTAATGTTTGGTTCGTAGTGCTGACTATGCAGATTCGGAGTCTCGGAGACCGGCAGCAAGCGGGCGGATTCACGAGGAAGCCGCGCGAACCGTTGAGCAGAAGTTCGTTGAAGAGACACCATGCGTGAATTCGGCCGGAAACGCATAGCCAGGCACACAATTGCCGCCCACAATGCCGGATTATGGTTCTGTTTCCTCGCGCGAAGCCAAAAAAGTGGGAATCGGCATCCAAATTAAAGCGGGGCGCAAGGCCGGCTGTGCGGTCAGCCATTGCAGGTCGGCATGATTGGCCAAGTTGCAACGCGCGGCGAAAACCTATCCGCATGTACAGGGCCGCTGTTCCAAGCATGCAGTTTTAGAAAAGGAGAATGACCAATGTTGCGTAAGGCTTTGATTGGCTTTGCAGCCATCGTCCTTGTAGGCGCAATCTTTGTCCCCGATGACGCGCTCGCCCGTGGTGGTTTCCGCGGCGGCGGTTTTCATGCTGGAGGGTTTCATGGCGGCGGGGTTCGCGCGGCACATTTCCGAGGGGGTGCCGTAGCGGGACGTGGCGTGGCTTATCGCGGCGGCGCCTATCGCGGGGCGGCTTATCGTGGCGTCGCTTGGCGCGGAGGATATCCTTATCGTGGAGCGGCGGTTGGCGCGGCGGCAGTAGGGGCGGCAGCGGTGGGTACGGCAGCGGCCGGTTATTACGGCTCCTATGGGTACAACAACGGCTGCTATCGTAACGCCTACGGCGCTTGGGTCTGCCCATAACGCGCGCGCAGTGCGCTTCGGACGGCGGCACGTATCACCGGGAGTTACCGCCGCCGCATCCGTCATCTTCGGTCGTTTGCGCCCGTGTAATGCAGTGTGGGCACATTTGATCCCTTAATTCTAAGATAGGCGAGATCATCTTGGTCATCGCCGAGAGATGGTAGCTCGGCCGGGATGGCGAGGGAGAAAGCGTCCTGAGAACAGCGATCACGTCTTCACGGCAGGACGGCGGCTTGCACCATGCTCTGGGGCTCACCCTTATCAGGCAGAAACGACCGAACGACGCGCTCAACGAGTTCCGCACAGCAAGCGAACTCGAACCTGATCGGTCGCGCTACGCCTACGTGTACGCCGTGGCGCTGCATTCGTCGGGCCGCGTCGGTGAATCAATTGACGTGCTGAAGGACAATCTGGTCCGGCATCCAGACGATCGCGACAGCCTGTCCACCCTTGTCACGTTCAGCCGCGATTCCGGAAACATCGGTGCCGCCCTCGAATACGCTGAGCGGCTCTCTCGCCTCGTCCCGAATGACTGTGAACTAAATCGCCTCACCGACGATCTTCGCGCACGCTTGAAGTGACATGACGGTCGCAGAACGGGGCGATCATTGGCTAATCGCGCTGCTGATGCCGTGCCAGACCTGATCCTTCAGGGCTATCAGCGGTGGTGGGGGCATCGTCGCTGGCGCTTCTGATCGCTTGGCACCATCGACAGCCAGAGTGGCGACGTGGATTTCTCCATCCGTATAGTACGGATCGCCTTCGCCGTTTCGGCCGAACAAAGTCGGGCCCGTTCCGGAGATTTGGAAGAAGTCTTGTACCATGCCTGCCTCCCGCAAATCCCGCATCAGCAGGTCACGTTCGGCATCGATGTCGGGGGCGATGTGATGGGTCACCTGACCCGTATCGTGACTGAGACCGACACCGCGGTCGAGCGTGATTGACCCCAACCAGACCGGACGGCCAACGCTTCCTTTTTCAAGGACCATCCAAAGCCGGACGTGATGTCGTTTATCAGCGCTCCTTCCATCCGGCTCCTCGAAGGCGAGCTCTTCCTTTTTTCCACCGTAGTAAAGCGGGCTCACAGGCGCATCATGGTATGGCCGATCAAGCACCACGCTGCCTACGATTTCAATGCTGGAGCGCAACGTGATTGGGTCGGCCGGAAACCAACCGGCTGCATGCATGGCGCGCAGCACATCTACTTTGCTGCCGACGAGTCCGACATTGAGCGCATCGCCTGGGATGCCGCTCGCGGTATGGGTCACCATGGCTAAGGAAGCGAGACCCGGTTCGCGTTCGTGATGGCGCCACAAGGCAGGCAGTATGACATAGGCCAGCATCAGGTAGGCGATGAGCACGCCCACGGGAATGATCCACCATCGTCGCCTACCTGCAATCCGCTTCATGCGCTGCCGCCGTCGACTTGATTGCGATAGTTTCGTTCTGCTGTGTGCCTTCATCCCGTGCGAGATGCGCCAAGCTCATCGCCTGGTTCAGGAACAATTCAACCAGATGCTCAATTCGTCACAAAGATGGGCGGCACAGCGCTTCTATTTCGTGAACCTCGGCCTCGAGGACGTAGGCGGCGTTGCCGCCGAAGGCTGAAGATTGAACGTCAGCCAGACATTCCAGCCTGCTGGCCGATTTTCATTGGCGAATTCGCCGTAGGCCTTCAGGTTCAGATACCCCTGCATGTCTCCGACCGGGAAAATGTAACCAACCTGAGGTCCGACGCCAGCCACCCGCGACCGGAAGCAGCCGACGCGATCGCCGGAGCCGCTGTCGCAGCCGATCTCCTGATACAGGTAACCCACGAGGCCGACCTGCCACTGCTTGGTCAGGAATTGCGACGCACCCCAGTCGAGGTGCATGTCGACACCGTTCTGATATTGAGTGGACGGGTTGACGAAGTTGTATGTAAATCCCAGCACCGCCGAAAATTCATGCCCGGTCTTCGGATCGAAATAGGTGTAGCCGCCACCCGCGTCGATTGCCCAGTGCCCAATCCCCAAATTCGCAAGGCGGGTCGACTGGTAGGCGCCGACTGGGAGGTCGGCGGTAATGTAAGTCATGTAGTTGTTGACTCCGGCATTCCAGCGCAGCGCGAACTGCGGGATCAGATCGCCAAATGCAATGATCGAACTGTCGATGCTGTCGAAGCGCGAGAACGGGATGGTGCCGCCGCCTGGGAGCGTCAAAGCTCCTATCACCGATCCCGCCAGCGACGTGGAGTTGGAGCCGTAGGTCGCTAACAGGCTGGCCGAGGCCTGACCGCCCAGCACCGGTGTCGCAAAGGTGTAGGTCCCGGCCACAAGGCCAAGATCCACATTCGCATTGACGTTCGCGTTCACGGCGGCCGTCAGATTCGCGGGAAAGCGGCCAATCGTGATCTCGCGTGCCCGCGCTACGTCGCCACCGGCGGAAACCGAAGTGTGATAATAGACCGAGGTCACCGACCAGCCCGGCGCCTGCTGGGGAACAGCCGCGAGGCTGCCAAAAAATCCGGGGATCCAAAAGCTGACGCCGCCCTCATCGGCTCGCGCCGCATCATTGGGGAGCACGAGCAAGGCGGCAATTGCTGCCGCGCCCAACCGCAAAACGAAACCAGCCGTCGGCCCCGACTTCCCGCCCTTCATCCGCATCTGCCGATCCCCATTCTTCTAATGCCCTCCACAACCGAAGAACAATCCGGCAGTGTGGGGACCCGGAAAACGATGCAGACGCTACCACAGCACGTCTATGCGGAATCGGCGCTTTTTCAGCTTATGCATCTTTAGCGGGAGACTGTGCCTTACATGCCACATTCTCCCAGTGTGCAGCCTGGTGTTCTTGCCGATCTTGCATAGCGTTTCCTGCCGACGGAGAACGCGCTTCGCCCAAAGCGACTTTTTTGCCGTTTTCGCATAGTCAGCCAAGATCGCTTCTCTCAACATCGGTAGCAAAAGCAAAGCATCCTGGTTTGGCCCCGCGGACGCTTGCGCGCGGTCAGAACCAGCGGGCGAAACGAAGGTCATGATTTCTGACGAAAGGAGCGTAAAGGTAAAGGGAGGCAATCGATGACCAACGCCAACACGAACACCGGCAATCTCAATCCATTCTTCCATCCGGCAGCGCACTATGCGTCTCCGGAGGACGTCCTGAACGACGACGAACTCTCTGTACTGGAGAAGCGGATCATCCTGTCGTCATGGGCGTCCGACATGTTCGCGGTCGAATCCTGTCCCGCGCTACGCGAAATTCCCGGCATGGGCCACACGATCCGGCTCGCGGACATCCTCGCCGCGCTGAGGCGGCTCGACGGCGACGACGATCCGCCGCCCCCCCCCCCCGGGGGCGTGCCGATGAGGCTGCGGCGGCCCTGGGCCGCCGCCTTGCGGAGGTCAGTATGATGCTCACGCAGGTTGTCGTGGCGATGGTTCTGCTGGGACATGCGGCAACGTGGGCCGTTCCGTTCATTGCTTTCATGAGCGAGTTGGGAGGTCGGCCCGCGCAGCGAACGTAGGCGACATTCTGACGCTCATCTCGCGCCCGGCGCAGCACGGCCGATCCGGATGCGCGAGCCGGCGTTCCGACGGCGGCCGCGGAGCTTCTGCCGTCGCGGATGAGAGCGAAGGTCGACGACCTCTGCGAGGAGCGCGAGGCCCTCCGCGGGCGCCTCAGTTACCGGTCGATCTTAGCGAGCGAGAAAGCGGAGGAACGAGCACCTGCCGATCTCAGTTGTCCTGCATCAACCTTTCTAGAAGGAGGATGACGATGGAAACGGAAAGGCGTGAAACAGGAACGCTGATCGGTAGCGACAAGGTCGAAGGCACTGCCGTCTATGGCACCGACGCCCAGAAGATCGGCTCGATCGAGCACGTGATGATCGACAAGGTCAGCGGCCAAGTATCGTACGCGGTTCTCGGCTTCGGCGGCTTCCTAGGCATCGGGGACGATCACTACCCGCTGCCATGGCAGTCGTTGAAGTACGACACGGGCCTTGGCGGGTACGAACCAATCTCACCGCAGACAGGCTCCAGGGTGCGCCAAAGTATGGCAACGACAACGCCTGGGATTGGGATGACCCCGGACGAGCGAGAGCAGTAAATGATTACTATTCCGGGTTCTGACGCTTGCCGGCAAGCCCGCCGGTGAAGCGGGCTTGCCAACGGCGATCAAGGCGTCAGCCGTCGGCAGAACCGCTCTGTCCAGGAATTTGAGGTGTCGGCGGTGCGAATACTCCTCGTCGAGGACGCCCCTCTCATCCGCGAGTTCGTGGTTGAGGCTCTGCGAGAGGAAGGATTCCACGTCGTCCATGCAGCCAATGGCGAGGAGGCGCTGGCGTGGTGCGGGCGGCGGGTCGTCGACGTTCTCATCACGGACGTCAAGCTGCCCGGAAGCGTCGACGGATGGCAGATCGCCGAACGCTGCCGCGAGCATGATCCCGGACTCCCGGTGATCTATGCGACCGGCTTCTCGCCCGTCGCGCCCCGTCCGGTGCCCGGAAGTCTGACGTTGCAGAAGCCCTATCGTCCGGAGGACATCGTCAGGGCCGTCAGGCGGGTAGCTCCGGATCAGGCGTAGGCGCCGCCAACGCCGCAGCTGGAATTGCGCGAACGGCGAGTTCGGCGGCGCCAAGCTGATCCGGAAATCGGCGACGCCAAAATGACCACCGCGCTGCTCGACCGATTGACCCATCACTGCGACATCGTCGAGACCGGCAACGATAGCTGGCGGTTCAAGAGCCGAGACGACGATCACGCCACCCGCGCTCGTCTCGCCTCCGCTATCCCGGCCAGCTCCGACGAGACGAGCGCTACCAGCAAAGCTCGCCGCGCAAAGGGGTCAAAATTGGGCTCTGACGCAAGTTTGGTGCAGCGCCGACTATTCTGCGCCGATCAACCTGGCTTGAAGCAGATCGATTTTCCCTCGACCGTACATTTGACGTCGAACGAGCTTGGGCCGCGTGATCTGACCTTCAGTCTGTCCGTTCGACCATGGTGAAGTGATTGCCGCCCGTACCGCAGCCTCATCCTTCGCGACGCCGCTGGCGAACGAGGCGACGAGGCTGGCGCGAGCGCGCTCGATCCACGGGATGAAGCCAGCCTCGGTCTTGCGCCGGATCATCAGGTGGAATTCGGCGATGATCTCGCGTGCCTCGACCAGAGTTGGCACGCCAGCTTCGATCGCCGCGATCGTGACGGTCTCCGCTTTCGTGAGCAGGTCCCGCCCGATGGTCATGAGGCGAGCGATTGTTCTGGCTGAGGGAATCCGCTGGAGGTTCTGTGCATCGGCCTTTTCGGCTCGACGTCTGCGGGTCGTCCACTCGCTGACGGCGCGCAGCGAGCCGCGGAAGCCACGCGCTGCTAGGCGGCGCCAGAGTTCAGCCCCGTTTCGACAGCCGGACACCCACTGATCATCGAGCCATGGCAAATGCAGATCCAACGAGCTTTGCCGGGTCCGAAAGACATCGGTGCGTTCGCCGCGGATCACCTGCCGTACCAGCTTCCTGCTATGGCCAGTCTGACGCACGATCTGCTTGATGGGTATGCCGTTCTTCGACAGTGTCAGGATGGCCGCATTGGTCTCTTCGCGGCGCAAGTAGCCCTCATACTGGAGGCGCTCGGCTGCTGTCAGCAACTGGGGATCGATCGTGGTCGCACCGATGACGGTGCGAATCTGGCGCATCGATTTGCGGACGGCATCGAGGAAGGCCCGACTGGCGTTCTCCATCAGATGCCAGCGGTCGGCGACCTGCACCGCGTGCGGCAAGGCTTTGGCCGCCGCTTCGCCATATCCGCCGCCACGATCGCGGGCGACGATTGCGATCGTGGGATGCGCAGCGAGCCACGCTCGGGCGGTCGCGGGCTCACGATCCGGCAGCAAGGTGACTACCCGGCGCCTTTCCAGGTTGCAGATGATGCTGGCGTAGCGGTGATTGCGACGCCAGGCCCAATCATCAATGCCGATAACCTTGAGCGGGTCAGCCGGCGGACGGCTACGGCGTCGGACCACGCGCAGAAGCGTGTCCTTGCTCACCGGCAACATCAGCCGTTTTGCGAAGCCTGCCGCCGGTCGGCCGCCAAGCGCCAGACCAAGGTGATGGACGATAGAGTCCAGCCTCGCCGTGCGTCGCGCTGATGAAGCCAATATCCCGTCGGAGAAACGTTCAGTGAAGATCTGGCGTCCGCACAGGACGGCGTCGCAACGGAAGCGGCGTGCGATCACCAGGAGCTTCACGACCCGCCCCGAAAGCGGCAGATCGGTCACACGGCGCCGATAGCGGCTGTGGACACGTCGGGAAGCCGCTCCGCACAATGGACACATGCCGACGCTTCCGGACGCCCGGACCGTGATGATGGCTCTATCACCCTCGTAGCACGCACTCTCTACAACAAACCCACGCGGCACCAGACTGGAGCGGTGGAGTGCCTGCTGCATGGCGCTGATTCTCCTCCAATCAAAACGCCAGACATCACTTGAACTGCATCAAAAGTGAGTCAGAGCCAAATTTGCAAGCCGATTGACAATTAGCCTGTACGTCGAGCACGGAACCGATACATTCAATTCGGTGCACGTCGAAACGGCCGCTAGGATCGCGCGCGCAGCGCGGCAGGTCGGGGCCAAACGGCTAGTTCACCTATCAGGAATCGGCGCCGACGCGGCTTCGCCTTCGCCCTATATTCGCAGTCGCGGCGAAGGCGAGGCGGCCGTGCAGGCCGCATTCCCTGGCGTGGTCATCATCCGCCCAGCGGTGATGTTTGCGTCGGACGACAGCTTTCTTACGACAATTCTCAGGCTGCTTCGGGGTCCTGCCGGCTTATCCGATATTCGGCGACGGCAGGACGAGGCTTCAGCCGGCGTACGCGGATGACGTTGCTGCGGCGATTACACAAGTTCTACGGCAGAACAAAAAGTACGCATCCGGCGACGGCCCCTGGCCAGGTCGCTTTGAGCAGGCAGCCGATAGCACTCAGGCGGCGTAAGCGATGTTCTGAGGGCGCCAGTTCCAAGGCAGGAGTTCGTGGATGCGCTTGGCGGGATGATCCGGCAGGCGGGCGAGCACGTCGGCGAGCCATGCCTGTGGATCGATGTCGTTGAGCTTGGCGGTGGCGACGAGGGCGTAGATCGCGGCCGCACGGCGGCCGCCCTCGTCGGAGCCGGCGAAGGTCCAATTTCTTCGGCCCACGGCAACCGCCCGTAGTTCGCGCTCGGCAGCATTGTTCGACATGCAAAGCCGTCCGTCCTCAAGGAAGCGGGTAAATGCATCCCAGCGGCTGAGGCAATAGTTGATTGCCTTGGTCGTATCGTTGTTCCTGGAGAGCTTGGCACGCTGCTCGCGCAACCATGCCTCCAGCTCCACGATCAGGGCGCGGCTACGCTCCTGGCGCACGCGCAGGCGCTCCTGCGGCGCAAGACCATTGATCTCGCGCTCGATGGCGAACAGGACATCGATGCGCTTGACCGCCTCGGCCGCGATCGGCGCCTTGCTGAGCCGTGCGAGATCAAAGAACTTACGCCGGCCGTGTGCCCAGCATGCCGCCTCGATAATCGGGCCGCCTTTGCGATTGACTTCGTAGAGCCTGCCAAAGCCAGCATAGGCGTCGGCCTGCATCAGTCCGGCATAGCCCGCCAGATGCTGCTCCGGATGCGCACCGCCACGATCAGGCGAGTAAAAGAACACAGCTGCCGGCGGATCTGGGCCGGCGAACGGGCGATCGTCGCGCACATAGGTCCAGAGCCGGCCGGTCCGGGTCTTGCCCTTGGCCAGGACCGGCACCGTGGTGTCGTCGGCATGGATGCGCTCGGCCGCGAAGACGTGGCTTCGGATTGCATCGACCAGCGGCATCAGGGTTGCCGCGGAAGCGCCCACCCAGTCCGCCAGCGTCGAGACATCGAGGTCGACGCCTTCGCGCTGGTAGACGTCGCTCTGACGATTGAGCGGCAGGTGCAGACCATATTTGGCGAACAGGATATGGGCCAGCAGCTTGGGCCCCGCACGTCC
>NZ_JBEPTH010000013.1:0-207319 GCF_040549385.1 Bradyrhizobium sp. LB11.1 | reverse complement strand
CTGACGGTCAATCTCAGCGAGGCAGTGACGGTCAACACCAGCGGCGGCACGCCGACACTCACCCTCAACGATGGAGCCACAGCGAGCTACACCGGAGGCTCGGGCAGCACCGCGCTCGCCTTTAGCTACACGGTGGCGGCAGGCCAGACCACGTCCGATCTCGCCATCTCATCGTTCAACCTCAACGGCGCCGTCGTCAGCGACGGAGCCGGCAATGCGGCCAATTTGTCGGGCGCCACCAACTACAATCCCGCCGGCACCCTGCAAGTCAATCCGACGGCGGCGACGGTTGCCTCGATCGCGACCTCCGGCACCGGCATCACCAGCGGCGCCGGCGATCTCAACGCGGGCAAGGTGGTCACGCTGACCGTGAACTTCAGCGCGGCCGTGACGGTCAATACCAGCGGCGGCGCGCCGTCGCTCACGCTCAACGATGGCGGCACGGCAAGCTACACCAGCGGCTCGGGCAGCACCGCGCTCGCCTTCAGCTACACCGTGGCGGCAGGGCAGAACACCGCCGATCTCGTCGTCTCCGCGCTCAACCTCAACGGCGCGGCCATCACCGGTGGCAACGGCATTGCCGCCAACCTGACGGGGGCCGCCAACTACAATCCGGCCGGCACGCTGCAGATCGACACGACGGCGCCGACGATCGCCTCGATCGCAGCCTCCGGCACCGGCATCGCCAGCGGCAGCGGTAATCTCAATGCCGGCAAGGTGGTCACGCTGACGGTCAATTTCAGCGAGGCGGTGACGGTCAACACCACCAGCGGCACGCCGACGCTGACTCTCAACGATGGCGGCACGGCAAGCTACACTGCCGGCTCGGGTGGCACCGCGCTCACCTTCAGCTACACGGTGGCGGCAGGCCAGAACACGGCGGATCTCATTGTATCCGCGCTCAACCTCAACGGCGCGACCATCAGCGATGGCGGCGGCAACGCCGCGAACTTGGCAGGTGCCACCAACGCCAATCCGGCGGGCACGCTCAAGATCGACACGACGGCGCCGACCATTGCCTCGATCGTTGCGACCGGTACTGGCATCACCAGCGGCACCGGCAATGTGAGCACGGGGGCGGTTGTCACCTTGACGGTCAATCTCAGCGAGGCGGTCACGGTCAACGCCACCGGTGGGACACCGACGCTCGTCCTCAACGATGGCGGCACCGCGAGCTACCTCAGCGGTTCGGGCAGCACTGCGCTCACCTTCAGCTACACGGTCGCCGCAGGGCAGACCACAGCCGATCTTGCCATCGCGTCGTTCAACCTCAACGGCGCGGTCGTCAACGATGGCGCCAGCAACGCCACCAATTTGGCGGGCGCCACCAACTACAATCCTGCCGGCATCCTGCAGATCAACAGACCGGCTACGACGATTGCCTCGATCGCGACCTCCGGCACCGGCATCACCAGCGGCGCCGGCGATCTCAACGCCGGCAAGGTGGTCACGCTGACGGTCAACTTCAGTGCGGCCGTGACGGTCAATACCGCGGGAGGCACCCCGAGGCTCGCCCTCAACGATGGCGGCACGGCGAGCTACACCGGCGGTTCGGGCGGCACCGCGCTCACCTTCAGCTACACGGCGGCTGCAGGCCAGAACACGGCCGATCTCATCGTCTCATCGCTCGCCCTCAACGGCGGAACCATCATCGACGGCAACGGCAACGCCGCCAACCTGGCGGGGGCCACCAACTTCAATCCGGCCGGCATCCTGCAAATCGACACGACGACGCCAACGATTGCCTCGATCGTGGCGACCGGCACCGGCATTACCAACGGCACCGGCAATGTGAGCACGGGCCAGGTCGTCACCTTGACCGTCAATCTCAGTGAGGCGGTGACGGTCAACACCAGCGGCGGCACGCCGACACTCACCCTCAACGATGGAGCCACAGCGAGCTACACCGGCGGCTCGGGCAGCACCGCGCTCGCCTTCAGCTACACGGTCGCAGCGGGCCAGACCACGTCCGATCTCGCCATCTCCTCCTTCAACCTCAACGGCGCCGTCGTCAGCGACGGAGCCGGCAATACGGCCAATTTGTCGGGCGCCACCAACTACAATCCGGTGGGCACCCTGCAAGTCAACCCGACTACCACCAGCACCGGTGTACCGAAGTACAGCCATATCGTGGTCGTCATTGAAGAAAACCACAACTACGACGAGATCGCCGGCAGTAGCCAAGCACCTTACATCAACAGCCTCATGGCCGGCGGCGCATCGCTCACCAACATGACGGCGGAGGCTCATCCAAGCCAGCCGGACTATTTCGCCCTCTATGCCGGCTCGACATTCGGTACAACCGACGACAACTCGTACAGCCTTCCGGATCCAACACTCTACACGGTGCTGAAAAACGGGGGTTACTCGTTCACCGGCTATGTGGACGAGGGCGGAATTGGCAGCGACTTCAACCATGACCCCTGGGTTTCATTCCCCGAGGGACGCACGGTTCAAACGGATTTCACCAGCTTCCCGGCGCTTTTTGCGAACGGCAATTATTCGAGCCTGCCGACCGTCTCTTACGTCATTCCCAGCGTGAGTAACGACATGCACAATGGGACGATCGCCCAGGGTGATACATGGCTTCAGCAAAACCTGAGCGCCTATGCTCAATGGGCGGTCAACAACAACTCGCTGCTGGTCGTGACCTGGGACGAAAATGACGATTCGACCTCCGAGGCCGCTGCCAACCAGGTTCCAACTCTATTGTACGGCGCCAACGTGGTCCCGGGAAACTACAGCACCGCCTACAATCACTACAATCTTCTGAGCACGATCACGGCTTCGTTGGGCTTGACCGCTCCCAACAACGCCGCGACGGCGGCGCCTATTCAGGTGTTTGGGACGGCCGCTGCGGGAGCGGCTGCGCTGGCGGTGGATCAGGACGGGGCGCCCGAGAGTCCGGCGCTGAGCATCAGCAGCAATTCGTTGACGGTAAACGCCGGAGGATCAGTGCCGTTGGGCATCACCGCGACGCCCGTCGACTCCGATGATAAACTCTCGCTGAGCATCAGCGGCTTGCCCAGTTACGAGTCGATCACGGCTCCGGCCGGAAACACCGTCTCGAGCAGCCTTCAATCCAACGGAACCTACACCTGGACCATTACCGAGGGCTCCTCCACGACAGGCCAACCGCTCACCGGGCTGACGCTGTCGTCGAGCTATACGGGCACCGACCATCCGGTCGCGACGTTCACGGTGACCGCGAGCAACACAACTCCGGGCGAAGCCGCGACATCGGCGGCGCAGACCATGACAATGATCGATCCGCCCGCGCCTTCGCCTGTTGGCGCATACGTCGCGTCGAACCAGGACTCGGGGCATATCGACCGCCTTGCAGCGATGATGGATCAATTCGCAGCGGCCGGCTTCCGTGGAGGCTGCTCCGGCCCGTCCCGCTCGAATCCCTATCCAAACATTGGTGGGGAGAACCCGGCCTTCCTGGCTGCTTCCCATTTTCACACAGGATGAGCAGCGGCGGATCCGGGATCGCTATCGTTGACTGGCGTGGCTCGGTCGAGAACTCGCAACCTCAAGAGCCGGTTTCACTCGAAGCCGCCTTCTGAGCGGACAGGATTTGGTGACAACGCCGGGCGGGCGGTCCCGATGAGAATTATGCGCGCCCTCGCGCCCAGCCAAACATAAGGGGGCGGCCCGGCAAGTCATCGATGCTGCTTACCCCGTGGCTGACTCTTAATCAGCGACTCGGTCAGAGCGCGCGATCCCGCCTTGCGGATTCTGTAGAGGCGCGAGACGGGTTCTGACAGCGACCATGGGATTCGCAATCGCCATTTTGACAACGAGCAATTCTGCAAGATCTCAATGAGCCAAAAACACCGAAGGGAGAACCGTGAGGCATGAAGCGGGTCTCGCTCGCTGTCCGTGGTCGTCTCGGCTCATGCGTGGGAATGAGGGGCGGGGTTGAATTTTCAGGTCACCGTTCTGAAGATCTTGGCGAGCTATCCTGGCGGATTTGCCGTGATGGCCGACCTCAAGCACGACATGGCCATTCTGGCCACCAGCGGCCGCGACTGGACCGAGCATACAAAACGCCTGGCTTCGCGCGCGCCGGATCTGGATATTTTTTCCCAAAGTCTGATCGAGCGTCTGAACGGTGGGTGGCGGATCACCGATAAGGGGCGCGCTGTGTTGGCATTTATGGAAGCACGCCCATCCGCTGCGAACGAGGTGATCGCAAAGAACACACTCGACCAGCGCCCTTCATCGGCTGTGCCTTTTCAACCGCCCGCCGAGAGGGGGCGACGTCATCGCGAGCGCCGTGCGCGCTTCAACGAGACCTTGTAGTCGCGCGCATTTTCGCGCGCGCTGCTCAAGGTCAGAACGTCACCAGTTGGGCCGTCGCGATCGCCAGCCCCTGGCGAACTCCATCTGCGCCCGCTTTGCCTGGAGGTCGGTGAAGCGGAAGGCCCACACCCGATCACCGCTTTCGCGCACTACCGGATAAAGTCCCCCCGCCGGTCCGCATGAACGCCAGCTTGCAGGGATTTAACTTGGTTCGAATTGAGTGCCACTTTAACGTTCCCCTTCCGCTTACCGTCACGGATGCTCGGGCGTGATGGTCAGTCGCTCCGAAACCGGCCTGTTTTGAATTTTTGGACGTCACGGATACTTTAGAAGGGAGTGTCGCGTCAGTTTGCCAATTTTTCGCCAAAATCGGGCGGCGTTGGGCGATCTGCAATGAAGTCAGACGGCGGTGGACGAAAGCAACGCATTGATTAGTAAAAGGAAATAGGACTGTGACGATGGCCGGTGATGGAAGACGAGGCGCTCAGATTGGGTACATGATCCGTGACGGCATTCGGTAAACTCGTCCGCACCACGGCATTCCGGCTAACGCTGGTCTACCTGTTCCTGTTTGCGATTTTCGCGGCCTCGCTGCTCGGCTATTTCGCCTGGAACACGCGGCGTTTGATCACCGAAGAGATCACGCAGACGGTGAATGCCGAGACTTCGGAGATCAACGAGATCTACGGCCGCCGCGGCCTGTTCGGCCTCGTGCGCGCGATCGAGTATCGGGCGCTGCGGCCGGGCGCCAATCTCTACCTCGTGACCACGCCGACCGGGCAGGCGGTCGCCGGCAATGTCGGCTCGCTGGCACCGGGCGTGATGGCGACACGCGGCTGGTCGGAGACCGCCTACCGGCGCATCGAGGACACGGATGACCGCGACCATCGCGCGCTGGTGCGCGTCACCGAACTCGAGAACGGTTTCCGCCTCCTGATCGGCCGCGACCTCGCCGAGCGGCGGCGCTTGTTCAGCATTGTCGCCAAGGCCGCGCAATGGTCGATCCTGATCGTGGTGGTGCTCGGCCTTGGTGGTGGCGTCTTCGTCGCGCGCAGGGTGCTGACGCGCATCGATGCCATGACCGGTACGGCCCAGCGCATCATGACCGGCGATCTCAGCGGGCGCCTGCCGGTGGGACGCAGCGGCGACGAGCTCGACCGCCTCGCCGAAAACCTCAACGCCATGTTGGAGCGGATCGAGGCGCTGATGGTGGGGCTCAAGGAAGTCTCCGACAACATCGCCCACGATCTCAAGACGCCGCTGACGCGTTTGCGCAACCGCGCCGAGGAGGCGCTGGCGAAGTCGGGCTGCGAGGCCGACTACCGCGCGGCGCTGGAACGGACCATCGAGGAATCCGACGGGCTGATCCGCACCTTCAACGCACTGCTGATGATCGCGCGCGCGGAGTCAGGCCAGGCGCGCGGCAACATGGATGATTTCGACGCGGCCGATGTCGCCAACGGCATTCACGAGCTCTACGAGCCGCTGGCCGAGGACGACGGCATGACCTTGAAGGTCAAGACCCAGGCGGCGCCCGTTCACGGCAATCGCGAATTGATCAGCCAGGCGCTCGCCAATCTCGTCGAGAACGCGATCAAATACGGCAAGCCGGATACGCAGCCGGCGGGAACCGTGGTCAGCATGGACGCACGCCAAATCACGATCGAGGCGAAGCGCGAGGGTGATCAGGTGCTGCTCAGCGTCACCGACCGCGGCCCCGGAATCCCCGAGGCCGATCGCAAGCATGTCGTCGAGCGATTCGTCCGGCTGGAGGCGAGCCGCACCATGCCGGGCTCCGGCCTCGGCCTCAGCCTCGCATCCGCCGTTGCCACCTTGCACGGTGGCGAATTGCGGCTGGGCGATGCCCAGCCCGGCCTTGTCGCCACGCTCCTGCTGCCGGCGCGCGCGGGGGCCGGCGACAGGGTTGCTCCTCCAATACCGGATGTGCCACAGAAGGTGGCATGAACCACTCCGCGCCGGGAAACGCGGACAAGCATGGTGAGAGTCTGGCCGCGCGCTTCGCGGAGGCTCCCTATGTTGTCGCTTCCACAACTGACGAACGACGCTTTGAAAACTGGCTGGCCGAGCTCGAGCCGGCACAGTCGGCTCGTCTGGAAGCCTTGCTGGTCCATCCTTTCGCCCGGACTATTCTCGCCGGAATCGCGGAATTCTCGCCTTATTTGTTCGATCTGGCGCGCGCCGATCCGCTGCGCCTGATCCGGCTGCTCGAATGTGAGCCGGGGGCGCATCTCGCTGCGCTGATCGCGGAGGCGAGGGGCGCAGTGCTCGCCGCTCCCGACGAGGCGGAGGTGATGCGGCTGCTCCGCCGCATGAAGGCGGAGGCGGCGCTCCTGATCGCGCTGTGCGACATCGGCGGAGTCTGGCCGGTGATGCGGGTGACGGCGGCGCTGACCGACCTCGCGGTGTCCTCGGTGCAGACGGCGCTGCAGTACCTGCTGCGGCACGAAGCCGCACGTGGCAAGCTCGTGCCGCCAGATCCCGATGCGCCGGAAGTTGGCTGCGGCCTGATCGTGCTCGCCATGGGCAAGATGGGCGCAGGCGAACTGAACTATTCCAGCGACATCGATCTCATCGTGTTCTTCGATCCCGACGCGACGACGCTGGCGCCCGACATCGAGCCGCAGCCGTTCTTCGTTCGCGTCACGCAGGGCATGGCCCGCATTCTCCAGCAGCGCACCTATGACGGTTACGTCTTCCGCGTCGATCTGCGTCTGCGACCCGATCCGTCGTCTACTCAAGTGGCGATTTCGCGGGACGCCGCACTGAACTATTACGAGCGGGAAGGGCGCACATGGGAGCGCGCCGCGATGATCAAGGCGCGCGCCTGCGCCGGGGACGCCAAGGCAGGCGAGGCGCTGCTGGCTGAAATCGCGCCCTTCGTCTGGCGCAAGCATCTTGATTTTTCAGCCCTTGCCGACGTGCACGACATGAAGCGGCAGATGCAGACTTATCGCGGCCAGAGCGAGATCGCGGTCGAGGGCCACAACGTCAAGGTTGGCCGCGGCGGCATCCGCGAGATCGAATTCTTTGCCCAGACCCAGCAGCTGATCGCCGGCGGCCGGCATCCGGAATTGCGGGTGCGGCCGACGCTCACCGCGCTGAACATCCTTGCGTCCAGCAACTGGATCACCCCTGCGGCGCGCGACGAACTGACCAAGGCGTATGAATTCCTGCGCCGGGTCGAGCATCGTCTCCAGATGATCGCCGACGAGCAGACCCATGCGCTGCCTGAAGACAAGGAGACGGTCGAACGCTTCGCCTGGTTCTTCGGCTATGACAGCCGCGAAACCTTCGCGCGCGACCTGTTGCGTCAGCTCGAGATCGTCCAGGGGCATTACGAAAAGCTATTCGAGGGCGATGATCCGACCGGCACGGCAGGCCTGCCGGCGCTCGACTACAGTGCGGGTCCTGATGATCCGCGCCTGTTGCAATATCTGACCACGCTCGGCTTCAAGAAGCCGGCCGCCCTTGCGCAGACCGTCCGCGACTGGCTCACCGGCGACTACCGCGTCTTCCGCCACGAACAGACGCGAACCGCCTTCGTCGAGTTCGTGCCGGCTCTGATCGACGGCCTCGCACGCGCCGAGGAGCCGGACCGCGCCGTGGTGGCGTTCGATGATTTCCTCGGAGCGCTCCAGCGCGGCGGCCGGCTGATCACGCTGCTTGGCCAAAACCGCGATCTCGTCGCGCTCGTGGCGCTCGTGCTTGGCGCTGCGCCCCGGCTCGGCGAGATGCTGGCAAGGCAGCCGCAGCTGATGGACGGTCTGATCGATCCGCGCTTCTTCGGCGCGATGCCGCACAAGCAGGAATTGTCGGCGCGGCTTGCGACAACGGTGCAAGATGCGGGTTCCTACGAGGAGTTTCTGGACCGCCTGCGCCTGTTCGGGCAGGAGAGCCTGTTCCTGATCGGCACGCGCATTCTCTCCGGCACCGTGTCGGCGCAGCAGGCGAGTACGGCCTTTGCCGACGTGGCCGAGGGCATCGTCGACACCGTGCACAGCCTTGTCGCCGAGCGCTTCGCTGACCAGCATGGGCGCGTCAAGGGGCAGGAGACCGCCATCATCGCCATGGGCCGGCTCGGCAGCCGCGAGATGACGGCGTCCTCGGATCTCGATTTGATCCTGCTCTACGATTTCGACAGCGACAATCCGGATTCCGACGGCGAGAGGTCACTCCAGGGCGCACATTACTTTGCCCGCTTCACCCAGCGCCTGATCAGCGCTTTCACGACCCGAACCAATTACGGCGTGCTCTACGAGATCGACATGCGGCTGCGGCCCTCGGGACGCGCCGGCCCGGTGGCATCGAGCCTCGTCTCCTTCGCGGACTACCAGGCCAACGAGGCCTGGACCTGGGAGCACATGGCGTTGACGCGCGCGCGCGTGGTGTCGGCATCGGCTGAATTCGCCGCGCGGATCGAACAGATCATCCGCGAGGTCCTGACCCGCCGCCGCGACCCCGCGATCACCGCCAACGACGTCGCCGACATGCGCCGTGCGATCGCGCAGGAGAAGGGCGAGACCGACCATTGGGATCTGAAATATGCCTCCGGCGGCATGGTCGACATCGACTTCATCGCGCAATACCTCCAGCTCGTTCACGCCCATGACAAGCCGGACATTCTCGATGTCAGCACGGTGCAAGTGCTGGAAAATGCCGCGAGACTCGGTGTGCTGCCGCATTCAGAGGTGGAGATCCTGCGCGCCGCGGCGCGGCTCTATCACGATCTGACGCAGATCCTGCGGCTCTGCGTCAGCGACCGCTTCAAGCCGGAAACGGCGGGCACCGACCTCCAGCGCGTGATGGCGCGCGCCGGCGATGCGCCGGATTTCTCGTCGCTGGAGGCGCGGGTGAAGGAGACGCAGGGCGAGGTGCGGCGTGTGTTCAGTGCGCTTCTGGAAGGGAAGCCGTCTGCTTGAGCGAATTGAGGGCTTCGAGCACGTTCGGCTCGAGGCCTGCGCCGCCGGCATCGAGATGCGCGAAGATCGCGCGCTTCATTCGGGGATCCCAGAATTTCTTGATGTGGTCGGCGATCCCCGGCACGGCCTTGTCGTGGCCCTGGCTCTTGAAGAACGTGCCGATCTGGTTGGCCATGTAAACGAGGCGGTCAGCAGGCGACGACATCGACAATCTCCTGAGCACGATGAGCCGTAACGCGGCCCTGGTGCGTGAACACTTCAAACCCGTCGTTGCGGGCAATTGCAATCAGCGTGATGCCGGCTGCGGCGGCGGTGCGCACTGCAAGCGCGGTGGGCGCGGAGACCGCGACCATCACCGTCGCGCCGATGGCGGCCGTCTTCTGCACCATCTCCACCGAGACCCGGCTCGTCAGCAGCACCATGCCGGCGCTCGCGTCCGTCCGGCTGCGTGCGAGCGAACCGGCGAGCTTGTCGAGCGCATTGTGGCGGCCAACATCCTCGCGCAAAGCCATGATGCCGTTCGTGGGTGACCAGAAGGCCGCGGCATGAACTGCGCGGGTCTGCATGTTGATCGATTGCAGGGGCGCGATCGTCTGCATCGCGGTCATGATTTGCTGCGGCGTGAAGGTCTGCCCTTGCGGCACGACAGCGGCCGGTCGCACGGCTTCGGCGATCGAATCGATGCCGCAGATGCCGCACCCGGTCGGACCTGCAATGTGGCGGCGGCGCTCGCTGATGTGCGCGGCATTGTCCTGCTCGAGCCACATGCGCAGCTCGATGCCGTCATCGAGGCGGACGATTTCGAGCGACTTGATGTCGTCGACCGATGTGATGATGCCTTCGTCCAGGCTGAATCCGACGGCGAAATCCTCGAGGTTCTGCGGCGTCCCCATCATGACGGCGTAGGTGCCGCCATTATAGGTCAACGCCAGCGGCGTCTCCTCGGGGATCAGCCGCGCCCCTTCGGACGCGATACCGTCGCGCCAGATCTCGCGGTCGATCGCCTGGACCGGCACGTGCATGTCGTTACTCCGCGGCCTCGGCCGGTGCGATGCGGCGGGAGTGCCGCGCCTGCTCGTCGTAGCTCTTCTGCCAATCGGACGGGCCGTTCGAGGGCGAGATCTGCACTGCCGTGACCTTGTATTCGGGACAGTTGGTCGCCCAATCCGAAAAGTCCGTCGTGATCACGTTGGCCTGCGTGTCCGGATGATGGAAGGTGGTGTAGACGACACCCGGCGACACACGGTCGGTGATCTCCGCGCGCAGTGTGGTTTCACCCGCGCGGCTCTGCAGCCGTACCCAATCGCCATCGCGTACGCCGCGCAGCTCGGCGTCGTGCGGATGGATCTCCAGCCGGTCCTCAGCGTGCCAGACCACGTTCTCGGTGCGCCTTGTCTGCGCGCCGACATTGTACTGGCTGAGGATGCGGCCCGTGGTGAGCAGCAGCGGGAAGCGGGGACCGGTGCGCTCGTCGGTCGCGACATATTCGGTGATGATGAACTTGCCCTTGCCGCGCACAAAGTTGTCGATGTGCATCACCGGCGTGCCTTCAGGTGCCTTCTCGTTGCATGGCCACTGCACCGAGCCGAGCTCTTCGAGCTTCTCGTAGGAGACGCCAGCGAAGGTCGGCGTCAGCGCCGCGATCTCGTCCATGATCTCGGACGGATGATTGTACTTCATCTCGAAGCCCATCGCCTTGGCGAGGAGGAGAGTGACTTCCCAGTCCGCATAGCCGTTGCGCGGCGTCATCACCTTGCGCACACGCTGGATGCGACGCTCGGCGTTGATGAACGTTCCGTCCTTTTCGAGGAAGGTCGAACCGGGCAGGAAGACGTGGGCGTAGTTGGCCGTCTCGTTCAGGAAGAGATCGTGTACGATGACGCATTCCATTGCCGACAAGGCCGACACCACGTGCTTGGTGTTGGGGTCCGACTGCAGGATGTCTTCGCCCTGCACATAGAGGCCCATGAAGGTGCCTTCGATGGCTGAGTCGAACATGTTCGGAATGCGCAATCCCGGCTCGGGATTCAGTTTGACGTTCCAGGCGGTCTCGAACTGTTGGCGGACAGAGTCGATCGCGATGTGCCGATAGCCCGGGAGCTCGTGCGGGAACGAGCCCATGTCGCACGACCCCTGGACATTGTTCTGGCCGCGCAGTGGGTTCACACCGACGCCGGAACGGCCGATATTGCCCGTCACCATCGCCAGGTTGGCGATCGCGATCACCGTGGTCGAGCCCTGGCTGTGCTCGGTGACACCGAGGCCGTAATAGATCGCGCCGTTGCCGCCGGTAGCATAGACGCGAGCCGCTTCGCGCAGCACCTTCGGGTCGACGCCGGTCAGGATGGCGGTCGCTTCCGGGCTGTGCTTCGGCTGAGCGACGAAGGCCGCCCAGTCCTCGAATTCATTCCACTCGCAACGTTCGCGGACGAAGGTCTCATTGACGAGACCTTCGGTGACGATGACATGCGCGAGCGCCGTCACGACGGCGACGTTGGTGCCGGGCATCAGGGGCAGGTGCAGTGCCTTGACGTGCGGCGATTCCACCATCTCGGTGCGGCGTGGATCGACCACGATCAGCTTGGCGCCCTGACGCAGCCGCTTCTTCAGGCGAGAGGCGAAGACGGGGTGAGCCGAGGCCGGATTGGCGCCGATGATCATGACGACATCGGTATCCTCGACCGAGTCGAAATCCTGAGTGCCGGCGGAGGTGCCGAAGGTGACCGAAAGGCCGTAGCCGGTCGGCGAATGGCAGACGCGGGCGCAGGTATCGACATTGTTGTTGCCGAAGCCGGCACGGATCAGTTTCTGCACCAGATAAGTTTCTTCATTGGTGCAGCGCGACGAGGTGATACCGCCGATGGAGTCGCGGCCGTACTTCTTCTGGATGCCGTGCATCTTGGCGGCGGCGAACGAGAGCGCTTCGTCCCAGGACACTTCCTTCCAGGGATCCTCGATCCGCTCGCGGATCATCGGATTGAGAATGCGTTCCTTATGGGTAGTGTAGCCCCAGGCAAAGCGCCCCTTGACGCAGGAATGGCCGCGATTGGCCTTGCCATCCTTCCACGGCACCATGCGCACGACTTCCTCGCCGCGCATTTCTGCCTTGAAGGCGCATCCGACGCCGCAATAGGCGCAGGTGGTGACGACGGAGTGCTCGGGCTGGCCAATCTCGATCACGGACTTTTCCGTCAGCGTGGCGGTCGGGCAGGCCTGCACGCAGGCGCCGCAGGAGACGCATTCGGAGCCCAGGAAGCTCTCGTTCATGCCGGGCGAGACGCGGCTGTCGAAGCCGCGTCCGGAAATCGTCAGCGCGAAGGTACCTTGGACTTCCTCGCAGGCGCGGACGCAGCGCGAGCAGACGATGCACTTGGAGGGGTCATAGGTGAAATACGGATTGGACTCGTCTTTCGGCATCCAGGCGGCATTGATCTCGCCGTGGGATTTCGCGAAGACGTGGTTCTCGCCCTCATAGCCGTAGCGCACGTCGCGCAAGCCGACGGCGCCGGCCATGTCCTGCAATTCGCAATCGCCGTTGGCGCCGCAGGTGAGGCAGTCGAGCGGATGGTCGGAGATGTAGAGCTCCATCACGCCCTTGCGGAGCTTTTTCAGCTTTTCGCTCTGGGTGTGAACGACGAGGCCGTTCATCACGGGCGTGGTGCAGGAGGCCGGCGTGCCGGCGCGGCCCTCGATCTCGACGACGCAGAGGCGGCAGGAGCCGAAGGCATCGACCATGTCGGTCGCGCACAGTTTTGGGATCTGGTGCCCGGCTTCCATCGCTGCGCGCATGATCGAGGTGCCCTCGGGCACCGTGATCTGCTTGTCATCGATGGTCAGCGTGACCATCGTGGTCGATTTGGAGCGCGGTGTGCCGAAGTCGATTTCTTCGATCAGAGACATGGTCGTTCTCCTATTCCGCGGCCTGAAGCGTGGTCGGTGCGGGAGCAAAATCCTCCCGGAAGTGCTTCAATGCGCTGAGCACGGGGTAGGGCGTGAAGCCGCCGAGTGCGCAGAGCGAACCGAATTTCATGGTGTTGCAGAGGTCTTCGACGAGCGCGAGGTTTTCGGCGACCCGCTCGCCGCGGATGATCTTCTCGATGGTCTCGACGCCGCGGGTCGAGCCGATGCGGCAGGGCGTGCATTTGCCGCACGATTCGACGGCGCAGAACTCCATGGCGAAACGCGCCTGCTTGCGCATGTCGACGCTGTCGTCGAACACGACAATGCCGCCATGGCCGATCAGACCGTCGCGTGCGGCGAAGGCTTCGTAGTCGAACGGCGTGTCGAACAGGGCGCGCGGGAAGTAGGCGCCGAGCGGACCGCCGACCTGCACGGCGCGAACCGGCCGGCCGGTGAAGGTGCCGCCGCCGATGTCGTCGACGAGCTCGCCGAGCGTCACGCCAAACGCCGTTTCGAACAAGCCGCCATTGCGGATGTTGCCGGCGAGCTGGATCGGCATCGTGCCGCGTGAACGGCCCATGCCGAAATCGGCATAGGCCTTGGCGCCTTCGGCGAGGATGAAGGGGATGGCGGCGAACGACAGCACGTTGTTGATGACGGTGGGCTTGCCGAACAGTCCGTGATGCGCCGGCAGCGGTGGCTTGGCGCGAACGAGGCCACGGCGGCCTTCGAGGCTCTCGAGCAGCGAGGTCTCCTCGCCGCAGACGTAAGCGCCGGCGCCGACGCGCACTTCCATATCGAAGCTATAGGTCGAGCCGCCGATCTTGTCGCCGAGATAGCCGCCGCGCCTCGCCGCAACGATCGCGGCGTTCATCGCCTCGACGGCGTGCGGATATTCACTGCGGATGTAGACGTAGCCCTTGGTGGCGCCGACGGTGATGCCTGATGTCGTCATGCCCTCGATGACCAGGAAGGGATCGCCTTCCATGATCATGCGGTCGGCGAAGGTGCCGCTATCGCCTTCATCCGCGTTGCAGACGATGAATTTGCGGTCGGCCTTGGCTTGCGCGACCGTTTTCCACTTGATGCCGGTCGGAAAGCCAGCGCCGCCGCGGCCGCGCAGGCCGGACGCGGTGACCTCCGTGAGGATCGCATCCGAGCCGAGCGACAGCGCGCGCTCCAGGCCCTTGTAGCCGCCATGGGCGCGGTAGTCCTCGAGCGAGCGTGGATCGATCACGCCGCAGCGGGCAAAGGTGAGGCGGGTCTGGCGCTTGAGCCAGGGAATTTCGTCTGCGGCGCCGAGCCGCAGCGCGTGTGGTCCATTGCTCGCCATGGACTCGAACACGGAGGCGACGTCCTCCGCGCCGACCGGGCCGTACGCGACCCTGCCTTTGAGGGTTGCCACCTCGACCATCGGCTCCAGCCAGCAGAGCCCGCGCGAGCCGGTCCTGACGATCTCGATCGGCAGGCCGCGCGTCGCGGCGACCTGCTCGAAGGCGACCGCAATTTCATCGGCACCCACGGCGACCGCGGCGGCATCACGGGGAATGAAGATCCGCATGTTCATCGCTGCGCCTCCGCGACCAGCGCATCGATGCGCTTCTCGTCGAGCCGGCCGACGAGGCGGCCATCGAGCATCGCGGACGGCGCGGTCGCGCACAGCCCGAGGCAATAAATCGGCTCCAGCGTGACACGATCATCCGCAGTCGTGTTGCCGAGTGAGACGCCAAGCTTCGCTTCGGCGCGTGCAGCCAGCGCATCGCCCCCGGCGGCCTGGCATGCTTCCGCACGGCACAGCTTCAGCACATGGCGGCCGGCCGGCTTGTGGCGGAAATCATGGTAGAAGGTGAAGACGCCGTGGACCTCGGCGCGCGACAGATTCAGCGCCTGCGCCACCACGGGAATCGCCGCCTCCGGCACGTAGCCGAAGGCCTCCTGGAGCGCGTGCAGAATGACGAGTGTGGCGCCTTCCTGCCTGGCATGTTCGGCGATGATCTCGGCGCCGCGCGTCTCGTCCCAAGGCTCGTATGAAGACTCGTAATCCGCTGTCATTATTGGTTCTCAATCTGAGCGTCCCTTCCGCGCAAACTATTTGGAATCGTTCGAAGATCAATAAAGCTGTCCCATGCTGCGATTGCGAATTCAGATCGATTTGAAAACCAAATCGGCCGATACGGAGCGTTGATGAAACTTGTATCGGTTGCCGGTTTTTGCGTGTTGGTGCAGGCTCGGCGTGATAGCTTGTATGCCACGACAGAATTCGAGGGGACGACCGGTTGATCGACAAGCTTGAACTGCTGCTGGCGCTGGCCAAGGAGCGGCATTTTGGACGGGCGGCAGAGGCCTGCGGCGTCACCCAGCCGACGATGTCGACCGGGCTCAAGCAGCTCGAAGAGATACTGGGCGTGATGCTGGTCCAGCGCGGGTCGCGGTTTCAGGGATTTACGCCCGAAGGCGAGCGGGCGCTGGACTGGGCGCGCCGGATCGTGGGCGATGCCCGCGCGATGCGCCAGGAGATCAACTCGCTGAAGGAGAAGCTTTCGGGCGAAATCCGTATCGCGGCGATCCCGACCGTGCTCGGCATGGTCGCTTCACTGACGACGCCGTTCCGCGCGCGGCATCCCGAGGTGCGTTTCAGCATCCGGTCCACGACCTCGTCGGAGGTGCTGGGGCTGCTCGAAAATCTCGAAGTCGATGCCGGGCTGACCTATATCGAGAACGAGCCGATCGGGAAGGTGCGCACGATTCCACTCTACAACGAGAGCTATCGCCTCCTGACCGCGCCGGATGCGATGTTCGGCGACCGCAAGTCCGTGACCTGGACGGAGGTCGGCCAGGTGCCGCTGTGCCTGCTGACGCCCGACATGCAGAACCGCCGCATCATCGACCGCGCGCTGCGCTCGGTCGGCGGAGAGGCCACGCCGACGCTGACCTCGAACTCGCTGCTGGCGCTGTACACGCATGTGAAGACGGGGCGTTGGGCGAGCGTGATGCCGGCCAAGCTCGCCGAGACGCTCGGCCTCTCCGACAAGGTCCGCTCGATCCCGATCACCGATCCCGAGGTCAATTACAGCATCGGCTTGGTGATCCCGCAGCGCGATCCGATGACGCCGCTGATCGCGGCGCTGGTCAATGTCGCGCGCGAAGTGGCGCCGACGCTGCAATCGTAGGGGCAGAGCGGGAGGTCCTGAGCAAGCGCCTCGTCCTTCGAGACGACCGCGGAGCCTGTCATCGGGCCGCGCTTAGCGCGGACCCGGTGGCGGTCTCCTCAGGATGAGGCTCCGTTGTATCGGAGTTCGCTGAAACTGCTGCCGCGTACTCCGCCCTCATCCTGAGGGCCCGCCGGAGGCGGGCGTCTCGAAGGATGGCCGCGGGCGAGCTTCCCGCCATGCCCTAAGCCGCGGCGGAAATTCCGGATGCCGCCTTGATGGCGTCGCGAGGCAGCGTCACGCGGACGACGGTGCCGACTTCGAGCCTCGAGCGCAGCTTCATCGAGCCGCCATGGAGCTGCGCCAGCGAGCGGGCGATCGCAAGCCCAAGGCCGGAGCCGTGATAGGTCTTGGTGAGCTGGCTCTCGACCTGCTCGAATGGACGTCCCAGCCGCGCCAGCGAGTGCGGCGCGATGCCGATGCCGGTATCGGCGATCATCAGTA
The DNA here is from genome assembly GCF_040549385.1 of Bradyrhizobium sp. LB11.1. Lineage (NCBI taxonomy): Bacteria > Pseudomonadati > Pseudomonadota > Alphaproteobacteria > Hyphomicrobiales > Nitrobacteraceae > Bradyrhizobium > Bradyrhizobium sp. LB11.1. The sequence goes on along the minus strand of NZ_JBEPTH010000013.1, from coordinate 190,518 downwards.
CGATCCTGTCCTCGAGCTGCCGGGTGCGCACCACGATGCGTCCGCCGTCGGGGGTGAACTTCACGGCGTTGGACAGCAGGTTGACGATGATCTGCTTGGCGGCGCGGCGGTCGGCGACGACGGAGATGGATTTCTCGATCTCGGCATCGAGCGTCAGGTGCTTGTCCTGGGCGCGGCCGGACACCACGCGCAGGGACTCCGCGAGCGTCTGTCCGAGGTCGAGCTCTTCCATGTCGAGCTTCATCCGGCCGGCCTCGATCTTGGACATGTCGAGGATGTCGTTGATGACCTCGAGCAGATAATGGCCGCTGGTCAGGATGTCGTGGCAGTATTCCTGGTACTTCTCCGAGCCCAACTCGCCGAACATGCCCGAGCCCATGATCTCGGAGAAGCCGATGATCGCGTTGAGCGGCGTGCGCAGCTCGTGGCTCATATTGGCGAGGAATTTCGACTTGGTCTGGTTGGCTTCCTCGGCGCGGGTCTTCTCGCGTTGATATTTCTCGGCGAGATCGGCGAGCTCGATGGTCTGGCGTTCCAGCGCCGCTTGCGAGCGCTTGAGGTCGATGACGGTCGCGCGCAGGCGCAGATCGTTGTCGACGAGCTTCTGCTCGTGCTCCTTGATGCGAGTGATGTCGGTGCCGACCGAGACATAGCCGCCGTCCTTGGTGCGGCGCTCGCTGATATGCAGCCAGTTGCCGTCGTCGAGCTGAGCCTCGAAGGTGCGGGCGCCCGGGCCCTGGCTGGCAGTCTCGTTGTGGCGGGTGCGGACCTCCGGCATGCGGCCGACTTCCAGCACGGTCTCGTAGGAGGTGCCGGGGATCACGGCCGTATCGGGCAGCTTGTGCAGGCGCTGGAAGTGCGAATTGCAGAGCACCAGCCGGTCGCTGGCGTCCCACAGCACGAAGGCTTCCGGAATGGTCTCGATCGCGTCGCGCAGGCGAAGGTCGGCTTCCACGGTGCGCTCGGCGAGGCTCTTCTGCTCAGTGATGTCCACCGCGATCCCGATCAGATGCACGCCGGAATCGCCGGCAGCTCGGGTCCGCTCGCAGCGTACGCGCAGCCAGATCCAGTGGCCGTCGACATGCTGCATGCGGAAAGTCTGGTCGATGTGGTCGATCTTCCCGGAGATGAGCTGGTCGGCGATCGCGAACAGGTCGATGTCGTCCGACTTCACCAGCGCGTTGACCTCGCCGAAAGTGAGGAGCTCGTTGCGGCCGTCCAGGCCGAGGATCGAGAACATCGATTGCGACCAGAAGATCCGGCCGCGCGACAGATCCCAGTCCCACAGGCCACAGCGGCCGCGGTTGAGCGCGGTGTCGATCCGGCCACGCACGGCGTCGTTGATGAGGTCGCCCTCGCGAGCGCGGCTCGACTGCCAGTGGAAGGCGAAGCCGAGGATCAGGACGACGAAGCCGGTGGTGGCCGACAGCGTGACCGAGAGCGCGGCATCCGAACCCCAGATCGGTTCGTTGCGCTCCTGGATCACGGTGACGAGGCCCGGCAGCGACTTGATCGGCCGCGAGGTCGCCATCGCGGCGTTGCCGCTCGGCAGCGTCATGTTGGAGACGTCATTGTCGCGCGGCGGCGCGGCGAGCAGCTGCGCGGTGGTGATCGCGTCGAGCAGGCGGTCGTTGCCTGAGGGATCGCTGTCGATCGGAATGCGGGCGAGGATGCGACGGTCGATTCCCGCCGAGGTGACGACGACGTGGCGGCCCGAGACCCTCGCCCGGGACGGGATCATGTCGGGCAGCAGCGCCGGCAGGTTCTCGATGGTCTTCAGCCGCTCCGCGCGCACGGAGGTGACGCGGTCGATGCGCTCGGCGAGCAGCTCAGCGAGCCCGGAGATGTCGTTCTGGATCACCAGGCGCTTCTGGCGCGTCTGGTCGACGACCTGGACGAATGCGCCGAGGCAGATCGTGATGAGGAAGGCAATGATAAGCGTCGGCACGGCGCGGCGCAGCGCCGGCTCCGCAATCAGGAGCCGATGATAGGCAGGTTTCGCGATCGATTGCGCCAATCCTTTGATCGAATCGGATTGGACGCACGCGTTCGCTGCGTCTGCGCGCGCCATGCCTTCGGCCCCCTGAAAACCTGCTTACGACGAGTTTCGAAAGCAGCCCCACATCGCTTTCGAATCACAGCGATTTGAATCCACTTTGCGCAGGCTGTCGAGAGTCAACGAAACGTTAACGAGAAATAATTCTTATCCAACGAAGAGTTTGCGCGCGTCGAGTCCGCAAACTCACGTGCGTGAGGAGTCCGAAACGAGAACGCGGGACTCATCGCACGTTTTGCATCAGGCGCGCGGTGGTTCGGCGTGGCTGATGACGCGCTTCACGCTCGGGAACGCGCGGCGCAGTCTGCGCTCGATCGCATCGACGTGCTCGTGCACCTTGATCACGCTCATCGACGGCGTGGCGCGACAATGGAAGTTGACGATCTCGCCGGCATCGGTGTTGCGGACACGGACATTATGGATGTCGTGGATCTCGCCGCCGGCGGCATATTCGGTGAGCGCGGCCGCGATGGCCTGCACCCGCTCCGGTGCGGCATCGACGCCGAACGGCAATTCCGGTTCCAGTGGCTCGATATGGACGTCGACCTCGACGTCCGCGCCGAACTCTTCCTGGATGTTGCGTTCGAGCGTGTTGGCGACGTCATGGGCAGCCTCGAGCTGCATATCGGCGTCGACCTCGAGATCGATGCTGACGATCAGCTTGCCGCCGAGATCGTGCACCGTGACGTGGTGGATGGCGAGGCCCGAATTATGCGCGATCACCATGATGCGGTCGCGCACGGTCTCGTTGTCGCGCGCGACTGGCACCGCGGCGAAGGTGAGGTCGGCATCGCCGAAGGCCTTGCTGACCGCGGTCTGCGCGTTGCGCTTGATTTCCTCGACGCGGTCGATCGGGTAGGTCCGCGGCACGTTGACGATGCTGTCGATGAACGTGGTTGCCCCAACCATGCGTACGCGCAGGCGCTGGACGTCGATCACGCCGGGCACGCTGCGAATCGCAGCTGTGGCCTTCTCCAGCGCGCCTGCCGGCGCGCGGTCCACCAGCGTCTGCACTGTGGAGCTTGCCATCCGCAGCCCGAGCAGGGCGATCATGACCGCCACGGCCGCGGCGGCGGCCGCGTCCCCCCACCAGAAGCCGAAGGCTGCGAGAATCAGGCCCACGATCACGGCACACGAGCCCATGACGTCGGAGGCGAAATGCAGTGCGTCCGCAGCGAGCGCCTCGCTCCGGGTCTCCCGGGCGGCGCGGTGCAGGGCGCGGGCGCGCCAGAGATTGACGGCGATATCGATCACCAGCACGACGAATGGCACCGCCGAAATCGTAGGTGGCGCGGTTCCCTCGCGAAGATGGCTATAGGACTGGACCAGGATGCCGCCGGCCAGCACGTAAAGCAGGGCGGTCACGCCGAGCGCGGAGATGCTTTCGAGCTTGCCGTGGCCGTAATGGTGCTCGTCGTCGGCCGGCTTGTCCGAGACCCGCACCACCGCCCAGGTGATGATGGTCGCGATCAGGTCGACCGAGGAGTGCAACGCTTCGGAGATCAGCGCCAGCGAGCCGATCGTGATGCCGACCACGAATTTGGCCACCGCCATGCCGCCGCTGGCCAGGATCGAGATTGCCGCGACCGATGTCTTGTCGTGTTGTCCGCTCATGGCCGGGGATTTAGCAGGGCGTTCGCGAACATCAAGCGACGATCCACAGCTGTAGTCGCTAGTGAGTTGCAGGAGCGAAGATATTGCGAATGCTTCCGAATTGAAGGCGGGCGACTCGTCCTTGCTCAACTCTCGTAGGGTGAGCAAAGTGTAGCGTGCCCACGATTTGTCAACGATCCCGGACAAATGGTGGGCACGGCGCTTTGCGCCTTTGCCCACCCTACGGGACTGTCGCCTTGGTCCAGCCTTCGCTCCTCACAGCGTCACCACGATCTTGCCCAGGTGCTTGTTCGCCTCCATGTGCTCGAACGCCTTGTCGATGTCGGAGAACGGGTAGACCTTGTCGATCGGCAGTTGGAGCTTGCGCGACTCGACCGCGCCCCAGATGTCCATGCGCACCTCGTCGAAGATCTCGCGGACCTCCTCGATGCTACGGGTGCGGAAGGTGACGCCGATATAGTTGATGCGGCGGGCGGCATGCAGGTCGAAGTTGAAGTCGGCATGGGTGCCGCCGAGCCGGCCGACATTGACGATGCGGCCCTTGATCCTGGTGGCGGCGAGGTTCTGGTTGGCGACCTTGCCGGAGACCTGGTCGACGATGAGGTCGACGCCTTCGCCGTTGGTCGCCTTCAGCACCTCGTCGACCCATTTGGGATCGGAGGAGTCGACCGCGAGGTCGGCGCCGTATTCGGTCAGCCGACCGCGGCGATAGGCATCGGTCGAGGAGCCGATCACGAGTTTGGCGCCCTTGAGCTTGGCGATCTGCATCGCCATCAGGCCGACGCCGGAGCTGGCGCCCTGGATCAGCACGGCTTGCCCCGGCTGGACACCTCCGACCATGACGACGGCGTTGTACATGGTCGCGAGCGCGACGGGGAGGGTGGCGGCCTCCTCGAAATTCATGTTCGAGGGGGCGCGAAACAGCCGGCCGTGGTCGGCCAGCGTGTACTCGGCGAAGGCCGCGCCGCCCGAGCCCATGATGCGGTCGCCGACCTTCACGCCCTTCGCGTCCGGTCCGAGCTCGGCAACTTCACCCGCCCATTCCATCCCGAGCACGGTGCCGACGCCGCCGGCGGCGCCATGAGCGTGCCCCTTGCGCATGCCGGTGTCGGCGCGATTGAGACCGCAGGCGCGCACGCGCACCAGCACTTGCGTGCCTTTAGGTTTTGGTTGAGCGACGTCGGAAATCTTAGCGCCCTCAGGGCTGTAGACATAAGCCTTCATGAATTACTCTCGCTTCTTGCAGTGATTATTCCGCGGCTTGCGCGGTTGGATGAGCGATCATGGCTTCGAGCCGGCTGCGAATGATCGCCTCCGCTTCGCGCACGATCCGGGAGATAAGCTCGCCGCAGCTCGGGATGTCCTGGATCAGGCCCTGGACCTGGCCGGCCGACCAGATGCCTTCGTCCGAATTGCCGGTCGCGTAGACCATCTTGCCGCGGGCGCCGGCGACGAGCTCGCGGATGTCCTCGAACTTGGCGCCTTCCTTCTCCATGGCGACGACCTTGGTCGAGATCTCGTTCCTGGCGACGCGCGAGGTGTTGCGCATGGTCCGGAAGATCAGCTCGGTCTCGCGCTCGTCATTGGCGACGATCTTCTCCTTGATGAGCTGGTGGATCGGGCTCTCCTTGGTCGCCATGAAGCGGGTGCCCATGTTGATGCCCTCGGCACCTAACGCCAGCGCCGCGACGAGGCCACGGGCGTCGGCAAAGCCGCCGGACGCGATCATGGGGATCTTGACCTTGTTGGCGGCGGCCGGGATCAGGATCAGGCCGGGCGTGTCGTCCTCGCCGGGGTGGCCCGCGCATTCGAAGCCGTCGATCGAGATGGCGTCGACCCCCATCCGCTCGGCCGAGAGCGCATGGCGGACGCTGGTGCATTTGTGCACGACCTTGACGCCGTGCTTCCTGAAATCGTCGACATGCTCCTGCGGCTTGTTGCCGGCGGTCTCGACCACGGTGATTCCGGCTTCGATGATGGCGGCGCGGTATTCGGCGTAGGGCGGCGGCTTGATCGCGGGCAGGATGGTGAGGTTCACGCCAAACGGCTTGTCGGTGAGGTCGCGGCAGCGCGCGATCTCCTTGGTCAGGTCCTCCGGCGTCGGCTGGGTCAGTGCCGTGATGAAGCCGAGCGCGCCGGCGTTCGCGACGGCCGCGACCAGCTCGGCCCGCCCGACCCATTGCATGCCGCCCTGGACGATCGGGTGCTCGACGCCGACGAGTTTTGTGAACCGTGTCTGCAACATGCTGTTTCCCCCGCCTGCGTGGCCCGCAAGCTTTGTTATTGGATGATGGCGGCAGGATGCCGCCGGGGGTGGGAAAAGTCTATTGCGGGGACGTGCGGTTGGGGCGGGGCCTCATGCGGGGCGTGAGGGTGATTCCGCAGGGCGGATAATTGGGCGGCCTTTCGCGGTTCTCGTAGCCCGGATGCATCCGGGCTACAGGCTTTTAGCTACTCCGCCGACAGCCGCACCATCTGGCGGCCGCCGTTGATGTCTTTCAGGCTGTTGACGAAGTTTTCCGGGCGCTGCCAGCGATAGGGGACCTTCAGGCCCATGTACTCGGCGATGTCGCCGATGAAGCCGGTGCAGTTGGTGGTCTCGGCGTTCCAGACCGGCGAGCTTGCCTGCAGCTTCTTGATGTAGGCGAAGACGCGCTTGGCGTCGGCTTCGTTCAGGTAGACGCGATAGCTCGCGGTCAGATAGTCCGGATCGAGATCGCCGTAGCTCGCGCCGGTCTCGGATGGCACCCAGGTGAGGTGACCGAGCACGTAGGTCCAGGTGTCGCCCTTGGGCGTGAGGCCCGCGACGTCGACGGCGCGCTCGCTGGTCTTGCCGTACCAGACGAAGGCGTGGCCCCAGCTCGCCGCCGTCCGCGCGCGGAAGTCGACGTAGTACGGACCCTTCTCCGCACGCGCGACGGGGCGCCGCGTTGATTGCGGCGCCTGTCGAGCTGTGGAGTCGGTCGTGGCAAGCGCATTTGCATCGGCAACGCGCTTGTTCGCTTCGTGGGCCGAGGCCTGCGGCATCATGCATGCGGTCATGGCCACAAGCGCGAGACCTGCAAGGATGCAGGATCCCGATCGATCAGGTTTATTCGTCACGCTGTGCCCCTCGACTGTCGGCCGCTTACGTCCACGCGTTGTCCGTTGCGCCTCAGTAGCGCGCGGCGACCGGGCCGGGCGCCTTGCCGATCGGAGCCTTGCCAATCGGGCTCTTGCCAATCGGCATCTTGCCGATCGGGGCCTGCTCGGCCGGATAGACCGGCACGGGCTGGCGGCGCGGCAGATCCGCAGCGTTCGCAGCCGTCACCAGAGCAAGCGTGGCACCCAGAACAAATACAATCTTCTTCACAGTGATACCCCTAGAAGGTTTGGTCCAAACACGGCCGAGCCGTGCCCCCAGACACGCCTCACAAAAGGGCGGCCGAATGCGTCCACAGTGCGGCAAGCTCGGGACATGTTGGCGGCATCTGTCCGGCGCGCGGAGATGTGATGTGCGTCGGAATGCTTCGGGGCGCCGCGCTTTGGTCAGCGATCGGCGGTGAGGCTGAAATGCATCTCGATCCTGGCTTGTGATGGTTCGATCGTGGTTCGAACCGGCCGTCGTTCAGCCTTCACCCGATCCTGTTCAGGCTGTTGCGAATGGTCGAGAAGATGCCGCCGATATCCTTGCGCAACGCATCGAGCGTGTTGAAATTCTCGAAGATACGGGAGAGGCGGTCTTCGACCTCGCGCTTGCTCTTCCTCAGCGCATCGACACGCGAGTTGAGCGTGACGTCGCCGTTGGCCTCGATCTCGCCGATGGTTTTGGCGAGGAGATCGCGGGTGGAGCCGACATCGGCGATCATGGCCTCGATGCCGAACACCGGCGCTTCCAGCGGGACGAGATCGGCCTGCGATTTCGACAGCTCGGCCTTGAAGGCGTTGAGCGTGGCCAGCGTCTCCTGCAAGGCGCCGAGACGCTTGCGCGACTGGAGAACGAAATCGTTCAGCGCGTTCTGGCGGTCAACGAGGGTCTTTCCATCAGGATCGGTTTCGACGCCGGCGAGCGAGCGCTCGAGCTGGGCCTGGCGCTGGCCGAGCTCCTCGAAATCCAGCCGGATACCCTTCAGGATGTTGGCGCTGTCGTCGATCCGCGCAAGGCGTTGCCCGATCTCGATCTTGTTGTTCGACAGCGTTTCGACGCGTGCGCTGAGCGGGGCCTCTCCGCCGGTCTCGATCTCGTCGACACTCTTGGCGAGGCGGTCATGGCTGAGGCCGAGCTCGCTGATCAGGGCGTTGATGCCCACGTCGGATGACCGCAGCGGCACCAGCTCGGCATGGGATTTCGCCAGATCTTCCTTGTACTGGTTGAGCGTCGTGAACGTGCCCTGCACCGCGTTGACCCGGCCCAGCAACGTCGATACGTCGCGGGCGATGTCCTTCAGCCGGTCGGCGAGGTTGTTCTTGCGGTCGTCGGTCTCGAGGTCGAGCAGCGCGCGTTCGAGCTGGTTCTGGCGGTCGCGGATTTCGGTGAAAACGGGCTCGACCGCGCGGCGCTGATCGGCGACCTTGCCGACCATCTCGCGCAGCCCCTGCTGGCGGCGGCGGATTTCGGCGAGCTGATCGTGCATGTCGGTGGACTGGTTGTGGCCCTGCTGGAGCAGCGCGCGCTGCTCGGTCTCGCCGAGCTTGTCGTGCAGCGCTGAGACAGCTTCCCTGGGATCGCTCTCGATCAGGTGCTGGACGGTGGTATCGAGGTGATTTTGCAGGGCGTGGGCGACGACGACGTCTTCACGGGTCTTCTTGAGGCGGTCGCGCAGCGTGTCGAGGCGCCGGTCCTGGCGCGACAGCCGCCATGCCGAGGCGCCGATCAGCGCCAGCCCAACCGCCAGGATCGCACTGACTGCGATGCGCTGCGGCATCGGCAGGCCCGCAAACGCGGCGGGCAGATGGGTGATGTCATAACCAAACGCCTGCGGGGCAAGGAACGCGATGGCGGCGAGCAGGACAACCCAGGCAACCAGGAAAAACAACCACATCGCGACGCCCCACGCCGGCACAATCTCGCCATGATTGCTATTGGAGAGCGGAACCGAGATCAAGGGGCGGGCGGGTTGCCGGGCGTTTCCGGGCGCGCAATCCACGACTGGTTGCGTCAGCCGGTCGGTGGAGGGCGGCGCGGAGGAGGCCGGGTTTTCCGAAATTGGGGAGGGCGGTGCCACACCCTCAGCCGTCATTCCGGGGCAGCGCATAGCGCTGAGCCCGGAATCCATCAGGCGGCAGAGACTGTAGAGGAATGGATTCTCAGGTGCGCAATTGCGCACCGTAGCTCGCGACTTCGTCGCGCCCCGGAATGACAGCGAGAGCTAGAGCTACAGCCGAAACTCGTTGGTCAGCTCGCCGATGCCGTCGATCGCCACCGTCACGGTGTTCACCGGCTCCTTCATCACGCCGACGCCGACCGAGGTCCCGACGGCAATGAGGTCGCCGGGGAGCAGGGTCATGTCGTGGGAGATCTTGCTGACGAGCTCTTGCGCGCTGAAGATCATGTCGGAGATCGCATAGTTCTGCCGCTCCGCGCCGTTGAGGATGGTGCGGACGGTAAGCTTTGCGGGATCGAGGCCGGTGGCGATGATGGGGCCGAACGGGCCGTAATCGTCGATGCCCTTGGCGCGGGCCCACTGGGGAAAGGTGGGGTCGCTGGTCAGGATGTCGTTGGCGGTGATGTCGTTGACGCAGGTGTAGCCGAAGATGAAACGATCCGCTTCGGCCGGCGAGACGCGGGCGCAGGTCTTGCCGATGACGATGCCGAGCTCGCCCTCATAGGTGGTCTTGCCGTCGTAGTAGGAAGGGCGGCGGATCACGGCGCCTGGCGTCGTGATGGTGGTGGTGGCTTTCAGCAGATAGAGCGGCTCCGGCGGCTCGGGCTGATTGAGCTTGGCCGCGAGCGCGTGAAAGTTGTTCCAGAGCGCGACGATCTTGCTGGGCGCGCAGGGCGCGAGCAGCTCGACATCTGACAGCGCCAGCGTCTTGCTGGTGGCGGCGTTGCGCCCGAACATCTCACCTTCATGCACGCTGATGCCTGATGCAGTCAGCGTGCCGAAGCCGGTCGTGCCGGCGTGGCGGAAGCGAAGCCAATGTTTCATCTCGCCAGCCATCACGCTACCGCCAGTGCGCGCGGATCGGATGGTGCCGAGACGCCGTCATAGAGGCCGGCGACGCGGGCGCGCTGGGTCACCATCGCCAGCACCGAGTCGAGTGCGGGCGTCGGGATCCTGGTCAAGCGGCCCATCTCCTGCACGACGGTGACGAGCGGGTCGATCTCCATCGGGCGGCCGCGCTCGAGATCCTGCAGCATCGAGGTCTTGTGCGCGCCGACCTTGCGGGCGCCCTCGATGCGGCGCTCGACGTCGACGCGGAATTTGACGCCGAATGTTTCGGCGATCGCTTGCGTCTCCACCATGATCGCGCGCGACAGCGCCCGCGTGGACGGATCGGTGCAGATCACGTCGAGCGTTGCGTGGGTCAGTGCGCTGATCGGGTTGAAGCAGACATTGCCCCAGAGTTTGAGCCAGATCTCGTCGCGGATGCGGTCGAGCACCGGCGCTTTCAGCCCGGCGGCGACGAAGAGGTCGGCGAGGCGCTGTACGTCGCTTGTGATCTCACCGGAGGGCTCGCCGAGCGGAAAATTGTTGCCGTAGACGTGGCGGATCACGCCCGGCGCCTCGATCTCGGTGGCGGGATAGACGATGCAGCCGATGGCGCGTTCGGCTCCGAGCTCGCGCCATTGCCGCCCGCCGGGATCGATGCTCTCCAGCGTCGCGTTCTCGTAATCGCCGCCGTGCTTGTGGAAGTACCAATAGGGGATGCCGTTGACTGCGGTGACGATGCGGGTGTGCGGCCCGAGCAGCGGCTGCATCTTCTCGATCACCCCGGTGATCGAATGCGCTTTTAGCGTGACAATGATGTAGTCCTGCACGCCGAGCTCGGCCGCGTTGTCGGTGCAACGGGGATAGACGGTGTGCTTGTCCTCGCCGGCGAGCAGCGTCAGACCGCGCTCGCGCATCGCGGCGAGATGCGCGCCGCGTGCCACCAGGCTGACGTCGGCGCCTGCGCGCGCCAGCTGCACGCCGAGATATCCGCCGATCGCGCCGGCGCCGTAGATGCAGATCTTCATGAAATCCTCGCTGGACCAAAATTGGCAAGTGGTTCGATCGATCGGGCCACGGGCTCCCTGCACCTCTCCCGCTTGCGGGAGAGGTCGGCGCGCTCGAAGAGCGCGGCGGGTGAGGGTTCTATCCTCTTGGGGAGTCTCCCTGGCGGAGACACCCTCTCCCCAACCCTCTCCCGCAAGCGGGAGAGGGAGCGCAGTCTTTCCGTGGCCTGCTTTAGGCTGCTTGCGGTGTGCTGTTGGCGGCCTCGTCAACGGCAGCGGCGATATCGCGCATGCTGATGACGGAGACGAGGCTGTAATCGTCGATCACGGGCAGGTGCCGGATGTGATTCCGGTTCATCAGATGCCTGACGTGCTCGATCGTGTCCGAGGAGGTGCAGGAGACGAGCTGCTGCACCGAGACGAGTTGCGAGACCTTGACGTTGACGGCGTTGGCGCCGTGCTCGGCAACCGCGCGCACCACGTCGCGCTCGGTGAACATGCCGACGGCGGTGTTTCCTTCCGAGCGGACCACGTCCTTCACCACCAGCGCGCTGATGTTGTTGGCCCGCATCAGCTTGGCGGCGATACAAACCGTTTCGTTCATTCGCACCGTGACAACGCGCGGCGTCTTCTTGCGCAGAATGTCTCCGACCAGCATTGCAACCTCCCTGGGTGAACGGTGAGGGAAGTGTGGTATACATAATGCCAATCGTCAAGCCTTGGATTTGGCTGATCCGAAAAATCTTGCGGCAGCAATGCTGACGTTTGTCGTCGGAGCTCAAAGAAAAAGGGGCGCATCGCTGCGCCCCTTCTGACCGTCGTGCCGTCGTGTGGCGGCTCACGCCGTCTCCGTCTTTGCACTGCTGGCCGCGGCGTTGGCGCTCTCGGCTTCCTTGCCCAGGATGAAGGAGCGGCGCATCGGCTTGATGACGAAGATGGCCATCAGCGCAGCCGTCGCGTTCAACGCCACCGCCACCACGAACACGGCCTTCCACCCATAGGCGGTCGAGATCACGCTTGCGAGCGGCACCAGCAGAGAGGCGGTGCCCTTCGCGGTGTAGAGCATGCCGTTGTTGGTGGTCGCGAACTTCGAGCCGAAGGTGTCGCCGGAAGTCGCCGGGAACAGCGAGTAGATTTCGCCGAACACGCCGAAATACACTGCCGTCGCGAGCACGAATACGAGCGGGACATGTCCGTACGCCGACAGCGCCAGCAACATCAAGGCGGCGGTGCCGAAGGCGATGAACATCGTGTTCTCGCGTCCGATCGTGTCGGACACAAAGCCGAAGAAGGGGCGGCCGAAGCCGTCGAAGATGCGGTCGAGCGAAATCGCGAAGGTCGATGCCGCCATCTGGAAGCCGGCGAGCGAGACCGGCGTGCTGGCGATCTTGAAGTCGTGCGCGATCGGCGCGATCTGCGCCGCGGTCATCAGGCCGCCGGAGGCGACCATGACGAAGACGAGATACATCACCCAGAAAATAGGCGCACGCAGCACTTGCGGCGGGGTGAAGTCGATCTTGGTCTGCGGCAGATTGAGCTGCTTCTTCTTCGGCGGGATCGAGATCCGCGGCGGCTGGATGAAGAAGGCGAGCACGAACACGACCACGCCCTGGCCGATGCCGAAGGTGAGGAACGCATGCTGATAGCCACTCGTCGCGATCATTGCCGCGATCGGCACCACGGTGAGGGCTGCGCCCGCGCCGAAGCCGGCAGCCGTCGCGCCGGCGGCGAGGCCGCGGCGATCGGGAAACCATTTCAGCGCGTTGCCGACGCAGGTGCCGTACACCGCGCCTGCGCCCATGCCGCCGACGACGGCCGCCGCGTAGAGCAGGGGAAGTGAGTCAGCATAGGAGTTGAGCAACCAGGACAGCGCGATCATCACGCCGCCGAACATGATGACGATGCGCGGGCCGTATTTGTCGACGAACCACGCCTCGATTGGTACCAGCCAGGTCTCGGTGACGACAAAGATGGTGAAAGCGAGCTGGATCGCCGCGCGACCCCAATGGTACTTGGCGTCGATCGGATCGACGAACAGCGTCCAGCCATATTGCAGGTTGGCAATCATCGCCATGCAGACGATGCCCATGCCTAACTGGAGCCAACGGAAACTTGTGCGAAGAGGCGCAGCCGTGACGGCGCCATCCGTGCTGGAAATCATCAACATCCTCCCAAGCGCTTGTCTGGTCGACATCAATTGCCAAGATGACCTGATGTCGCAAATATTGTGTCTTATCGTCGCAAGCGCGGCTGGCAGCTTGGTATACCATATTCCAGAATGCAAGGCCTATCTTGCGCCCCTGTGTAAGAAAGTGCCTCGTTCCCTTCGGGTTTACGGTATTGGGGTGTCTTCGGTCAAAACGAAAACGCCCGGCCGTGAGGCCGGGCGCATCGGTGAGAGAGGTCTGTGTGAGCGGGATCAGGCGGTCGATTGCGCGACCACGATCTTGCGCCAGGGTTTCAGCACCACGATCGCGAGCAGCGACGCCAGGATGTTGGCGCCGGCCGCGAGGATGAAGACGTTGTCCCACTGGCCGGAAGTCTGCTGCACATAGTTTGCGACCGGCACCAGCAGCGAGGCGGTGCCCTTGGCGGTGTAGAGCAGGCCGGCATTGGTGGTCGCGAACTTCGCGCCGAACGTGTCGGTGCAGGTCGAGGGGAACAGTGAGTAGATCTCGCCCCAGGCAAAGAACACGAAGCCCGACAGGATCACGAACCAGATCGGATCCTGGCCCCAGAGATGGAGCATCCAGATGCCGACGCCTTCCATGCCGAAGGCGATGAACATCGTGTTCTCACGGCCGATCATGTCGGAGATCCAGCCGAAGAACGGGCGCGTCAGGCCGTTGAGCACGCGGTCGATGGTGGCTGCGAACGTCACCGCGGTCATGGTCACGCCGATCAGCGTGACCGGCACGGCATCGACCTTCCAGTCGACCGCGATCGGCTTCAGATTCGCCGTCACCATCAGGCCGCCGGCGCCGACGATCACGAACATGAAGTACATCAACCAGAAGATCGGCTGACGCAAAACTTCCGTCGGCTGATAGTTGCGCCGCGACTGCACGAGCGCCGCATTTGCCACCACGCTCGGCACCTGCCCCGCCTTCGGTGCCAGCAGGAAGAAGGCGAGGATGCAGACGATGATGCCTTGACCGAGGCCGAAATAGAGGAATGCGGTCTGGAATCCGCTATCCTTGATCATGGCCTGGATCGGGGCGACGGTCAGCGCAGAGCCTGCGCCGAAGCCGGCAGCCGTGATGCCCGCGGCGAGACCGCGCTTGTCGGGGAACCATTTCAGCGCGTTGCCGACGCAGGTGCCGTAGACGGCGCCTGCGCCAATGCCTGCGATGATCATGCCGAGATAGAAGCCGTGGAGCGTGGTGGCTTGCGCGTTGATTGCCCAGCCGACCGCGCAGAGCACGCCGGCGACGAGCACGACGAGGCGCGGACCGTATTTATCGACAAACCATCCTTCGACCGGCACGAGCCAGGTCTCGAACAAAACAAAGAGAGTAAAAGCCCACTGGATCGAGGCGCGGTCCCAACCGAATTTCTTCTGGATATCGGGGACGAAGAACGTCCAGCCGTATTGGTAATTGGCGATCATCACCATGGCCGCTACGCCGATCGCCAGTTGTGTCCAGCGATACGAGTCGCTGACGCGTGCGGCGGTAGGAGCCGTTGTTGTCTGCACCATGTCCGTCATGAATCCTCCAATGAGCGCTTCTGTTTTTTTGAGCGAGCGTTGGCGGCATTGTTGTATTCATTATGCCAAGCTTCAAGCGCGCGCCGGCCCATTGTGCGCTTATGACGCAACCTCGTTTGCGAGGCCGCGCGAATGAGCCTATTCCCAAATAGAAATGGCCCCGCAGCGCGGGGCCATTCTTCAAAAGTAGGAGTTCGCTGGTTTTACCGGCGCGACAATTCGACGCGCCGCGGCTCGACTTCGCCTTACAGGCCGAAGCGGGGGAGATCGCCGTTGTGGTTGGAGATCTCGGCGCTCGCCATCAGGAAGCGGTCGACAGCGGCCATGAAGCGGGCGAACAGCGAGGCGGAGGGCGCGAGCGAGACGGAAGCGGTCTTTGACATCTGAATTCCCTATCTTGAGACGGTCAGTATTGCTGTCTCATTTCGAAGGGAAATCTATGTATACCAGATGCCACTGTCCATGCACTCTATTGCATAGCAGCATATGGATTGCCGCATTGCAGCATGATGCTTCGTTAAAGCAGGTGGTTCGGGGCTTGAATCGTGTCGTTTCGGGCTCAGGCGGGCAAGAGAGGAGGCAGGACCACTACGGATCGGCTCTGAAGCGGCTCTTGGCACCGCAGTGCAAAACGGTTAGTGGTTCGCCCCCTTTTCCAATCATCTCGCAGAGTGGTTCATGTCGAGCGCCTCGCCCGCCGTCTCGATCGGTATCGATTTTGGAACCAGCAATACGGTCGTAGCCCTTGCGGTGGACGACCGCCGGGTCGAGGCCATCCGCTTCGACCACGGCGGACAACGCCATAGTACCTACGTGTCGGCGCTGTGCTTCTGGGAGGATCGGCCGGGCGCCGGCGCCCAGGCCGAAGGCGGCCCGTGGGCGATCGAGCAGTTTCTCGAAGGCCGCCACGTCTACCGCTTCCTGCAGTCCTTCAAGACCTTTGCGGCAAGCTCGAGTTTCAACACCACCCAGGTGTTCCGGCAGCGCTTCAAGTTCGAGGATATTCTGGCGGCGTTCCTGCGGACGCTGACGCGCCATGGCGGAGACAAGTTCGGCTTCGAGGCGGCCAACATCACCGTCGGCCGTCCCGTGCGCTTTGCCGGCGGCAATCCCGACGACGATCTGGCCATGCAGCGCTACCGCTCCGCCTTCGAGCGCCTCGGCGCCGGCCACGCGCGCTATGTCTATGAGCCCGTGGGCGCGGCGTTCTCCTTCGCCCGCCGGCTGGAGCGCGATGCTACCGTTCTCGTCGCGGATTTCGGTGGCGGAACCAGCGACTTCTCGGTGATGCGCTTTTCGCGCGCGGGCGGACATCTGCGCGCCGAGCCGCTCGGTCATGCCGGCATCGGCATTGCCGGCGACACGTTCGATTATCGCATTGTCGACCACGTCGTCTCGCCGCGACTCGGCAAAGGCTCGAGCTTCCGCTCGTTCGACAAGGTACTGCCGATCCCGAACAGCCACTACACCAACCTCGCGCGCTGGCATCAACTCGCGCTGATGAAGAGCAACGGCGATCTGCGCGAGCTGCGGGAGCTTGCACGCACCGCGGTGAAGCCGGCACTGCTCGAGGATTTCATCACCATCGTCGATCTTGATCTCGGTTTCTCGCTGTACCGCGCGGTGTCGGACGCCAAGGTCGCGCTCTCGACCAGGGACGAGGTGGATTTCCGCTTGAAAGGCGGCGGCGTCGATATCGGCGCGACCATCACGCGGAAGAATTTCGACGCCTGGATTGCCGACGACATCGCGCGGCTGGGCGCCACCGTCGACAAGGTGCTGGGCGAAGCCGGCATTAGAGCGCGCGAAATCGAGAAGGTGTTCTTGACCGGCGGCACCTCGTTCGTGCCGGCGGTGCGAAAATTGTTCGCCGACCGGTTCGGCAATGAGCGACTGATGTCGGGTGACCAGTTCGAGTCGATCGCCTACGGCCTCGCACTGATCGGACACAGCTCCGAGCCGGACCGCTGGACCGCGGATGGTGGGCTGAAGGCGAAGGCGGGCGCGTAAGTATCGTGGGCGGGCAGCAACAGCCGTCATTGCGAGCGCAGCGAAGCAATCCAGAATTTTTTCGCGGAGGGATTCTGGATTGCTTCGTTCGCAAGCGCTCCTCGCAATGACGAGAGGGCTGCGCTCGCAATGACGACGCGGGGACATCTGCCCATAGATCGAACAGTCGCCCCGCTGCTTGAAACGCAAACCTGTTACTGATTGATCTCGGGCTCGACGAGCTTCGCCAGGTTCCGCAGCGATTCCTGCCAGCCGAGATAGCAGGCCTCCGGCGGGATGACGTCGGGGATACCGGTCTGCGTGATATCGAGCTCGGTGCCGACCGAGACCTTCTTCAGGATCACGGTCACCTGCATTTCGCCGGGCAGATTGGGATCGTCGAACTTGTCGGTGTAGCGCAGCCGCTCGCCGGGAACGATCTCCAGATATTCGCCACCGAACGAATGGCCATTGCCCGTCGTGAAATTCCGGAACGACATCTTGAAGGTGCCTCCGACCTTCGGCTCCATATGATGCACGGTGCAGGTAAAGCCGTTCGGCGGAAGCCATTTTGCCAGCGCATCCGCCTCCAGGAACGCGCGATAGATCTTGTCCGGGCTGGTCGTGAGAACGCGGTGCAGGCGTACGGTGCTGGGCATGATTGTTCTTCCTCTTGCATTGCTGGGCGCGAACTCGGGTCTGCGGCCCAATCATGTCACGAGGACGAGCGGGATGGCGCCGATCCTACACAGCCTTTCGATTTTTTGCGGAATCCTGTTCGGAGCGCCAGCCGCCGATTGTCGCAGCGGCGACTCTCCCCAGGCCAGACGATGGGGGCGAACTTCAAGCCGCGGCGAAGCAGCTCTTCCCGAAGGTGTCCGGCGCGCTCCTTTGCGGCGTCAACGTCAGATCGCTGCGGATGCCCGGCGCGGAGCAGAGAACGATCGAAGCCACAATTCCGCTGTCGTTCGCCGCTCAACTCCGGCGCGAAATCAAGGGGGGCGTCCGTTGCGCAGGACGATTTGGGCTTTCGCCATCGCACTCTGCTGTCTTGGGCTGCCTGCCAAGGCGGCAGGCATTCAGCTTCTCCAATCCGATCCGGCGCTGTCAGGCGCGATCTGGTATCCTTGCGCGGCGGAGCCGACGCATGTGGCGCTCGGCAGTCTCTCGGTCGGCGCCGATTTCGACCTGAAGGGCGCAAGGGATTGTCCCATCACGGGCGCAAAGCTCCCCCTCATCGTCTTCTCGCACGGCCGGGGCGGATTTTTCGGTCAGCATCACGATACGGCCGAGGCGCTGGCCGACGCCGGCTTCGTGGTCGCCGCCATCAACCATCCCGGCGACACCGCCAATGACTCCTCGCAGCGCGACAGGCTGTCGATCCTGGGATCGCGCCCGGCGGACATGGTGCGCCTGCTCGATTTCATGTTGAAGGACTGGAAGGACAGGGCGGTGCTCGATCCCGTCAAAGTCGGCTTCTTCGGCTTCTCACTCGGAGGCTTTACCGGCTTCGTCCTGATGGGCACCAAGCCTGATTTCGCGAGGGTCGCCGGCCTCTGCAAGGAGACGACCGGCGCATGCGCGGAGCTGCACAATGGCGAGACGCCGCCTGACCCGATCCAGGACGCGCGTATTCGCGCCGCTGTCATCGTTGATCCCGCGCCGGGCCTTCTGACCCAGAAGAACCTCGCCGTCGTCAAGGTGCCGTTCCAGTTCTGGCGCTCGCAGTTGGGCGGCCCAGGCGTCGGCGATGGCTCGGGCACGGCGCGCGTCGCAAACGGCCTGCCCGGCACGCCCGAGATTCATGTCGTGCCGGCCGGCCACTACGCTTTCCTCGCACCTTGCTCGGCCGAACTGGCGGCAGCCATCCCGCGTATCTGCACCGATACGCCGGCGGGGTTCGACAGGGCAGGCTTTCACCGCGAGTTCAACGCGGCGGTGGTGAAGTATTTTCATGAGCAGTTGGGAGAGCGCTGAGCGTTTGCTGACACTGCGGGTCTCCTCGTTACGCCAAGATCAGATCGCCACACTCCGGTCCCATTCCGCTGACAGTTCCACTGCACTTTGGAATCGGCATTGCGGCCAGCGCGAAGCTCGCGAAGGAGCGATGGTCCCGCCGCATTGTCAGGAGATGTCTAAATGCTCGGCACGAGAGAAGGGGAGACCAACATTCCCTCACAAGAAAAATCCCGGGGACCTCGGAAACAGGCTCCGGGATGGACCAGCCAGGACGCCTGGACGGTCTATCAGCTTCCCTTCAACGATCTGTTGTTTCGTGCACAATCCGTCCATCGCGAGCATTTTGACCCCAATCGCGTGCAGTTGAGCCGGCTCTTGAACATCAAGACCGGCGGTTGTCCGGAGGACTGCGGTTATTGCAGCCAGTCGTCGCATCACGCGACATCCGTTGCGGCCTCCAAGCTGATGGAGGTCGAGAAGATCGTTGCCGAGGCACGCAAGGCGATGGAGAGCGGCGCGACGCGCTATTGCATGGGGGCGGCATGGCGTAACCCGAAGCCGCGTGACATGGATGCCATTGTCGAGGTCGTCGGCGCCGTGAAGCAGCTCGGGCTCGAGACCTGCATGACGCTCGGCATGCTCGACCGGGATCAGGCCGACCGGCTGAGCGCGGCCGGGCTCGATTACTACAATCACAATATCGATACCTCGGAGCGCTATTATCCGAGCATCGTCTCCACCCGCACATTCGACGATCGTCTCAATACGCTGGAGCATGTCCGTGAGGCCGGCATGAAAGTGTGCTGCGGCGGGATCCTCGGCATGGGCGAGAGCGAACAGGACCGCGTCGACATGCTGGTCACGCTCGCCAGCCTCCCGGAAGCGCCGGAGAGCGTGCCGATCAACATGCTGATCCCGATTCCGGGAACGCCGATGGCGAAGGCGCCGCCGATCGGTCCGATCGAGTTCGTGCGCATCGTCGCGCTCGCGCGCATCATGATGCCAGATTCCTTCGTACGGCTCTCGGCCGGGCGGTCGGCGATGACCGACGAGATGCAGGCGCTGTGCTTTTTTTCTGGTGCAAACTCGATCTTTGTCGGCGACACACTCCTGACGGCGGGCAATCCGCAGGACGAAGCAGATCGAACATTGTTCCGCCGTCTCGGGCTGGAAGCACTCTGACGCCCGATGATCGCAGAAGGCCACTGAGCGCTTTCCGGGTCACGCTCTGGCCATCGCTTGTTCTGCGCAGCGCCAGACTTCTCGATCTCGGCGACTTAGTCGTCGCTCAAGCCGAGCGCGTTTGCACAGGATCTCGTTGGTGTGCCGGACAGAATGCCCACGTTATCGGATGATGGCATAATGCCTCTGTTTTGGCCGACGGGTCAATGGAAATTCGTATAAGCAGAAATTTTCTGAGGCCAACGGTTGGCTACTGTGCATGGGGTTGTTTTTCAACTTTCAGTTCGGGCCGATGATTGCACGGCTTTGCTCTTGCAAAAAGGGCCGCCCCGAAGGGCGGCCCTTTTGTCTTGGTCGAGGCGGACCCGCTTACTCGGCGGCCTGCTTCTGCGGCGGGTCGAGCGCGCCGGACTTGTGGATGTCGGCGACCTGGTGGTCGCTGAAGCCGAGCACCGCGCGCAGGATCTCGTCGGTGTGCTCGCCGAGCAGCGGGGAGCGCTGCACGTCACTCGGAGAGTCCGACAGCTTGATCGGGTTGCCGACCGAGATGTACTTGCCGCGGGTGGGGTGATCGACCTCGACCACGGTGCCGGTCGCGCGCAGCGACTGGTCTTCCGCGATCTCCTTCATCGACAGGATCGGGCCGCAGGGGATGTCGTCCTTGTTGAGGATCTCCATCGCCTCGAACTTCGTCTTCGTCATCGTCCACTGTTCGATGCGGCCGAAGATCTCGTTCAGGCGCGGCAGGCGGGCCGCCGGCTTGGAATAGTTCGGGTCGGTCTTCCAGGTCGGCTCGCCGATCACGTCGCAGATCTTCTCCCAGACCGGGGCCTGGGTGATGAAGTAGATGTAGGCGTTGGGATCGGTCTCAAAACCCTTGCACTTCAGGATGCGGCCGGGCTGACCACCGCCGGAATCGTTGCCGGCGCGCGGCACGGCATCGCCGAACGGAATGCCTTCGCCGAACTGGCTGTATTCCTTGAGTGGACCGTGGGCGAGGCGCTGCTGGTCACGCAGCTTGACGCGGGCGAGGTTGAGCACGCCGTCCTGCATCGCGGCGGTGACCTTCTGGCCCTTGCCCGAATGGGTGCGGTGATAGAGCGCGGTGACGATGCCGAGGGCGAGATGCAGGCCGGTACCGCTGTCGCCGATCTGCGCGCCGGTGACGAGCGGCAGGCCGTCGCGGAAGCCGGTGGTGGAGGCGGCGCCGCCGGTGCACTGCGCGACGTTCTCATAGACCTTGCAGTCTTCGTACGGTCCGGGACCAAAGCCCTTGATCGAGGCGACGATCATCTTCGGGTTGATCGCCTGGATCTTCTCCCAGGGGAAACCCATGCGGTCGAGCACGCCGGGGCCGAAGTTCTCGACCAGCACGTCGCACTTCTTGATCAGCTCGGTGAGGACTTCCTTGCCCTTCGGGTTCTTCGTGTCGAGCGTGATCGAGCGCTTGTTGTGGTTGAGCATGGTGAAATACAGGCTGTCCACGTTCGGGATGTCCTGCAGCTGGCCGCGGGTGATGTCACCCACGCCCGGGCGTTCCACCTTGATCACGTCGGCGCCGAACCATGCGAGCAGTTGCGTGCAGGTCGGTCCGGACTGAACGTGGGTGAAGTCGAGAATGCGAACGCCTTCGAGCGCTTTTGTCATGATGTTGCTCCGTACTTTGTCTGCCCCTGCGAACCACAGGGAATAAAAGGTTGAAGGGGAGGACTTACTTCTTCTTCTGCAGAACGCTCTGCGGATTGAGGTTGCCGATGCGGCCGCTCTCAGAGCCGGCTGCCGGATCGATCACCGCGTTGATGAGCGTCGGCTTGCCCGAGGCCATCGCCTCGCTGACGGCGCGCTTCAGTTCATCCGGCGAGGTCGCGTTCACGCCGACGCCGCCAAAGGCTTCCATCATCTTGTCGTAACGCGCGCCCTTGACGAACACCGTTGTCGCCGGATCGGCGTTGACGCTGTTGACGTCGGTGCCGCGATAGATGCCGTCATTGTTGAAGATGACGATGCAGATCGGCAAATTGTAGCGGCAGATGGTCTCGACCTCCATGCCGGAGAAGCCGAAGGCCGAGTCGCCTTCCACCGCGAGCACGGGGTGGCCGGTCTCGAGCGCGGCCGCAATCGCCTGGCCCATGCCGATGCCCATCACGCCCCAGGTGCCGACGTCGAGACGCTTGCGCGGCTTGTACATGTCGATGACGCCGCGGGCGAGGTCGAGCGTGTTGGCGCCTTCGTTGACGAGGATCGCCTCGGGATGATCCTTGATGACGTTCTTCAGCACGCCGAGTGCGCCGTGATAATCCATCGGCGATTTGTTGTTCATCAGCTTCGGCGCCATCTTGGCGACGTTCTCGTCGCGCTTGGTCACGATGGCCTTGGTCCATTCGGCGGGCGGGGCGGTCCAGCCCGAAGCGATCGCCTGATTGAAGGCAGAGACAACCGAGCCGATGTCGCCGACGACGGGCGCGACAATCTCGACGTTGGAATCCATTTCCCTGGGCTCGATGTCGACCTGGATGAACTTCTTCGGGGCCTCGCCCCAGCTCTTGCCCTTGCCGTGCGAGAGCAGCCAGTTCAGCCGCGCGCCGATCAGCAGCACGACGTCGGAGTCCTTCAGCACCGTCGAGCGGGCCGCGCCGGCGCACTGCGGATGCGTGTCCGAGAGGAGACCCTTGGCCATGCTCATCGGCAGGAAGGGAACGCCGCTCTTCTCGACGAAATTTTTGATCTCCTCGTCGGCCTGCGCGTAGGCCGCGCCCTTGCCGAGGATGATGAGCGGACGCTTTGCGGCCTTGAGCACGTCGAGCGCGCGCTTGATGGAAGCGGGCGAGGGGAGCTGCGCGGGTGCTGCGTCGATCACCTTGACCAGCGACTTCCGGCCGGCCTCCGCGTTCATCACCTGGCCGAACAGCTTTGCCGGCAGGTCGAGATAGACGCCGCCCGGACGGCCCGAGACCGCGGCGCGGATGGCGCGGGCAAGACCAATGCCGATGTCCTGGGCGTGCAGCACGCGATAGGCCGCCTTGCACAGCGGCTTTGCGATCGCCAGCTGATCCATCTCTTCGTAGTCGCCCTGCTGGAGATCGACAATCTCGCGCTCGGAGGAGCCCGAGATCAGGATCATCGGGTAGCAGTTGGTAGTGGCGTGCGCGAGCGCGGTGAGACCGTTGAGGAAGCCGGGCGCCGAGACGGTGAGGCAGATGCCGGGCTTCTTGGTGAGATAGCCTGCGATGCCTGCCGCATAACCTGCGTTCTGCTCGTGGCGAAACGAGATCATGCGAATGCCGGCGGCTTGCGCCATGCGGCCCAAATCCGTGATCGGGATGCCCGGCACATTATAGATGGTGTTGATGCCGTTCAGCTTGAGCGCGTCGATGACGAGATGGAAGCCATCCGTCAGTTCCTGCTCGGTGCCCGGTGCTTCGGACTTGGTCGCGGTGTTCAGCATGGGCCTTGTCTCCCTGGTCTCAAGATGCCGTTTGGCTTTGCGGGCGAAATGCTTCGCCCTTCTGGTGAACGTTGCTAGGTGAAGAGTTCCTGACCGTGCGCTTCGACGTAAGCGGCAAGGCCAAGGGTATGGTCGCGGGCGCGCTTCTCGGCGAGCTCGGTGTCGCGTGCTTCCAGCGCCTCGATCATGCCGAGATGCTCGGGCAGGGACGTCGCGGTGCGGTCCTTGCGGCCGATCGTCAGCTGGCGATAGCCGCGCACATGCAGCAGAAGGTCGTTGGTGAGATCGACCAGCACCGAGGATTCCGACAGCGAGATCAGCGCCTGGTGGAAGGCGATGTTGGCGCGCGAATATTCCTCGACGTGATCCTGGGGCAGGCGGTCCTTGCCAAAATCCTTGAAGAAGTCGCGCAGCGCCGTGATGTCTTTCTTGCGGGCGGTGGTGGTGATGAGGCGCGCCGCCATGCTCTCCAGCGCCGCCCAGGCGCGGATCATGTCGACGATCTCGCTCTTGGTCCTGCGCACCACCATGATGCCGCGGCGCGGCACGGTTTTCACGAAACCATCCTGCTCGAGCATTGCGATGGCTTCGCGGATCGGCGTGCGGCTGACACCCAGTCGTTCGGACAACGCGCGCTCGTCGAGCATCACCGGCTCGGGCGTCGAGTAAATGTCCATCTTGAGGATGGCTTCCTTCAAGGCGTCATACGCCTTGTTCTTGAAGCTCGACTCCGGGGCAATACGAACGATTGCGATGTCTGCCTCGGCCATGTTCGGCAACGCCTTGGTTGGTTTCCGCAGTGACACGACGATTCTCCTCTGGTGGGAGTCGTCTTTTACAGGAATATTTACCGGAAAGTTTTTGGCATACCAAATACCAGAATGTCAAGCTGGCTATTTTTTGCGGCGTTGTAAGTGGTGCTCTGACTTGACAAGTTGGCTTCTGGCATACCAAATGCCATCGCTAGCCATTTTTGATCCAAGCTGGCGGAGTCATCAAGGCATTTCGCCGCTCCGTTCCGCAGCGCGGAACAGAGCGCGGCGATGGCAAATACCACGGGCAGCCGCATGACGCGCGCTTTGCAAAGCAAGAACTGAAGGTCAAGGGAGAAGCCATATGTCCAATTCCAAAGATGTCGTCCGCAAGGTCCTTGACCAGGTCAAGGCTGACAACCGCGCCAGCCTGACCGCCCCGGAAGGCAAGCTGGTCTGCGACGCCTACGGCATTGCGGTGCCGAAAGAGGGCGTGGCGAAGTCGGCGGGCGAGGCCGGCAAAATGGCGTCATCGATGGGCTTCCCGGTGGTGATGAAGATCGTCTCGCCGGACATACTCCACAAGACCGAGGCCGGCGGCGTCATCGTCGGCGTCAAGACGGCGCAGGATGCCGAGAAGGCTTACGAGACCATTCTCGGTAACGCCAAGAAGTACAAGGCCGATGCCAAGATCGAGGGCATCCAGGTACAGCAGATGCTGGCCGGCGGCACCGAGGTCATCGTCGGCTCGATCACCGACGGCTCGTTCGGCAAGCTGGTCGCCTTCGGTCTCGGCGGCGTGCTGGTTGAAGTGCTGAAGGACATTACTTTCCGCCTCGCGCCGGCGACCAAGGAAGACGCGCTCTCGATGCTCGATGGCATCCAGGCGCATGAGATTCTGAAGGGCGTGCGCGGCGGCGAGCCGGTGAACCGCACCGCGCTGGCCGACGTCATCGTCAAGGTCTCGCAGCTCGTCACCGATTTCCCCGAAATCGTCGAGCTCGACCTCAACCCGGTATTTGCGACGGCCAAGGACGCGATCGCGGCCGACGTGCGTATCGTCGTCGACTTCGCGTACGTGCCCAAGCCGAAGCCGCGCCCGACCCAAGAGATCGTAGCTGCCATGAGCCGCATCATGCAGCCGAAAGCGGTCGCCGTGGTCGGCGCCTCTGCCGAAGACGGCAAGATCGGCAACTCCGTGATGAAGAACCTCATCAATGGCGGCTACAAGGGCGACATCTATCCCATCCACCCCAAGGCCTCCGAGATTCTCGGTTACAAAGCCTACAAGAGCGTCAAGGACGTACCGGGCGTGATCGACACGGCGGTGTTCGCAATCCCCGCGAAGTTCGTCGCCGCGGCGCTGACCGAATGCGGCGAGAAGAAGATCCCGGGTGCGGTGCTGATCCCGTCGGGCTTCGCCGAAGCCGGTGCGCCGGAGCTTCAGGCCGAGATCGTCGAGGTCGGCAAGAAGTACGACATCCGCCTGATGGGGCCGAACATCTACGGCTTCTATTATACGCCCGCCAATCTCTGCGCGACCTTCTGCACCGCCTACGATGTCAAGGGCTCCGCGGCGCTATCGTCGCAGTCCGGCGGCATCGGCATGGCCATCATCGGCTTCTCGCGCTCGGCGAAAATGGGCGTCTCTGCGATCGTGGGCCTCGGCAACAAGTCTGACATCGACGAGGACGATCTGCTCGCCTTCTTCGAGCAGGACCCGAATACCTCGATCATCGCGCAGCACTGCGAAGACCTCAAGGACGGTCGCGCCTTTGCGGAAGCCGCCAAGCGCGTCTCCAAGAAGAAGCCGGTCGTCGTGCTCAAGGCCGGCCGCACCTCGGCCGGCGCCAAGGCGGCCTCGTCGCACACCGGCGCGCTCGCCGGCAACGACAAGATCTACGAGGACGTCCTGGCACAATCCGGCGTGATCCGCGCCCGCAGCTTGCGTCAGCTGCTCGAATTCGCCCGTGGCGTGCCCGTGCTGCCGACGCCGAAGGGCGAGAACGTGCTGATCATCACCGGTGCTGGCGGCTCGGGCGTGCTGCTGTCGGACTCCTGCGTCGATAACGGCCTGTCGCTGATGGCGATGCCGCGGGATCTCGATGCGGCCTTCCGCAAATTCATCCCGCCGTTTGGTGCGGCCGGAAATCCTGTGGATATCACCGGCGGCGAGCCGCCGATTACCTACGTCAACACGGTGAAGCTCGGCCTGTCGGACGAGCGCATCCATTCGCTGATCCTTGGCTACTGGCACACCATCGTCACGCCGCCGATGGTGTTCGCCCGTAACATGGTCGAGGTGA
This sequence comes from Bradyrhizobium sp. LB11.1, assembly GCF_040549385.1. Lineage (NCBI taxonomy): Bacteria > Pseudomonadati > Pseudomonadota > Alphaproteobacteria > Hyphomicrobiales > Nitrobacteraceae > Bradyrhizobium > Bradyrhizobium sp. LB11.1. The sequence goes on along the minus strand of NZ_JBEPTH010000013.1, from coordinate 164,368 downwards.
AGAAGGAGATGGAGGCGAAGGGGTTTGTGAAGCCGATCGTCGCCTCGCTCGCCGGCGACGTCGAGGTCGAGGAAGCCGCCGAATATCTCTACCAAAACGGCATCCCGGCCTACGCCTATTCGACCGAACTGCCGGTCGAGGTGCTCGGCGCCAAGTACAAGTGGGCGCGCGGGGCAGGGCTGCTCTGAGACGAAGACTCTTGCCTCTCCCCGTTCGCGGGGAGAGGTAAAAACGGTCAGGTCGCGATGGGCAAGACCATGATCCGGCGCAAACCACTCGAAACACGGTCGGCTGCGGATGCCGATCGTGACGGCGGCGTGCAGTCCGTCGACCGCGCGCTGTCGATCCTCGAGACTTTAGCCGAGGACGATGAGGGCTATCGCCTCAGCGATCTCGCCGTCCGCACAGGCCTGTCGGCCTCGACCGTGCACCGCCTGCTGGCGACGCTGGAAAGCCGCCGCTTCGTGCAGTTCGACCGCGCCGAATCCAAATGGCATGTCGGCGTGCGCAGCTTTACGGTGGGCGCGAGCTTTGCGCGACGGCGCAATTTCACTGCGCAGGCGATTCCTTACCTGCGCAAGCTGCGCGATCTCACCCGCGAGACCGCCAATCTTGCGGTCGTCGACGACGAGTTCATCATCGTGTTGACCCGCATGGAGAGCCGCGAGATCATGCGCTCGCTGACCAAGGTTGGCGGTCGCGTCGCGATGGTAACTTCAGGCGTCGGCAAGGCCGTGCTCGCGACCTATTCCGATGAGGATGTCGGCGCCGTCATCCGCCATCACGGCATGCCCAGGCTGACGGAAAAATCGATCGTGCGACCGGGAGACCTCTTTAAAGAGCTTGCGAGGGTCCGCAAGCAGGGCTTTGCGGTCGACGACGAGGAGGCGGAGATCGGTCTGCGCTGCGTCGCGGCGGTCGTCTATAACGCGCTCGCCGAGCCGCTCGCCGCGATCTCCGTATCAGGCATGACCAGCCGCATCACCGATGGGCGGTTGCCGGAAATCGGTCGCGTCGTGCGGGAGGTGGCAGCAGAGCTCACCGCAGCGCTCGGGGGCGTGACGCCGGCGATTAAGGCGGATTGAGCCAGGTTTGCGCTCCTTGGTGCCGTCTTCAGAAGAATCAGCTCTGGCGGCAAGCGCCCCGACATCGGTATATCCGTCCACCGTTGTCGCGACCTTTTGGGGAATATCATGCCTGCTGAGCTCCGTTCGCCCCGTCTCGCCGTCCTGATCGATGCCGACAACGCTTCTGCGAAGATCGCGGACGGACTGTTCGAGGAGATTGCCAAGATCGGCGAGGCCAGCGTTCGCCGCATCTATGGCGACTTCTCCAATGCGCGATCGAGGGGCTGGGCCGATATCTTGTCGAAGCATGCTATCATCCCGCAGCAGCAGTTCGCCTATACGACGGGGAAGAATGCCTCAGACATAACCTTGGTCATCGATGCAATGGACCTGCTTCACAGCGGCCGGTTCGATGGCTTCTGCCTGGTGTCTTCGGACAGCGACTTTACTCGTCTTGCGGCGCGCATCCGGGAACAGGGCGTCGATGTCTTTGGGTTTGGCGAGCACAAGACTCCAGAGAGTTTCAGGCAGGCTTGCCGACGGTTCGTTTACACAGAGAACCTGCTGTCCGGCACAGGGAACACCCAAGGCGCCGGGTCGAGGTCAACGCCGCTTCAGCCGCACGATGCCGCGACGCCTATCATCAAGAAGGTCATCACCCAGATGGAGAGCGAAGATGGCTGGGTTACGCTTGGAGAGGTCGGGCAGCAGCTCGCCAATTTGGCTTCCGATTTCGATCCGAGGACTTTTGGCTTCCGCAAGCTGAGCGACCTCGTGCGAAAGACAAATTCGTTCGAGATCGATGAGTCAAAAGGACGGTCCATGCGGATTCGGGTCAAGCCGGCTGCCGCACCACCGCTGAGGACGCGGAGCTCGCGCAGGCCCGCGAAGTCAGGGACGGCAGGCGGCTCGCCGCCTAAGGCGTAAGCAGGGCGTGCCGTTATATTTGAGCTTGCCCGGCTTGGCGCATGGCGTAACCATCGCTCGGCCGTAAAGCCAAGCGAGGGTTCCGATGTCCAAACTCACCCGCTTCACCGTCGCGCCGCTGCACGCGATGACGCGCCGTCTCGCCGATGTCGCCTCCGCGCGCGTCGCGCCCGACCTCGTCATAACGGGAGCACGCGTGCTCTCGACCTATTCGGAGCGGATCCATCCGGGACGGGAGGTCTGGATCACCGGTGGCCGCATCGCCGCAGTGAAAGCGGCCGGCGCAGCGAAGAAAGCATGGAGCGACGTGCCGCTCCATGACGCCGCCGGTGCTATCATCGCGCCGGGGCTGGTCGATCCGCACATCCACATCGAATCCTCGATGGTGACGGCCTGCGCCTATGCGGAGGCCGCGCTGCTGAACGGCACCACCACGATCCTTTGCGACAGCCACGAGATCGGCAATGTCATGGACGTCGCCGGCGTCGAGGCGATGCTGGAAGACGCGCGCGAAGCGCCGCTCTCGATCTTTTTGACGGTGCCGTCGACCGTGCCGGCAACCTCGGCCGCACTGGAGACCGCCGGCGGCGACCTCACGCCGGACAAGATTGCCGGCCTGTTCGATCGCTGGCCGGAAGCCGTGGGGCTCGGCGAGAAGATGGATTTCGTGCCGGTCACCATGGGCGACGAACGCAGCCATGCGATCCTTGCCGCCGCTTTGAAGCGCGGACGGCCGGTCTCCGGCCATGTCTACGGGCGCGAATTCGTCGCGGCCTATGCGGCGAGCGGCGTCACCGACACGCATGAGGCGATCGATCGCGACATCGCCGACGATCTGCTCGACGCCGGTGTTTGGATCTTCCTCCGCGGCGGGCCGCCGACGACGCCCTGGCATTCGCTGCCGCAGGCGATCCGCACCATCACCGAGCTTGGCGCGTCGCACAAGCGCACCGCCGTATGCACCGACGACCGTGACGCCGACGACCTCCTGCTGTTCGGCCTCGATTGGGTGGTGCGTGAGGCGGTGAAGGCGGGGATGTCGCCGGAGCAGGCCTGGTCGATGGGCTCGCTGCATGGTGCCACGCGCTTCGGCATGGAGGGCGACATCGGCGGGCTCGGTGGCGGCCGTCGCGCCGATCTGGTGCTGATGGACGATCAGCTCAAGCCGCAATCAACCTGGTATGGTGGCGAACTGGTCGTCGAGAACCGCAAGATCACGCCGCTTCTCGATCGGGCGCTGTCGCAGCGCTATCAATATCCTGACACGGCCTATGTCACGGTAAAACTGCCGGAGAGGCTCAAGCTGACGCCGGAGCTCCCGAAGAAGGCCTGCATCGTCAACGCGATCAAGACCGCACTGCCAGGCATCACGCTGATCCATGAAAAGGTCGCGATCGAGCCGGCCAAGGACTGGCCGGCGCTGTTCGCGCGCTACGGCCTGTGCTTCGTCACCGTGGTCGAGCGTCACGGCAAATCGGCCGGCAACGTCGCCTATGGCCTGCTCAAGGACTTTGGCCTGAAACGCGGCGCGGTTGCCTCCAGCGTCGGGCATGACAGCCACAACATCATCGTCGCCGGAACCAACGAGCCTGATATGCAGGTGGCGATCGCAGCCATCAAGGAGCAGCAGGGCGGCGTCTGCGTCGTTGCCGACGGGGAGGTGAGAGCGCTTGTCCCGCTGCCGATCGCGGGGTTGCTGTCGGACAAGCGCGTCACCGAGGTAGCCGAAGAGGTCAAGGTGCTGAAGAAGGAATGGGCGAAGGCCGGCTGCACCATCCCCTACATGGGCTTCAATTTGATTCCGCTATCGGTCATTCCGGAAATTCGCATCACCGACAAGGGCCTCGTGCTGGTGCCGCAGATGGAGCTCGCGCTGCTGTTCGAGTGATCTGCTTTCATGTATTTCTTGATCTAACTGCTTGAGAGGACCCTGATTTTTCCACGGCTGCCGCATCGTGGAAAATAAAATCGATTTCGTTGAGATCGCATCCTCCGCACCCGATGATCACGCTCGCTGAATTAAACCGAGCGAGGACCGATATGGCGAAGATGCGAGCTATCGATGCGGCCGTGCGCATCCTTGAGAAGGAAGGCATTTCGACTGCCTTTGGCGTTCCGGGAGCCGCGATCAATCCGCTTTACTCGGCGCTGAAGAAGCGAGGCTCGATCCGCCACATCCTGGCACGCCATGTCGAGGGCGCCTCGCATATGGCCGAGGGCTACACGCGGGCGAAGGCCGGCAATATCGGCGTCTGCATCGGCACGTCCGGGCCGGCCGGCACCGACATGATCACCGGGCTTTATTCGGCGATCGCCGATTCCATCCCGATCCTCTGCATTACCGGCCAGGCGCCGCGGGCGCGGCTCTACAAGGAGGATTTCCAGGCCGTCGACATCGAGTCGATCGCAAAGCCGGTGACCAAATGGGCGGTGACCGTGCGCGAGCCGGCGCTGGTGCCGCGCGTGTTCAGCCAGGCGTTTCATGTGATGCGGTCGGGCCGGCCGGGGCCCGTGCTGATCGACATGCCGCTCGACGTGCAGCTCGCCGAGATCGAGTTCGACGACGAGACCTATGAGCCGTTGCCCGTCTACAAGCCGACTGCGTCGCGAAAGCAGGTCGAGAAGGCGCTGGAGATGCTCAACGCGGCCGAGCGGCCGCTGATCGTGGCGGGTGGTGGCATCATCAATGCCGATGCCTCGGATCTGCTGGTGGAGTTCGCCGAGATCGCCAACGTGCCGGTCGTGCCGACGCTGATGGGGTGGGGCGCGATCCCCGACGATCACGTGCTGATGGCCGGCATGGTCGGCCTTCAGACCAGCCACCGCTACGGCAACGCCACGATGCTGGAGTCGGACTTCGTGCTCGGCATCGGCAATCGCTGGGCCAATCGTCACACCGGCTCGGTTGAGACCTACACCAAGGGCCGCACCTTCGTGCACGTCGACATCGAGCCTACCCAGATCGGGCGCGTGTTCAATCCCGATCTCGGTATCGTCTCGGACGCGAAGGCCGCGCTCGAGCTCTTCGTCACCGTCGCCAGGGAGTGGAGACGGTCCGGCAGGCTCCGCGAGCGCCAGGCGTGGCCCGCGGCCTGCCGCGACCGCAAGAAGTCGATGCTGCGCAAGAGCCATTTCGACAACGTGCCGATCAAGCCGCAGCGCGTCTACGAGGAAATGAACAAGGCGTTCGGTCGCGACACGACTTATGTCACCGTGATCGGCCTGTCGCAGATCGCCGGTGCGCAGTTCCTCGGCGTCTACAAGCCGCGCAACTGGATCAATGCCGGGCAGGCGGGGCCGCTCGGGTGGACGCTGCCGGCAGCACTTGGCGTGCGTGCGGCGTGTCCGGATCGCGACATCGTCGCGCTGTCGGGCGACTACGACTTCCAGTTCCTGATCGAGGAGCTCGCGGTCGGCGCGCAGTTCAATCTGCCCTACATCCACGTCGTCGTGAACAATTCCTATCTCGGCCTGATCCGCCAGGCCCAGCGTGGCTTTGACATGGACTATCACGTCCAGCTTTCTTTCGAGAACGTCAACGCGCCGGAGCTCAATGGTTACGGTGTCGATCATGTCGCGGTCGCCGAAGGCCTTGGTTGCAAGGCGATCCGCGTCACCGACCCCAAGGACACGCAGACAGCGTTTGCCACGGCGCGCGAATTGATGGCCAAGCATCGCGTGCCCGTGGTGGTCGAGTTCATCCTCGAGCGCGTCACCAACATCGCGATGGGGACGGAGATCGACAACATCGTCGAGTTCGAGGAGGTGCTGGACCTGCCGCTCGACGAGGTCGGGACCATCAGGCCCGGCGTGTTGCAGCCGGCAGAATAAGGGACAGCATCATGCCGAAATTCGCCGCCAACCTCACCATGCTCTTCAACGAGATGCCGTTTATCGACCGCTTCACTGCTGCGAAGGCGGCGGGTTTTGCCGGGGTCGAATATCTCTTCCCCTATGAGTTCGACAAGGCACTTTTGCGCGAACAGCTCGAGGCTCACGGGCTGACCCAGGTGCTGCACAATCTGCCCGCCGGCAACTGGGCCGGCGGCGAGCGCGGCATCGCGATCATGCCCGATCGTGTGGCCGAATTCCGCGACGGCGTGTTCCGCGCCATCGACTACGCCAAGGCGCTCGATTGCGCGCAGTTGAACTGCCTTGTCGGCATCGCGCCGGTGGATGCCGATCCGCGCGAGCTTCAGGAGACGCTGGTCGGCAACCTGCGCTTTGCCGCCTCGACGCTGGCGCGGGAGAACATCAAGCTGCTGGTCGAGCCGATCAATACGCTCGACATTCCCGGCTTCTTCCTCAACGGCACCGAGCAGGCGGTGCAGCTGATCTCCGAGGTGCGGTCGAACAATTTGTTCGTCCAGTACGACATCTATCACATGCAGATCATGGAGGGCGATCTCGCCCGCACCATGCAGGAATATCTGCCGCAGATCGCGCACATCCAGCTCGCCGACAATCCCGGCCGCAACGAGCCCGGCACCGGCGAGATCAACTATCCCTTCCTGTTCCGCCATCTCGACGCGATCGGCTATCGCGGCTGGATCGGCTGCGAATACAAGCCGCGCACCACGACGCTGGAAGGCCTGTCCTGGCACGCCGCCCAGACGTTTGAGACGTGAGGAAGACACTGAGGCGGTGCGCTCCCTCTCCCGCTTGCGGGAGAGGGCGGGGGTGAGGGTGTCTCCGCAATGGGACTCGTGCGTAGAAAATCCCCGGGCGGATAGAACCCTCACCCGGCACTCCGTGCCGACCTCTCCCGCAAGCGGGAGAGGTGCACCGAGCGCGTTGATAAAATTTCGCCAATCATCTGAAAGAAAATCAGACATGATCGACATCGGCTTCATCGGACTTGGCACCATGGGACGGCCGATGGCCGGCCATCTCCTGGCGGCGGGCCATCGCGTTCTCCTGCATGATGTGGCGCCGGTCGCGCCCGAGTTGATCGCGGCCGGCGGTATCGCCTGCAAGTCTGCGAAGGAAGTGGCGGAGGAGGCGGATGCCGTCATCATCATGGTGCCAGATACGCCGCATGTCGAAGCCGTACTGTTCGGCAAGGACGGCGTGGCGGGCGGTATCTCCAAGGGCAAGATCGTGGTCGACATGAGTTCGATCTCGCCGCTGGCAACCAAGGAGTTCGCGAAGAAGATCGAGGCGCTGGGAGCGGACTATCTCGACGCACCGGTGTCGGGCGGCGAGGTCGGTGCCAAGGCCGCGAGCCTCACCATCATGGTCGGCGGGCCGGAGCGGGCCTTTGGCACCATGAAGCCGATCTTCGACAGGATGGGCAAGAACGTTACGCATGTCGGCGCTAATGGCGATGGCCAGACCACGAAGGTCGCCAACCAGATCATTGTCGCGCTGACGATCGAGGCGGTGAGCGAGGCGCTGCTGTTCGCGTCCAAGGCCGGTGCCGATCCCGCGCTGGTGCGCAAGGCGCTGATGGGCGGCTTTGCCTCGTCGCGGATTCTCGAAGTGCATGGCGAACGCATGGTGAAGCGCAATTTCGATCCGGGCTTCCGCATCGAGCTGCACCAGAAGGATCTCAATCTTGCTCTCGAGGGGGCGCGCGCGCTCGGCCTGTCGCTGCCGAGCACGGCGGTGGCGCAGCAATTGTTTTCATCCTGCACCGCGCATGGCGGCAAGGGCTGGGATCATTCGGCGATGGTGCGGGCGCTGGAACTGATGGCGGGCCACGAGATCGCCGCGGCCTGAACTGTTACGCCGTAACACTCTCCGAATTTGACGCGTCTTTCGCCTCGGGGGAACCGGAACAATGCTCCAGCCCCGCGGTTGAAGGCGCATCAACAAACACTGGAGAGTGTGGACATGAAGACCCGTCTTGCGATTTCGTTGGTTGCCGCGTCGCTGCTGGCGTCGAGCGCAGCCTTTGCCCAGTCGACGACCGAACAGGGCGCCAGGAACGGCGCACGCGCGGGCGGCGATATCGGCGGTCCGGTCGGGGCGATGGTGGGCGGCACCGTCGGTGCGGCGGTCGGCGCTGGCCTCGAAATTCCGAATGCGATCCTCGGCGGCATCCCGCGCGATGATTCCGTCGTGGTTCAGGAACGCGTCGTTGTGGGCGAGCCGCTGCCCCCGACGGTGGTGCTGCGCCCGGTGCCGAACTACACCGAGTATCGCTATGCGGTCGTGAACGATCGCCGCGTGATCGTCGAGCCGCGCACGCGCCGCGTCGTCAAGATCATCGACTGATCGGCGCATAAGTGACTGGATTATCGGGCCCCGCGGAGCGACGCTACGCGGGGCTCTGTCGTCAAATGGCGAAGGCCTAAAGCGGCTCGCGCACGCCGAGGCCGTGCATGAAGCGCTCCCGGATCTGCACGGGATCCCTGCGGGTGGTGCCGACGCCGGGCTTGTCGTCGATGCGCAACGCGATCAAACTGGGCTCGTCAGCCGACATGGCCTCGTCGACCAGCCGTTCGAAATCCTCCTCGTCCGCGGCCCAGGCGCTGTTGGTGAGTCCTGAGGCCAAGGCGATCGCGACGAGATCGGCGACACCGGCGGCGGGCGTCGGTTGCGCGCCGGTGATCTGGTAGATGCCGTTGTCCATCACGATCATGATCAGGTTCTTCGGCTTCAGCGCGGCGATCGTCGAGAGCGCGCCGAGCTGCATCAATAGCGAGCCATCGCCTTCGAGCGCAAAGACGCGGCGGTCGGGCTGAGCCAGCGCCACGCCAAGTGCGATCGGGAAGGCGAGACCCATGCTGCCGAGCATGTAGAAATTCTGCGGGCGATGGCCGGCGGCCCAGAGGTCGAAATTAGTGTTGCCGATGCCACCAACGACCGCTTCTTCATGCTTGAGCTTCGCAATCAGGCGCTTCGTCACATCGAACCGGTTCATCACCTTGGTGTTGCGCGTATCCATGGCGGGGCTCACTTGTCAAAAGTCTTGCCGCCGGTGAGCAGCGGGTTGAGGATCAGCGCCACCGGCGCCTGCGTCGTGACGGCCTGCTTGATCGAGCGGTCGGCGATGAACTCGAGCTCGTCGAGCCGGGTGATGGTGTGGTGCTCCAGCGCCAGCGAATCCAGCACCGGGCGCATGGTGCGGCAGACCAGCGACTGGCCGTAATTGAACTCACCCAGCGTGCCGCGTTCGGAGACGAACATGATCAGCGGGATCTGGTAGGGGACCGCGAGCGAGGCGAGCGTGTTGGCGAGCGTTGCAAAGCCCGATGTCTGCATCAGCACCGCGCCGCGCCGACCACCCATCCAGGCGCCCGAGACGATGCCGACGGCCTCTTCCTCGCGGGCGGTGGCAAAGGTCGTGAAGAAGGGATCGGCGTGCAGATTCTTGATCAGCGGCGTCAGCACGCGGTCGGGTACGTAGGGAATGAGGCTGATCTCGTTCCGCTTCAGGGTTTGCAGGACGACGCTATGCCAGCTTCTGTCGCCGGACCCCGGTCCCGCCTGGGACGAGGTCTGCTGCTCCGCAATCGCCATCGCTTTCTCCCTTCAGCCGCGCATGTTTCTTCTTTGTCCGTCGCGGCGGTCCGCCGAACTTGACGGAGCGGGCGGGATTGTCAACATGTCGGCGTCGGCACCGTGATCTGCGCCAGACGACCTGCCGTGGCCGGTGCCGCCATGCCATAAGCGGGAGAATGAGAAAACGGGAGGGACGCATGGACGGAGCGCGCATTGCGCTGACCTTGCGGGTCTCCTTGAGAGAGCCGGAAGGGTCCTGATGTCGGTCAACAGCAAGCGCGTCTTCTACGTCAAATATCTGGCCAATCCGATCTATATCGACATCCTGAAGGCGCGGCCGGACGTCCGGCTCGACCGGATCGAAAACGAGAGCCCCGCGGATTTTTACGCCCCGATCCTGAGCGCGGCGCATGTCTACCAGATCGGCGCGGCCCGCGACGAGCTCGCGCCGCATTTCCATGTCGACGCCGCCTTCCTGAAGCGCACGCCGAAGCTGCTGCTGGTCTCCAGCAACGGCGCCGGCTTCGACCCCGTCGACGTCGAGGCCTGCACGGATGCGGGCGTGCTGGTCGTGAACCAGTCGGGCGGCAACGCGCATTCGGTGGCCGAGCATGCGCTTGCGATGATGCTGACCTTGTCCAAGCGCATCATCCAGTCTGACCGCAAGCTCCGCCGAGAGTCCAACGTCAACCGCAACGAGCTCGTCGGCAACGAAGTCGAGCACAAGACCGTCGGCATCATCGGGCTCGGCAACGTCGGCCGCCGTATCGCCGCGCTGTGCAAGGGCCTGCTCGGCATGAAGGTGCTGGCCTACGATCCCAATCTCACAGCCGAAGTCATGGCCGAGCGCGGTGGCGAGAAGGTCGAGCTCGATGAGCTGCTGCGCCGCGCCGATTTCGTCTCGATCTCCTGTCCGCTCGACAAGCGCAGCCGCAACATGATCAGCGTGCGCGAGTTCGGCCTGATGCAGCCGCACGCCTATTTCATCACTACCGCGCGTGGTTTCATCCATGACGAGGACGCTTTGCTTGGGGCGTTGCGCGACAAGCGCATCGCTGGTGCTGGCCTCGACGTCTGGTCCAAGGAGCCGCCTCCGCCGGAGCATCCGCTGCTCCAGTTCGACAACGTGCTCGCGAGTCCGCATACCGCCGGCGTCACCATCGAAGCGCGCCAGAACATGGGCCGCATCGCTGCCGAGCAGGTGCTGGAGACGCTCGACGGCAGGCGTCCGCCGCGCATCATCAACCCCGAGGTCTGGCCGGTCTATGCCGAGCGCTTCAAGCAGGCCTTTGGCGTGATGCCGGGGTAGGGACAGCCATCTTGTCATTCCGGGGCGCGACGAAGTCGCGAGCCCGGAATCTATTCAGCGACTGCCCCCTGCTGCCTGATGAGTTCCGGGCTCGTGCTACGCGCCCGGAATGACGATGCGGAGCAATTGCGACCTCTTGACTTTGATCCGCCTCAAAATCCCCCTCCCGCGTCCGGACAAAATGGGATTAGAGTGCCGCCGGGGCAGCCAGGAGGTCCCATGTCAACTTATGTCGTCAGATTCATGAAGGACGTGCTTGGCCAGTACGGCCGGCAGATCGAGGTTTGCCAGGGCGCACTCGAGATCGACGCCGCCGACGAGGACGAAGCCAGGGAGCGGGCGAAGGCGAGGTTTTGCAAGGACCAGGCGTTGCATCACTGGTCGCTGCACGCCGACCGCATTCAGGTCAGATCGGCTGACTTTCCCTCGTAAGGTTTAACGGCCGGGCGCTGGCGTGGTCGCTCCGGCGCCGAGCGAACGTTGCACCATGGCGGTATCCGACCAGCGGCCGTGCCGATAGGCAACGCCGCAGAGCAGGCCGACGCGCGAAAATCCAAACTTCTCGTGCAGCGCCAGAGACGCGGCGTTGTCGGCATCGATATAGCCGATCATCTGGCGGAAGCCGGCCGCGGCACACGCGTCGATCAACTCCTGAAGCAGCAGCCGTCCGACCCCGCGGCCGAGATGCTCATGGTGGACGTAGATCGAGTGCTTGGCTGTGTAGCGATAGGCCGGGCGCTTGCGAAACAGCACAGCGTAGGCATAGCCGATCACCTCGCCGCGATAGGTCGCGACCAGATGCGGCAGGCGGGTCTGCTTCAAATTTTTGCGCCGGTCGCGCAGATCGTCCGGCTCCGGCGCGCCGGTTCCCTCGACATCGCGCGGCACGCCAGTGCGGACGTGATGACGGTAGATCGCGAGCATCGCCTCGATATCGCTCTCGCGTGACGGCCGGATCAGCACCGGCTCGTCATCGGCGCGCGCAGCTGTTTCGTTCATCGGCACCTACTCGGCAACGACGTACGTATAGAGCCCGATGTGCCCCCGCGCATCGACCTCCTTGTAGACGCCCTGGATTTCCACATCGAAGCCTGGAAATGTATTGAAGCAGGTCTCGAACATCTTGAGATAATCCACCATGGGCTTGGCCCGTTCCGTCAGCCGCTCGCCGGGGACGATGGTGGCGATACCGGGTGGATAGACCACGAAGGGCGTGGTGGCGATGCGGCCCGCGATCGCCTCGATCGGCAGATAGTCGACGTCGTTCTTGAACAGGAAGCGCGCGGCATCGCGCGGCGACATGGCAATCTCAGGCATATGCTCGGGCATGAATTGCCGCGCCTGGAGCGCGCTGACATCGGCGGCGCGGAAGAAGCGGTGCATCTCGCTGCAGAGATCGCGCAGCCGCACGCCGGCATAGCGCGTCTGCCGCCGCTGATAGAATTCCGGAATCGCGTCGGCGAGCAGGGCATTGTCGTCGTGCAGTCTCTTGAAGGCGACGAGGCCGGAGATCAGCGTGCCGGCCTTGCTGGCCTCGACGCCAGGTGTGAGCAGGAAGAGCAGGGAGTTGAGGTCGTTCTTCTCGGGCACAATGCGGTTTTCGCGCAAGTACTGCGCGACGACTGGGGCAGGGATGCCGTGATCGGCATAGGCGCCAGTGATGCGGTCGAAGCCGGGCGTAAGCAGGGTCAGCTTGTTCGGATCGGTCATGGCGAAGCCCTCGGCCATGCCGGGGAAGCCGTGCCAGTCGCTCGCGGGTGAAAGGTGCCAGAGCGCGGGATTGGTCGCGAGCTCATCGGTCGACAGCGTCTCCCAGGCGACGTTATGCGCGGCGCCGGGGCGGCTGACGTCGGGGATGGCGACGCGATCCGGCACGAACGGCTCGAAGAACCAGCGCCGGTCCGCGTTCTGTTCCTTCTCCTCGAACTCCCGGCGCATGGCGCGGATCTTTTTGCGCAGCTCGATGCCGAGGCGGATGGTGTCGTCCCACAGGACTTCGCCGGAGCGGCCCTTCATCATCTGTGCGCCGACGTCGAGCGAGGCGAACAGCGGATAAAACGGCGAGGTCGAGGCGTGCTGCATAAAGCTTTCGTTGAAGCGGCGGTGTTCGACACGGCGCTTCTGGCCGCGGATGTGACGATCCTTGATGTGAATCTGCGAGGCCTGCGAGAAGCTCGCAAGCTGCTTGTGGGTCGACTGCGTCGCGATGATACCCGGCGCTTCCGGCGGGAGGTTGGCAAGCCCCATGGCGAAACGGCCGGCGTAGAGCGGGTGGAACTTCATGAAGCCGGCCCAGGCCTCGTCGAACAGGATGTATTCGCAGAGATGGCCGATATGCTTCAGGATCATCTCGGCATTGTGGATCGTACCGTCATAGGTGCATTGCTCGACCACGGCGACGCGGAACGGCCGCTCCTTGCGCCAGGCGTCCTTGTCCGTGATCAGCGGGTGATTGCGGATCGCCTCGCGCAGGGCCTTTTCGTCCAGCATGTCCCAGCGCATCGGGCCGATCAGGCCCCAGGCGTTGCGGATGGTCGGGACATAGACCGGGACGCCGCCGTTGATCATCAGCGCGCCGTGATGGGCAGCTTTGTGGTTGTTGCGGTCGAATAGCACGAGGTCGCCGTCGGTGACGAGCGCGCCGAGCGCGACCTTGTTCGATGTCGAGGTTCCGTTGAGGACGAAATAGGTCTTCTCAGCGCCAAAGATCTGCGCGGCTTCCTTCTGCGCCCTCAGCGCCGGGCCCTCATGGGTGAGGAGATCGCCGAGGTCGAGCACGGAATTGTCGAGGTCGTCGCGGAACACGGATTCGCCGAGATGCTCGACGAAGACCCGGCCGATCGGGCTGCGGTTGTAGAACACGCCGCCATTGTGACCGGGACAGGTCCAGAGTTGGTTGCCTTCCTCGGCGTAATCGACCAGCGCGCCGAAGAACGGCGTCTTCAGCGTCTCGGCGTATTGCTTGAGCCGACTGATCAAATTCTTGGCGATGAAGGTCGGCGTCTCCTCGGACAGGAAGACATAGCCATCGATGAAGTCGAGCACCTCGACCGGCAGATCCTCGAACCGCTTGCGCCGGATTAACAGGATGATCGGGAAGTCGAGGCCGCGGCGCCGCATCAGGTTGATCAAAGCGGAGGTCTTGCCCTCAAGCCCCTTTTTGCCCCAGTCCACCACCATGCAGCCGATCGCGGCATCGGTCTGCACCGCGATCTCGGCGTCCTCCAGTTTGCGGGCCCTGACGACCTCGAAGCCGGAACGCTGGATCTCCTCGATGATCTGGTTGAAGCGGATGCCCTCGAGGTCATCGGCATCGAACACAGGTGCGGCGAACAGGAAGTTGAAGCGCTTGAAATAGTCCATGATGTATCCCGAATGTGCAGAGACAAACAGGTCTCGGCACATTCGATGACAGTTCTATGACGGCGGTCTGGGATAGCTTTCCGCCGCGTTGGCGGAGAGAGGAGCCGCTACCGCTTCGTCTCGCCGAACACCACGGTCGGCACCGCGCGATTGACGACGTCGCGCAGCGCGAAGCTCGATTGTACCCGCGACACGCGCGGCAGGCGCGACAGCTCGGTGCGGTGGATGCGCTCGAAATCCTGGATGTCGCGGGCGAGCACGATCAGGATGTAGTCGTCGGTGCCCGACATCAGGAAGCAGCGCACAACCGAGGGGCACTTCACCACCTCCGCCTCGAACGCCTTCAGCGCTTCGTCGCTCTGGCTCTCCAGCGCGATGCGCACGAGCACCGTGGTGGTTAGGCCGAACTGTGCCAGATCGAGCGCGGCCTGATAGGCCTGGATATAGCCGTCGTCTTCCAGCGTCTTCTGCCGCCGTGCCAACGCCGTGCTGGAGAGGCCAACCTTGTTAGCAAGCTCGGTGTGGCTGGCCCGCGCATTGGTCGTGAGTTCCGCGAGGATGGCGAGATCTTTCCGGTCGAGGGCCAAGGTTTCGTTTCCAGCGTGAAAGGACACTTCCGCGACCGAAACCGGCGCGGGAGGGCCAAAGCTAGCGGAAATTTGCACGAAACCAAACCGGCCTCGTCGCTACGATCACAGCGTGAATCAAAAGGAGCCCAGGATGCGTGTCGGTGTGCCCAAGGAGATCAAGGTCCAGGAATATCGCGTCGGGCTCACCCCGGGCGCCGTCCGCGAATATGTCGCGGCCGGGCATCAGGTCACGGTCGAGACCGGGGCCGGCAGCGGCATCGGCGCATCCGACGAGGTTTATCAGCGGGCAGGAGCCTCCATTACCGCGAGTGCGCGCGACATCTTCGCGAAGTCCGACATGGTCGTGAAGGTGAAGGAGCCACAGAAGGGCGAGTGGGCCCAGCTTCGTGAAAGCCAAATCCTGTTTACTTACCTCCATCTTGCGCCGGATCCCGAACAAGCCAAGGGCTTGCTCGCCTCCGGTTGCACTGCGATCGCCTATGAAACCGTCACCGACGCGGCCGGTCACCTCCCCCTGCTTGCGCCGATGAGCGAAGTCGCCGGCCGCCTCGCCATCGAGGCCGCCGGCGCCGCGCTCAAGCGATCGGCCGGCGGTCGTGGCCTGCTGCTCGGCGGCGTGCCCGGCGTGCAGCCGGCGCGCGTTGTCATGCTTGGTGGCGGTGTGGTGGGAACGCAGGCCGCGCGCATGGCCGCAGGCCTCGGCGCGGAGGTCACCGTGATCGATCGTTCGATTCCGCGCCTGCGAGAGCTCGATGATCTCTTCGCCGGACGTGTGCGCACGCGCTTCTCGACCATCGAGTCGGTCGAGGACGAGGTGTTCAATGCTGATGTCGTGATCGGCGCCGTGTTGGTGCCGGGCGCCAGCGCGCCAAAGCTCGTCACCCGCGCGATGCTCAAAGCGATGCGGCCGGGTGCGGTGCTGGTCGACGTCGCGATCGACCAGGGCGGTTGCTTCGAGACTTCGCATGCGACCACGCACGCGGAGCCAACCTACGAGGTCGACGGCGTCGTGCATTATTGCGTGGCCAACATGCCGGGCGCCGTGCCGGTGACATCGAGCCAGGCGTTGAACAACGCGACGCTGCCGTTTGGCCTGATGCTCGCGAACAAGGGTTTTGCCGCAGTGCTGGAGAATCCGCATCTGCGCAACGGTCTGAACGTCCATCGTGGCCGGATCACCAACAAGGCGGTGGCGGAGAGCCTCGGGCTGGACTTCGCGCCTGTCGGGAGCGGGCTCGCGGCGTAGAGTCGCTAAACCGACGCCTTCGTCAGGCTATATTGCCGCGTATCCGGATCATGCGTCATGCGCCAGTAGTCCACGAACCGCCAAGGCATCGCCGAAAACACGCGGCCACTGCCGTTGTGGTAGTAGGTGCTCTTGCCCGGATGGGTCCAGATCATGGCCTCGGGCTCGGCATCGACCTTGCGGACATTGTCGTCGAGCGCGTCCGGGCGGACATCGATGGCGGCGACGTTGTGCTCGATCCAGCGCGCAGCGCAGGGCGCGGCCAGCGTAGGGCTATGCCGATCCGATCACCGAAGGTGCGCGATCGGCCACCGCTATCTGGCCCTTTAGCCGGCTTCGGGCCGCCAAACCGGCCAAAAGAACAAAACTATTGCCCCGAGCTCTCTCTGCGGAAGGAGTTTCCCCCACCGGAGCCAAAAACGCCAATCGCTTCCATTGCTGTTTTGGGCCGAAACAACGACATTTCTGTCAGGAACTGATGGATTGACGGCTATGGAACGTACTGGATTTGAGCCTTTCGGCGAGCAACTGGTATCCGCAACGGACACCCAGCCGCGGTCGCGTGCGTCAAAGATGCTGCTGCGGGCCGGCACCGGTCTGTTCTGGTCGTTGGTCGCGGCGATCGTGCTGGCACGTGCGGCGTTCTTCGAGCCGGGCGTGTATGACAGCTTCAGCCACGTGGCTTCGGTCGCCAAAAATATGCTTTTCTGAGGTTGATTATTCCGGGCCAAGGATAGAACTTCTCTCGACCCTGATATGCCGAAAACTTATTCCCCATTCGAACGACCCTGCGTATAAATCTTTCTCTCTAGGGAGAGATTTGTGTCGCAGAATCAAGCATCCAATCCGGCCGACGCCAAGCCAGCCACTGCCGTTAGCCGCATCGTTGCGCTGATTCCCGGGGTTATCCTCTGCATCGCCGTCGCCGGGGTCTCGGCTCTGCTCGAGCGGGCGGAGTTGGGCGTGTTCGAGCACCCCTATGTCGAAGCGCTGGTGATGGCGATTCTGCTCGGCATGGCGCTACGCAGCTTCTGGAAGCCGGCGCCGCGCTGGCAGGCCGGTATCGCCTTCAGCGCCAAACAACTCCTCGAGGTCGCGGTGATGCTGCTCGGGGCCTCCATCAGCTTTGCCGCCATCGCGGCCTCGGGCATCGCGCTGCTGGCATCGATCGCGGCCGTCGTCGTGATCGCGCTCTCGATCTCCTTCGGTCTCAGCCGTCTGCTCGGGCTGTCGACGCGGCTGTCGATCCTGATCGCCTGCGGCAACTCGATCTGCGGCAATTCCGCGATCGCGGCGGTGGCGCCGATCATCGGCGCCAACAGCGACGAGATCGCATCCTCGATCTCGTTCACCGCCATCCTCGGCGTGATGATGGTGCTGGGCCTGCCGCTGCTGATCCCGCTGTTGCAACTCACTGCCACGCAATACGGCATCCTCGCGGGCCTTACCGTCTATGCCGTGCCGCAGGTGCTCGCGGCGACGGTGCCGGCGGGCCTGGTCTCCACGCAGATCGGCACACTGGTCAAGCTGATGCGCGTGCTGATGCTCGGCCCCGTGGTCGTCGGCCTCTCGCTGATTGCCTCGCGCTGGCAGACCGGCGCCAAGAAGACCAATGTCGGCTTCTTCCGCCTGGTCCCCTGGTTCATCCTCGGCTTCCTCGTGCTGGCGACACTCCGTTCCCTTGAGATCGTGCCGGGTACGGTGGTTGGTCCCGTGACGAAGATCACGAGCTTCCTCACGGTGGTGTCGATGGCGGCACTCGGCCTCGGCGTCGATGTGCGCGTGCTCGCCAATGTTGGGGGACGGGTGACGGCCGCGGTGACGCTGTCGCTGATGCTGCTGCTGGGGATCAGCATCGCGCTGGTGCATTGGTTTAAGTGATCAGAGCGAAACTGCTGGAGGGTGGGCAGTGGCGCAAAAGCGCCGTGCCCGCCATCGCGCCGCGCAGACAGAAATGGTGGGCACGCTACGCTTTGCCCAGCCTACGAAATCACACGTCTTGCGGGCGTCTAGATCACATCCGCCAGCGAATGGCCGTGCAGCTCGATGTTGAGCCCCTGCATGCCCATGTCGTTGAGCTCGCCGCCCATGGCTTTCAGGCTTTCCTCGCGGATCAACGACATCAGCCCCCGGCGCAGCGCCAGGAATTCCGACGACATCATCATCGATTGCTGCCGCGGCCGCTCCAAGGGAATCGGAATCTCGGCCTTGATTGAACCCGGACGCGCGGTCATGCAGTAGACGCGGTCGGAGAGGAAGATCGCCTCGTCGATGTCGTGGGTGACGAATAGCACCGAGATCTTCAGCCGCTGCCACATGTTGGTGAGGATCTGCTGCATGATGATGCGGGTCTGCGCATCGAGCGCGCCGAACGGCTCGTCCAGCAGCAACACTTTTGGCCCTGTCGCGAGCGCACGGACGATGCCGACGCGCTGCTTCATGCCGCCGGACAGCTTTTCCGGATAGTGCTTCTCGAACGCCTCCAGCCCAGCGAGCCCGAGCAGGGTGCGCGCGGCGCGTTCGCGCTGCGAGCGCGGCATGCCGCGCATCTTCAGGCCGAACTCGACGTTTTCCCGTACCGTCTTCCAGGGGAACAGCGAATATTGCTGGAACACCATGCCGCGCTCGGCGCTGGGGCCGTTCACGCGTTCGCCGTCGACTGTGACGATGCCCGTGGTCGGCTTGAGAAAGCCAGCGACCGCGTTGAGCAGCGTCGACTTTCCGCAGCCGGAGGGACCGACGATCGAGACGAACTCGCCCGGCTTCACATGGATCTGCGTATCGGTGACGGCCTGAACGGGACCCTCGATACTGTCGTAGCTGAGCGAGAAGTTCCGGACCTCGATATGGCCCTGCGGTGCTTTGGTGACGATCTCGTTCATCTTGCTCTCCACGGCATCACCAATTGTCCTGCGCCCCGGATCAGCAGGCTCGATGTCAGGCCGAGCACGCCGATTGAGATCATGCCGAGCGCGATATCGGCATACTGAACCAGCGAATAGGCTTCCCAGGTGAAATAGCCGATGCCGTATTGCCCCGAGATCATCTCGGCGGCAATCAGCGAAACCCAGGCCACGCCCATGCCGACCGTGAGGCCCGTGAAGATGTGCGGCAGCGACGCTGGGAAGTACACCTCGCGGAAGATCGAGCGTTCTCGCGCGCCGAGGCATTGCGCGGCACGCACCAGCACGGGATCGACGAGCGTCATGCCATGGAGCGTATTCACCAGGATCGGAAAGAACGAGCCGAGGAAGGTGATGAAGACGATGCTCTGCTCGTTGGTCGGCCATAGCATGATCGCCATCGGCACCCACGCGATTGCCGGGATCGGCCGCAGCACTTCGGCCACGGGGAAGATCACCTCGTGTACCAGCTTGAAGCGGCCCATGATCAGGCCGAGCGGCACGCCGACGATCGCTGCGAGCGAGAAGCCGATGAGGATACGACGGCAGCTCAAGATAATGTGCATCAGAAATTTGGGGTCGTGGATCGCCTTGGTGAAGCTCGCATAGACCGCGAGCGGCGATGGCACGTTGGTGAAGCGCACCAAGAACACGACCCGATAGGTCGTGAGCAGGTGCCAGAGCAGCAGGAAGGCGAGCAGCGAGATGATGCCGATCGCAATCGCGCGCAAGCCGTCGCGATTGAGCCGATACCAGCGCAGCGCAAGCGTGCCGAAGGAGGGCGGTGTTGCGGGCGGAGTCATGGCGGGAACGGACCCCACCTCTGCAATTGCCGGCATGCTGTCCTCGGGATGTCTGAGGATGGCGGGACTGCTCACGTCTTGCCTCCGGTGACCGTTGCCTTCACTGCGTCGTCGAAGCCGAGCACCTTGCCGCCGGTCTTGGCGGCATAGGCTTCGGCGTCCTTCTTGAGCAGGAACGGGGCGACGTCGCCATTGCCGACCGCGAAGAAGGCCTGGTCGGCGAATAGCTTGATGCCGCGCGTAGTGTCGAACACATAGGCGACGTTGATCTTCTTGCCCTTGGCCTTGAAGTCGCCATAGGCGCCGAGCGTGCAGGCGGCAGATGCGAACGGCATGATACCGGCATCGTCGACCCAGACCTCGCCGGCCTTGCGGGGGTCGGTGATCGGCTTCTTGCAGAAGGCGTCTTCGCCTGAGATCTCGTAATTCCTGGTGCTGCCAAGCTGCGCGTCATAGTCGAGCTTCATCTCGGCATAGGCTTTCCGGATGTAGCTATCGTCGACCCATCTCTTCGGGTCGAATTCCTTCATGCGACCGAGATTCTGTAACACCTTGACGTCGCTGGCGGCCGCATCGATCAACGCGGGCTTGACGGTGGGATCGGTGGTCATGTTGCCGCTCGGACCGAGGAAGATGTAGACGACTTCCTTGTTGATTCCGGTCCATTCCTGGATTTTCTCGGAGGCAAGCTTGGGATCGTCGCGGAGCCACTGGTTGGCGGCGATCAGCGCCTTCATGTAGGCAACGACGACCTCGGGATATTTCTCGGCGAAATCGGTGCGGACGACGATGCCGTGGAAGGTGGGCAGATTGGTCTCGACGCCGTCAAAAATCTTTCGCGCGAAGCCGCGGAACGGCAGGAGTTCGGCGAAGGGGACGAAGTCGGCATGCGCATCGATCTTCTTCTCCTGGAGATTGGTTGAGCCCACCTCCGGGCTCTGGCTGACCAGTTGGAAGAAGTCGGCTGCGTAGCCGCGGTCCTGCATCGCCTTCAGCACCATGCCGTGCGCGGCGGAGCCGAAGGGAACGCTGACGAGTTTGCCCTTGAGATCGGCAAGATCGTAATAGGGCGAGTCCTTGTGAACGACGATACCGTTGCCGGAGCCGGACAGGCTGTAGGCGGCGATGCCGATCAGGCGGCTCTTGCTCTCAGGATTGCTGTCGAAGGTGAAGCCGTTCACGATCAGCGGATAGTCACCCATCATGCCGATCTGCAGCTTGTTCGCCATCATCGCGTTGGTGACGGGGGGACCGGACGTGAAATTCTGCCACTCCAACTCGAACTTGATGTTGGAATATTTGCCGTCCTTGGGCAGGAATTTTTCGAGGAGATGGAGCTGGCGGATCACGACGCCCGCGGTCACCGTGTTGGTCGTGGTGTCCTGCGTTCCGATGCCGAGCGTGACGGTTTCCGCCGAGGCCGGCGGCGCGAGGATTAGCGCTAACGACGTCACCGACATCGCGATCGAGAGCGTGGGAAGATGGCGGACCATTCTCATCCTCATTCGGTTGGACGTGCTGTGGTTGCCATGATTGGGTGAGGGCATCGACAGGGCAAATCCGGAATGATGACCGCAGTCGATTAGTTGCCGGGAAAAGCTGATTGCATACTCCTTGGGCAGTCCTGCACTATAAAGCCGCTTGCCTGTGCATCGGCCTCGGCCGCAAATTCCCTCAGTCAGCTGCGTGGCCTCGCATGTCCTCCAGAACGTCGGTCCGGCAGACCACGATCTGCGACCGCTTGGTCAGGACGATTCCCTTCTCCTGCATGCGCTTCAGGCTGATTGTCACCCATTGCCTGGTGGCGCCGACCATGTGGGCGATATCGGCGTGGGTGAAGGCGGCCGCAATCACGCGGCCGTCGGTATCCTCGACGCCGTAGAGATCGACGAGATGCAGCAGCAGGTGCGCAAGCCGCTGTGTGATCGAGCGCGTCCCCAGCATCTGGGCCAGTGCGGAATAGCATTTGCCCTTGAAGGTGAGGCCTTCGATCAAACCGATGGCGAGGTTCGGAATCTCTGCAGCAAGGGACCGCAATTCCTTGCCGGGCAGGTGCACGACGCTGCAATTGCTGGATGCGACGCCGGACCATTGATGCACGGTGCCTTCGAACACTTCGGGCCCACCGACGAAATTCCCGACATGCCAGTAGGCGAGCGTGATCTCGCGTCCGAGCGGGGAGGTGTAGAACACGCGGATGCGGCCGCTCTCGATCAGCCAGATGCCGTCGTGCTTGCCGCCCTGGCTGAACAGGGTCTGGCCGCGATTGAGCACTTTTCGCCGGCCCTGTTTCAGCACCAGCTCCCGCTCGCGCAGGCTGAGCTTGTCCATCAGGGGCGGCGGCCCGCCGATCCATTGCTGGTTCTCTGTGAGCAGCAGCGAGGAACTGCCCGCTGGCCGGACCGCTGGGGGAACAGTCCCGCGAGCCGCATTCGCCGCCTGCAACATCGTCTGCCTCCGGAACGCTGAAATCGTTCCAAAGAGGAGCAATGTCCGTGCCAGTTGGGGCGGGCGCAAACGGCCGCCTAGCGCCCTGCCAAACTCAGCAGATACGGCTTTGGGTAAATCCCGCGATTATGACCGTCCGAGAACGATATGTTCAGGCCGTAACCGAGGTCGCCGATCTCGGTGATGGCGATGCCCGGGAATGCTTCAGGAAAGCGGCCGTCGAAGCGTGCGCGGGTGCAGTGAGCGCATTTGCAGGAGAGGCGGAGCTGCTCGGCGGGGACGCTGAGTTTATCTTCTCGTGTGGTGCGGACGAAGAGCGTCGAGAGATCGGCGCTTGCTTCGTAGTCGGCTACCGACGGTACTACCGGGGTCATGGTCATGACGTATCTCCGACCCTCTTCTACGTCGGCGCCGAGAAGCGCGGATAGCAACTAATTGCCAGCACAGGCGTCCTGCCGGCGTGCTTGCTCTTCGATCATCGTCCGCGAAATGTGAAACTAATCGACCGGGAATTTCACTTCCGCGTTGCCGGACTCTCGTCTCTCCGAAACCTTGTGCGTCATCGAGGGCCAAAGGAGAGAGCATGAGCGCCTTTCAGAAGGAAACGGTTTTATCGGTCAGGCACTGGACAGACTCCCTGTTTAGCTTCACCGCGACCCGTGATCCCGGTTTCCGTTTCCAGAACGGCCAGTTCGCCATGATCGGGTTGGAAGTCGAGGGCAAGCCGTTGATGCGCGCCTACAGCATGGCGAGCGCCAATCACGAGGAGGCGCTCGAGTTCTTCTCGATCAAGGTGCAAGACGGCCCGCTGACCTCGCGCCTGCAGAAGATCCGGGAAGGCGACATCATTTTGGTCGGCCGCAAGGCGACGGGCACGCTGATCACCGGCAATCTCATTCCGGGCAAGCGCCTGCTGCTGCTCTCGACCGGCACGGGCCTTGCGCCGTTCGCCAGCCTGATCAAGGACCCCGACGTCTACGAGAACTACGAGATCATTGTGCTCGCCCATGGCTGCCGCCAGGTCTCGGAGCTTGCCTATGGCGAGCACGTCGTCGACGGCCTGCGCAATCACGAATTCTTCGGTCCGCTGATCCGCGACAAGCTGATCTATTACCCGACGGTGACCCGCGAGCCGTTCAAGAACCGTGGCCGCATCACCGATCTGATCGCCTCCAACCAGCTCTTCGATGATATCGGGCAAGCGGGCCTCGATATCGAGACCGATCGCATCATGCTGTGCGGTAGCCCGGCGATGCTGGAGGAACTCCCTTCGATGTTCTCGGCGCGTGGTTTTGTCGAGGGCAATCACAGCCAGCCCGGCCATTTCGTCATCGAAAAAGCTTTCGTCGAGCGCTGAGGCGCAAATCGCTTCCCGGCGACAACTAATTGCTATCGCCGGAAATCCACCTGAACAAATCTGATGCAAAGGGCGCCGGCTATCGGCGAACCAGGAGCAAGCGATGTCACTAGATCAGATCGTCGACGGACTTTCGGAGGTTTCCTGCGATGTGCTGGTGATCGGCGGCGGCACGGCCGGCCCGATGGCGGCGCTGAAAGCGAAGCTGAAGAACCCGAAGGCCAACGTTGTCCTGCTCGAAAAGGCCAACGTCAAGCGCTCCGGCGCGATCTCGATGGGCATGGACGGGCTGAACAATGCGGTGATCCCCGGCTACGCGACACCGGAGCAGTACACTAAGGAAATCACCATCGCCAACGACGGCATCGTCGACCAGAAGGCCGTCTATAAATACGCGCAGAACTGTTTTGAGATCGTCGAGGAGCTCGACAGTTTCGGTATTCGCTTCCTGAAGAACGAGAACGGCGATTACGCCGTCAAGAAGGTGCATCATATCGGCAGCTATGTTCTGCCGATGCCGAACGGCGAGACCGTGAAGAAGGCGCTCTATCGCCAGCTCCGCCGCGCGCGTATCCTGATCTCTAACCGCTACATGGCGACGCGGCTGCTGAAGTCCGCAGATGGCCGCATTGCCGGTGCGATCTCCGTCAACACCCGCACCGCCGAGATCCTGGTAATTAAGGCCAAGGCCGTGATCCTCTGCATGGGTGCCGCCGGCCGCCTGGGCCTGCCGACCTCGGGCTACATGTTCGGCACCTATGAAAACGCGGCCAATTCCGGCGACGGCTATTCGATGGCCTATCACGCGGGTGCGGCGCTCGCGAACCTCGAATGTTACCAGATCAATCCTCTGATCAAGGACTATAACGGCCCGGCCTGCGCCTATGTCGCCGGCCCCTTCGGCGCCTTCACCGCCAACAACGAAGGCTCCCGCTTCATCGAATGCGATTACTGGTCCGGCCAGATGATGCTGGAGTTCTACAACGAACTCCTGTCCGGTAAGGGTCCAGTGTTTCTCCAGCTCAAGCACCTCCATCCGAACACGATCGAGGAGATTGAATCGACGCTGCACAAGGTTGAACGACCGACGCGCGGCCTATTCCAGCAGGGACGCGGAGTCGACTATCGCAATGAGTCGATCGAGATGCACATCTCGGAGATCGGCTTCTGCTCCGGCCACAGCGCTTCCGGCGTGTTCGTCGACGACAATGCGCGCACCACCGTGCCCGGTCTTTACGCCGCCGGCGACATGGCGAGCGTGCCGCACAATTACATGCTCGGTGCCTTCACCAACGGCTCGGTCGCCGGCATCGACGCGATGGAGTTCGCCGAGAACCACGACTTCGCCGAATTCGATGCCGCCGATGTCGCAATTGAACGCGATCGTGTGATGGCGCCGACCAAGCGCGATGACGGCATTCCGCCGAACCAGGTCGAGTACAAGACCCGCCGCCTGGTCAACGACTACCTCCAGCCGCCGAAGGTCACGCGCAAATACGAGCTCGGCATGCGCCGCCTCGCCGAGGCGCGGGAGGACATGCAGGAGCGCATGATGGCGCGCAATGCTCATGAGTTGCTCCGTGCGCTGGAAGTGCAGTCGATCATGGACTGCGCCGACATGGCGGTGCACGCCTCGCTCTACCGCGAGGAAAGCCGCTGGGGCCTCTACCACTGGCGCACGGATTTTCCGGAGAAGGACAACGCGAACTGGTTCTGCCACACGCTGCTGTCGAAGCAGAATGGCAAGATGACCAGCGCGAAGCGCGCGGTCGAGCCTTATGTCGTGCCGATCGCCGACGACGAGAAGGACCTCTACGACAAGCAGCGCATCCGCGCCACCGCCTGATCCACCGCACAATAGCAACAGGAGACATAAAATGCCTCTCGCTTCCTATCAGACGTCGGTTCCGGTCGTCGTCGACGACGCCAAATGCATCGCCGACAAGGGCTGCACCGTCTGCGTCGACGTCTGCCCGCTCGACGTGCTCCGCATCAGCGACATGACCGGCAAGGCCTACATGGCCTATGACGAGTGCTGGTACTGCATGCCCTGCGAGGCCGATTGCCCGACCGGCGCCGTCACCGTCAACATTCCGTATCTGTTGAGGTAGTCATGTCGAGCCCGTTCGAATCCTACGACGACCTCGAAGACGCCGACGAGCGGCTTCAGGCCGCCGACCCCGCCGAGCGTCGCGTTGCCATCATTGCGCTCGGTCATTCAGGCGATCCCGCGGCCGTGGCCCATCTCGCCAGGATGGTCGCCGATCCCGATGCAGGCGTGCGCCAGCAGGTTGCGATGGCGCTGGGCGAATTCGACGGGCCGGAAGCCGCAAGCGCGCTGGTCAAGCTGCTGGTCGATCCCGAAAGGATCGTGGCGGCCGCTTCGGCCGATAGCATGGCCGAATTCAAGGATCCCACGTGTGCCGATGTCATCCTCCCGCTGGTGACGCACGCCCACGCCTTCGTTCGCATGGGCGCATTGCGTGCGCTGAAGGAGCTGCGCTGCAAGGATACGCTCAAGCCCGCGCTGGAAGCGCTGCAGGATTCCGATGCCGCCGTGCGCGTGCAGGCGATCGGCGTGATCGGCTTCCTGAAGCTCGAGGAATCCATCCCGGCGCTGACCGCGCTGATCAACGATCCCGATGCGCATGTGCGCCGCGCAGCCGTCAGCGCGCTTGCGTTCTCGCAAATGAAGCCGGCTGCCGAGACGATCACGCGTGCTCTCAAGGATTCGGACTGGATGGTTCGGGAGATGGCAGCGGAAACAGTGGGTCTCAATGTCAACGGATTGATCGCCGCCGAGCAGCTCGTCGGCGCGCTTACCGACGAGTTCTGGCAGGTGCGTCTGAAGGCGATCCGCAGCCTCGGCAAGATGAAGATCGAGCGCGCGGTGCGGCCGATCGGCAATTGCATCAACCACGATCAGGCGAATTTGCGCAAGGAAGCGGCGGCCGCACTCGGCGAGATCGCCCATCCCGACGGTGAGGCGTTCCTGGCCGTCATCGCCGACGATGCCGATCCCGACGTCCGCAAGAACGCGCGCTGGGCGCTGCAGCAGATCGCGGCCCGCAAAGCGCGAGCAGGCACATAAAGGCGCGGACAGGAGCATAAAAGCGGGGCATCCTGCCGCTCTGGACTTCCCCCGCCAGACGTTTATTGGTCTTCGCCAATGTGATTGGCCGCCGTTAGAACGCGGCCGATCCGACAAAGAGCGAGGACGCCGCCATGACGACATTGACAGTGAAGGATCTTCTCCCCGAGGATGGAACGAGGGGGACGCTGGTCGGCCGCGTCTGGCTGCCGCAGGCGAACGGTCCGGCCGTGGTCGCCGTGCGCGCCGACGGCGTCTTTGACGTCACCGCAAAGTTTCCGACCGTCAGCGTCCTCTGCGAGGAGGACAATCCGGCCAAGGCCCTTGCCGCGACTAAGGGCGAACGCATCGGCGATATCGAAGCCATCGTTGCCAACACGGCGCCGGATGGGCGCGATCCGAAAAAGCCCTGGCTGCTCGCGCCGGTCGACCTCCAGACCCTCAAGGCCGCCGGCGTCACCTTCGCCATCTCGATGCTGGAACGCGTGATCGAGGAGCGGGCGAAGGGCAATCCGGCCTCAGCCGAAGCAATCCGGAAGGAAGTGACGCGGCTGATCGGCGACGATCTGTCAAAGTTGAAGCCGGGCTCGGACCAGGCGATGCATCTGAAGCAGGTGCTGATCGACCAGAACGCCTGGAGCCAGTATCTCGAAGTCGGCATCGGTCCCGATGCCGAGGTCTTCACCAAAGCGCCGACGCTGTCCTCGGTCGGTACCGGCATGGATGCCGGGCTGCATCCGAAGTCGACCTGGAACAACCCCGAGCCGGAGCTGGTACTGTTCGTCTCCAGCCGTGGCAAGATCGTCGGCGGCGCGCTCGGCAACGACGTGAATCTGCGGGACTTCGAGGGCCGTTCGGCGCTGCTGCTGTCGAAAGCCAAGGACAACAACGCCTCCTGCTCGATCGGACCGTTGCTGCGTCTGTTCGACGATACTTTCACGCTCGACCACGCGCGCAAGCTGGACATCAGCCTGAACGTGAAGGGCGCGGACGGTTTCGTCCTCGACGGTCATTCCTCGATCAGCATGATCAGCCGCGATCCGACTGACCTGGTCGAGCAGACGATCGGCAAGGTGCATCAGTATCCTGATGGATTCGTGCTGTTCCTCGGCACGATGTTCGCACCGGTCAAGGATCGCGAGGCACCGGGGCAGGGCTTCACCCACAAGCGCGACGACATCGTCACGATCGCAGCGCCCCAACTCGGCAAGCTCGTCAACCGCATGCGGACTAGCGACGAGTGCGAGCCCTGGACGTTTGGCATCGGCGCACTGATGAAGAACCTGGCGCAGCGGAAACTGATCTAGTTTCTTCACTCTCTGCGAGTCGACTTGGTCGACATAGGCAGGGCTCAATCCACATCGTCATTGCGAGCGCAGCGAAGCAATCCAGAGTCCTCCGAGGACAGATTCTGGATTACTTCGCTGCGCTCGCATTGACGAGGAGGAGAGCTTGCGAGGCCGTCGCCGTCCCTCGGACAGCTCGCCGCTCGCCCCAGATAGTTCGTTACCTTCTAGTTGTATTTACTGTCAGTCTCGCGCTTGACATGTCATCCGTGTAAGCCTTCCGGATACCCACCCTGTTCATCTAAATAGTCAGATAATATGACTATACGAACGTAAGCTTCCGTGAAATAGTCCCTTCCGCCGCCTCAAAGGCCGGCCTGAGGGTGTCATGCTACCAGCTACGCCCCGGATAACATCTTGGGAGATACGCCTGATGACCCTCAAAGCCCTCTTTGCAGCCAGTGCCACGGCCGCGTTGTTGCTCGCGCTGCCGGCCAATGCGGCCGAGCTCACCGTCGGCTTCTCGCAGATCGGATCGGAATCCGGCTGGCGCGCGGCCGAGACGTCGGTCTCCAAGCAGGAGGCCACCAAGCGCAAGGTCAATCTCAAGATCGCCGACGCGCAGCAGAAGCAGGAGAACCAGATCAAGGCGATCCGCTCCTTCATCGCGCAGAATGTCGATGCGATCTTCCTGGCACCCGTGGTCTCGACCGGCTGGGATTCGGTGCTGAAGGAAGCCAAGGAAGCCAAGATCCCGGTCGTGCTGCTCGACCGCGACATCGATCCGTCGGGTAAGGACCTCTATCTCACCGCCGTCACCTCGGACAGCGTGCACGAAGGCGAGGTCGCCGGCGATTGGCTGGCCAAGACCGTCGGCGACAAGGCCTGCAACGTCGTCGAATTGCAGGGCACGGTGGGCGCCAGCGTCGCCGCCAACCGCAAGAAGGGTTTTGACACCGCCATCGCCAAGCACGCCAATTTGAAGGTGGTGCGCAGCCAGACCGGCGACTTCACCCGCGCCAAGGGCAAGGAAGTCATGGAGAGCTTCATCAAGGCTGAAGGCGGCGGCAAGAACATCTGCGCGGTTTACGCGCACAACGACGACATGATGGTCGGTGCGATCCAGGCGATGAAGGAAGCCGGCCTCAAGCCGGGCAAGGACATCCTCACCGTCTCGATCGACGCGGTTCCCGATATCTTCAAGGCGATGGTTGCCGGCGAGGCCAACGCCACCGTCGAGCTGACGCCGAACATGGCTGGCCCGGCCTTCGATGCCGTGGCGGCGTTCAAGGAGAAGGGCACCGTTCCGCCGAAGTGGATCCAGACCGAATCCAGGTTGCTCACCGCAGCCGACGATCCGCAGAAGGTCTACGACAGCAAGAAGGGCCTCGGTTATTGAGGCGGCGCCTTGCCGGACCGCTCTCTGCGGTCCGGCAACCCCTTCGCATCCGCCGCACGAACGAATAGGCTGGGTGACCGCAGCATAAGCGGGCGCCCGTGGGAGTGACGTCGTTATGGAGAATAGCCTTGATCCTGCTCCTTCCCTGTTGGAGGCGCGCGGGATCAGCAAGAGCTTCGGTGCGGTGCGCGCGTTGCAGGAGGTCGACTTTACGCTTCGCGCCGGCGAGATCCATGCGCTGCTCGGCGAGAACGGCGCCGGCAAGTCCACGCTGATCAAGGTCATCACCGGCGTGTTCCCGCGCGATGCCGGTGTCGTCCGTCTGGGCGGCGAAGAGGTGGCGCCGCGCTTAGCCAAGGCCGCGCTGCAGGCCGGCATTGCCACGGTCTACCAGGAGGTCAATCTGCTGCCGAACCTTTCGGTGGCGCAGAATTTGTTTCTCGACCGCCAGCCGATGCGCTTCGGCATCGTGCGCGAAGGCGAGATGCGCCGCCGCGCGAAAACCCTGCTTGCGGATTTCGGGCTCGAGATCGATGTCGCAGCGCCCCTCGGCAATTATTCGGTCGCCATACAACACGTCACCGCGATCGCGCGCGCCGTCGATCTTTCCGCCCGCGTGCTGATCCTGGACGAACCGACCGCGAGCCTCGACCGTCATGAGGTCGATATCCTGTTCGGCATCATGCGTCAGTTGGCCAAGCGCGGCATTGGCATCGTCTTCGTCAGCCACTTCCTCGACCAAGTCTACGAGATCTCCGACCGCATCACTGTGCTGCGTAACGGCCGCCTGGTCGGTGAGCGCGGGACCGCTTCGCTGCCGCGGCTCGAACTGATCCGGATGATGCTCGGGCGTGAGCTGGCCGAGACCACCAGCGCGCGGGCGGCGGTCGGCGAGCAGAGGGCGCGCGAGGTCTGCGCCAGTTTCGAGAATTACGGCAAAGCCGGCTATGTCACCCCGTTCAATCTCGAGCTGCGCCATGGCGAGGTGGTCGCTCTTGCTGGCCTCCTCGGCTCGGGCCGCACCGAGACGGCGCGGCTGGTGTTCGGCGCCGAGCGCGCCGATGGCGGTCAGGCGAGGGTGGAGGGCGCTTCCGTGCGGCTGCAGTCCCCGCGAGACGGCGTGCGCCACGGCTTTGGCTATTGCCCGGAGGAGCGCAAAACCGACGGCATCGTCGCCGAACTCAGCGTGCGCGAGAACATCGTGCTGGCGCTTCAGGCCAAGCGCGGGCTGCATCGGCCGCTGTCGCGTCGCGAACAGGACGAGATCGCGGGCCGCTACGTCAAGATGCTCGACATCCGCCCGCCTGATCCCGAACGGCCCGTCGGCCTGCTCTCCGGCGGCAATCAGCAAAAGGTTCTGCTGGCGCGTTGGCTCGCGACTTCGCCGCGGCTCCTCGTGCTCGATGAACCCACGCGCGGTATCGATGTCGGCGCGCATGCCGAGATCATTCGCCTGATCCGCGAGCTCTGCGACGACGGGCTTGCGCTGCTCGTGATCTCCTCGGAGCTTGATGAGATCGTGACCTATTCCGACCGTGTGGTCGTGCTGCGCGATCGAGCCCATGTCGAGGAGCTCTCCGGCGAGGCCATCGACGTCACCAACATTCTCGCGGCCATCGCCGCCGATGGCGCGGCGATGCAAGAGGTCCGGGCATGACGGCGCTATTGCCGCGCCGCGGCCTTGCCCAGATCCTGGCGCTGGTCGTCATCCTCGCGGCCGACCGCGTGGTGTCGCCGCAGTTCTTCGACCTGCGCCTCCAGGATGGTCGTCTGTTCGGCAGCCTCATCGACGTGTTCAATCGGGGCACGCCGGTGGCGCTGCTCTCCCTCGGTATGGTGTTGGTGATTGCAACGCGCGGCATCGATCTCTCCGTCGGCGCGGTGATGGCGATCTGCGGCGCGATCGCCGCGAGCCTCGCCGACAGCCACGGTCTGCCGGTGGTGCTGGCGGCGGCGCTCGGCGCGGGCTTGATTTGCGGATTGTGGAACGGCTTCCTCGTCGCCGTGCTCGGCATGCAGCCGATCGTTGCCACGCTGATCCTGATGGTGGCCGGGCGCGGCATCGCCCAGCTCATCACAGAGGGGCGCATCGTGACGTTTTCATCGCCGGATCTGGTCTGGCTCGGCAACGGCGCCATTCTCGGTGTCCCGGTGCCGATCGCGATTGCGCTCGGCATGCTGATCCTGACCGGCGCGATGGTGCGCGGCTCGGCGCTCGGACTCCTGATCGAAGCGACCGGCGGCAATGCACGGGCGAGCGAGCTTGCCGGCGTCGGCACGCGCGCGATGATTTTGGCGGTCTATGTCTGGTGTGGCGTCTGCGCCGCACTCGCCGGCGTGATCGCGGCGGCCGACATCATGGGCGCGGATGCCAACAATGCCGGCCTCTGGCTCGAGCTTGACGCCATTCTGGCCGTCGTGATCGGCGGCACCTCGCTATTCGGCGGCCGCTTCAGCCTTGTCCTGGCGGTGCTCGGTGCGCTGATCATCCAGACCATGAATACCGGCATTTTGCTGTCAGGCTATCCGCCGGAGTTCAATTTGTTGGTCAAGGCCGTGGTGGTGCTCACGGTGCTGCTGCTACAATCGCCAAAATTGTCCGGCCTTGCCGGCATCATGGCGCGGCTGCGGAGGACGAAACCATGAAAGGCCTGCCGCCTGTCCTGATCACGGCCATCGTCCTCGTCGCAGGCTTCGCCCTCTGCGCGCTGCAGTTTCCCAACATCGCCTCGACTCGCGTGGTCGGCAATCTCCTCACCGACAATGCCTTCCTCGGCATCGTCGCGACCGGTATGACCTTCGTCATCATTTCCGGGGGCATCGATCTCTCGGTCGGCTCGGTGATCGGCTTCACAACCGTGTTCGTGGCGCTCGCAATCGAGCGCTGGGGCGTGCCGCCGCTTATCGCTTTCATCGCCATCCTCGCGCTCTCGGCGGCCTTTGGTGCGGCGATGGGCGCGATCATCCACGTGTTTGACTTGCCGCCCTTCATCGTCACGCTCGCCGGCATGTTCCTGGCGCGCGGCGCAAGCTTCCTGCTTTCGACGGAATCGGTGCCGATCACCGCGCCGGTCTATTCGACCGTGTCCGACTTTGCCTTGCGCATGCCCGGCGGCGGGCGGCTGACCGCGATCGCGATCATCATGCTCGCCATCGTGATCGGCGGCGTCCTGCTGCTGCGCCTCACCCGGTTCGGCGCCAATGTCTATGCGCTTGGCGGCGGCCGTTCGACCGCAAGCTTGATGGGCGTTGCCGTCGGAAAGATGACGGTGAAGATCTACATGCTGTCGAGCCTGCTGGCAGGCATCGCCGGCATCGTGTTCTCCTTCTATACCAGCGCCGGCTATTCGCTCTCCGCGGTCGGTGTCGAGCTCGACAGCATCGCCGCCGTCGTCATCGGCGGCACGCTGCTCACGGGCGGGCAGGGCTCGGTGATCGGAACGTTCTTTGGCGTGCTGATCCAGGGCATGATCCAGACCTACATCAATTTCGACGGCACGCTGTCGAGCTGGTGGACCAAGATCGCGACCGGTATCTTGTTGTTCGTCTTCATCGCCCTGCAGCAGGGGCTGGTCGCACTGGCGCGACGGCCGGCGGCGAAACGTGCGGGAGCTGTCTCATGACCTCGCGCATCGTCGTCATCCCGACACGGCGGGCCCATTCCAACCACGCGGAGGTCGCCCGCTCAATTGGCGTCGACATTATCGCGCGCCGCTATGCCGAAGGGGGGCGGCTTCCGGGCGATGCCGAGCTGACGGCCATGTTTGGCGTGTCGCGGCCGGTGCTGCGCGAGAGCGTGAAGACACTGGTCGCCAAAGGGCTTTTGACCACCAAGGCGCGGGTCGGCACCGTTGTGCGCGAGCGCGCCGCCTGGAACATGTTCGACGCCGACGTGCTGGCCTGGCATCTTGATGCCGGCATCGACAAGCGTTTTCTCGACGACCTCGCCGAGATCCGCCTCGCGGTCGAGCCGAGGGCGGCGGCGCTGGCGTCGGCGCAGCGGTCGGAGGAGGATGTCGCGGAGCTTCGCCGCAGCATGGAACGGATGCGGCTCGAGGCGTCCGATTCCGTCGGCTTTGCCGATGCCGATCTCGCGCTGCACGTTGCGGTGGCGAGGGCATCGGGTAATCTGTTCATGCGCTCGATCGGGCATGTGATCGAGGCCGCCTTGCGCGCCTCGTTCCTGCTCAGTGCCCCGGTCGAGCCGGAGGACCGCGACACCGTGCTGCTCTGGCATCAGAAGATCGTCGATGCGATAACGTCCGGCGATGCCGTGACGGCGTCGGAGGCAATGGTCTATGTCATTCACAACGGCAAGCGCCGTCATGAGGGCACTGAGATCGAGACGGTCCCTGCCGAGCCGCTGCCGTCCCCGGAAAGTGGAGAATAAGCGTGACTGAACTTCGCATCGCCATCGTCGGCTTCGGCAAGATCGCGCGCGACCAGCATGTCGGCGCGATTGCCGCAGTGCCAGGCGCGATGCTCGCCGCAATTGCCAGCCGCAACGCGTCGCTGCCGGGCGTGCCGCATTTCGCGACCGTCGAGGAGCTGCTGGAGAAGGGACCGCAGGTCGATGCGGTGTCGCTCTGCACCCCGCCGCAGGTGCGTCGTGCCCAGGCCGCCGCGGCGCTCGCCGCCGGCAAGCATGTCCTGCTGGAGAAGCCGCCCGGCATCGGCGTCGCCGAGCTCGATCCGTTGATCGCGCTTGCCGCGGACGCAAAGCGCACCCTGTTTGCGAGCTGGCATTCGCGTCATGCACCCGCAGTCGAGCCGGCCCGCGAATGGCTGGCTACGCGCCGGATCAGATCGGTGCACATCAATTGGAAGGAAGACGTTCGCGTCTGGCATCCGGGCCAGGCCTGGATCTGGGAGCCGGGTGGGCTCGGCGTGTTCGATCCCGGCATCAACGCGCTGTCGATCCTGACCCGCATCCTGCCGAAGCCGGTGTTTGTCACCGCGGCTGAGCTCGCCTTTCCGGCCAATTGCCAGTCGCCGATTGCCGCCAACCTGACGCTGACCGATATCGGTGGCTTGCCGATCACGGCCGAATTCGACTTCCGCCAGACCGGGCCGCAGAGCTGGGATATCCTGGTCGAATCCGACGAGGGCCGGATGACGTTGTCCCGCGGCGGCAGGATCATGGCAGTCGACGGCAAGGTTGTTGCCGACGCGCCCGATGAGGAATATCGCGAGCTGTATCGGCATTTCGTCAAGCTCGCCGCGACCGGCGCGAGCGATGTCGACCTGGCGCCGCTTCGTCTCGTTGCCGACGCCTTCCTGCTCGGCAAGCGCAACATCGTCGAACCGTTTGTGGACTAGATATGGCTGGCTCAAGAATAGCAAAAGACGTTTTTGGAACGCTGCCTGACGGACGCAAGGTCGAGCGCATCGTGCTGCGCGGGGAGGGCGGGTTTGAGGCTCGCATCATCACCCATGGTGCGGTGATCCAGGCGCTGATCGCGCCGGACGCGAAGGGCGGTTACGACGACGTCGTGCTCGGCCATGATGCCTTTGCCGGTTATCTCGCCGAACGGAAGTTCTTTGGCGCGACTGTCGGCCGATACGCCAACCGCATCGCCAACGGGCAGTTCTCGCTCGATGGCGAGACCTTCCAGCTTCCAATCAACAACGGCCCGAATGCGTTGCATGGGGGCCTCGATGGCTTTGACCGCAAGTTCTGGGACATCGCCGAGCTCGACGATGGCGCCAGCCCTGCGGTCACGCTGACCTACACCAGCCCGCATGGCGAGGAGAATTATCCCGGCAAGCTCGATGTGCGCCTGACCTATCGCGTGACCGGGCCGGCCGAGCTGTCGTTGACGATGGAGGCACGGACCGATCGTCCGACCATCGTCAACCTGACCAACCACAGCTTCTTCAATCTGGAAGGCGCGACCTCGGGCACGCCCACGCTCGATCACAGGCTGACAGTCAAGGCCGAGCATTTCCTGGCCATCGATCCCACTGCGATTCCGCTGCCGGAGCCGCCGCGCGCCGTGGCCGGCACGCCGTTCGATTTCCGCGAGGCCCACGCCGTCGGCGCGCGAATTCGCGAGAGCGACCCGCAATTGCGCAACGGCAAGGGCTACGACCACACCTACTGTCTCGCGCGCGACGGCAAGCTCGCGCTCGTGGCCCGGTTGGAGGCGCCGCGCTCGGGTCGCATCATGGAGCTGTTGACCGATCAGCCCGGCCTCCAGGTCTATTCCGGCAACTACCTCGACGGCACGATCTCGGGCAAGGGCGGCAAGCTGATCCGGCAGTCGGACGCGTTATGCCTGGAGCCGCATATGTGGCCCAATTCGCCGAATCGGCCGGACTTTCCGAGCCCGCGCCTCGATCCCGGCGGTGTCTATCGGCATCATACCGTCTATCGCTTCGCCGCGAGGACGCCATGATGGAAGAGGTGCCGACCTCCGTTCTCTCTGCCGAACATTGTCACCTCGGCGAGGGCCCGACCTATGACGTCACCACCGATACCGCGTGGTGGTTTGACATTCGTGAGGGACGTCTGTTCGAGGCGCATCTCGGCAGCGGCAGCATCCGTATCCATGCGCTCGGCCGGATGGCGAGCGCGCTTGGGCGGA
Source organism: Bradyrhizobium sp. LB11.1 (assembly GCF_040549385.1). Lineage (NCBI taxonomy): Bacteria > Pseudomonadati > Pseudomonadota > Alphaproteobacteria > Hyphomicrobiales > Nitrobacteraceae > Bradyrhizobium > Bradyrhizobium sp. LB11.1. Next base: position 128,543 of record NZ_JBEPTH010000013.1, on the reverse strand, counting down.
TCGATGCCGGACGCCAGCTGGTTATCGCGGAAGATGGTTGTTACATCCGCACGCTCGCCGCTGGTGCGATGGCGCTGTTCTGCCCGCTCGAGGCGGATAATCCCGCGACGCGCTCCAATGATTGCCGCGTGCATCAATCCGGCACGTTCTGGATCGGCACGATGGGGCGCAAGGCCGAGCGGGGGGCCGGCGCGATCTACGCGCTCCACCGCGGCAAGATATCGACGCTGTTTCCGGGCATCAGCATTCCGAACTCGATCTGCTTCTCGCCGGATGGCGCGACAGGCTATTTCACCGACACCGCGCGCGCCGTGCTCTATGCAGTGCCGCTCAATCCCGATACGGGTCTGCCGCGCGGCGAGCCGGAGGTGTTGCTGCGCCATACTGGCGTCGGGGGGCTCGACGGCTCGGTGTGCGATGCCGACGGGCAGATCTGGAACGCCTGTTGGGGCGCCAGCCGTGTGGATGTCTATTCTCCGCAAGGCGAGCGCTTGCGCTCGCTGCGTGTGCCGGCCAAGCAGGCGAGTTGCCCTGCTTTTGTCGGTCCGGATCTGTCGCGCCTGCTCGTCACTTCCGCCTGGCAGGACATGGATGCGGAGGCGCGCGCCGCCGATTCGCAGGCCGGCTGCACTTTTGTGCTACAAGCCTCCGCGCGCGGTCGCGCGGAGCCCGACGTCAAGCTCGTATAGGAGATCCGAAGCCGACCTCTACCGACGTACTGGACGAAACTAACAAACAGTCTGACACCCAAAGGGAGTGAAGCATGTTGAAATTGAAGACGACATTTCTCGCACTGGCGCTGGCCGGCGCCACAACGATGGCCGCAGGCGTCACGGCCTCCGCGCAGGACAAGGCAACCGTCGGCATCGCGATGCCGACAAAGTCCTCGGCGCGCTGGATCGACGACGGCAACAACATGGTCAAGGTGCTGAAGGAGCGCGGCTACAACACGGACCTGCAATATGCCGAGGACGACATTCCGAACCAGCTCGCGCAAGTCGAGAACATGATCACCAAGGGTGCCAAGGCGCTGGTCATCGCCGCAATCGACGGCACTACGCTGTCCGACGTGCTCAAGCAGGCCAAGGCCAAGGGCATCACCGTGATCGCCTATGACCGCCTGATCCGCGGCACGCCGAATGTCGACTATTACGCGACCTTCGACAATTTCCAGGTCGGCGTGCTCCAGGCGCAATCGATCGAGAAGGGGCTTGGCCTCAAGGAAGGCAAGGGCCCGTTCAACATCGAGCTGTTCGGCGGCTCGCCCGACGACAACAACGCCTACTTCTTCTATAACGGCGCGATGAGCGTGCTGAAGCCCTATATCGATAGCGGCAAGCTCGTGGTCGCCTCCGGGCAGATGGGCATGGACAAGGTCGCGACCTTGCGTTGGGACGGTGCCACCGCCCAGGCCCGCATGGACAATCTGCTCAGCGCCTATTACGGCAACAAGAAAGTCAACGCCGTGCTGTCGCCCTATGATGGCCTCTCGATCGGCATCATCTCCTCGCTGAAGGGCGTGGGCTATGGCAGCGCCGATCAGCCGATGCCGATCATCTCGGGCCAGGACGCTGAAGTGCCCTCGATCAAGGCCATGCTGCGCGGCGATCAGTACTCGACCATCTTCAAGGACACCCGCGATCTCGCCAAGGTGACCGCCGACATGGTCGACGCCGCGCTGGCCGGCAAGCAGGTGACGGTCAACGACACCAAGACCTATGAGAACGGCGCCAAGACCGTGCCGTCCTATCTCCTGAAGCCTGTCGTGGTGTACAAGGACAATTGGGAGAAGGTTCTGGTCGAGAGCGGCTACTACAAGAAGTCGCAGTTCCAGTAGGACTCTCTCTTTTCCCTCTCCCCGTTTTTACGGGGAGAGGGACGTAACGGATGGGACACGACGCGATGACCGCCATGCTGGAGATGCGCAACGTCAGCAAGAGCTTTGCCGGTGTGCAGGCGCTGCGCGACGTCAATTTCTCGGTCGAAGCCGGGCAGATTCACGCCCTTGTCGGCGAGAACGGCGCCGGCAAATCGACGCTGATGAAGGTGCTGAGCGGCGTCTACCCGGCGGGCAGCTATGAAGGCACCATCGTCTTCGACGGCGAGGAACGCCGCTTCCGCGACATCAACGATTCCGAGGCGCTCGGCATCATCATCATCCACCAGGAACTGGCGCTGATCCCGCTGATGTCGATCGCAGAAAACATCTTCCTGTCGCATCCGCCGTCGAAGCTCGGCGTGATCGATCGCGACGAAGTGTACCGGCGGACGCGTGACCTGCTTGCGCAGGTCGGCCTGAAGGAATCGCCGGATACGCTGATTACCGATCTCGGCGTTGGCAAGCAGCAGCTCGTCGAGATCGCGAAAGCGCTGTCCAAACGTGTCCGGATGCTGATCCTGGACGAGCCGACTGCGAGCCTGAACGAGGCCGACAGCGCCGCTTTGCTGGAACGGCTGATGAAATTCCGCGAGCAGGGCATCGGCTCGATCCTGATCTCGCACAAGCTCAATGAGGTCGCCCGGGTAGCCGACCACATCACCGTGCTGCGCGACGGCCGTACCGTCGACGGCATCGATTGCCGGGCCGAGCCGATCCAGGAAGACCGTATCATCCGCAGCATGGTCAACCGCGATCTCGCCCATCGCTTCCCCGAGCGTAGCGCGAAGATCGGCGAACTTGTGCTCGAGGTTTCGAACTGGTCCGTCTATCACCCCATCCATCCCGAACGGCAGGTGATCAAGAACGTCAATTTCGGCGTCAAGCGCGGCGAAGTCGTCGGCATCGCCGGGCTGATGGGGGCAGGCCGCACCGAATTCGCCATGAGCCTGTTTGGCCGCTCCTGGGGCGCCAATATCAGCGGCCGCATCGCCCTCGAAGGCCACGAGATCGCGCTGACGAGCGTTGCCGCCGCGATCGACGCCGGCCTTGCCTATGTCACCGAGGACCGCAAGCAGCTCGGGCTGATCCTGGCCGACGACGTCCGCAAGAACATTACGCTGGCAAGCCTCAACCAGGTCGCGCCGGGGCGGGTGATCGACGACATCGCTGAGCTGAAGGTCGCCAGCGACTACCGCAACCGCATGCGGATCCGCTGTTCCGACGTCTACCAGGAGACCGGCCAGCTCTCCGGCGGGAACCAGCAGAAGGTCGTGCTGTCGAAATGGCTGATGACCGATCCCAAGGTGCTGATTCTGGACGAGCCGACAAGGGGCATCGACGTCGGTGCTAAGTACGAGATTTACTGTATCATCAACGAGCTTGCGGAAGCCGGCCGCGGCGTGGTGGTGATCTCCTCGGAGATGCCCGAGCTGCTCGGCATCTGCGACCGCATCTGCGTCATGAACGACGGCGCCTTCGTCGGCGAGTTCCCGAGCGCTGAGGCGACACAGGAAAAGATCATGCGCGCCATCATGCGTAATGAACGAAGCAATGGAAACGGCGCGGCCGAGGCCGCGGAGATGGGAGGATCGCAGCCATGACCGACAAGACGGTTTCGCTGCCCGAGGAGCGCCGGCACGGTAGCTTCATCAAGAACAATTTGCGCAACTACGGCATGTTAATGTCGCTGATCGCGATCATGCTGTTCTTCCAGGTCATGACTGGTGGCACGCTGCTGCAGCCGCTCAATCTGACCAATTTGGTACTCCAGAACAGCTACATCGTCATCATGGCGCTGGGTATGCTGCTGGTGATCGTCACCGGCCATATCGACCTGTCGGTCGGATCGGTTGCGGGATTCGTTGGTGCAGTCGCCGCTCTTCTGATGGTGACCTACAAGGTCGACTACACCCTTGCCTTCATCGCCTGCCTCATTGTCGGCGCGGCCATCGGCGCGGCGCAGGGCTATTGGGTTGCCTATTTCAAGATCCCGTCCTTCATTGTGACCCTGGCCGGCATGCTCGTGTTCAAGGGCCTTGCTCTTGCGGTGTTGCAGGGCCAGTCGCTCGGGCCGTTCCCGTCGACCTTCCAGAAACTGTCGTCGGGCTTCATTCCGGAGCTGCTGCCCGAGGCGGGCACGCTGCATCCCACATCCATGCTGATTGGTGCGGTACTGGCGCTGGGGCTGGTCTACGCCAGCGCCAAGAGCCGGACGCGTGAGGTGTCGCACGGTATCGAGGTTGAGCCTTACGCGTTCTTCCTTGGGAAAAGCATCGTGCTGGCCTGCGCGGTGCTGTACTTCACCTATCTGATCGCGACCTATCGTGGCCTGCCCAACGTGCTCGTCATCATGAGCGCGCTGATCGCGCTCTATGGCTTCGTCACCCGCCGCACCGTGATCGGCCGGCAGATCTATGCCGTGGGCGGCAATGCCAAGGCGGCAAGCCTGTCGGGCATCAAGACCGAGCGGTTGACTTTCCTCACCTTCGTCAACATGGGCGCTCTCGCCGCGCTCGCCGGCCTCGTCTTCGCCGCGCGCCTCAACACCGCAACACCTAAGGCAGGTCTCGGCTTCGAGCTCGACGTCATTGCCGCCTGCTTCATCGGCGGCGCCTCGGCCTATGGTGGCGTCGGGCGCGTCGGCGGCGCCGTGGTCGGCGCCATGATCATGGGCGTGATGAACAACGGCATGTCCATCCTCGGTATCGGCATCGACTACCAGCAGGTCATCAAGGGCCTTGTGCTGCTGGGGGCGGTGTGCATCGACGTGTATAATCAGCGGCGGTAGCCACAACGGCAGTGCCGTGGGCAAAGGCGCACTTGTGCGGTGCCCACCATCTCCTGCTCGACATATCCTGAAAAAGCCGGCGGGCACGCTTCGCTTTTCCCACCCCACGGGCTCATTGAGGCCTCGGAATCTCCCGGGCCGAGCCTGCGTGCATCGTTGATTTAGATCAACCGATAGCCAACTCCGTGCTAATTTAATGCGTCTGACGTAGCTTACACGGGGAACTTCCGTGACGAGTAAACCGCTTTCGCTACCGGCGTCGGAGGTGATGCTGGTCTCGACGACGCCCGCGTTGCAACTGATCTACGATACCGCACCGATCGGGCTTGCCTGCCTGTCGCGCGACTGCCGCTATCTCCTGATCAACCAGCGCCTTACCGAGATCTGCGGCATATCGGTTGAAGGCCATCTCGGGCATTCCGTCAAGGACTGTGTGCCTGCTCTGGCCGATTCCGTTGAACAGATCGTGCGGTCGATCGTCAAAACCGGGGAACCCGTCATCGGTATCGAGGTCGCGGGACAACGCGCGGATCAGGTCGAGGAGCGCTCCTGGGTCACCTATTGGCATCCGCTGCGAACGCAGGGAGGCGAGATCATTGCGGTCAATGTCGCTGCGGAGGAGATCACTGAACGCAAGCACGCCGAGCGGGAAATCCGCAGCGCCAGGGATGCCGCCGAGACGGCGCTTCGCCATTTGCGCGACATCCAGGCCTCGCTGATCGAGGCGGAAAAGCTCGCCGCACTCGGGCGAATGGTCGCCGGCGTTGCTCATGAGATCAACACGCCGCTTGGTAGCAGCCTGACGGTTGCCTCGACACTTCAGCGGAGGGCCGAGTTGTTCGCGGCGGAGGTCGCGCGGGGCGATCTCAAGCGTTCGACCTTGATCAGGTTCATGAAGCTGGTCAGCGAGGCCTCGGCGCAACTGGTCACAAATCTCGACCGAGCGGCCGAGCGTGTTCAATCGTTCAAGCAGGTCGCGGCCGATCAGACCGAGTCCTATCGGCGAAGTTTTGACGCGGGCGAACTGACAGGCCAGGTTCTTTCCCAATTCGAGCGGCAATTGCGGCAGCGTGACATCGCGCTCAGCCTCCGCTGCGAGTCGGGTCTTGCGATGGACAGCTACCCCGGGCCATTCGGGCAGGTCCTGACCAATCTCGCCGACAACGCGATGATACACGCGTTCCCGGGCGACGGACGAGGGGCGCTTCGAGGGACTATCAATGTTTCGCTCGGCGCGGCCGGCGACGGACATGTTGAGCTTTCGTTTGCCGACGACGGCTGCGGCATGCCGCCAGATGTAGAGCGGCGGGCCTTTGATCCTTTCTTTACGACGCGACGGCACGATGGTGCGAGCGGTCTCGGTCTGCACATCGTCCACAGCATCGTCGTGGATCGATTGGGCGGACAGCTCCAGCTCGAAAGCAAGCCGGGCGCGGGCACGGTACTTCGGCTTGTTCTCCCCAGGATTGCCCCAGACCGACGCGGCCATGCCTGAGCTATTGCTCATCAGTTGGGTATATGATCGAATGGCGGGATGGACCATGGCCGGCCGAAACCCGATCTCATCATCTTCGATTGCGACGGCGTGCTCGTCGACAGCGAGTTGTTGAGCTGCCGCTGCCTGTCCGAAGTGCTGGCGGAGTTCGGCCTTCAGCTGAGTGTGGAGCAGGCGCTCGAACTCTTCCTCGGGCGCAGCACCAAGGCGATCGAGCAGTACTATCGCGATCTCCTCGGGCAGGCTTTGCCCGATGATTTCCTTGCACGCCTGAGGGCGCGTGTGCTCGAGACGTTTGCGGAGGCGCTCCAGCCGATCCCCGGCGCCGGTGCGGTGCTGTCTAAATTGCAGACGCCGCGCTGTGTGGCATCGTCGAGCGACCTCGACCGGGTCTCGTTGTCGCTTGATGTCACCGGCCTTGCGCCGCACTTCGGTGACCGACTCTACACCGCCCAGATGGTCAGGCACGGCAAGCCGGCACCGGATCTCTTTCTCCACGCTGCCGGGAGGATGCAGGCGGATCCCGCGCGCACGCTGGTGATCGAAGACAGCGTCAGCGGCGTGCAGGCCGCCAGGGCGGCAGGCATGATGGTCTGGGGATTTGTCGGCGGTGCCCATTATCGCGCCCGCGATGGCCGCGCTATATTGTCGGCCGCCGGAGCCGATCGGGTCTTCGCGCACATGAGCGATTTCTGGGAGGCGTGAGGCCGCATGGCCGCCGAGAACGAAAAATCCAGGCTCGACGACGCCGCGCGTGCCGGCTGGCTCTATTTCATTGCCGGCCACACCCAGGATGAGATCGCAAAGATGCTCCAGGTGTCGCGCGCCTCGGCGCAGCGACTGGTGTCGCTTTGTCTCGCCGAGCGGCTGATCACGTTCCGGCTCGAACACCCGATCGCAGCCTGCATGGAATTGGCCGCGCGCCTGAAGGAGCGGTTTGGCCTCAGCCATTGCGAGGTGGTGCCGGCCGATCTTGCTGCGCCGCAGGCGACCGCCGGCATCGCCGAGCGCTGCGCTAATCTGCTGGACGCGACGCTGCGCTCGGAGACTCCGGTTATCGTCGCGCTCGGGACAGGGCGGGCGGTGCGCGCCGCGGTCGAGCGCGTTACGCCGATCGACCGGCCCAATCACCAGATCGTCTCGCTGGTCGGCAACATCTCTGCCGACGGTTCGGCGAGCTTCTACGACACTGTCGGCCGGCTCGCCGATCGCACCGGTGCGCGGCACTATCCGATGCCGCTGCCGTTCCTGATGTCGTCGGAGGACGAGCGCAACAAGATGGTCCGCATCGAGCCGATCGCGAAGGTGAAGGCGGTCGCGGCCAAGGCGGACTTACGCCTCGTCGGCATCGGCCAGATGGACCAGAAGGCGCAGGTCCATGTCGACGGCTTCGTCACGCGTGATGAATTGTTCGAGATGATGCGGCAGGGCGCCATCGGCGAGATCACCGGCTGGGCCTATGATTCCAAGGGCCGCCTGCTCAAGGCCGGCACCAACAAGCGCCTCACCAGCATTCCGCCGGAGGTCCCGGCGAAGACCACGACCATCGGCGCCGCGGTCGGTGCGGCCAAGGTCCCGGCGATCGCGGCGGCGCTGAATGGGGGTCTGATCAACGGCCTGATCACCGACGAGGCCACCGCAACGGCAATCCTGGAGCGGTAGGGGGCGGTCTTCGCCAGTTGCGCTGCTGGATCATCCGCCTTGTGCGCAATCGCGCACTGGAGCGGATGATCCAGCACGTCGCGGTTTTTTTTGGCAATCAACGAAGGACACGGCGTACTCGATGCCCGCGTTCGCGCTGCATGACGGGGAGGGTTGCCGCACCGCAGCACTCATAAGTTGCGGGAATGACTGCACGCCTGCTTGACAAGCGCTGTACCTCAGCCGAACATACGCTCAACGCGTGGGCATATGCTCAAAACGCGAGTTGAGGGAGGACACCGTGAAACACGTTCTGGGCGCCGTCTGCGGCGCGTCCGTACTGCTTGCCGTCCCCGCGATGGCCGAAACCACCCTGACGATCGCCACCGTCAACAACGGCGACATGATCCGCATGCAGGGCCTGACCAGCGAATTCACCAAGGCGAATCCCGACATCACCGTGAAATGGGTGACGCTCGAGGAGAACGTGCTGCGCCAGCGCGTCACCACCGACATCGCCACCAAGGGAGGCCAGTTCGACGTGCTGACCATCGGCACCTACGAGGTGCCGATCTGGGCCAAGAAGGGCTGGCTGGTTCCGCTCGCCAATCTCGGCGCCGATTACGACGTCGCCGACCTGCTGCCGAAGATCAAGGATGCGGTCTCTGTCGACGGCAAGCTTTATGCCGCGCCGTTCTACGGCGAGAGTTCGATGGTGATGTATCGCACCGATCTGTTCGACAAGGCCGGTCTGAAGATGCCGGAGAAGCCGACCTGGGATTTCGTCATCGATGCCGCCAAGAAATTGACCGACAAGAATGGCGGCGTCTACGGCATCTGCCTGCGCGGCAAAGCCGGTTGGGGCGAGAACATGGCATTCCTCTCGGCGATGGCTAATTCCTATGGCGCACGCTGGTTCGACGAGAAGTGGGAGCCGCAGTTCAACACGCCGGAATGGAAGACGACGCTCACGACCTACGTCAACCTGATGAAGGACGCCGGCCCTCCCGGCGCGAGCTCGAACGGCTTTAACGAGAACCTGGCGCTGTTCAACGCCGGCAAGTGCGGGATGTGGATCGACGCCACGGTGGCAGCGTCCTTCGTCACCAACCCGAAGGACTCCAAGGTCGCCGACAAGGTCGGCTTCGCACTCGCGCCCAACACCGGGCTCGGTAAGAACGCCAACTGGCTGTGGGCGTGGAACCTCGCGATCCCCGCCGGCTCCAAGAAGACCGAGGCGGCCGAGAAGTTCATCGCCTGGGCGACGAGCAAGGACTACACCAAGCTCGTGGCCTCGAAGGAGGGCTGGGCCAACGTGCCGCCGGGCACGCGCACCTCACTCTACCAGAACCCTGACTATCTGAAGGCCGCGCCGTTCGCCAAGATGACGCTGGCCTCGATCGACGCGGCGGATCCGAACAAGCCGACCGTGAAGCCGGTGCCTTATGTCGGCGTACAATATGCCGCGATCCCCGAATTTCAGGGCATCGGCACGCAGGTGGGTCAGCAGTTCTCGGCAGCACTTGCGGGATCGATGACGGTCGATGCGGCACTTTCCGCTGCGCAATCCGCGACCGAGCGCGAGATGAAGCGCGCCGGCTACATCAAATGAGCCCGAGCTCTCCCTGAGCTCAAACTTGCGGCCATCCATTCTTTGCTCGATGGATGGCCGCCTTCTTCTTCCTCCAAGCGGAAGGCCTACGGATGGCAACCCGGCAGACGCAACTTCTTGCGCGGTCGCTCTTGACTCCGGCCGTCGGGCTCCTGTTCATCTGGATGATCGTCCCGCTCGCGCTGACGATCTACTTCTCGACGCTGCATTACAGCCTGCTCGATCCTGGCTCGGAATCCTTCGTCGGGCTTGAAAATTTCCGCTACTTCCTCACCGATCCCGCATTTCTCGCCTCGCTCCAGAACACGCTGGTGCTGGTCGGCTCGGTGCTGGCGCTGACTGTCCTGCTCGGAATTCCGCTGGCGCTGTTGCTCGACCAGCCCGTGATCGGCCTTAACATCGTGCGGCTGATGGTGATCGCGCCATTCTTCGTGATGCCCACGGTGAGCGCGCTGGTCTGGAAGAATCTTTTGATGCACCCGGTGTCCGGGCTGTTTGCCTGGATTGCTTCGGTGTTCGGGCTTACCCCGATCGACTGGTTCACCGATGTGCCGCTGTTGGCCGTGATCCTGATCGTGTCCTGGCAGTGGCTCCCGTTCGCGACGCTGATTCTGCTCACCGCGATGCAATCGCTCGACGAGGAGCAGAAGGAAGCCGCCGAGATGGATGGCGCCAGCGCCGTCTCGACCTTCATCTACATCACGCTGCCGCATCTGGCGCGCCCGATCACGGTGGTGATCCTGATCGAGACCATCTTCCTGCTCACTGTCTTCGCGGAGATCTATGTCACCACGGGCGGCGGCCCCGGACTGTCGACCACCAACATCGCCTTCCTGATCTATTCGCAGGCGCTGATCCAGTACGATGTCGGCAGCGCATCGGCAGGCGGGTTGATCGCGGTGGTGATCGCCAACGTGGTCGCCTTCTTCCTCGTCCGCATCGTCGGCCGCAACCTGGAGACCTGAAGAATGGCGCGGATGGCGACGACGCGGCGCGTGGTGATCTCGACGATCGGGGCGTGGTTCTTCGGCTTCCTGATCTTCTTCCCGATCCTCTGGATGGTGCTGGCAAGCTTCAAGACCGAACTCGAGGCTTTTGCAATTCCGCCGTCCTTCCTGTTCTTCCACTGGACCACGGAGAACTACGCGACGGTGCAGGAGCGCAGCGATTACCTGCACCATGCGCTGAACTCGATCATCATCGCCGGCGGCTCGACCTTGATTGCGCTCCTGATCGCGATCCCGGCGGCCTGGTCGATGGCGTTCTCGCCAACCAAGCGCACCAAAGACATCTTGCTCTGGATGCTCTCGACCAAGATGATGCCGCCGGTCGGTGTGCTGGTGCCGATCTACCTGATCTTCAAGACTTTCGGCCTGCTCGATTCCCGCATCGGCCTGATCTTCATTCTCTGTCTCGGTAATCTGCCAATCGTGATTTGGATGCTGTTCACCTACTTCAAGGAGATTCCGCGCGATATTCTTGAGGCCGCACGCATGGATGGCGCCACCATTGGCCGCGAACTCGTCTACGTGCTGACGCCGATGGCGATCCCGGGGTTGGCATCGACCTTGCTGCTCAATCTTATCCTGGCCTGGAACGAGGCGTTCTGGACACTCAATTTGTCGACCTCGAACGCCGCGCCGCTCACCACGTTCATCGCGTCCTATTCCAGTCCGGAAGGGCTGTTCTGGGCAAAACTGTCGGCGGCCTCGACGCTGGCGATCGCGCCTATTCTCGTCCTCGGTTGGTTCAGCCAGAAGCAGCTCGTGCGCGGGCTCACCTTCGGCGCGGTGAAGTAAAAGGGGCTGCCGGATCATGGGTCAGATTACGCTTCAGGACGTGCAGAAATCCTTCGGCCCCGTGCACATTATCAAGGGCGCCGATCTTGAGATATCCGACGGCTCCTTCGTGGTGTTCGTCGGCCCCTCCGGCTGCGGCAAGACCACGCTGCTGCGGCTGATCGCCGGTCTCGAGGACGTGACCGGCGGCAAAATCCTGATCGACGGCAAGAACGTCGTCGACACGCCACCGGCCAAGCGGGGGCTGTCGATGGTGTTCCAGTCCTACGCGCTCTATCCGCATATGAGCGTACGCGGCAATATCGGCTTCGGCCTCAAGATGGCGGGCCTTTCCAAAGACGAGACCAACCGCAAGGTCGAGGCCGCGGCCACGACGTTGAATCTCACGCCTTATCTCGACCGTAAGCCACGCGAGCTCTCCGGCGGCCAGCGTCAGCGCGTTGCGATCGGCCGCGCCATCGTCCGCGAGCCCAAGGCGTTCCTGTTCGACGAACCGTTGTCGAACCTCGATGCGGCGCTGCGCGTGCAGATGCGTATCGAGGTGACGCGGCTGCAGAAGCAGCTCGGTACCACCGCGATCTACGTCACCCACGACCAGGTCGAGGCCATGACCATGGCCGACAAGATCGTCGTGCTCAACGGCGGCAAGATCGAGCAATATGGCTCGCCGCTGGAGCTTTACGAGCGCCCCGCTAATCTCTTCGTCGCCGGCTTCATCGGTTCGCCCAAGATGAATTTCGTCAGCGGGGACAACGCGGCGCAAAAGGGCGCCGCCACCATCGGTGTGCGGCCGGAGCACATCAAGATCGAGCGCGACGGCGCCGGTGGCTGGCCGGGCACGATTGCGGTCGCCGAGCATCTCGGCAGCGACACCTTTCTCTACGTCGACGCTGGGCCGCTCGGGATGCTCACGGCACGTTACATCGGTGAATTGAGCCTGCATGCCGGCGACCGCGTGTCGTTGGTACCGGACCCCGCGCGCATTCACCGCTTCGACGCCAGCGGCAACGCGCTTCGGAACTAACAAGAAACGGGAATACGACCATGTACCTGGAAAAATTCAAGCTGAGCGGGAAGACCGCGTTCATCACCGGAGGCGGGCAGGGCATTGGGCTTGCCTGTGCGGAGGCTCTGGCCGAGGCCGGCGCCAAGGTCATCATCGGTGACCGCGATAGCAAGGTCGCCGGTGACGCCAAGGCCAGCCTGAAGGTAAAGGGTTTTGATATCGAGACCGCGACCATGGACGTCACCGACACCAAGCGCGTGGCGGAGGTCGCGAATGACCTTGTCTCCCGCCACGGCAAGGTCGACATCCTCGTCAACAATGCCGGCATTGCCCGCAGCGAAACCCCGGCCGAGACCGTCACCGACGAGCACTGGCTCAATGTCATCGACGTCAATCTCAACGGCACCTTCTGGTGTTGCCGCGAGTTCGGGAAGCACATGCTCAAGGCCAAGAGCGGCGCCATCGTCAATGTCGGTTCGATGTCCGGTTTCATCGTCAACAAGCCGCAGGAACAGTGCTTCTACAACGCCTCCAAGGCCGGCGTGCACCATTTGACCAAGTCGCTGGCCGCCGAATGGGGCGCGCGCGGCATCCGCATCAATGCGGTGGCGCCGACCTATATCGACACGCCGCTCAACGCTTTCGTGAAAAGTACCCCGAGAATGTATGACGCCTGGATCGGTGGAACCCCCATGGCGCGGATGGGGCAGGTCGAGGAAATCGCTTCGGTCGTCCTGTTCCTGGCGTCCGAAGCCGCGAGCCTGATGACCGGCAGCATCGTGCTGGTGGATGGCGGCTACACTTGCTGGTAGGCTTGCGTCAAAACTGACGAGAGCTTCCGGGAGCGACAATGCCGCGAGCGTATATTGGCGTCGACGTGGGGACCACGAGCACGCGAGCAGGGGTATTTGACGAGGCCGGCACGCTGCTGGCGACAGCCCGGCATCCGATCCGGATCTGGCACGAGGCGGGCGACGTCGTCGAGCAGTCGTCCCGGGACATCTGGGAGGCCTGCGTCAAATCGGTACGGGCGGCGATGGCGGAAGCGGCCATCGCACCCGACAGCGTCGGCGGCATCGGCTTCGACGCGACATGTTCCCTGGTGGTGCTCGACCGCCAGGGCGAGCCGGTCACGGTGAGCGGCTCCGGCGACAAGCAGCGCAACGTCATCGTCTGGATGGATCATCGCGCCATCGCGGAAGCGCGGCTGATCAACGAGACCGGCGACGCAGTGCTGCGCTATGTCGGCGGCTCGATCTCGCCCGAGATGGAGATGCCAAAGCTGTTGTGGCTGAAGCGACATCTGCGCGCGAGCTTTGACGCCGCCGGGCATTTTTTCGATCTGGCCGACTATCTGACCTGGCGTGCGACCGGTTCGCTGCAGCGCTCGACCTGCACCGTCACCTGCAAATGGAACTACCTCGCCCATGACGGCGGCGGCTGGAGCGCGCCGTTCTTTCAGCGCATAGGCCTGTCTGATTTCGTCAGCGAGAAATACGCCCGCATCGGCACCGAGATCGTCGCGCCAGGCACACGGCTCGGTGCCGGTCTCACCGGCGCGGCCGCCGTCGATCTCGGGCTGTCCGCGGGCACGCCGGTCGGCGCCTCCTTGATCGACGCCCATGCCGGCGGCATCGGCGCGATCGGCGGGCGTGACGGATCGGGCGGAACCATGGATGTCAGCGATCGTCTGGCCTACATCATGGGAACGTCAGCCTGCATCATGGCGACGACGAAGGAACCGTGCTTCGTGCCCGGCGTCTGGGGTCCCTATTATTCGGGCATGGTGCCGAACTTCTGGCTCAACGAAGGCGGCCAGTCGGCCGCGGGCGCCGCGATCGACCATCTCCTCAAGTCGCATCCGGGACACGCCGAGGCGAGCGCGGCGGCGAAGAGCGAGGGCGTCGATCTCATCGAGTTCCTCGAGCGCCGCATCATCGCGCGTGCCGGCGATGCCAGCCGTGCCGCGCTGCTCGCCCGCAACGTTCATGTGCTCCCTGAGTTCATCGGCAACCGTTCGCCTTATGCCGATCCGGATACGCGCGCGGTGATCGCGGGCCTCGATCTCGACACGGATGTCGGTTCGATGGAGCGGCTGTTCATCGCCGGACTGTGCGGATTGGCCTACGGGCTCGCCGAGGTGATCGAGGCCTTTGCCGCGCACGGCGTCCATGCCGGCATCATGATCATGGGCGGAGGCGCTAGCCGCAGTCCGCTGGTGCGACAGATCATGGCCGATACGACCGGTCTCGCCGTCGCGCTGCCGCAAACCAAGGAGCCGGTGCTTCTCGGCGCCGCGATGCTGGGTGCCGTCGCCGGCGGCGCCTACGCCTCGATCGGTGAGACCATGGCAAAGATGTCGGCGCTCGGACGCAAGAGCGAGCCGACCGCGCCCGACATGTCCGCGTTTCATACGAAGAAGCGCGAGGTCTACAAGCTGCTGCGCGAGGTCGATCGCGGCAGCCGGGCCGCGATGCGCGACATCGCCAAGGGTTAAGAGACAGGTTAAGAGGCATGCTGATTTCCTGTGGCGATGCGCTGATCGATTTCGTGCCGACGAAGAACGCCGATGGGCGCGAAACGGTGATGCCGGTGGTCGGCGGCTCCTGCCTCAACGTCGCGATCGGCATCGCGCGGCTCGGCGCGCCGACTGGTTTTGTCGGCGGCATTTCGAACGACATGTTCGGGCGCATGATAGCTGATCACGCCGCAGCGTCGAATGTCGAGCTGGGGTTCTCTACCCGCAGCGATCACCAGACCACGCTCGCCTTCGTCCGCATCGTCGCCGGCGAGTCGCATTACGCTTTCTATGACGCCGAGACCGCGACGCGTAATTGGATCTACCGGCGCGGGGCCATTCCCTTCGATACAATCGAGGCTGTCCACATCGGCTCGACCACGCTGGTCAACGACCAGGGCGCGGCCGAGACCAAGGACCTGATCGCGGACGCGCGGACGTCGTCGACAATCTCCTTCGATCCGAACTGCCGGCCCAATCTGGTCAAGGACAAGCCAGCCTATCTTGCACGCATGGCCGAGTTCGCCGCCGGTACCGATCTCATCAAGATGTCGGACGTCGACTTCGCCTATCTCTTTGGCGAGGAGCCATATCAGCGGCGGGCGAGTGCGCTGCTGGGGCAAGGGACAAGTCTCGTCGTCATCACCCGAGGCAACAATGGCGCCATCGCCTGGCATGCGAAGGCCGGGCAGATCGAGGTTGAGGCGCCGAAGGTCGAGGTCGCCGACACCATCGGCGCCGGCGATAGCTTTCAGGCCGCGTTGCTGTTCGCCCTGCACAAGCAGGGGGGGCTCGCCCGGCCGCAATTGATGGACATCGGCGCCGACGGGCTCCGTCACGCGCTGTCCTTTGCTGCCAATTGCGCTGGCCTCACCTGCACCCGCCCTGGCGCCGATCCGCCCTGGCGCCATGAGATCAGCTGGAGCTGGTAGGCGTCGCGATGCCCAGGCGGACTGCGGCCATGCGCCAGCCGAAATGGACAGGGCAAGTCCACGCTGGCAAGGTCCGCGCGTCCTGACGCGAGCCTGTCCTGATGACCAATGATCTCTGTTTCCTCTCCGCCACCGAGCTGCGCGCACGTATCGGCCGCAAGGAGGTCTCCCCCGTTGAGGTCACGCGCGCAGTGCTCGTGCGCGCCGAGGCGCTCCAGCCTAAGCTGAACTGCTTCATCACGCTCTGCGGCGAAGAGGCAATGGAAGCGGCGCGTGAGGCCGAGCGCAAAATGATGGCGGGTGAGCCGCTCGGTCTGCTGCATGGGCTTCCCGTCACCGTCAAGGACATCGTGAACACCAGGGGCGTGAAGACCACTTTCGGCGCCGTGCCGTATAAGGACAACGTCCCCACCGAGGATGCCGTCGCGGTTGCAAAGCTGCGCAGCGAAGGCGCGATCCTGATCGGCAAGACCACTACGCCGGAATTAGGTAGCAAATGCCTGACCGATTCACCGTTGTTCGGCCGTACCCGCAACGCATGGAGTGCGGAGCGCTCCTCCGGCGGGTCCAGCGGCGGCGCGGCGGTGGCGGTGGCGAGCGGCATTGCGCCGCTGGCGATCGCAACCGATGGTGGCGGCTCGACGCGGATTCCGGCCGCCTGCAACGGCGTCGTTGGCTTGAAGCAAAGCAACGGCTTGATCGCACACAGCCAGGCGCTCGATGCGTTCGGCAACCAGACCTATGTCACGCCGATCACACGCACCGTCGCCGATACCGCGCTGATGATGCAGGCGATGGCCGGCGAGGATGCCTGCGATCCCTGGTCGATCGGCGTGCCCGTGCCTGATTTCATCGGCACCGCCGCCCCGCGCGGTGATCTGCGCGGGCAGAAAGTCCTGTTCTGTGCCTCTCCGCCCGGACGTCCTGTGTCATCAGACGTTGCTGCGGCCTTCAAGGCCAGCCTCGATCACCTCGCGAGCCTCGGCGCCGAGCTCGAAGAATTTCCCGGCGAGGGCTACGACGTCGAGCCGATCTGGCGCGCTATCAACCACACCGTCTGGCGCTCGCGTTTTTCGAAGCTGGTGGCGGAGCATCGCGATGCCCTCAGCGAGGCTTTCGTCAAGCAGATCGCGCTGGCAACCAATGTCAGTGGTGTCGACTACCAGGAGGCGATGTTCGCGCGCACGGCGTTGTTCCGTCGTGTGCAATCCCTGCTTGCGCGCGGACACCTTCTGGCGATGCCGACCATCACCCGCACCGCGCTGCCGATCGACCAGGATCTGTTCGGCACGATCGAGATCGACGGCCAGCATTTCGACAGCGTCCGGCCGCACTGGTTCCCGTGGACCATGCCGTTCAACATGACCGGCCACCCCGCGATCAGTCTGCCCTGCGGCTTTGGTCGCGACGGCCTGCCGATCGGGCTCCAGCTCGTCGGCCGCTTTCGGGCCGACGCGGAATTGCTGCGCGTCAGCGCGCTGTTCGAGGCCTCGTCCGGGTTTCTGTCTCGCCGGCCCGGCTGAGATGGGGGCGCACGCCGCAAAGGGCTTGCGTCCGGCGTCCGGACATGTTGATCGTGCCGCGGGTAAGCCCTGAAGCTGAGCGCGCATGAGCGTATTTGTCCTTCGACGTGTCCTGACATTGCTGGCGACGCTGGTCGGCGCATCCGTGATCATTTTCCTGGTGCTGGACGCGCTGCCGGGCAATGCCGCGCAGATGCTGATGGGCGCCGACGCGTCGGCGGACGCGGTGCGCGCGCTCACCGTCAAGCTCGGACTCGATCAGCCGCTCGCGGTCCGCTATCTGCATTGGATCGAGGGGCTGCTCGTTGGCGATCTCGGCAACTCCTATGTCTACGGCACCTCGGTCGCCAGCCTGATCGCGGAGCGGCTGGTGCTGACCATTCCGCTCGCGATCATGTCGATGTTGATCACGGTGACGCTGGCGCTTTCGGCCGGCATCTACACCGCGGCCAACCACAACAAGCTCGGTGATGTCGGTGTGATGTCGTTGACGCAAATCGGCATCGCGCTGCCGAATTTCTGGTTCGCCATTCTCCTGGTGCTCTTGTTCGCCGTGCGGCTGCAATGGCTCTCCGCGGGCGGCTTTGCCGGTTGGGACGATGGCATCTGGCTCGGCATCAGATCGCTGCTGCTGCCGTCGATCTCGCTTGCGGTGGTGCAGGCGGCGATCCTCGCCCGCGTCACGCGGTCGGCCGTGCTCGAAGTGCTGCGCGAAGATTTTGTCCGCACCGCACGCGCGAAGGGGCTCGGCAAGCGCGAGGTGCTGTGGAGCCACGTGCTGCGCAACGCCATGATCCCTGTGATGACGGTGATGGGCCTGCAATTCGCCAATCTGCTCGCCGGCACCATCGTGATCGAGAACGTGTTCTATCTCCCGGGCCTCGGCCGGCTGATCTTCCAGTCGATTGCCAACCGCGACCTGATCGTGGTGCGCAATTGCGTGATGCTACTGGCGGCCATGGTCGTGATCGTCAATTTCGTGGTCGACGTGCTCTATGCCTTCATCGATCCCCGCATCAAGGTTCACGACCTGTGAGCGCGCAGCTTTCCACGCCGGTAGACGCACCGGTCGCAACGCGCCCCTTACCGGCCAGGACGTTCTGGGGCCGCGCGTTGCGCCATCGCAGCTTTGTGGTGGGCGGCGTGCTCAGCCTGCTGGTGATCGCCTCGGCGCTGCTCTCGTTGGTATGGACGCCGTGGTCGCCCTACGAGATCGACATCGCATCGAAACTCCATGCGCCGTCGGCGACGCACTGGCTCGGCACCGATTCTTTCGGCCGCGACATCGTATCGTTGCTGCTCGCCGGCGCCCGCTCCACCATCCTGGTCGGTGTCATCGCCGTCAGCATCGGTCTCACCTTCGGCGTCTGCCTCGGCCTGATCGCATCGGCCAAGCGCGGCTGGACCGAAGAGATCATCATGCGCTTCTCCGACTTCACCTTCGCCTTTCCGGCCGTGCTCTCGGCGATCATGCTGGCAGCGGTCGTCGGCCCGGGCATGGTAACCTCGATCACCGCGATCGGCATTTTCCAGATTCCGACATTGACGCGGCTGACGCGCGGCTCGGCCAACGCAATCTGGGCCCGCGAATTCGTGCTGGCGGCGCGCGCCTCGGGAAAGGGGGCCTTCCGCATTACCATCGAGCACGTCCTGCCGAACATCCTGTCGATCCTGATCGTGCAGGCGACCATCCAGTTTGCGCTGGCGATCCTCGCCGAGGCTGCGCTGTCCTATCTCGGCCTTGGCACGCAGCCGCCGCAACCGTCCTGGGGCCGCATGCTGAACGACGCACAGACGCTCCTTTTCCAGTCGCCGATGCTCGCGGTCTATCCGGGTGCGTCGATCGCGATCGCCGTGCTCGGCCTCAACCTGCTCGGCGACGGATTGCGCGACCTGTTTGATCCCAGACTGGCGCGGGAGCGGTGATGATGGCTGATCCCGCAACCCTACCGCTGATCGCGGTCGACAATCTCGGTGTCCGCCTTAACACCAGCCGCGGCCCGGCGCAGGCCGTGCGCGGCGTCAGCTTCGCGTTGAAACGCGGCGAGACGCTCGGGATCGTCGGCGAATCCGGTTGCGGCAAGTCGGTCACGGCGCTGTCGCTGATGGGGTTGCTGCCGGACAGCGCGGTCGTCACCGGTAGCATCAAGCTTGATGGCAGCGAGCTCGCGCGACTCCCGGATGCGGACTACTGCAAACTGCGCGGCAACCGCATCAGCATGATCTTCCAGGAGCCGATGACGGCGCTGAATCCGATGCACACGATCGGTGATCAGGTCGCCGAGCCGCTGCGGCGTCACAAGAAATATTCCGCGGCGCAAGCGCGGCGCGAAGCAATCGCCTTGCTCGACCGCGTCGGACTGCCCGATCCGGCAAAACGCATCGATGCCTATCCGCACCAGTTCTCCGGCGGTCAGCGCCAGCGCGTCACCATCGCGATGGCGCTCGCCTGCGAGCCGGACCTGCTGATCGCGGACGAGCCCACCACCGCGCTGGACGTCACCATCCAGGGCCAGATCCTCGATCTCATCGCCGACCTCGTCGAGGAGCGCGGCATGTCGATGATTTTGATCTCGCACGATCTCGGCGTCATCGCCGAGAACGTGCAGCGCATGATGGTGATGTATGGCGGCACGATCGTCGAGAGCGGGCCGACCGACGAAGTGTTCCGCCGCATGGGGCATCCCTACACGCAGGGCCTGTTCCGCGCCCGTCCGCGGCTCGGCGCGCGCAAGGGCACGCGGCTGACGACGATCTCGGGCACCGTGCCGGAGCTCGCCGATTTGCCGGTGGGCTGCGCCTTCGGCGAGCGCTGTCCGCTGGTCGGGGACAAATGTCGCGCGGCGTTGCCGCCGATGGTCGAGGTCGGTCCCGGCCACGTCGTACGTTGCGTGCGAACCGACGTTTCGATGGCCACCAATGTCGGGGCGCTGTCCGCATGACCGTAGTTCCTCTTCTCGACGTCAGGGATATCGAGCAGCGCTACACGCTGCCGCGCGAAAGCCTGTTCCGTCCGCCCGGCCAGGTGCGTGCGCTCAACGGCGTCAGCGTGCAGGTTGCCGCCGGCAAGAGCCTCGGCATCGTCGGCGAATCCGGCTCCGGCAAATCCACTTTTGCGCGCGTCGTGATGGCGCTGGAGCGGCCGACCGCGGGGCAGGTCGCGCTGCACGGACGCGATCTCAACCGCATCTCGCCGGATGAACTGCGCCGCGCACGGCGCGATTTCCAGATGGTGTTCCAGGATCCCTACGGTTCGCTCGACCCGCGCCAGACCATTGCGCGCATCGTCGCCGAGCCGCTCACCGTGCTTGACGATGTCGACCGCACTACGTTCCGCGCCCGCGTCGTCGCGGTGCTGAAGCAGGTCGGCTTGCGCGAAGCGGATATGGACAAATATCCGCACGAGTTCTCCGGAGGGCAGCGCCAGCGTATTGCGATTGCGCGTGCGCTGATCACGCAACCAAAACTGATCGTCGCAGACGAGCCCGTCTCCGCGCTCGACGTCTCCGTGCAGGCCCAGGTCCTCAACCTGATGCAGGATCTGCAGGAGCAGTTCGGCCTCAGCTACATCTTGATCAGCCATGACCTCGCTGTGGTCGATTATCTCTGCGACGAGGTTGCGGTGATGTATCTCGGCCGGGTCGTCGAGCAGGGCCGGCCGGAGGATCTGTTCGAGCGCTGCGCCCATCCCTATACGCGGGCGCTGCTGGACGCCGTGCCGCGCGCCCGTGCCGGCGGGGGTCGGCGCCGGCGCGGAGCCCAGGCGATCGCCTCGCAATCGGCGACCGCTGCCGGATGTCCCTACGTCGCGCGCTGCCCACTAGCCGACCAGCATTGCCGTGAGGTTCCGCCCTTGCTACGCAGGGTGGGCGAGGGACACCTTGCCGCCTGCCACAAGGCGGAGGCCGTGATGGCATTGCCGCAGGCGGCCATGGAAGGTTAGTGTCGGCTACAGAATTGGCGTAGCCTCAAAAGAGAAGAAGGCCGGGGAGTTAGGCATGTTGAAGAAGCTAACGATCGTCGCTTTTGCCGCAGCATTGGCCGCGGCACCGCTGCCGGTGCTGGCGCAGAGCAAGAAGGACAGCGTCGTCATGGGCATGACGCTGGAGCCGCCGGGGCTCGATCCCACCAACGCCGCCGCCGCCGCGATCGCCGAAGTCACGCTCTACAACATCTACGAGACCCTGACCAAGATCAACGAGGACGGCTCGGTCTCGCCGCTGCTCGCCGACAGCTGGACCGCGTCGCCCGACCTGAAGACCTATACGTTCAAGCTGCACAAGGGCGTCAAATTCCAGAACGGCGAGGCCTTCGATTCCGCGGCGGTAAAATTCTCGTTCGAGCGCAACGCGGCCGCAAACAGCACCAACAAGGACAAGAGCCTGTTCCAGGCTTTCGAGAAAGTCGACGCGCCCGACGCCGACACGATCGTGCTCACCCTGAAATATCCCGAGCCGAACCTGCCGTTCCTGCTCGGGCAGGCGAGCGGTTCGATCGTCGAGCCGAAGAGTGCTGCGACCAACGTGACGCAGCCAATCGGCACCGGGCCGTACCAGCTCGGCGCCTGGGTCAAGGGCTCCTCGCTCACGCTCAACAAATGGGCCGAGTATCGCAACGCCTCCGCGATCAAGCTGTCGAAGGTGACGATCCGTTTCATCGGCGATCCCGCGGCGCAGATTGCCTCGCTGCTGTCCGGTGACGTCGATGCGTTCCCGCGTGTCACGACCCGCGGCGTCGTGCAGTTCAAGAGCGATCCGCGCTTCACCGTGCTGGTCGGCGGCTCCAAGGCCAAGACCATCGTCGCCATCAACGAAAAGAAGAAGCCGCTCGACGACGTGCGGGTGCGCCGCGCGATCCTCGCCGCCATCGACCGCAAGTCGATGATCGACGGCGCGGTCGAAGGTTTCGGCACGCCGATCGGCAGCTTCTACACGCCGGGCTCGCTCGGCTATGTCGACACCACCGCCGTCAATCCCTACGACCCGGAGAAGGCGAAGAAGCTGCTCAGCGAGGCCGGCGTCACCACGCCGCTCGAACTCAGCCTGAAGCTGCCGCCGCCGCCCTACGCGCGGCAGGGCGGCGAGATCCTCGCGGCCCAGCTCGCCAAGGTCGGCATCCACGCCAAGATCGAGAACGTCGAGTGGGCGCAGTGGCTGTCGCAGGCCTTCGCTCCCAACGGGCCGCATAATTACGACCTCACCATCGTCTCCCATGTCGAGCCGTTCGATCTCGTCAAGCTGACCGAGCCCGATTTCTATCTCGGTTACAATAGCGAGGCCTTCAACGCGCTCTACAAGCAGATCGTGTCGACGCCGGACGAAGCCGGTCGCGCCAAACTGCTCGGCGATGCCCAGAAAATGTTGGCGACCGACGCGGTGGCCGGCTTCCTGTTCCAGCCGCAATGGCCCACGGTCATCAACAAGAAGCTGAAGGGGGTCTGGAAGGAAGTCCCGCAGTTCGAGAACGATTTCTCGGCCTGGTCCTGGGAATAAACCCGGTCACCCAAGTCAAATCCGGCATCTCGATTTTGACCTCTCCCCATCGGGGAGAGGTCAATTGTTTGGCCGCATCAAAACAAAAATCCGCAAAACAACCCCATGCACAGTAGAAGCGCTTACAGAATTTCTCGTTTCGGTGAATCAGAATAATATTTGACACGTCGGGCAAAACAGGGGCATGATGGGATCATCGAAGAAGGCCGCCGCCCACTCCCATTCGAGAGGGCCGCTTCTGTTGATCCCCGACGTTGAACGATCGGAACCCTCGCGCGTTAGCCCGGCGCAGGATGGCCGCATGGCGTGCGAGCCGGCGCGGGGGCAAACGGAGTTCGGTCATTGCTGAAACTGCACAGGTGGCCGTCCGATGATTGGCAAGGCATCGGCGCGGAAATGCCCTCGGAGATCATCTGGGCTGATCTCCTCGACGCGACCGCAGAGGAAAAGCAATTCCTCGAGCGATTGCTCAAGATACGAATTCCCTCCGAGGAATCGCTCAGCGAGATCGAGGCGTCGAGCCGCCTGATCCTGGAGCACGGCACGCTCTATCTCAGCTCGCCGGCGGTCCGGCTCAACGAGGATAACGAGGCCGAGATCACGCCGGTCGGGTTCGTCATCGGTCCGCATGTGCTGGTGACGGTGCGCTTTGCAGAGCTGCCGATCTTCGACCAGATCAGCAAGCGCGTCGGCTCCGACGATAGCCTCGAGAACGGCATGTGCGTGTTCACCAGCCTGCTCGAGGCCATGATCGACCGCGGCGCCGATGCGCTGGAACACCTCGGCGCGAAGGTCGACCAGCTCTCGCGCGGTGTCTTCAAGGGAGGTCTCATCCGCACCAAGCGGCCGGTTCGCTCCAGCCGCAGGATGCGCGAAGCGCTGGAGAATGTCGGCGAGCTGGCGGATCGTCTTGCCAAGTCGCGCGATGTCCTGCTCGGCGTCGGGCGTATCGCGTCCTATGCCGACAATGTCGGGAGCGATTGGATTACGGCGGCGTCGAAGAAGCGCCTCGAGGCTGTCTCGAAGGATGTCGCTTCGCTCAGCGATTACGAGACGCGACTGTCCGACAAGATCCAGCTTCTGCTCGATGCCGTGCTCGGATTCATCAACATCCAGCAGAACGAGATTTTCAAGGTCCTCACGATCGTGTCCGTGGTCGGCGTGCCGCCCACGATCCTGGTCGGTGTCTGGGGCATGAACTTCAAGAACATGCCGGAGCTGAGCTGGACGTTCGGTTATCCGTTGTCCCTGCTCGCAATCATCGCCAGCGGTGTGTTGCCTCTGATCTGGTTCAAGCGGCGCGGCTGGTTCGAGTGAATGCGACGCGGCGCACCGTTCGCGAACGATGCGCCGTTTGTTCGTTCATGCCGCTTTCGCGTCGACGTTACCGATCCAGTTGCGGGCGAGCGTCACGTCGGCTTGCGATAATTGATGGCCTGCCGGCAGGACCGTGTGGTCGACACGCGCTCCCGCTTCCGACAACAGCGCTGCAAGCTTTGCCGAATTGCTCGCCGGCACGATCGGATCGCTTTGCCCGGACAGTAATAGCACAGGCTTGCCTGCAAGCTCCGCCTTGGGCGGATCAGATAACGGCACCATGGCGCGCAGCAGGATCGCGCCTGCAAGCACGTCAGGCTTCAGCAGCAACAGCGCGGCCGCGATATTGGCGCCGTTCGAGAAGCCGACCGCAACCGGCGCGGCGATGCCGTATTGCTTCCGCGCGTCGGCGACGAACTCGCCGAGTTCGAGCGCGCGCCGGCGCAAATCCTCCTCGTCGAACACGCCCTCCGCAAGGCGGCGAAAAAAGCGCGGCATGCCGTGTTCGAGCACGCGGCCGCGCGGCGAGAGCATGGCGGAGCCGGGCGAGATCATTTTGCCAAGCCCAAGCAGATCGTTCTCGTCGCCGCCGGTGCCGTGCAGCAGCAGGAGCGGAGGGGAGCCCGCGCTGGTCGCGGGCTCGAAGCGATGAATGAAGTCGGTCATGACACGCTCTCTTCCAAATTCGGCAGCACGCCCTCGATCTGCTTGCGATGCTGTTCGAGGAAGCCCGGCAGCTTCAAATCGCGCCCGAGCGTCGCGACGGGTTCGTCGACGGCGAAGCCGGGGATATCGGTCGCGATCTCGAACAACACGCCGCCGGGCTCACGGAAATAGATCGAGCGGAAGTAGTTGCGGTCCCTCTGTTCGGTCGGATGCAGGCCGTGATCGCTCACGAGCTTTTGCGCCATCTTGCCCTGCTCGGCATCGTCAGCCGCGCGGAACGCGATGTGGTGCACCGAGCCGCCACCCTGATGTCCGCGCAAGAAGCCTTTGGCCTCGTAGATGTCGACGACGCTGCCTTCGGCATCGCCCGCCGCCTTGAAGCGGATCACCGAACCTTCGCGGCCCGCTTCCTTGAAGCCGAACACGTCGGTGAGGACGGCGGCCGTCTTGGCCGCGCTGTCGAGCAACAAGGTCACGCCGTGGAAGCCGCGGATCGCATGCTCGGCCGGCACGTCGCCATTGCTCCAGCCCGGTTCGTTCTCGGCGCCGGGAATGCCGACGAGCGCGAGCGCCATGCCATCAGGATCGGTGAATGGCAGCACGGACTCGCTGAACCGCTTCTCAAGCGCCTCAAAGGCGATGCCCTTCTCGATGAAGCGCTGGGTCCAGTAGCCGAGCGAGCGCTGCGGTACACGGAAGGCGGTCTGATGGGTCTCGCCGACGCCGCGGCGGCCGGGCGCCGCGCCGGCCCACGGGAAGAAGGTCAGGATGGTGCCGGGGCGGCCGGTCTCATCGCCATAATAGAAGTGATAGGTGCCGGGATCGTCGAAGTTGACCGTCTTCTTGACGAAGCGCAGGCCGAGATCCCGGGTGTAGAAGCCGAAATTGCGGATGGGGTCGCCGGCGATCGCGGTGACATGGTGCAGTCCAGACATTGTCGTTCTCCAGAAATTTGGGAGCCGTCTTGCTCTGGGACCAAATATCGTTCCGCTTTGGATTGGAGACAATCCATGCAAATATGACGTCTATGTCTACGATTTGGAAACAATCGATGGGGCCGGCCCTTGGATAAGGTCGCCAGCCTCCGGGCCTTCGTCAAAGTGGTCGAAAGCGGCAGCTTCGCCGAGGCCGGCCGGCAGCTACGGCTGTCGCGGTCGGCGATCAGCAAATACATCGCCGACCTCGAGGAAAGCCTTGGCGTCCAGCTTTTGAACCGGACCACCCGCCACGCCAGCCCGACCGAGAACGGCCAGCGCTATTTCGAGCGTGCGGTGGTGATCCTCTCGGAGATCGAGGCCGCCGATCAGGCGGTGGCGCAGGCTCAGTCTGCGCCGCGCGGACTGTTGCGCGTCAACGCGCCGATGTCGTTCGGCACGATGCGGTTAGGTCCCGTGCTCGCTGACTTCATGAAGCAATACCCTGAGCTTCAGCTCCAGATCGTGCTCAGCGACGATCTGCTCGATCCCGTCCAGGACGGCTTTGACGTGACGCTGCGGATCGCCGAGCTGGAGTCGTCGAGCTTGATCGCTCGAAAAATCGTGCCGGTGCCCCGCATGATCTGCGCCTCGCCGGATTATCTCGCGCGTCATGGCACGCCCAGACATCCGCAGGATCTGCGCGAACATACATCGCTCACCTACGGCTTCCTGCTCACCGGCAATCAGTGGAAGCTCACAGGCCGCGACGGCGATCACTGGATCCAGCCGGCCTGGTCGCTCTGCGTCAACAATGCCGAAGTGCTGCGCGACGTCGCGATCAAGGGCAGGGGGCTCGCGCTGCTGCCCGAGTTCATTGTCGCGGATGCTTTGCGGAAAGGCGAGCTGCGAACGGTGCTGGACGACTATTTTGCGCCGCCGCTCGCGCTCTATGCGGTCTATCCGCCGACGCGGCATTTGTCGGTGAAGGTGCGGCTGTTCATTGATTTTCTGGTGGAACGGTTTGGACGTGAGGAGGAGGCGGACGTGGGGACGCGTTGAGGCTAGGGGCGTGGACTCATCAAGCGGCCAGCCGGCCGATATCTGCTTGGCCGCGAGCAGCGGCCGAGGTGGGGCGTGCGGCGCCTGCGCCTTTGAGCCAAGTGCAGACTACCAATCGCCTGTCGGTGGTAGCAAAGTTTCTGCCTCCTCGACGAGTTCGACATCTGGTGCGGGGTGATGAGACCGAGCGAAAACGAAGCGAGTTGCCGCTGGAACTTCCGCGCCGGCTCTCCCGTCTTGGCCGATTAGGATCAGTCCGGCTCCGCCATTTGCCACATTGAGAATGATGAGCTCGCCACCCCACGTCTTGATTGGCTCCATTCCGATGGTGAGAAATTCGCCCATGGGCTGGTCCAAATACTGGATACGCAACTGCGGGCCGACCTCAGCCGCAGCAAGTTCAAAGCCGAGCTGTCGAGCGCGTGCGTAAATGTTAGCCAAGGTCACGGTATTGGACGTGAGTCCGAGCTGGGCTGGTGACACGTTGACAAGCTCTACATCCATCTTTTGAGAGCTGACGGTGAACGCCGGCCGAGCGATGATTTCGGCGGCCTGCCCACCGACATTGCAGCCCATACCATCCAGCGCACTGCGTAGCTTTATCGAGTCAGCGAAAGGTGCCGATTGCAATCGTCTTCCATGGGGCAATATCGCGAGCGGACTTGACAGGCTGTTGGGACGCTTGGGCCGAGCGAGGTCTGAACTTTAGCTGGTTCTTCAATACATCGCGGGCGGTGCATTGAGCCGACGCAATGCTCGCGAATTGAACAATGCAAATCGCACATATCAGGGAAGCCAGGACGTAATGGTATACTCGTCCGGTACTCGAACGATCGTTACCTGCTCTGCGATCATAACCTGCCCTGCAATGGGCTCCGCCTATCGGAACAGACATGGCGAGAACGCCTTTTCGCGGCGTTTGACAGAAAGAGCCCGCCTCCGAGTCAAGGGGAAGAACGGAGGGAAATAATGTCCATGAACATTTCCCGGCCGACTTTGAAAAGCGTCCGGAGGCGGAGCCGAAGGCTGCAAGTATTCCAATTTCGAAATGGTGGGCGGCAGTCCGTAAGCCTGGTCGCCCGCCCCATCAGTCCTCACAGGAATGATGTAGTTGGAAACGTAACACCCCAGCCATCTTAGCCCAACATCGAACGTCCGCTTTTGGCACGATACGAAGAGCTTAACCGGAGTATATCAACCGGAGTATATCTAGCCTGTAGGATGGGTTGAGCCCTTGCGAAATCCATCGCCAACCTGACGCCCCTCGCCATATCGAAGACCAGCCCCGGACTGATCGCCCGCCATTGGTCAACAACGATCGTCGTCGCTCCGCCAGATTGACGGTGGAGGAAAAGCATCCACCCGAAACGAGTTGCGACGGTACGCAGTCATGACGGAATGCATCACGAAACGAGAGCGATGGGTTTCGCAAGGGCTCAACCCATCCTACAGGCTATTTCTTGCCGTCGAGGAACTGGCGCACCGCCTTGATGGTTGCCACCGGATCCTCCTCCATCAGCCAGTGGCCGGCGCCGGGAATCACGATTTCGGTGACATCGGTCGCGGCATTTCGCATCACGACAGCCTCCATCTTGCCGAATGATTTCTCGCCGCCGATGGCGAGCACGGGAATGGTCAGCTTGTTTGCGATCGCCTTCTTGTTGTCCTCGGCGTCGGTGCGGATCGCCCTGAATTGGGCGAAGGCGGAATGCATGGCGCCCGGCCGCGCATAGAGTTCTGCGTAATGACGGCGCGTCGCCTCGTCGACCTTGGAAGGCGTGCCCGCGAATTCATTCCAGAAGCGGTCGAGATAGATGCGCTCGCGGCCCTTGACCAGCCGTTCCATGTCGGGGCCGCCGAAGTCGAAGTGCCAGAGCTGCGGGCTGCGGACGATTTCGTCCCACGGCGGCACGCCGGGCACCGGAGCATCCATGACGACCAGTTTTTCGGTGAGGTCGCGATACCGCGCCGCGTAGGCGTAGGCCACCATGGTGCCGATGTCGTGTCCGACGACGAAAGCCTTCTCGATGCCGAGCGACTGCAAAACGGCGCGCATATCCGCGGCCTGGGTCCATTTGTCGTAGCCATTATCGGGCTTGCCCGAGAGGCCCATGCCGCGCAGATCGGGCACGACCACGGTGTGATCGCGTGCGAGATCCGCCGCAAGCCTCGCCCACATATCGCCGGTGTCGCCGAAGCCGTGGATCAGGATCACGGCAGGCCCCTTGCCGCCGACGCGCAGGTGGATCTGCGTGCCGTTGGCCGGAATGGTCTTGGTCTGGAAGGTGGACGGGAACGGCTCCTCGGCGCGGGCGGCGGGCGCGAGCAGCATGAGAAGAATGGCGAAGTATCTTGCGCGCACCGGCGCCCCCTATCATCTTGTATGTCGGTCAGCAAAGCCTATTGTAGATCGATCGATCTACAATAGGCAAGCAGAACGTCATCGACGCGAACGAGGGTGGATCATGAGCGCAGGACGACCTCGCGAATTCGACCTGGATCAGGCGGTCGAGCGCGCGCTCGGCCTGTTCTGGCAGCGCGGCTATGAGGGGACTTCGATGTCCGAT
This sequence comes from Bradyrhizobium sp. LB11.1, assembly GCF_040549385.1. Lineage (NCBI taxonomy): Bacteria > Pseudomonadati > Pseudomonadota > Alphaproteobacteria > Hyphomicrobiales > Nitrobacteraceae > Bradyrhizobium > Bradyrhizobium sp. LB11.1. The sequence continues at coordinate 99,332 of NZ_JBEPTH010000013.1, read as the reverse complement.
CTGACCGACGCCCTCGGCATCACGCGCGCGAGCCTCTATGCGGCGTTCGGCAGCAAAGAGGGTCTGTTCCAGCGGGTGATGGATCGTTATGAAGCAGAGGCCGGCGGCTACAGGATCGCGGCCGATCAGGCGCCGACATCTCTGGAAGCGGTGCGGCTCTGGCTGACCGGACCGGTCGAGCTTCACGGCAACAAGAAGAATCCGCCCGGCTGCCTCGGCGTTCAGGGCGCGTTGGCCTGCGGAGTCGAATCGGAAGCGATACAGAACGATCTGGCGTCGCGCCGTCATCAAGGTGAGGTCGCGATCCGCCGTCGCCTTCAGCGCGCAGCGAAAGAGCATGACCTGCCGGAGGATGATGACCCCGCCGACCTCGCGCGGTATGTCTCTGCGTTGATCTACGGCATGGCGGTGCTGGCGGCAGGCGGGGCTTCGCGCGGCGAGCTGAAGGGCGTCGCGGACGTCGCTTTTCGCCATTGGCCGAAGCCGAAGCGCGCGAGCCGGCGTTCCGGGGCTAGCTGACCTAACGCTGCTCGGCGGGCGCGAGCAGATCGTCGAGCGCGCTCATCGACGCTTCGCGAAGTGCGGCCAGCTCGCGCACTGCATCCTGGCACGCGGTTGATGACATTGACGGCGCCGCCTCCTCGATGTCACGGCAGCGCTCGAACAGGCGGACGAGGCCGAGCGCGCTCGCCGCGCTGCCGAGCTGGTGCGCGGATCGCGCAAGCTGCCTGTGGTCCCCGGCCGCGGCCGCCGCAGTGATATCGTCGATCAGCTTTTCGCTGGTCTCGTCCAGCAGATGATGAAGTTTCGTGATCTGCGAGGCGCCGAGCAGCTCCCTCTGGTCGTCGAGAAAGTGCCGGTCGATCAATGCGCCGGTTTCGAGCGGCGCGTCGGTCGCACCATGCTCGGGCTCATCCTCGATCGCTTCGCGAAGCGCGCTGATCAGGATCGGCTTGCTGACGACCTTGGTGATCCCGGCGCCTGCGAGCCGCTCTCGGGTGCTGCGCGACTCATCGGCAGTCACGACGATGATGCGGGGCATGGGCCGGAGGGGCAGCTGTCGAATGCGCGCGGCCGCCTCCACGCCATCCATGTCGGGCATATGCAGATCCATCAGGATGACGTCGAACGCCTGGTTCCCGGCGAGCGCGACCGCTTCTGCACCGTTCCTTGCGGTCACGGAACGGTGGCCGAGCCGGTTCAAAATCGCTTCGCCGACCTCGCAATTTACAGGGTCGTCGTCGACCAGCAGCACGCGGCGCTGCCGTGATGGCGGTGTAGGCCCGCCTTGCGCGATGCCGCTGGCAGCGTGGCCGAGTGGAACGAGAAGCGTGAACACGCTGCCGGCGCCCGGCGTGCTCTCTAGCGTCAGCTCGCCGCGCATCAGCCGGGTGAGGCGGCGTGCGATCGCAAGTCCGAGGCCGGTGCCGCCGAACCGCCGCGCGATGCTGTCGTCGGCCTGCACGAAATCCTCGAAAATCCGCTCGTGCATGTCGGGTGCGATGCCGATGCCGGTATCACGAACGACGACGCGAAGCAGCGCAACGTCATCACGCCGCTCGGCCGTCGCGTTCAGAGAGATGCCACCGCTCGGGGTAAATTTGATGGCGTTGCCGATCAAATTGAGCAGGATGCGATTGAGCCTGACGGGATCGCCGTGCACGGAGGTCCTGACCGACGCGTCGCAGGTCAGGTCGAAGGTCAGTCCCTTGCCGAAAGCCTGCGGCCGCATCAGATCGGAAGCGGTCTCGATCAGCTGGTCGAGACGGAAGTCCCGCGTCTCCAGCGCCTCAGTGCTGGCCTCGAGGCGGGCATATTCGAGAATGGCATCGACCAGCGCGATCAGCGTTTCGCCCGAGGCGGCGGCGGTTGCGAGGTGGCGTCGCTGGATCTCGCCGAGACGGCCATCGTCCAGCAGCTGCAGCACGCCCATGACGCCGTTGAGGGGCGTCCGCAACTCGTGGCTGACCACGGCAAGGAAGCGCGATTTGGTTTCGTTGGCCGTAACCGCAATGCTGCGCGCCCGCTCGGCCGCGTCATGCTCGGCAAGGGCGTGATCGCGCGCCTTCTCGAGCTCCGAGGTCCGCTCGATGACCTTGCGCTCCAGGGTTGCGTAGGATTCGCGCAAATGCGCGGCCATCCGGTTGAACTGGTCGCCGAGCGCCTCGAGTTCGTCACCGGTTTTGATGGCGAGCCGCAATCCGAGATCGCCGCTCTCGATCCGCCGCGCCCCCTGCGTCAGCATCTGGATGGGCACGGTCATGCGTCGACTGAGCCAGAGCGAGACCAGGGTGGCGAAGGCCAGCAGGACGATCAGCAGGAACGTCGACCGTCCGATCGAGGCGTAGATCGGCGCGTAGGCTTCGCTGAGCGGAAGCTCGACGAACACCAGCCAGCCAAGCGAGGGGACGGTGGCATAGGTCGACAGCACGCGTTGCCCCGAGAAGTCCTCCTTGATCAGGCCGCCGGAGGGCGGGCCGACGCCATCGAGCGCGGCGCGTACGTCCGGATGCCCGGAGAGATCGCTGCGGCGGAGCGCGGGCCACAGATCGGGATGCGCGATCAACACGCCCATGCGATCGACCACATAGGCCTTGCCGGTGTTGCCGACCCTGATCCCGGCGACGAGGTCCCAGATGAAGCGCAGATTGACCTCGGCGACGACCACGTTGGGCTCGTGGCCTGTGCCGCGGATGGCGATCGTCATGAAAGGCTCGGTGTCGCCGAAGAAGTAGACCGGCCCGTAATAGGCCCGGCTTTCATTGGCACCGCGGAAGGCCGGCGAAGTGGAAAGGTCGGCGTTGCTGCCGATCCTGTCCGCGACACGGCGCGACACGCGCACCTGCTCGCGGCCCTTTGCATCGAGCTCGGTCAATTCGGCGATCGCCGGCGAGAGGCGCAGCAAGCGGATGGCGTTCAGGCGCTCGTCTTCATTGGTCGAAAGCTCCGCGGGCAGGCGGGAGAGCCATCTGATTTGACTCTCGATCTGACCGATGAACTGGCCGATCTGAATGGCCGCGCTTGCTGCCTGCTCGCGCTGGCTCGCGGCGAGAAGCTGCTTCTGCTCGCGATAGGAGAACCAGACGTCGAAGCCGGTGTTGATGGCGAGCGCGGCAAAGGCGAGGGCGACGATCGAGTAAAGATACTTGCGAAACAGCCGACCGGGAGGCGTCCGCGAATGTCCCTGGTCGACCGCCTCGTTCACTCGCGAATCTCGTCGGCGCGCGCGAGCAGCGTGAACGGGATCGTCAGCCCGAGCGCCTTGGCAACGGTGCGGCTGATCAACAGCTCGTATTTCCGCGGCGATTGCACCGGGAGATCGCCGGCCTTGGTGCCGCGCAGGATGAGATCGACATAATCGGCCGAGCGCACCTCCAGGGTCGGCCCGTAGCTCATCAGCCCGCCAGCATCCGTGAAGTAGTGGAACGGATAGATCATCGGCACGCGATATTTCGCGGCCGTCGCGACGATCGCCTGCCGGTTCACCACCAGAAAGCTGTCGACGAGCGAGATCATCGCCGCCTTGGGCGGCTCGGCGAAGCGGCCGATCGCGCCGTCGATCTCGGCTGCCGTGCTGATCGGCGCGAGGACCACGGTCACTCCCGAGGCCGCGGCCTCCTGCTCGACGGAGTCGAGGTAGAAGCGCCCGGCGCGAGGCGTGGTCGCCGGATTGAACAGGACGCCGACGCGTCGGATGTCCGGCACGGCCTCCTTGATCAGCTGAAGCCATTTGCCACCCATCTCGGCGGTGCTGCTGGTGAAGCCCGTGACGTTGCCGCCGGGATGAGCGAGGCTTTCAACGAAGCCATTGCCGATGGGGTCGTTGGATGTCGCGAAAACGATCGGTATGGTCTTGGTGGCCGCCATGACGGCGGCGGTTTCGACGGTCGAGCCGGTGAGGATGACATCCGGTCTGAGGTGGATGAGCTCCGCGACCGCGGTCTTCATCTTGTCCGGTCCGCCGAAACTGGAGCGCACCTCGAAATGGTAGTTGACCCCTTCGACCCAGCCGCGCTGCCTCAGGCCCGCGATCAGCGCTCCGAGGCGAGTGGTCGAGCTTTCGCTGATGTTTCGTCTGGTCAGCTCGTCGTCCAATGACAGGCTGGTGATCGTGGCGACGATTCGCATGCGATCCGACGCTGCGCCAAATGCGAAGAATCCCGCGGCAGTTGCGCCCGCAAGGCGAATGAAATCGCGGCGGGCGACCGCCGGCACGACGCGGGCAGGAGCAGGCCGTTCAGTCATGAAATGTTTCGCAAAAGTTGTCCCGGAGCTTGTGCTTAACGCGAAATCCTGACGGCGACAATTGGTGAAAAAATGCGCTTATGAACGTTCATTCGCAGCCACGGGCAGCCCAATACCGTATTGCTGCATGAATCGCTGTTTCGGTTGATGTCTGCTCCGTGACGCTTGGTAACGCCTTCTGGCATTGCAGCATCGCAACATTTCCGTCCCGGTTGAGGCGGCGGTTCGGGGAAGCCGATCTCGTAACTGCCGATTTTTGAGCTGTCGTTTCAGGTTTGTTTCGAAGGTTTTACAATGCGCTGGGCGCGGCCGCGGGCCAGGGCAGCATCGCCTTCCAGACCGCGCTGAGCGGAGGCACGCAGACGATCCACGCCCAGGACAACGTAACCTTCAACGCGCTGACGGCGACGGGCATCAATGGCGACGCCGGAAGCATCAACGTCGATGCGGACAACGGTTTCATCCTGGCGCAGACGGTGATGTCGGGCGGCGTGCCGACGCTGGGCTCGGTCTCGGCCAACGGCTCGGCGAAGCTGATCGCCGCGGGCACCAATTTCGGCCATAACCTCACGGCCTCGACCGGCAACGCGCTTCTGCAGGGCACTGTCGTCAAGTGGGACAACCTCAATGTCGCCGGCACCCTCGGCATCACTGCGACGGCGGGAGGGATCATCCTCGGCACCGCCATCAGTGGCGGTACGCAGACCCTGCATGCCCGCGACGACATCGTCTTCAGCCAGCTCACCACGACCGGCATCCCGGGCGATGGCGGTGGCATCGATGTCAAGTCCGACACCGGCAAGCTCCGCGGCGGATCGATCTCCGCCAATGGCGACACGCGTTTCGATGTGGCCGGTGGGGTCTCGTTCGACCGGATCAGCGGCGAAGTGGTCAAGCTGACTTCGTCGGGTGACCTGACCATCGACTGGGTCAGCGTGGGCAAGGAGCTCGACCTCGCCGCCGACACCATCACCGTCAGGGGTGAGCAGGTCCGCTCGAACCCACCGGTCCCGCTGATCCTGAACATCACCGGCTACAATGGCGGCGTCGCGAAATATGCCGACATCTCGATCGATCCGGACACGATCGTCGTCAACAACTTCAGGGTGGTGGACGCGAACTTCATGACCGACGCGCACTCCGTGACGATCCTGAACGGCTACGTGCCGGGCCAGCTCCTGCTCACCACGGCGACCGAGCAGGTGCTGCTGAACAACCGGACGCCGGCGCCGAGCAATGGGCCCACGCTCCAGCTCTACCAGCCGGACGGCGTCTTCACGATGAGCCAGGTCGGCAATGCCAATGTCACCAACGCCTATGTGGTGTTCTACACCGGCGATATCTCGGCGAGCGTCTCCAATTATGGTTCGAGCCACGCCTGCTGCAGCGGCTACACCGGTGCCAGCATGGCCCGCAACATCTCCGTCGACGGCGAAGGCTATGAGAGCATCGACACCTGGCTGGCGCAGAAGAACGGGGGAGGAATGTTCTACCAGCTCGGTCTCTCCGGTCATGCACGGCTCGACGCTTTGCTCTCGCCGCGTCCGGTCGAGACCGTCGGGTCCGGTCCTGCCGTGAACGTCGAAGGGCTCAGCGACATGCGCAAGCTGCGCCGCCATGGGCAGCGCGCGGGTCGTCCGGGCTGGAAGGATGCAGCAATGGGTGCGCTTACGAAACCGGCGGTGAGTCGCCTCGCGGAGGCGTGGTAAGTCGAGATGCAGGTTCTGGGGGCAGCACTGGGGATCGGGCTTGCGGCGTCAAGCATCGTGGCCGCGCGCGCGCAGGTGCCCTCGATCAATCCTGGCGCGATCCAGAACGACATCGACCGGCAACGCCGCCAATTCGAACAGCAGAGCGAGCCACCCAAGCTGAACGGTCCTGCCGTGATCGGCGGCGCACGTGAGAAGTCGCCGCTGCTGAAGCCGGGCGGCCCGAAATTCCGCCTGCGCAAGCTCGAATTCGACGGGTCCAAATTCATCACGCCGGCCGAACTCGACGCGGTCGCGAAGAGGTATGTCGGCAAGAACGTCGACATCGCGGCGCTGCTGCAGATTGTCGCCGATATCAACGCGATCTACACCGAGCGCGGCATCGTGACCGGCATCGCGACGCTGCCGGATCAGGATCCCAAGGACGGGGTGGTCAAGATCAAGTTGACCGAAGGCCGGCTCCAGAACACGACCATCGCGGGCAACAAGCAGACCCGCACCGACTACATCCTCCAGCGTGTCAAGGAGCCGGAAGGCGAGGTCCTCGACGTTCCAAAACTCAATCGCGACGTGACCTGGTTCAACCGGACCAACGACGTGCAGATCAAGGCGCTGCTCCAGCCCGGCGCGAGCTTCGGACTGACCGATCTGCAGTTTGCGGTGATCGAGCCGCCGGTCGACACCTTGCAGCTCTTTACCGACAACCAGGGCGCCGAGAACACCGGGCGGTGGGAAGGCGGAGCCTTCTACAGGCGCCACGGCCTGTTCGGCGTCGACGACCGTCTGACCTTTGCAGCCGGCCACCACGCCTGTGGCGGCCGTTGCCGGCAAGAGCAAGTCGTAGCGGCGGACTGCGTTCTCTCCGTCGTCATTGCGAGCGCAGCGAAGCAATCCAGACTGCCTCCCCGGAAAGACTCTGGATTGCTTCGCTGCGCTCGCAATGACGGAGGATGGTGCGGCGACCTGACTACCGCCGCAACGTGAATTCGTCAGCGCCCCGCCGGTGTTCCCACTTCGCCCGCTCGAGCTCGGGCTGATCGCACTCCGCCTCGGGATGGCCGATGCAGAGATAGGCGATGAATTTCCAGGAGGCGGGCACGTCGAGCACGCCGTGGATGCGTTCCGGATTGAGGATCGAGACCCAGCCGAGCCCGATCCCCTCGGCGCGCGCGGCGAGCCACATCGCGGTGATCGCCGCGACCACGGAATATTCGGTGGTCTCCGGCATGGTCGCACGTCCGAGGCCGTAGCCGATGTCGCTGGCCTTGTCGGCGAAAACTGCGAGGTGGGCGGGCGCCTGTTCGAGGCCCGAAAGCTTGAGCGCGGCATAGCGGCCAGCGCGCTCGCCGGAATAGCAATTCAGCGCGTGGGCATTGCAAACTTTGAAATCGTCGATCACGGCGCGGCGCCTTGCCGCATCATCGACGGTGACGAAGCGCCACGGCTGGCTCAGGCCGACCGACGGCGATAGACAGGCCGTCTCGATCAGCCGCTCCACGGCCCCGTCGGGCAACGCATCGGTGCGAAAGCGGCGCACATCGCGGCGCCACACGAACAATTCGTGAAGCCGGCGGCGGAAGGTGTCATCGAACTCGACCAAGACTCATCCTCCCGTGTGAAGGACGGCTGCGGCGACCAGCAGGATCAGGATCTCACCGACTTGCTCGAAAGCGCCGAGGATGTCGCCGGTCTGCCCGCCGATCTGACGAATGGCAAGCCGCGCCAGCATCAACCCGGCGAGCGACAGCAGGACCAGGCCCACCAGCGCCTTGCCCGGTCCGAGTGCAAGCGCAAGACAGAGAGTGCCGAGGCCGAAGGCCGCGGCCACGCTGCGGCCCGGCGGCGATCCAGCGCGTGCGGAGAGCCCGTCCGGGCGTGCCGGTGGCACCAGCGACATGAAGGCCGGTACGCCGGCGCGGGCCGCGGCATGGGCTGAGACCAGCGCAAGCATCACCATCCATGGATTTGCGATCGCCGCGAGTGCACTCCAGCGCAGGCCGAACGACAGGATCAGCGCGCAGACGCCATAGCTGCCGATCCGGCTGTCGCGCATGATCTCGAGCTTGCGCTCGCGCGTCCGTCCGCCGCCGAGGCCGTCGGCGGTATCTGCGAGCCCATCCTCATGCAGCGCGCCGGTGATGAGGGTGGTTGTCGCGAGCGCGAGCAGGGCGGCCGTGCCTGGCGCGAGTCCCAGCTTGCTCGCGAGCGTATAGGTTGCTGCGCCTGCAAGGCCCACCGCCAAACCCGCGATCGGCAGCGCCCAGGTCGCGCGCGCGATGGCGCCGTCGCCGGCCGGCTTCGACGATGCCACCGGCACGATCGTGACGAAGGACGCCGCGATCCTGAGATCGGCGACGACGTCTTTCAGGATTTCAGCGCGCAGCATCATTTCAGTTTCATCGGCAGGCCGGCGACGACGAACTCGACCTCGTCAGCGGCCGCCGCAATGATCTGGTTCATGATCCCCGCGGCGTCGCGAAAGGTGCGCGCCAATGCATTGTCGGGCACGATGCCGAGACCGACTTCATTTGTGACGAAGACCACGGGGCTCTTCAGACCGGGCAGGGCGGTGGCGAGCTCGGTCATCTCGTGGTCCCAGTCGCGCTCCGCATGCATCAGATTGGAGAGCCACAGCGTGAGGCAATCGACGAGGCGTGCGCCGCCGCCGTCAGTTGCGACCAACGCGGGCACGAGATCGAGCGGCACCTCGCGCTCAATCCAGTCGGTTCCGCGGCGCGCGCGGTGTTTTGCGATGCGCGCTTCCATTTCCGTATCGAGCGCCTCGGCGGTCGCGACATAGACGGGCTGTCCGGGAAAGGCGCGCGTGCGCGTTTCCGCACGCTTGCTCTTGCCCGATCGCGCTCCGCCCGTGATCAAGATGACGGCCATCAAGGTCTCCTGTAGGCCTGACTAATCACCAATCGCGGCCAAAGACAAAGCCGAAATCAGGCACCCGGGGGCTTGCGCTCGCCCCTCGCTTTGCGCAACAGGGGCGGGACAGGAGGCTGGTGTGGGTTTTGCGGGCGCGATGGTGGTGGCGATGGCGGTGGATGCCCTGCTGGGCTGGCCGTCAAGAATGTTTGCGTGGATCGGCCACCCCGTGACCTGGCTCGGCAAGCTTATCGCCGCCATCGATACCGGCTGGAATCGCGCGTCCGACCCGCCGGCGCTCCGCCGCGCTGCCGGCGTCGCCGGCGCGCTTCTGGTGATTGCGCTCGCGGTTGCGCTCGGTTGGATGCTTCAATCCTTGCTTCCCTCAGGCTGGACCCAGATCGCGCTCGTCGGCATCTTCGCCTGGCCGCTGGTGGCGCTACGCTCGCTGCATGATCATGTCGCGGCTGTTGCAAATCCTATGCTGGGTGGCGACATCGCCGCCGCGCGTGAAGCGGTCTCGCGCATCGTTGGCCGCGATCCCGACGCGCTCGACGAGGCCGGCATCGCGCGCGCCGCCATCGAGAGCCTCGCGGAGAACGCGTCCGACGGCATTGTCGCACCGGTGTTCTGGGGCGCGCTGTTCGGCTTGCCCGGCATCCTTGGCTACAAGGCGATCAACACGCTAGACTCCATGATCGGCCATCGCAGCGAGCGGTACGAAGCCTTCGGCTGGGCCGCGGCGCGCATCGACGATGTCGCGAACTTCGTTCCCGCGCGCCTGACCGGATTTGTGTTCGTGCTGCTCGCACAGCGACGATCCGAGGCGCTGTCGTGCATGACGCGCGATGCGCGCCGCCATCGGTCGCCCAATGCCGGCTGGCCCGAGGCGGCGATGGCCGGCGCGCTTGGCGTGCGGCTCAGCGGCCCTCGCATCTATCACGGCAGCATCACGAACGAGCCCTGGCTCAATGAAGGCGCGCGCGATCCGCTTGCGGCCGACATCGGCGAGGGACTGACCGTCTACCGCCGCGCCATGCTGCTGCTCGCAGGCGTCCTTGCGATCCTGGCCTTCGCGTGAAAGAACAGGGCATGCGCGAGCACGGTGGAAATCTCGATCACGCCCAGCAGCGTTTTGGCGGACGCGCGGAAGCCTGGATCGATCTGTCGACCGGGATCAACCGGCTGCCTTATCCCGTAGGCGAGATCGACGCGCATCATTGGCAGGCGTTGCCGTCGCGATCCGAGATCGAGGCTCTGCATCAGGCGGCCCGGCATGCCTATCGCACCAGCGCGCCGATTGTTGCGATGGGTGGCGCACAGGCGGCCATTCAATTGCTGCCGCAACTCGCGCCGCGCGGCCGGGCGCGCATCCTCGCGCCGACCTACAACGAATATGCTCCTATTCTGTCGGCCGCAGGATGGGAGGTCGAGGAGGTGGGGGCGCTCGATGCGCTGGCAGGGGCGAACCTCGCCATCGTCGTCAATCCCAACAATCCCGATGGCCGCCGTCATGCGCCGAAGGATTTGCTCGCGCTGTTGCCGCACGTCGGTTACCTCGTCATCGACGAGAGCTTTGTTGATGCCGTTCCGGACGTCTCGCTCGCTTCGGAAGCAGGCGAGCGGGGGCTGCTGATCCTGCGCTCGTTCGGAAAGTTTTATGGTCTTGCCGGTCTGCGGCTCGGCTTCGCGATCGGCCATGCGGATGACATCGGCAAAATCGCGGCGGCATCAGGTCCATGGCCGGTGTCGGGCGCGGCGATCGCGATCGGTTGCCGCGCCTTGCGTGACGATGCCTGGGCCAAGGCGACGTCGGCGCGGCTTGCGCGGGACTGCGTCCGCCTCGACGACATGGTGCAGCCGCGAGGCTGGACATTGGTCGGAGGCGCGCCACTGTTTCGCCTGTACGAGACGGCGGACGCGCTTGCCGCGCAGGAGAAGTTTGCGCGCGGCCAGATCTGGTCGCGTGTCTTCGCGCAAAAGCCGACGTGGCTACGCCTGGGGCTTCCGGGCAGTGAACCCGAGTGGTTGCGCCTTGCCGAGGTCCTAGCGCGCTAGCGCGAGCAGGCCTTCGACGTCGAGATGCTTTTCGATGTGATCGGCGAGGGCATCGAGCGCGCTGTCGACCCTTGCGTGATACGGCTCTTCACCTGCCGGAATATCGAGCTTTGCCAGGTATGCCCTGCGGAACTCATCCGACGTGAACAGGCCGTGCAAATAGCTGCCTTGCACGCGCCCATCGCGCGAGCTCGCGCCTTCCGGCTCGCCATTCAGTTTCGCGAAGGGCCGTGCGCGATCCGACCCGTCGGTGCGACCGATGTGAATTTCGTAGGCCTGGATCGGCTGATCCGTCGCCGCATGCACCGCCGTAACACGCGTCAGCGTCTTCTGCGGGCTCATCACTGTCTCCACATCCAGAAGGCCAAGGCCCGGCGTGTCACCCGCGGGGCCTTCGATGCCATCAGGATCCGCGACGCTGTGCCCGAGCATCTGGTAGCCGCCGCAGAGGCCGAGCACATGGCCGCCCCTGCGGTGGTGCGCCAGCAGATCGATGTCCCAGCCCTGGGCGCGGAGGAAGGCGAGATCGCCGCGGGTTGATTTGGAGCCGGGGATGATGACAAGCCTTACATCGCCGGGAATCGCTTCGCCTTGCCGCACCATCACAAGATCGATGCCCGTCTCGAGTTTCAATGGATCGAGATCGTCGAAGTTGGCGATCCGCGACAGCGCAAGACAGGCGATCTTGCACTGGCCCGGCTTGCGTGCATCGCTCAGGCCCAGCGCATCCTCGGCCGGCAGCTCGCCGGCGCGGGCGAACCAGGGCAGCACGCCAAGGCCGCGCCATGCGGTCTTTTGCTCGATCAGCTTGTAGCCGTCGTCGAACAGCGTGGGATCGCCGCGGAACTTGTTGATGACGAAACCCTGGATCATTACGGCATCATCAGGATCGATCACCGTCTTGATGCCGACGAGCTGGGCGATGACACCACCACGATCGATGTCGCCGACCAGCACGACGGGGACATCGGCCTTGCGCGCAAAGCCCATATTGGCGATGTCGGCCTTGCGCAGATTGACCTCGGCGGGGCTGCCGGCACCTTCGACCAGTACCAGATCAGAGCGCGCCTTCAACCGCTCAAAACTCTCCAGCACTGCGCCCATCAGCGAAGGCTTCATCGCCGCATATTCACGCGCCCGCGCGGTCGCGATACGTTTTCCCTGCACGATCACCTGCGCGCCGACATCGGTTTCGGGCTTGAGCAGCACCGGGTTCATGTCGGTGTGCGGCTCGACGCCGGCCGCCAGCGCCTGAAGCGCCTGAGCGCGCCCGATCTCGCCGCCATCGACGGTGACGGCCGCATTGTTCGACATGTTCTGCGGCTTGAACGGGAGCACACGCAGTCCACGTCGCGTAAACGCGCGCGCGAGGCCGGCGACGATGAGCGATTTGCCCACGTCCGAGCCGGCTCCCTGGATCATCAATGCGCGCGCCATGTTTTTTCAGAGCTTGGCGTCGTTCAGAACTCGACGCCGGCTTGCGCCTTGATTCCGGAGCGGAACGGATGCTTCACCAGCGTCATCTCGGTGACGAGATCGGCGATCTCGATCAGCTCGTCCTTGGCGTTGCGCCCGGTGAGTACGACATGTGTCATCGGGGGCTTCGAGGTCTTCAGGAAGTCTACGACCTCCGAGATGTCCAGATAGTCGTAGCGCAGCGCGATGTTGATCTCGTCGAGCACGACCATGCGCAGGTTCTCATCGAGGATCAGCTCCTTCGCCTTTTCCCAGCCGGCGCGCGCCGCCGCGATGTCGCGGGCGCGATCCTGCGTCTCCCAGGTAAAGCCTTCGCCCATGGCGTGGAACTGGCAGAGCTCGGCGAAATGACCGGTGAGCAGGCGTCGCTCGCCGGTATCCCAGGCGCCCTTGATGAACTGCACGACGGCGCAGGGGAAGCCATGGGCCACGCACCGCACGATCATGCCGAAGGCGGAGGACGACTTGCCCTTGCCGGCGCCGGTGTGGACGATGATGAGGCCCTTTTCGCCGCTCTTGGTCGCCATGATCTTGTCGCGGGCGACCTTGATTTTCGCCATCTTCGCGGCGTGCCTGGCGTCGGTTTCCTCGACCGTTTTTGTATCCGGTTCAGGGGTCATCGTACCCGGTCCTTCGGCTTGACAAGAGGCGGCCGGGGGCAAATGGTGGCCCGGCGTTGGTTCCTGTCCTATGACAGGCGAAGAGGGAATGCGATAGGGTCCGAATCGGCAAGATTTGGGTCCAAAATGCAGCCGCCCCCGCGACCGTGACCGGAGAGATGCCCGAAGCCACTGGTCCCCCACGGGATCGGGAAGGCGGGGATCGAAGGGGAAACCCTGCTCCGCAAGCCGGGAGACCTGCCAGCGCGGACGATTTTTGGACCGGCGGACGGGGTGTTCCGCGACGGGGAAACGGGCCTTCGCAAGAACGGTTCGTGGGCCTCTTCGCCTCCCGCTGATACTTCTGGAAGAGGCGATGACCGTCACACTTCACGTCTGCATCACCTGCCGCGCCGGCGAGACGCCCGGCGAAGGCGAGGTCACGCCCGGCAAGCGCTTGCATGGCGCGATCCTCGAGGCCGGCGTGCCCGACGGCGTCAATGTGATTCCCGTCGAATGCCTGTCTGCATGCAGCCAGGGCTGCTCGGTTGCGCTCAGTGCGCCCGGCCGCTGGTCCTATGTCTACGGCCGTCTCTCGGACGCCAACGCGCAGGATGTGGTTGCGGGCGCTGCCGCCTATGCCGCCACGCCCGACGGCCTCGTGCCCTGGCGCAGCCGTCCCGAAATCTTCCGTAAGCAATCGCTTGCCCGCATTCCCCCCATTGCTGTGTTGCCAGAGGCCGCCGAATGAACTCGCTCGCAAAAGTCCCTGTCACGGTGGTCACCGGTTTTCTCGGCTCCGGCAAGACGACGCTGATCCAGCATCTCCTCGCCAATCCCAACGGCAAGAAGCTCGCCGTGCTCGTCAACGAGTTCGGCAGCGAGGGCGTCGACGGCGAGATCTTGAAGTCCTGCGCGGATGCGAACTGCCCGGAAGAGAACATCGTCGAGCTTGCCAATGGCTGCATCTGCTGCACCGTCGCCGACGATTTCATTCCGACCATGGAGAAGTTGTTGTCGCGTCCGGTGAGGCCCGATCACATCCTGATCGAGACCTCGGGGCTGGCGCTGCCGAAGCCGCTGCTCAAGGCATTTGACTGGCCGGAGATCCGTTCGCGCATCACCGTCGATGGTGTTATTGCGCTCGCCGATGCGGAGGCCGTCGCCGCGGGCCGCTTTGCGCCCGATCCGGATGCGGTCGAAGCGCAGCGCGCGGCCGACGAAAATCTCGATCACGAAACGCCGTTGTCGGAAGTGTTCGAGGACCAGATCGCCTGCGCCGACATCGTGCTGCTGACCAAGGCCGATCTCGCCGGCACTGCGGGCATCGAAGCCGCCAAGGCAGTGATCACTGCCGAGATGCCGCGCCGCGTGCCGATGCTGCCCATCACCGACGGTGCCATCGATGCGCGCGTCATCCTCGGCCTCGGCGCCGCCGCTGAGAACGATCTCGCCGCGCGCCCCTCGCATCACGACGGCGAGGAGGATCATGAGCACGACGACTTTGCCTCCGTCGTGATCGATCTTCCTGAGGTGACCGACATCGAAGCGCTGGTCGCATCCGTCCAGCGTCTGGCGCGCGAGCAGAACGTGCTGCGCGTCAAGGGCTATATCGCGGTGGCGGGCAAGCCGATGCGCCTGCTGTTGCAAGCGGTCGGCGAGCGCGTGCGCCACCAGTTCGACAAGCCCTGGGGCGCGGGCAACAGGCAGTCAAAACTCGTCGTGATCGGCGAGCATGGCGATATCGACGATGCCGCGATCAAGGCGGGATTGGGAGTCTGATGCACGTCGTCTTCCGCGAGAGCCGCGGTCTGGAGGAGACCGCGACGCCTAGGGACATCGGCCAGGACCCGGCCGATCTCGTGGTGCTCTCGTATTCGGACTCCGATCTCGCCGCATTCGCGGCGGGCTGGCGGCGCGGCCGCAACAGTCTGCCGTCGCTGCGGCTGGCGAACCTCGCGGAGCTCCGTCATCCGCTCTCGGTCGATACCTATATCGAACGCACGCTGACGCAGGCGCGCGGCATTCTGGTGCGTCTGATCGGCGGTGAGTCCTATTGGCCGTATGGCCTTGCGGCGCTCCAGCAACTCGCGAAGGATCGCAACATCGTGCTCGCCGTGCTGCCGGCCGATGGTCATGACGACACGCGGCTCGATGCGTATTCCACCTTGCCGGTCTCGACGTTGCGCCGGCTGAAAGTGCTCTGCGACACCGGTGGTCCCGTTGCGGCGCAAGCCGCGATCGCGCAGCTCGCACTGGCGTCGGGCCTCTATGCCGGACCGGTCGTCGGTGAGATGACCGTGCCTGAGATGGGTTTTTACGATCCCGCACGCGATGTGATTGCGGCGCCGGTACTGAGCGAGGGGAAGCCGCAAGCGCTGGTGGCGTTCTATCGTTCCTATCTCACTGCAGCTGACACCGGCCCGGTCGATGCGTTGATCGCGGCGCTGCGCGAGCAGGGCTTTGACGCGCATGGCGTGTTCGTGACCTCGCTGAAGGCTGCGGGCGTCGCGGGTTGGCTGAGGACGTATTTCGCGAAAAACCCTCCGGCGACGATCGTCAATGCGACGGCGTTCTCGGCGATGGGCGATGACGGCACGACGCCGTTCGATACTGCACCATGCCCCGTCTTTCAGGTAGCACTCTCATCGGCGCGGCGCGAGGATTGGACGGAGTCGCTGCGCGGCCTGTCGCCCGGCGACCTCGCAATGCATGTGGTTCTACCCGAGGTCGACGGTCGGCTGTTTGCCGGCGTGGTGAGCTTCAAATCGGCTGCGGAGCGCGACCCGGATCTACAGTTTTCGCATCTGGCTCACAGGCCGGATGAGGAGCGTGTGGAAGCCATCGCCGCCCGCGTTGCGGCGTGGCGGCAGCTTGCGGAGACACCGGCCGCCGACAAGCGGTTGGCCATCGTGCTCTCGAACTATCCGGGCCGTCCGCACCAGATCGCGCATGCGGTCGGTCTCGACGCGCTCGCCTCGGTCGAGGCGCTGGTATCCGATTTGGCGGAGGCTGGCTTCGATGTTTCGCCAGTTGAAGCGCTTGGCGAGACGCTGCTCAGGCAGCGCCTGACCTGGAGCGTCGCCGACTACCACGCCGCACTTTCACGTCTTCCGCAAATCCTGCAAGACGATCTCGCACAAGCCTGGGGCGCGCCGGAGAACGATCCAAACTGCCGCGACGGCGCGATCCACTTCGCGGCGATTGCCAGCGGCCGCTCGATCATCGCGGTCCAGCCCGAGCGCGGCGATGTGACCACGCGCGATTCCGACTACCACGATCTCGCCCGCACGCCACGCCATGCCTATGTCGCGTTCTATCTCTGGCTCCGCGGGCAGGGGATTGATGCCGTCGTGCACATGGGCGCGCATGGCACGCTGGAATGGCTGCCTGGAAAATCCGTGGCGCTGTCGTCGGCGTGTTGGCCCGAAGCCCTGATCGGCAATCTCCCGGTCATCTATCCCTTCATCGTCAACGACCCCGGCGAGGCCGCGCAGGCCAAGCGGCGCATCGGTGCCGTCACCATCGGCCATCTGCCGCCGCCGCTTGAACAATCCACGGTACCCGAAGGGCTGCGCCGGCTCGAACGTCTGCTCGATGAATATTCGACTGCCGACGGTCTTGATCCCGCCCGCCGCCAGCGCCTGATCGTCGCGATCCGCGATGAGGCGCGTGCGGCAGGTCTCGAAGACGATCTCGGTCTCGATGCTTCGGCCGCACCGGCCGAAGTGATCCCGCGGATCGATCGCTTCGTCTGCGACCTCAAGGAAAGTCAGTTCGGCGATGGCCTCCATGTGTTCGGCCGAGGCGCCTGTGGTGACGCGGAGCGGGACGCGCTGCGCGCCGCGCTTACGGGTCAGCGCGTGGCGCCGGGCCCGTCGGGCTCGCCCTATCGCGGACGCCAGGACGTGCTGCCCACGGGACGCAATCTCTTCGCCGTCGACCCGCGTGCGGTGCCGACGCCGTCGGCCCATGCACAGGGGATAAAACTCGCCGAAGAGCTGCTGCGCCGTCACTTGCAGGATCACGGCGATTGGCCGAGGGGCCTCGTTGTCGATCTCTGGGGCTCCGCGACCATGCGCACCGCGGGCGAGGAGTTTGCCATGGCGCTGCATCTCGCAGGTCTCGCGCCGCGCTGGGACCACGCCTCCGGCCGCGTCACCGGCTATGACATCATCGCGCCGGCCGAGCTCGGCCGTCCCCGCATCGATGTGACGCTGCGCGTGTCGGGCCTGTTCCGCGATGTCTTCTCAGGCCTTGCGCAATTGTTCGAGGCCGCAGTCGAGGCGCTCGCAACGCGCGAAGACGAGGGTGACGAAAATCCCTATCGCCACCGCGCCTCGCGCGTGTTCGCCCCGCGCCCCGGACACTACGGCGTCGGCCTCTCGGCAATCCCGGATGCATTCACGCCCGAAACGCGCGATGCCGCGGGCGAGGCCTGGCTATCGGCATCGTCCTGGGCGTTCTCCGCCGACGGAGAGATCAAGCCGAATCGCGCAGGCATCGAGCAGCGGCTCGCGTCCGCTGACGTCTTCGTCCACGTCCACGATCTGCCGGAAACCGATCTGCTGCTCGCCGCCGACTATGCTGCGCATGAAGCCGGTGTAGCGGCGGCTGCGGCCCATCTCGGTGCTGCCGGGCCATCGCTCTATCACCTCGACACGACCCGCCCCGACGAGCCGCACGTGCGCACGCTGACCGAGGAGATTTCGCGCGTCGTCCGGGCCCGCGCCGCCAATCCGGCCTGGATCGCCGGCATGATGCGCCACGGCTTTCGCGGCGCTGCCGAGATCACCGCGACGCTGGAGCACATGGCTGCCTTCGCGCATCTCGCCGGCGTCGTGCCGCCACATCTGTTCGATCTCTATTATGACGCGACGCTCGGCAATGACGATGTCCGCGGCTTCATGGCCAGTGAAAATCCGGCGGCGCTCGCCGGGATGGAAGTTTGCTTCGCCCGCCTGCACGAGGCCTCGCTCTGGCGGACGCGCCGCAATTCGATTGCGGCTGCGCTGAAGGAGGCGTCATGAGCGCGGCTTCGGTGAAGGGCTGGTGTCCCGGCGCGCTGCGGCCGATGCAGTCGGGCGACGGGCTGGTGGTCCGCGTCCGCCCGTTTGGCGGGCGGCTCGATGCGGCCCAGACCGCGGGGCTCGCGCATCTTGCGGAGCGCCACGGCAATGGTCTGATCGACGTGACCAGCCGCGCCAATCTCCAGATCAGGGGCGTCAGCGAGAGCAGCCACCGGCCGCTGCTTGACGGGCTTGCGCAACTTGCGTTGCTCGACCCGGATGCCGGCACCGAATCCCGCCGCAACATCCTGGTCACACCGTTCTGGCGCGATGACGACGAGACCCAGGCGCTTGCGGCCGAACTCGAAGAGGCGCTTGCGGACAGTGCGTTGGAACTCCCCACGAAATTCGGCTTCGCCATCGACGACGGCAAGTCGCGCGTGCTCGCCGGCAATTCCGCCGACGTGCGGATCGAGCGTGACGCTGTCGGCGGTTTGTTGGTGCGCGCGGACGGCACCAAGTTCGGCGTTGCCGCCGCGCGCGGCGAGGCCGTGACCACCGCACTCGCTTTTGCCGACTGGTTCGTCGCCTCCGGCGGCGTCAGGGATGGGCGAGGGCGCATGGCAACGCACCTTGCGGCTGGCGCAGAATTGCCTCTGCCGCTGCGCGGCGAGGCGGAGCCGGCACCTGTCATGGCCGCCGCGCGTCCCGGCCTTTATCCGCAAGGGGCCATGGTCGGCGTCGCCTTCGGCCAGATGCCGCACG
This sequence comes from Bradyrhizobium sp. LB11.1, assembly GCF_040549385.1. Classification (NCBI taxonomy): domain Bacteria; kingdom Pseudomonadati; phylum Pseudomonadota; class Alphaproteobacteria; order Hyphomicrobiales; family Nitrobacteraceae; genus Bradyrhizobium; species Bradyrhizobium sp. LB11.1. The sequence continues at coordinate 80,600 of NZ_JBEPTH010000013.1, read as the reverse complement.
CGACGCTCAGCCAGTTATCCGATTGCGGGCGTGCGCTGCGGATGACGCCGTGGCGGATGGTCTTGAGCGAGGGCAAGCGGACGATGCCGACCGCTTCCGGCCTGATCACCGAGGCCTACGACCCGGCGCTGCGTGTCATCGCCTGTAGCGGCGCGCCGCGCTGCCGTGAGGCCCATGCCGACACCCGCGCGCTGGCCGCGGCGCTTGCGCCGAACATCGGCGCGGCTTCGTGGCTTCACGTCTCGGGCTGCGCCAAGGGCTGCGCCCATTCCGGCGCGGCCGCGATCACGCTGGTTGCGACGGGCGCGGGATTCGATCTCGTGCGCGGCGGCTCGACCCGCGATGAGCCCATCCTGCGCGGGCTCGACCGCGACGATATCGTTCGCGATCCCTCCATCCTGATGGGAGGGCACTGATGCCGCACATCTACGAGACCGATGGTGCTGCGATCTACCGGCAGTCTTTCGCGACCATCAGGGCCGAGGCGGATCTTGCGCGCTTCACGCCGGACGAAGAGCAGGTCGTGGTGCGGATGATCCATGCGGCCGGCATGGTGGGCCTCGAGGCGCATATTCGCTTCACACCCGGCATGGCGACCACCGCGCGGGCGGCGTTGCAGAGGGGCGCACCGATCCTGTGCGATGCACGCATGGTGTCGGAAGGAATTACGCGCGCGCGATTGCCCGCGGCCAACGCCGTGATCTGCACGCTCGGCGACGAGACTGTTCCAGCGCTGGCGCAATCCATGCGCAACACGCGATCGGCTGCGGCGCTGGAGCTGTGGCGGCCGCATCTCGACGGTGCGATCGTTGCGATCGGCAACGCGCCAACGGCGCTGTTTCATCTGCTCAACATGCTGGAGGACCGCGATTGCCCGCGGCCCGCGGCGATCATCGGCTGCCCGGTCGGCTTCGTCGGTGCGGCCGAGTCCAAGGCCGCATTGATGGCCGATCCGAAGATCGCCGCGCTGACGGTCGAAGGCCGCCTCGGCGGCTCCGCGATCACGGTCGCCGCCGTGAATGCGCTCGCGAGCCGGAGAGAATAGCGATGGGACGCATCATCTGCTGCGGTCTCGGCCCCGGCGATCCAGATCTCATGAGCGTGCGTGCCGATCGTACCGTGCGCGGCGCAAAGCACGTCGCCTATTTCCGCAAGAAGGGCCGGCCCGGCCAGGCGCGCCGCATCGTCGGGGGCATGCTCGGAAGCGACGTCACCGAATATCCCATGGAATATCCGGTCACCACCGAGATCGCTTTCGACAGCTCGGACTATGTCCAGCTACTGGCGGGCTTCTACGACGAATGGGCCGAGCGCCTCGCGCGGCTGGCACGCGCCGTCGATGTCGTCGTGCTCTGCGAGGGCGATCCCTATTTCTACGGCTCCTTCATGCATCTGCACACGCGCCTGCAAGGCCGCGTCGAGATCGAGGTGATCGCGGGCATTCCCGGCATGGTCGGCTGCTGGAACGGCGTTGGTCAACCGATCGCGCTCGGCGACGACGTGACGACCGTGCTGATGGGCACGCTGCCTGAAGCCGAACTCGAACGCCGCATGCGCGATTCCGATGCACTCGTCATCATGAAAACCGGCCGCAATCTCGCAAAGGTGCACCGTGCGCTCGCGTCCGCCGGCCGGCTCGGCGACGCCTGGTTGGTCGAGCGCGGCACCATGCCGAGCGAGCGCGTCGTGCGGCTCGCCGAAATCGATGCCGCCGATTGTCCTTACTTTGCGATCGTGCTGGTACACGGCAAGGGCCGGCATCCGGACAGCGCCGAATGACGGGCATGCTCACCATCGCGGGCCTCGGACCGGGCAGTGATGCGCTGGTGACGCCGGAGGTTTCCGCCGCGCTTGCCGCCGCGACCGATATTCTGGGTTATGCCCCCTATGTCGCGCGCGTCCCGCCTCGCGCCGGTCTCACACTGCATCCGTCCGACAACCGCGAAGAGTTGCAGCGCGCGAATGAGGCTCTACGGCTCGCCGCCGAAGGTGGGCAAGTTGTCGTCGTCTCCTCCGGCGATCCCGGCGTCTTCGCGATGGCGTCGGCCGTGTTCGAAGTGCTCGAGCAGGCGCCGCACTATCAGGAGCTGCCGATCCGCGTGCTGCCGGGTATCACGGCGATGCTGGCCGCGGCCGCGCGCGCGGGCGCGCCGCTCGGCCATGATTTCTGTGCGATCAATCTCTCCGACAATCTCAAGCCCTGGGCGGTCATCGAAAAACGCCTGCGGCTGGCTGCGGAAGCGGATTTTTCGATTGCGCTGTACAATCCGCGCTCGGCGAGCCGGCCGGAAGGATTTGGCCGCGCGCTCGCGGTGCTGAAGCAAGCCGGTTGTGGTGACCGTCTCGTGATTTTTGCGCGCGCCGTCAGCGCAGCCGATGAGAAGATCGAAACCGTCGCGCTGAACGACGCGACACCCGAGATGGCCGACATGCGCACGCTCGTCATCATCGGAAACTCGCAGACGCGCCGCGTCGGCCGCTGGGTTTATGCGCCGAGGCAGGTCCGATGACCGAGCCACTGCATCACTTTAGCGATGCTCTCGACCCGCTTGCGCTCGGGCAATTGCGGTCGCGTGATCATGATCACGGGCAGGCCGAGCAGGCGAGCGGCGTCGATCTTGGCGCGCGCGCCATCGCCACCGGAATTGCGCGCCACGATCCACGCGATGCCTTGCTTGCGCAGCATCTCCAGCTCGCCATCAAGGGTGAACGGTCCGCGCGATACGATCAGATCGGCTGCGAAGGGCAAGGGCGTTTCGGGCGGATCGACGAAGCGCAGCGTGTAGTTGTGCTGCGGCCGTACCGCGAACGGCGCGATGTGCTGGCGGCCGATGGCAAGGAATACGCGCGCGGGCGCTTCGGGCAGCGCGGCCGCGGCGGCGTCGACATCACCGATTTCAACCCAGTTGTCGCCGAGCGCTTTGGTCCAGGGCGTACGTTCCAGGGCAATCAGTGGCGTGCCGGTTTCCGCGCACGCTTCAACGGCATTGCGGCTCATCTCGGCGGCAAAAGGATGCGTCGCGTCGATTACATGCGTGATGCCTTCGCGGCGGATGTAATCGGCAAGTCCGCCCACGCCGCCGAAACCACCGATGCGTGTCCGCAACGGCTGATCGGCAGGCGCGCGAGTGCGGCCGCCGTAGGAATACACGGCATCAATCCCCGCGCGCGCGATCTCCGTCGCGAGCAGGCCCGCATCGGCAATTCCGCCCAGAATGAGGGCGCGCATCATGGCTGATCCCTGGCTGACCATCATCGGTATCGGCGAAGATGGCCTTGCCGGGCTGTCCGATGCAAGTCGAAAGGCGCTTGCCAACGCGGAAACCGTGTTCGGCGGCGAGCGTCATCTTGCGCTGGCGGATGTCGGAAGCCGAGGCCGCGCGTGGCCGGTGCCGTTCGACGCTGACATTGTGCTGGGCTGCCGCGGCCGACCGACGGCGGTGCTGGCCTCCGGCGATCCGTTCTGGTATGGCGCCGGCGCAGGCCTTACCGAGAGGCTCGATGCGAGAGAATGGATCGCGCATTCGGCGCCATCGACCTTCTCGCTCGCGGCCGCGCGGCTAGGTTGGCGGCTCGAATCCGCCGTCTGCATCGGGCTTCATGCCGCGCCATTCGAGCGTCTCGTGCCGCATCTTACATCGGGCGCGCGGATCATTTGTCTCGTGCGCGACGGCAAGGCCGCCGTTGATCTTGCAAGATGGCTGAGCGAACGCGGATGGGGCGCGTCGGCATTCCGGACTCTCGCTGCGCTCGGCGGACCACATGAACGAATCGGTGAGTATCGCGCTGAGAGCTATATACGCGCTTCCACGGGAAACCTGGTCGCGGTGGCGCTCGAGGCGAAGGGGGCGCAGGGCCTGCCCCGCAGTTCGGGCCTGCCAGACGTTCTCTTCGCTCACGACGGCCAGATCACCAAGCGGCCGTTACGCGCGCTGGCGCTCTCGGCGCTGCTGCCGTGCCCTGGCAGAACACTATGGGACATCGGCGCCGGGTCGGGTTCGATCTCGGTAGAATGGGCGCTGTGCGGCGGGACGGCGATCGCCGTCGAGGCGCGCGGGAACCGCGCAGCGAACATCCGTAGCAATGCAGCCGCGTTCGGATTGGCGCATCAGATCACTGTGGTGACGGGAAAGGCGCCTGAGGCTCTTGTCGGACTTGTAGCACCGGATGCCGTCTTCATCGGCGGCGGTCTCGAACGCGCGATGTTCGATGCCGTCTGGTCGCAACTTGGGCCTGGTACGCGGCTGGTCGCGCATGCCGTGACGCTGGAGACGGGGGCGCTGCTCGGCGAACTGCACCAGCAGCATGACGGTGAGCTGATGCGGGTCGAGATTGCGCATGCCGCTCCGCTCGGCCGCTACCGGTCCTGGAAGGCGGCGCGCCCGGTGGTGCAGTGGAGTACGGTGCGATGAAGGTCGCCGGGCTCGGATTCAAAAAAGATGTCACGCTGGACTCGTTGCGCGAAGCGCTCGCGGCTGCTGGCGGTTCCGATGGCCTCGCGGCCGTGGCAACGGTCAGCGACAAGGCTGACGCGGAGGCGTTGAAACTGCTCGCGCGCGAGTGTGGCGTCCCGATCAAGGCCGTCCCCGCCGAAACTCTGGCCGGTATCGCGACGCCGACGCAATCAAAACTCATCACAGAAAAATTCGGCACGGGATCCGTCGCCGAAGCGGCCGCGCTGGCAGCCGCCGGTCCTCGCGCGCGGCTCATCGCAATGCGGGCTGTCTCGCGGGATCGCACTGCGACCGCGGCGATCGCTGAAGGAGACGGCGCATGACGGTGCACTTCATCGGTGCCGGACCGGGCGCCGCCGATCTACTTACCCTGCGCGGGCGCGATTTGATCGCGGCCTGCCCAGTCTGCCTCTATGCGGGCTCGCTGGTGCCCGAGGGCGTGCTGGCGCATTGCCCGCCCGGCGCGCGCATCGTCAACACCGCGCCGCTGTCGCTCGACGAGATCGTCGCGGAGATCACAACCGCGCATGCGGATGGCAAGGACGTTGCACGGTTGCATTCCGGCGATCTCTCGATCTGGTCGGCGATGGGCGAGCAGCTGCGCCGCCTGCGCGCGCTTGGCATTCCCTTCACGGTCACGCCCGGCGTGCCGTCGTTCGCGGCGGCCGCGGCTGCCCTCGAGGCCGAGCTGACACTGCCAGGTCTTGCCCAGACGGTCGTGCTGACGCGTACGCTCGGCCGCGCCAGCGCGATGCCCGAGGGCGAGAAGCTCGCTGCGTTCGCCGCGACCGGCGCGGTGCTCGCGATCCATCTGTCGATCCATCTGCTCGACAAGGTCATCGCCGAGCTGACGCCGCATTGCGGCGCGGACTGCCCGGTCGCCATCGTCTGGCGCGCGAGCTGGCCGGATCAGCGCATCGTCCGTGCCACCCTGGCAACGCTGGATACGGCTATTGGCGGCCAGATGGAGCGCACCGCGCTGATCCTGGTCGGCAAGACGCTCGGTGCGGCGGATTTCGACGAGAGCCGGCTCTATGCTGCCGACTATGACCGCCGCTATCGGCCCGTCGGCGTCGAGCCGCGTTTTCCGGAGGCGCCGTGATGCCGGCGGGGCTCGTCATCTCCGCGCCGGCCTCCGGCGTCGGCAAGACCACGCTGACGCTGGCGCTCGCGCGCGCCTGGCGCAATCGCGGATTGAACGTGCAGTGCTTCAAGAGCGGGCCCGACTATATCGATCCCGCTTTCCATGCCGTCGCCACGGGCCGCGCCTCCGTCAATGTCGATAGCTGGGCGATGGACCGCGCCACCATCGCGCATCTCGTCGGCCGGGGCACTGATGCCGATATCGTGCTCGCCGAGGGCTCGATGGGCCTGTTCGACGGCGTTGCCGCGCGCGGTGTCTCCGGCACCGGCGCCACCGCCGACATCGCGGAGATGCTGGGCTGGCCGGTGGTGCTGGTGATCGACCCCTCCGGACAGGCGCAGACCGCAGCGGCGATCGCCGCTGGCCTGCGCGACTACCGCCCCGGCGTGCGCCTCTCCGGCGTCGTGCTCAACCGCGTCGCGAGCCCCCGTCACGAGGACCTCGTGCGTCGCGCGCTGAACGACATTGGTATTGCCGTGTTCGGCGCGCTGCCGCGCCATGCCGAGATCAGCCTGCCGAAGCGGCATCTCGGCCTGGTGCAGGCCGAGGAGCAGGCCGAGATCGGAAAACTGATCGACGAGGCGGCGCGCTTCGTCGCCGAGCATGTCGATCTCGATGCCGTGCTGCGATCCGCAGCCGCGTGGTCAGTACAACCAGCGGCGAACGGCCTGAACGTGACGCCGCCGGGCCAGCGCATTGCACTCGCCCGCGATGCCGCGTTCTCCTTCGTCTATCCGCATATGCTGGAAGCCTGGCGCGCGGCCGGCGCGGAGATCACGACGTTCTCGCCGCTCGCGGACGAAGCGCCCGACGCGAACGCCGACGTGTGCTGGCTGCCCGGCGGCTATCCCGAGCTCCATGCCGGCAAGATCGCCGCCAATGCGCGCTTCCGCAGCGGCCTGCGCGCCTTCGCCGAGACGCGGCCCGTGCACGGCGAATGCGGGGGGTATATGGTGCTGGGAACTGCTCTGACCGATGCCGACGGTATCAGTCACGAGATGACGGGCCTGCTCGGACTGGAGACGAGCTTTGCCAAGCGCCGCATGCATCTGGGCTATCGCCTTGCCGCGCTCGGTGCTCCCATGCCGGGGCATCAGGCCGGTGCGCGCCTGCGCGGGCATGAGTTTCACTATTCGACCATCGTCGCCCAGCCTGACACGCCGCTGGCGGTCGTGCACGACGCAACCGGCGCCGTCATCGCCGAAACCGGCTCGCGGCGCGGCCACGCCACCGGCACGTTCTTCCATCTGATCGCGGAGGACCGGTGAGCGGTTTTGTCACTTTCATCTCCGCCGGCCCCGGCGATTCTGAGCTTCTCACGCTCAAGGGCGCCGCGCGGCTGCGCGAGGCGGATGTGGTGCTCTATGACGATCTCGCCTCCGGCGCGATCCTCGATCTGGCGCGCCCAGGCGCCAATCTCGTCGCGGTGGGGAAGCGGGCGGGGCGGCCGTCAACAAAGCAGCACCACGTCAATCGCCTTCTGGTCGACTATGCCGCCACGGGCGTCCGCGTCGTGCGGCTGAAGTCCGGCGATGCCGGCATCTTCGGCCGGCTCGAAGAGGAGCTCGAGACGCTGCGCGAAGCCGGCATCCGTTATGAAATCATTCCTGGGGTCACCTCCGCCTGCGTCGCTGCTGCACAAGCCGGCATTCCCCTGACCCGGCGCCACACCTCGCGCCGGGTGCAGTTCGTCACCGGGGCCGACGTCACCGGTGAGCTGCCGCAGAATTTGAACTGGGCGGCGCTGGCCGATCCTGATGCGACGACCGTGGTCTATATGGGCCGGCGCACGTTTCCGGCCATGGTCGCGAAATTGATCGAGCACGGCCTCTCACCGAGCACTCCGGCGCTGTTCGCCGAATCTCTTGGTCGTACCGATGAGCGGCTGGTGCGCACCACCATTGCCGAGCTCGCCGAGCAGCTCGCGCGCGGCGGTGCTGCGTCCACGGCGGCCGTGATCATGTTCGGCGCGCTGGCGGAGGGCAATTCGTCATGATGACGCTCGCCCTGATCGGCATCGGTTGCGGCGATCCCGGGCAGCTCACGCGCGCTGCGATCAGCGCGATCAATGCCGCCGATCTCGTTCTGATCCCACGGAAGGGGACGGCAAAATCCGATCTTGCTGATCTCAGGCGGACGATCTGCGCGGACGTGCTTACCAACGGCACGACGCGCATCGCCGAGTTCGATCTTCCCGTGCGTGACGCCGATGAAGCCGACTACCGCAAGGGCGTGGACGATTGGCACGACGCGGTTGCCGCCACCTGGTCGCAGACGATCGAAAGTCAACTCGGCGGCGAGGGCAAGGTCGCGCTGCTGATCTGGGGCGATCCTTCGCTCTATGATTCCTCGCTGCGCATCGCGCGGCGGCTCAATCCGTTGCCCGACATCGAGGTCGTGCCCGGCATCACCTCGATCCAGGTGCTGTGTGCCGTGCATGCGCTGCCGCTCAACGACATCGGCGAGCCGTTTCTGGTCACGACGGGACGCCGCCTGCGCGAAGGCGGCTGGCCGGGGGGCGTTGATACAGTCGTTGTGATGCTCGACGGAGGTACGGCGTTTCAGTCGCTCGATCCGGCGGGGCTTTACATCTGGTGGGGCGCCTATCTCGGCATGGCCGATCAGATCATCATGTCCGGTCGGCTTGCCGAGGTGGGCGCGCGCATCGTCGGTGCGCGGCAGGCCGCGCGTGAACGGCACGGCTGGATCATGGACAGTTACATTCTCAAGCGCAGGCCGTAAGCGAGGCAGCATGCTCCCTGATTGGGTTACTCAGAAATGCCCCGAGATCTCCGCGGCTCATCGCGAGGCCGCGATCGCGCGGCAGGCGCAATTGACAAAACCGACCGGCGCGCTCGGCCGGCTCGAGCAGCTCGCGATCGAGCTGGCCGGCCTGCAGGCGACTGAACGCCCTCGAGCCGCACGCGTGCCGATCATCATCTTCGCCGGCGATCACGGCATCGTCGCGCAAGGTGTGTCAGCCTATCCGCAGGCGGTGACGATCGCGATGATGGCGAATTTTGCCTCCGGCGGCGCCGCGATCTCGGTGCTGGCACGTGAGCTCGGCTCGACCCTCGAGGTCGTCGATGTCGGCACGCTGGCCGAGGCGGCGATGCCGGGCATCGTCACGGACAAGCCGCGCCTTGGCACCGGCGATTTCAGCGTCGACGCTGCAATCACGCCGGCGGAGCTGGCATTCGCCTTTGAAGCCGGCCAGCGCGCAGTGGCGCGGGCGAAGGCCCATCAGCCCGATCTCCTGATCTTCGGCGAGATGGGCATCGGCAACACCACGACCTCGGCGGCGATCGCCGCGAGCCTTCTCGGCATCAGCGCCGAGGACATCGCGGGCACGGGGACCGGTGTCGATGCGGCGGGCCGTGCGCACAAGGCGCGCGTGATCGATGCGGCGATCGCGCGTCATGGCGTTGCGGGTGCAGCGCCCGAAAAGATCTTGTGCGCCGTGGGTGGGCTCGAGATCGCGGCGATCTCCGGCGCGATCATCGCGGCGGCGCAGGCGCGCATCCCCGTGCTGATCGACGGTTTTATCGTATCGGTTGCGGCGCTCGCGGCGGTGCGGCTGAATCCATCGTGCCAGCCGTTCCAGCTCGCCTCGCATCAATCGGCAGAGCAGGGGCACCGGCTGGTGCTGCGCGCGCTGAACGTGCAGCCGCTGATCAGCCTCGATCTCAGGCTTGGCGAAGGATCAGGCGCCGCCATCGCGCTGCCGCTGGTGCGATCGGCCTGCAGCCTCCACAACGATATGGCGACGTTCGCGCAGGCCAATGTGCCGGATCGGCCGTCCTAGGCCATGCGCTGATTGACCGACACAACCCGCCAGCCGGTCGCGAGCCGGTCGATCCGGGTCAGCGACAGCGGATCGATCACGAAGCGCAAGGCGGCTTGCGGTGTCAGGTCGAGCGCGATGCACAGCACGGCGCGGATGGTGCCGGAATGGACGACCAGCGTTGCGGACCCGATGCTGATCCGCGCGAGACCCTGCCTCACGCGTGCGACCTGTTCTTCAAAGCTTTCCCCGCCTGGCGGCCGGCCACGCGCCGGATCGCTCCAGAATCGTGCATAGGCCTCGCCTCCATCAGCCCCGAGTTCGTCATGCCGCCGGCCGGTCCAGTCGCCAAAATCCTGCTCGCCGAATTCGGGTAGCAATTCAGGTTCAAGCCCCAGCGCGCGTGCCGTCTCGACCGTGCGCCGCGCCGGGCTGGCATAGCTCGCCGCTCCCCGCGGCAGACACCGGCGCAGCGCCTCGAGCCGCCCGCGATCGCCAAGGTCCGCCGGCGCATCATTCGCATGGATAGCCCCTTTGACGCCGTCGACGGGCGCATGCCGTATCAGCCAGAGGAAGGTTTCGCCTTCCATGCAGATCTCCCAGGGAAGTTGGCCGCTGTGGCACCATCGCCGCAACAGGCACATTGACTCCGTCTACGCCGTAATCCTAGATGGTGGTGACGGTTTCCCCGAGAGGGGATGAAAAGGGAATGCGGTGCGGGGACATTGTCCCCAATGCCGTAGCTGCCCCCGCAACTGTAAGCGGTGAATCCTTCGTCACAAGCCACTGGGTCCTCGGTCCCGGGAAGGCGACGAAGCGGTCACGACCCGCGAGCCAGGAGACCTGCCGTCAGCCGTGGTCACACGCGAAGATGTCGGTCGGGGAGTACAGACATTCGGCTTCATCGGAAGGCTAAAAGCCGGAAGATGGGACCTTGGTTCGCAGTGACGTGCCACTGACGTCACACCGAGGTCCAAGACCGTGTCTTCCATCCGTATTGTACGACCACGCCGTTTGCTGCTCGCCTCCGCCGCGCTTGCGCCGCTTGTTGCCGCCGACATGCATGCCGCTCACGCGCAGCAGGCTCGCGAGTCCTTGCCTCCGATCGAGGTGTCGCCCCCCCAATCCCGCAAGCAGGCCAAGCCGGCTGGCCGGGATACAGCAAGCGCACGCCGAGCGGCGGCGCGCAGGCCTGCTGCGGTAACGGCGGCGCCAAAGCCCGTCGTGCCGAACGCTGCGGCGCCGACGCCGCTCAACAGCAATGCGGTCGCCGAGAGCGCCTCGCGCCTCGGCCTGACCGTGCGCGAGACGCCCGCGACCGTCGAGGTGATCTCCGCCGAGACCATGCGCGAGCAGGGCTATCGCACCGTCTCCGACGTGGCCCAGGGCGCGGTCGGCGTCACCGCCGGCGACAATCCGGCCGAGCCCTCGGCCTTCTCGATGCGCGGCTTCACCAACAGCCAGATCAACACGCTCTACAACGGCATCAAAATCGGCCCGCAGAACATGACCTCGCGGATCATGGACACCGCCAATCTCGAAGCGGTTGAATTTCTGAAGGGGCCGGCCTCACTGATCTCGGGCGAAGGCGCCGCCGGTGGTGCGATCAATTTCGTCACCAAGCAGCCGCACACCGGGGCGATCCGGAACGAAGCCGACTTTTCATATGACTCCCTGAATTCCTTCCGTGCGCATTATGGCTCCGGTGGCAGCACCAACGTCCAGGGACTGGACTACCGTTTCGATATCAGCCGCTCCACGCTCAACGGCTTTGCCGACGACACCAACACCAAGACGCTGGACATCTCCGGCCAGCTCAACTACCGCATCTCCGACAGCCTCAAGGTCTGGGGCGCGATCGAGTATCGCGAAGACCGCTCAAAAGCCTATTGGGGGGCGCCGCTGGTGTCGGCGGCCTTCAGCGGCTCGCATGCGACGAGCGGCATTGTCTCCGGTAGCTACTTCAACAGGACTGATCTCGGGGCCATCACGATCGACGACCGCACTTTCAACACCAACTACAACGTTCTCGACAACCGAAATGTCGCGCAAGAAGTGTGGTTGCGCGGCGGCTTTGAGCTGAAGCTGGCGCCTGACCTGACGCTGAAGAGCCAGGCCTACGGTTATGGCGCGGAGCGCACCTGGTTCAACAACGAGATCGAGGCGTTCGATTCGATCAAGAACGAGGTGTATCGCGAGCGCTTCTATGTCGCGCACAGCCAGCGCCTCGTCGGCAACATCACCGATCTGGTCTGGGATGCCAATATCGCGGGCTTCGACAACCGCATGGTCACGACGCTGTCGTCGAGCTACCTCGACTTCGTCAGGCCGAGTGCCGCAAATTTTCCGAATGATTATGTCCCGCTGGTCGATTTCGACCGCGGCTTTTACGGCTCGCTCACCACAAAGCAGCAGACCGCGCGTATCGACAACGAGGCGCTGTCGTTCGAGGATCGGCTGAAGCTCACGCGGACCTTTGCGCTGATCGGCGGCCTGCGCGTCGAACATATCGGGCTCGACCGCAACTCCACCGACGTCAACGGTCTGGAGAACGCGAATTTCCCGTTCTCGAAATCCTGGGCACCGGTCACCGGCCGCATCGGTTACACGTGGGAGGCCGTTCCGGGCCTGACCTTCTTCAGCCAGTACGCCACCGGCGCCGACATCTCGGCCAACAACATCTTCCTGCTCGCGCCGACCCAGCCGCTCGACCTGACCACCGCGCGCACGTACGAGACCGGCGTTAAGCACGTGTTTTGGGACAACAGGGCGGAGTGGTCGTTTTCGGCCTATGACATCCTGCGCAAGAACGTCTACGCGGCGGCGGGCGGCATGCAGCTCAACATCGCGGGACGTCAGGAGTCCAAGGGCGTCGAACTCGCCGGATCGATCCGCCCGATCGAGCCTTTGCGTCTCTGGGGCAACATCGCCTATGTCGACGCGCGCTATGCCGATTATGATTTCGTCGGCGGCTCGTTCTCGGGCAATACGCCGCCGAACGTGCCGCGCATCGTTGCCAATGCCGGCGCGTCCTAGCGCTTCTTTACGCCATGGCCGGTGGAGGTCGGCATCACCGGCCGTCATGTCGGCGACCGCTACAACACCGACGCCAACACTGTGACCATGAATGCCTACACCGTCGGCGATCTCTACGCCTTCGTCGACATCCCCAAAACGGTGTTCAATGCGGTCGACCATGCCCGCCTGACCTTCCGGGTGCGGAACTTCGCCGACAAGCGCTACGCGATCTGGGGCGACCCGTTCTATCCCGACCAGATCCTGCTGGGCGTGCCGCGGACCTATGAGATCTCCGCGGCGTTCAAATGGTAGGGCGTTGATCACATGATGGGCGCGATCGTCCTCTCGCACCGCTGGCTCGGGATCGCGTTCTGCCTCCTGTTCGCGATGTGGTTCGCGAGCGGAATCGTGATGCACTTCGTTCCGTTTCCGTCGCTGACGGAAGCGGAACGCTTTGCCGGGCTCGCGCCGATAGCGCGCGGAGATGCGATTACGGCGGCTATCGACGCAGTCGCCGTCAGTGGGATCAAGGACGCCACGCGCGTTCGCCTGATCCAGCGCGGCGACGGGCCGGTCTATGTGGTGTCGGGACCATCAGGCGTGCGAGCGGTCCATGCTTCGGATGGGGCCGATGCGTCGGTGGAATTTCCCGATGTCGCGCTCGCCATCGCGCGAGCATATGCCGATCGCCGCGGGCTCGATGCCGCGCACGCAATGATCGCTGCACACGCGGACTACGATCAATGGAGCGTCCCAAACGGTTTTGATCGCCATCGGCCTCTGTTTCGCATAGCTCTCGGCAATGCGCCGGGGACAGAGATCTACGTCTCGTCGCGTACCGGCGAAATTGTCCTGGATACCGCCCGCAGCGAGCGGGGATGGAATTGGGTCGGTAGCGTCGTGCACTGGATCTATCCGACCGTTCTCAGGAGCAGCTGGTCGCTGTGGGACCAGATCGTCTCGACACTGTCGCTGGTGGCCTTGATCGCGGCGGTGCTGGGGGCGGTGCTCGGTGTCGTCAGGATCAGGATCCGGGGGGGCCTTATCTCGACGCCTTATCGCGGCTGGCACGCCCTGCATCACATCATCGGGCTCGCTTCGACCGTTTTCGTGCTGACCTGGATTTTCAGCGGCTGGCTCTCCATGGATCACGGCCGGCTGTTCTCGCGCGGGCAATTGACTTCGACGGAGTCTGGCGTGACGAACGCTGTGCCGGACTGGAGTACGGCTCCATCCGTTGATCAGCGGCCCTTGTCGTCGTCGGTCCGAGAAGTCGAATGGTTCGCCTTCAATGGCAGTGTCTACCGGCGAGATCGGACTGGCCTTGGCAGTCAGACTTTGATCAAAGCGGGTGAGACGGCCCGCAATCAGGAAGCGGCGTTCCTGGATGGGCAGGACGTCCTTGGCTTGACGACACGTCTTGCGGCGGGCTGCGGCGCGGCGTCCATCGTTTCCGACAACGACGACTATGCTGCTCAGACCACCGTCCCCGGCGCGCCGGTCTACCGCTCCCGTTGCGGCGATCTCTGGTTCGACATCGACGGCGCCGACGGCAGCGTGCTGCAACGGCTGGATGCCTCGCGGCGGGCCTATCGCTGGTTCTACAGCGCGCTGCACACGCTGGATTTCCCTGTCCTGATGGCGCGTCCATTTCTGCGCGATGTCCTGATCGTCGGGCTTTGCGCGCTGGGCCTGGTATTCTCCGTCACCGGCATCGTCATCGGCTGGCGGCGGTTGCGGGCGACCTTTGCAGCCTGAATTGCCCGTCGAACAAATGATATGCAGTCTGCAAATTGCCGGTTGCGCAGGCGCCGGCGGGCGAGGATGATCCTTTGAAGGGCGCGTAGCGCGCCTTCGCAATGGAGCATCCGTGATCGATGTCAATCTTGCGCAAACGCCTCGGCATGATCACGCCGTCCTCCAATTCGGTGCTGGAGCCCGTCACCAGCGCCATGCTGCATGGCGTAGATGGCGTTACCGCCCATTTCTCGCGCTTCCGCGTCACCGAGATTGCGCTCGATGCCGCCGCGCTGAGCCAGTTCGATGCCTCGGTGATGTTGCCGGCGGCGGATCTGCTGGCCGATGCCAAGGTCGACGCCATCGCCTGGAACGGCACGTCGGGGAGTTGGCTCGGGATCGCTCGCGACAGGAGCCTTTGCGAGGCCATCACGAAACGCACAAGCGTGCCGGCGACCACCTCGACACTCGCCTGCATCGAGGCTGCCCGTGCGCTCGACGCCAGACGCGTCGCTCTCGTCTCGCCCTATACCGATGACGTGCAGCGGCGGATCGGCAAGGTCTGGGCCGGGGAGGGGATCGTCCCGCATGCGGAACGGCATTTGGGCTTGCGCGACAATTTCTCCTTTGGCGAGGTCGCGCCCGCGACGATTGCCGACATGATCCGCGCGGTGGCAGCGGAGGGGGCCGATGGCGTTGTCATCCTCTGCACCAATCTTGATGGTGCCGGGCTCGCGGCCTCGCTCGAACGGGAGCTCGATATCGCCGTGCTCGACTCCGTCGCGGTCACGCTGTGGCGAACCCTCAGTCTCGCCGGCGGCGACGTAGCCGCCCTTGCGTCGTGGGGCCGGATATTCCAGACATCGGCAGTTCGGCGACAAAGGTGCGGGCGAGGTGCTGAGCCGGGGCAAATCGAGCCTGGTGTGAGGGGAAGATGATGCATCACGACGACGTTGTGTCGCCCCTTGCGCATACCTTCCGCGCGCGGCTGCGACCTCATTGATCCCTTTCCGCGGCCCGCCTTTCGGTGTAGCTCTGCGCCCACTTATTGGGCGGCGGGCGCTAAACCTGTCGCCGCGGAAATCATGCAGGAGACGCCAAGGATGTACCCCAAAGTTCAGATGTTCATTGCCGGTGAGTGGACCGACGGCACCTCCGGCAAGTCGGAGGACATCCTCAATCCCGCAACCGGCCAGCCGATCGGCAAGACACCGCACGCCTCGCGCGCGGACCTTGACCGTGCGCTGGAGGCCGCCAAGGCCGGTTTTGAGGTTTGGCGCAAGACCTCGCCGTTCGACCGCTACAAGCTGATGCGTAAGGCCGCCGACATCATCCGCTCGCGCGCCGCCGAGATCGCCCCGGTCATGACCATGGAGCAAGGCAAGCCGGTGGTGGAAGCGCAGGGCGAGACCATGCTGGCCGGCGACCTCATCGACTGGTTCTCGGAAGAGGCTCGCCGCGCCTATGGCCGCATCGTGCCGCCGCGGATGGGCAACGTCTCCCAGCTCGTGACCAAGGAGCCGGTCGGTCCGGTCGCGGCGTTCACGCCCTGGAATTTCCCGATCAACCAGGCCGTGCGCAAGATCTCGGCCGCGCTCGCCGCGGGCTGCTCGATCATCGTCAAGGGTCCGGAAGAAACCCCGGCGAGCTGCATGGAGCTGGTGCGCGCTTATGCGGATGCCGGCATTCCGGCCGGCGTCGTCCAACTGGTGTTCGGCGTGCCGTCGGACGTGTCGGAATATCTCATTCCGCATCCGATCATCCGCAAGATCAGCTTCACCGGTTCGACCGCGGTCGGCAAGCATCTCGCCGCGCTCGCCGGCCTGCACATGAAGCGTGTCACCATGGAGCTCGGCGGCCATGCGCCGGCGATCGTGTTCGCGGATGCCGATCTCGACAACGCCGCGAAGATTCTCTCGGCGAACAAGTTCCGCAACGCCGGACAGGTCTGCGTCTCGCCGACGCGCTTCCTGGTGCACGAGAGCGTCTATCAGCCCTTCGTCGAGAAGTTCGTCGCGGCAGCGAAGAGCCTCAAGGTCGGTAACGGCCTCGACAAGGACACCCGCATGGGTCCGCTGGCCAACCCGCGCCGTGTCGATGCCATGGAAGGTCTGGTCTCCGATGCGGTTCAGCGCGGCGCAAAGATCCAGGCCGGCGGCAAGCGCATCGGCAATGAAGGCTTCTTCTTCGAGCCGACGGTCATCACCGACGTGCCGCGTGATGCCCGCATCATGAACGAGGAGCCGTTCGGCCCGCTGGCACCGATCACGTCCTTCCGCAGTTATGATGAAGTCGTTGCCGAGGCGAACCGTCTGCCTTATGGCTTGGCGGCCTATGCCTACACCACTTCGACCAAGACGATGCAGGCGATCGGCGCCGACATCGAGAGCGGCATGGTCTCGATCAACCATCACGGCCTCGCGCTGCCGGAAGTGCCGTTCGGCGGCGTCAAGGATTCCGGTTACGGCTCCGAAGGCGGCCTCGAGGCGATCGAGGGCTATCTCAACACGAAGTTCGTCACCCAGGCCAGCGCGTAAAGTTCGCGCGACATCCATTGCAAGGCGCGTCACGGCATGCCGTGATGCGCCTTTCTATTTTGCGGTCACGGCGCGCGCGGACAGCGTGACGAGGCACATCAGCGCGGCGAGCATCCAGAATGCCGTCGGCAGCCCGACGGCGTGGGCGATAAAGCCGATGCCGGCGGGACCAACCAGAACGCCTGCATAGCCGGCAGTGGTGATCGACGCCACCGCGAGCCCCGTAGGCATTGCGGTCTGCATGGCGGCGCGGCGGAACAGCACCGGCACGAGGTTCGAAGCACCGAGGCCGATGAGCAGGAAGCCGGCGATGGCAGTGGCCGCGCTGGGCGCGAGCAACAGCACCGCAAGGCCTGCGACAGCAAGCAGGCTTCCCCCGACCAGCGTTGCGCGATCACCGACGCGCGCCACGACGGCATCGCCGCCGAGCCGGCCGGCGGTCATCGCGATCGAGAACACGATGTAACCGATCCCGCCTTGGGCCTCGCTGACGAGGCCCGTGCCGATGACGAGCAGCGCGCCCCAATCGAGCATCGCACCTTCGATCAGAAATGTGACAGCCGCCAGCAGCGCCAGCAACAGCACGATGCCATGCGGCAGCACGAACAGCGGTCCGTCCTGCGCTTGCGCCGAACGCAGCAGCCGCGGCCAGGCGAGCGCCATCGTGATCAGCATGAGTACGGAGCAGATCAATGCGCATGCGAGCGGTGCGAGATGAAATGACAGCAGCGCCGTCATCACTGCGGATCCGGCGAAACCGCCAATGCTGAAGAGCGCATGAAAGCCCGACATCAGCGGCTTTCTCGCCGCGCGCTCCACCTCGACGGCATGGATGTTCATGGCGACATCGATGGAGCCGAGCGCGGCCCCGAAAGCGAGCAAGGCAATCGCCAATGTCACGGGCGTACCCGCGATGACCAGCAGGGGCAGAACCAATGCGAGGCCGATCCCGCCTGCAATGATGATCGGCTTGCTGCCGTGCCTTGCGATCAAGATACCGGTTGCGAGCATCGCGACGACCGAGCCGATCCCGAGGCTGAGCAGCAGCAGGCCGAGGACGGCGTCATCGACCGAGAGCCGCTCCTTCGCGAACGGGACCAGCGGTGCCCAGCAGGCCATGCCGAAGCCGGCGACCAGGAACGAGAGACGCGTGGCGAGCCGCGTCGCCGGCCGGTCGGCTGAAATCATTCGTGAAGCTCCGGAGGGGGATTGGGACAGAGGAGGGGGCGCGGTTATAAACCGAAGCGAGGAGAGAGGTTCCGCATGCTTGTAGCCCGGATGGAGCGACTTGTCCGCCGAACGGGCCGGACGGCATGAAGGCTTGGCTGGAAAAACGGCGCGACGCTGCGTTATGCCGCGCGCGGCCCTGAAGCCGGGTTCCACTGCCGGAGCCCGGGGCCAAGCGCGATCCCATCATCCTCTGCGGCGACGTGCCGAGCCCGATCCATCCTCCGGAGCGGTTGCCGCTTCCACACCCGCTGCCCTTTCGTGTTCGATCGCTGCCGGACCGAAGAGCCGCAGCGTCGTTCGACCGAAGGCGAGCATGGGCGGCCTGCCACCTCACGGCGAGGTCGTTCGAATGTGCTCGGTTGCTTCAGAGGGGAGCAGCGCTCCCCTCCAGAGTCGGGCCATGCAACTTTACCGGGCGACGCGGCGGCTGCGGCCGGTTTCGAGCTTGCCGGCACCCTGCAACGCCTTGCGATCGTCGGCGAGGCGGCCGATGATCCGGAGAACCTCAGACCGCGTATCGATGTCGGCGAATTCGTCGGCCATTCGCGAGGCGCGCATGCGGTAGGCAGGGCGATCGAGCACGGTGCGCACCGCCTCGCGGATCGCGTCGGGCGTCGGCTCGTTGGTCGCGAGATTGATGCCGACGCCGGACCACGCCACGCGTGCATTGACGTCGGCCTTGTCCTCGGTCGTGCCCGCGGTGACCAGCGGAATTCCAAAGCTCATGGCCTGGTTGACGCTGCCATAGCCGCCGTTGGTGACCAGCACGTCGGCGCGAGGCAGCAGCCATTCGAACGGCAGGTAGGTGGCAAGCCGTGCGTTTGACGGGACGGCAGCTGGGATCGCCTCGACCGGGCGGCCGCCGGTCGTCGCCACGACCAGCACGTCCGGCTCGTCGGCAAGCGCTGTGAGCGTCGGGGCGATCACGAGCCCTAGATTGTGATTGGCCACGGTGCCCTGTGTCACCAGCACGACCTTCCTGGACCCATCGAGCTCTTGCGCCCACGGCGGCAGGGGCGCCTGGCGCGGAATGATCGGCGGCGTTCCGACGAAGTGCACATTGGGCGGAAATGCCCGCGGAAATTCGAAGCTCGGCACCGACAATTGCATGTAGGCATCGGCGAGTTCGATGACTGAATGGAACATCGGCTTCGATACAGGCCCGACGCCGAAGCCCTTCAGCACCCTGTTCAGGTTGCGCAGGACCGGCTGATCGACGTTCGCGTCATATTCTCCGGCGAGCACAGCATATTGCTGGCGCTGCTCCTCTGTGGTCGCAGGCTGCAGCCCGAGAAAGTTCGGCGCGCCGTCATCGCGTTCCCAGTGCAGAAACGACGTCCCGCACAACACGACCGGCGGCCGCATCTCGCTTGGCCCGAGCAGCGTCGGCAGGATGCCGAACAGCATGTCGTCGCCGACGATGACGTCAGCCTGAAAGTGCTCCAACGCCTCGTACAGGCCCTGGTTCTGTGCCGGGATGGAGTCGACGAAGATGCGCTCGCAAGCAGTGCGGAGCCAATCCGGCCCCGGAGGAAGGCTCTTCAATTCGGGGACCACCGAGAGAATGTCCCGCAGGTCGAAATCCGCGCCTGGCGGAAGCGGGAAGAACCGCGCGCCGCTGGCTTCGATACGGGCCCGAAATGCGGTCCCGGTCAGGAAGGCAATCTCGTGGTTCTCCGCGACGAGAATGCGCGCAATGGCGAGCAGTGGATTGAGATGGCCCGTCGCAGGCGTCGAAGCAATGAGAATTTTCATGGAGTAGGTCCTCTGATTGTCGAGCGTCGACCGTGGGCGGTCGATGAGCAGAGGGAGAGTGCTGGGATGGCCGTTACGACAGAACTTCTGCACTGCGCCAAATTGGTTACGGCGGCAACGCATTATGGCGTTGTGGCGGCGGTGGATATCGGTGCGACGATCAGTGCGGGCCCGCGTCGTGTTACAATGGTAACTCACACTGCCGACGCTGAAACAGCGCGGTAGTCTCGCCCTCATAGTTACGAAAAGCGCCCCTTTCGAGTGCAGGCGGCAAGGTCTCGACTGGCCGCCGGCCTACGAGATGACTGCGAGCGAATCCTGTCTATGTGCAGGGCCGGTCGCGCTCACGCTCAATGCGTTGAGGACGAACATGGCGAATATTGTCAGTCTCATTCTATTGGTGGCTCTTGCGGCATTCATGAGCTGGATCGGCTGGCGTGCCTCGCAGGTCCGGTCTCGCGTCTTGAGGTGGAGCGGTGTCGGGCTCGCAGCCGTATTGACGATCCTGGTGTCGTCAGTCAGCGCGCTGACTGCGACGGGTCTCGTCAAGCAGCACGCGCGCTCCGCGCCTCTCCCTAGCGTCAGGGTCGAACTCACGCCTGAACGAGTCGCACGCGGCAAGGCCGTGACCGACAGCTTTTGCAGCGGATGCCATAAGGCGGCGTTGACCGGCGGAGGCGATCTCGCCGAGGATCTTCCGATCAATATTGGCTCGTTCGTGCCCGCCAATCTCACGCCCGCCGGGCCACTGAAACGGTGGTCGGACGGCGAGATTTTTCGCGCCATTCGCAACGGCGTCGATGCGGGCGGAGGGTGGCTCACGATCATGTCCTTCACCAACGCGAGCCGACTGAGCGACGACGACACCATTGCGGTGGTCGCCTATCTTCGCAGTCTCCCGGCCGCGGGCGCACCAACGTCGGGGCAGCTCGATCGATTTAATCTCCTTGGCCTGGCGATGCTGGGGGCCGGGATGTTGCGGGACGCGAAGCCAGTGATTGTTGCAAGCATTTCTGCGCCGCCAAGGGGGCCGACGGCCAAATACGGCGAATACCTCCTGTCCTATCAGGACTGCCGCGAATGCCACGGCAAGGATCTCAGTGGCGGTGTACCCGGTCAGTTGCCGCCGCTCGGTCCAGATCTCGGTATTGTCGCGCAGTGGACCCGCGAGGAATTTATCGCCACCATGCGCTCCGGCGTCGATCCGAATGGGCATCAGATCGGGGAGAAAATGCCGTGGCGTCCGATCGGGCGGATGGACAACGACGAGCTCGCCGCCATGTATCAATATCTGACTCTGTCGCGACACCCGTGACGGACACACGGCATCCACAAGCCCGCGAATAACTTCGACCCACGATCAAGCAATGTCACGTTGGTAGCTACGCCGATGCGCCGCCAGTTTAGAATCCTTCTGAGCTGACTGAACAACGCCCGCTCGGCCGGCCCGTCGAAACGACGTTCGCTTGGGTAGCAAACTATCCCGATCACAATTCATCACGTATCGGAGATTCTGCCGAATATGACGGCAGAATGACCTATTCGGCAGGCACCACAGCGAACATCTATATTGGTCGTTCGTACATAAGAAGGCGCGTCGTCGGCACACGACAGCGGATTTCAACCGAGTGCCGTCGGCTTCAGAGGAACTCATTTTCGCATCAGCCGAAGCCGGCACATCCAAGTCGGCGACGGCAAGTTTGAGAGATCAAATATGTTGGCAGACGCCGGCCATGTCATCGTTGTCGATGACGATCCTACCTTGCGGCAAATGGTGATCAAATATCTGGAAGAGCATAATGTACCGGGGAGGGCTGCATCCAACCGCGCCGAATTGCATCGTCATCTCGAGGGAGCACAGCCCTGCCTGATCATTCTCGACCTTCGCCTTGGTCAGGAAGATGGGCTGGATCTGCTGCGGGAGATTCGTTCTCACTCCGACGTGCCCGTGATCATCACGACCGGGCACCGGCCCGACGAAATCGACCGCATCGTCGGCCTGGAGCTCGGTGCCGACGATTACATCATCAAACCATTCAGCCTGCGGGAGCTGCTGGCGCGCGTCCGCGCGGTGCTACGGCGTCAGGAGATAGGACGGGCCGCGCGCGCCAGGGATCCCGAGCGCGGCGGTTATCGGTTCAACGGCTGGAAGCTCGAACGCCGTGGCCGCAAGCTGGTCGATGCCGGCAACGCGCCAGTTCCCCTGAGCAAGGGCGAATATGCCCTGCTGCTGGCCTTCCTCGAGGCGCCCGAGCGTCCGCTGAGTCGCGAGCACCTGCTCCAGGCAACCCGCATCCACGAAGACATCTTCGACCGCAGCATTGACGTCCAGGTCTTGCGCCTGCGACGCAAGCTGGAGAACGATCCGAGCGCGCCGCGCATCATACAAACCGAGCGTGGCGTCGGCTACGTGTTCACCGTGGCGGTCGAACCGTTCTAGGCCGGCACAATGCAATTCAATGCCACGTTGCGGGCGGATCGCACCGGGCTTGGGCGGGGCGCGGCAACGTCTCTTCGTGATGTTGAAAGCATGGCGGCGGCTGGCTGCAATCGTAACCGTTTTCCCTCCGGCGGTGACGTCGGCGTAACAGCCGAAGCTCAGGGTGTCTCCTGTGAACATCGCGCTGGAGAACGTCTCGCATGTTGGAACGGCACTTCTCTTCAAACGTCAATCGGGTGGTCTGGCCCATCAGATCGACACTCGGCCGCATCCCGGACTTCGATCTCTCGGACAACCATCGCGGCGGTCGTCAGGCTCGCGCGATGCGGCCCGACGCGCCGGCGGACGTCTCTGGGCCGGTGGACCCGTCGGTGGAGGCAGATAGCTCGACCGGTTGGTGGTCGGCGGTCATACGGTTCGTGATGGAAGGCTTTGCCCTTTATGGTGCGGCGCTCCATCCAAATGCGGCGTTCCTTGCTGAGACGA
This sequence comes from Bradyrhizobium sp. LB11.1, assembly GCF_040549385.1. Taxonomy (NCBI): domain Bacteria; kingdom Pseudomonadati; phylum Pseudomonadota; class Alphaproteobacteria; order Hyphomicrobiales; family Nitrobacteraceae; genus Bradyrhizobium; species Bradyrhizobium sp. LB11.1. Next base: position 58,015 of record NZ_JBEPTH010000013.1, on the reverse strand, counting down.
TGCAGCGTGGCTCGGCTTCGCCGCCGTCATGCCCGGCTGACGGTTGGCCGCACGATGGAACGTCGGCGCAGCGTGGCTTTCAATCGCCGACAAGCGGCAGCGTTGTCGCGCCAGAAATCGCTGCGTGGACTCATCTGCGGCCTCGGTCTCGGCTTCGGCGTCGCTGGAGCTGGTGGGCCGCACTCGGCGAAACGGTTGCAGTGCTGGTGGCGCATTGGCGGCAGGAGCGGGAGATCAATCGCGCCGTCGCGGCCCTGTCGAGCTACGACGATCGCACCCTGCGCGATCTTGGCATCGACGGCCGGGCGGACATCGAGCGGGTGGTGAGGTATTGCCGTGATTGCTGACGCTGTCTTCCTCGCATTTGCAGGACTTGGCTTCTATCGCGCAACCGTCCGCTCCATCGTCTCGCGTAGCCTCAGGAGCGGTCTGATCGGCCAGATTCGGCATAGCTGGTTCTGAGGGGATGATCAGTCCGGCAGCGAAAGGCTGCCGTATCGATCAATAAGACTTGAAGGGTGACGGCCCAATCCGTCGTGGCCCCGCATTGCCGATACGTAATGCGAAACCTATGTGCAAGGCTTGTCCGGAATCGCCCATACCAGGATCTTCCGTGCGTTGAAGCGTTGTCGCTCTGTCGTGGCGATCGGCGCACTGCTCCTGATCTGTCTGCACCCGTCTCAAGCACCGTCTCTCGCCCCGTTCCAGTTGCCGCCGCAGGCGCCGGCGGCGCGCAGTGCGGAAGAGCCCATCACGCCTATGCCGCCGGCTCCCGAGATCGATCCTCTCAAGGTCGCACTCGGTGAGCGCCTGTTCAACGACGTGCGGTTGTCGGCGGACAATTCACGGACGTGTTCGTCGTGTCATGACCTCCGTACCAACGGCGCAAGCACGAGGCGGCACGACCTCGGCCGCAATGGCGCTGAGCTGCCGCTGAACACGACCACCGTCTTCAACTCGACGCTCAATTTTCGCTTCGGTTGGGAAGGAAAATATCGCTCGGTGGAATCTGATGTCTCCGCGTCGCTGGTCAGTCCCCAGATTATGGGAAGCAGTCTCGCAGGTACCGCCGAAAAGCTCAATCTTGATCCCGCTATGCGGACTGCCTTCATCGCTGCCTATGGTCATCGACCTGATCCCGGCAATATTGTCGACGCTATCGCAAGCTTTCAGCGGACCCTGGTCACGCCCGGCAGCCGGTTCGATCGCTGGCTCGCCGGAGAGAGGTCTGCGCTGTCGGACAAGGAGCTGGACGGATACAGGCTGTTCAAATCCCTGGGATGCGCGTCATGCCATCAGGGCGTGAACGTCGGCGGTAATCTGTTTCAGCGTCACGGTATCTTTCACCCGCTGGCTTCGCGAGATCCGGAGATCCTGCGGGTGCCGAGCCTGCGCAACGTCGCGACGACTGCTCCGTATTTTCATGATGGCAGCGCGCCCACGCTCGACGATGCAGTCCGCAAAATGGGATTCGCGCAATTGAACGCGACATTGACCGATCAGCAGGTGGAGGCGCTGGTCGCCTATCTCAACAGCCTGACCGGACAATATCGCGGCGTGCCTGTCGGAGGTGGACCATGAAAGTCGCTCCTGGTGTGGTCGGCGTATCCTTTTTGCTGGTGCTGTTGACCTGGCTGCTCTTCAGCGGTCTCAACCTGAATTCGGACCGTTATGATCGCCAGACGCAGGCTCTCGCAGATTTCACCCGGTTCGAGCGCGGTATTAGCCGCGAGGTCCTGACGTCGCGGGCGGGTCTCTCGCGGAACTATGACGCCCTCGTGCGGATGGTCGAGGCCTATGACGCCGCGGTGGTCCGGTTGCGCGAAGCCGCGGGCTCGGACAGAGAAGAGAACGCAGCGATCGACATACTGGCCGAGCGCGCCCGTCGCCAGGAGGAGCTGATCGAGCAGTTCAAGAGCCAAAATGCGCTGCTGCAAAACTCCTTTGCCTATTTTGGCATGTTCAGCGCCCGTCTTTCCGCCTCGGATGACAAGCTGCTGGTCGCCGGCGTCTCCGCGCTTGCGGCCGCCATGCTGCAGTTGACGATCGATACGTCGAGCGCTGGCGCGGGCGAGGTGCAGGTCGAGCTTGATAAACTAGCGCATCTGCAGGCGCCACCGGGCGAGGCGGCGTCGATACACGCGGTCATTGCTCACGGCCAGCTGCTGCATGATCTGCTTCCGGCCGTGGATGGCATTCTGAAGGCTGTGGTCGCCGAAGCCAGCAACCGCGAACAGGACGCTGTTCATGCCCTGATCATCAAGCGCCAGCTCGGCGCGCGGGCGGCCGCGCGCAAGAATCGTCTTTTGCAATACCTCACATCGCTGCTGTTGCTCGGTGGTCTGGTGTATTTCGGCCTGTTGTTACGCGCGCGTGCCAGGGCGCTGCGACGCCGCGCGGCCTTCGAGCATGTGATCGCAAATATCTCGATGCGCTTCATCTATTCCCACGGCGACGAACTCAGGGATCATGTCGAGCACGCGCTGGAGGAACTGGCGGGGTGCATCGGTGCAGACAGGGCTTATTTCGCCTGGCGGGCGGCGACGAACGGGGATGTCTACCGGTGGTCCCGCGACGGCGTCCGCCTTGACGAGAGTTGGCCGGAGCGGGCGCTGGGCCTGGCTCAGCGGTTTGACGGCGGTGAGGACGTGATCATTTATATTCCCAGGGTGAGACCATCACACCCCCACGATCTGATGAACCTTCTCGAAGAAGCCGGTATCCGCGGTTGGCTTTGCATCAAGACCCTGTCCGGACAACAGCATGGAGCCATTCTCGGCTTCGAAGCGGTGCAGGCCTCCGCGCTGAGCCAATGGGCCGAGTTTGCGCTGTTTCGCATGGCTTTCGACGCCATCCGCAATGCGGTGCGGCGCGTGAAGCTGGAGCAGGAGCAGGAGCGGCTCGAGGCGAGCCTGCAACACGCGCGGCGGATGGAAACGATCGGTACGTTCGCAAGCGGCATCGCGCACAATTTCAACAACATCGTCGGCGCCATCCTCGGCTATGTCGAAATGGCCGACAGCGGGATCAAGCCGGGAAGCCGGCCTGCGGCGAGCCTGGCGGAAATCCGCAGAGCCGGCGAGCGGGCACGCGAACTGGTCGGGCAGATCTTGACCTTCGGACGGCGTAGCAGGGGCAGGCAGGAACGCATACGCGTCGAGGGTCTGGTTGCGGAGACTGCGGCTCTTCTCGCCGCATCCTTGCCATCGCACGTCAAGCTCACAGTCAGCCGGGGCGTGGAGACCGCGACCGTATCGGGTGAGCCCGAACAGTTGCAGCAGGTCATTCTCAATCTCTGCAACAATGCGGCGCAGGCATTGGAGGAGCCGGGCTTCGTTGACCTGCGCATCGCCGAGCGCGAAGTCATCCATCCGCTGCGGATCGGACGGACCGATCTGGGATCAGGCCGTTTCGTCGTTATTTCAGTCTCCGACCCCGGGCCCGGGATGGACGATGCTACGCTGGAGCGAATCTTCGAGCCGTTTTTCACAACGCGTATCGATGGCACCGGTCTTGGGTTGGCAACGGTTCGCGAGATCGTCGAACTGCACGGCGGCGCAGTCGCCGTGCAGAGCGCGCCGGGTGCCGGGACCCGCTTCGACGTATGGCTGCCGTCCGACGGTTCGCGTGAACCGGTATCGCTGCAGCAGGCACCGCCTCTCGCGTTTCGCGGTGCGGGCGAAACGATCCTGGTGCTTGAGACCGATCGCAGGCGCTTGCTGCGCCACGAGGAGATCCTGGCGGCACTCGGCTACGAGCCGGTCGGTTTCACAGGGCTTACCGATGCTGAAGCGGCCTGCCGGTCGGGCCACGGGCGTTTCGATGCGGCACTGGTGTGTCACTTGCCGGGTGGTTCTTCGCTCGATCTTGCGGCATCGCTACACAGGGCGGCGCCGGGCTTGCCGATCATCCTCGCAAGCCCGTCGACGCACGATCTTGCGGCGCATCTTCTGGCTGCGTCCGGAATCACCGGCATGGTTCATCACCCGCTAATGTCGTCCGAGCTCGCCATGACACTTGCACGATGTCTGGCCACGACGCCGGCCGGCGGATTGCGGCAGATCGCGTCTGCCCGCTAGCGCGATTTCCGGCTCGCGATCGCGCCGTTTCACCGGTAACGCGATCTCGCATACACGAAGTCACCATGTAGCGCGCAGCTTCTATCGATTGCACTCGGTTGTTCGTCTGAGAACGACCGATCGTGACAGCGATAGGAGAAGGATGATGTCGAAACGACTTGGCTTGGCCATGTTGGCTACTTCGCTTCTGTTGGGCTCGGCGCCAGTCTTCGCTGGCAGCGCCGACGTGACGAACGAGACCCATCGCTTCGCGTTCAGCTTGCCAGGGCAGGCTCCGATCGGCCACCGCCAGCCGCGCCTGAGCGACACGTCCGGAGCGACTCAATCATCGCCGTCGGATCTGGAACTGCAACGGCTCGACGCGGAGATTGATCGCAAGCTGATCATCTGCCGCGGCTGTTGAACGCCTCATAGCGCATTGGTGTAGGGTCCATTGACGGCCCAATCCGTGTTTGGCGAAGGCCGGCGTCGCGGAGGACTTTCGAACTCGGGCCGGTCGTTCTTGGCGGTCGCGCGCCATCGCGCCGGCGTCTCGCTGCTGATGCGCTTGAAAACGGTAGAGAAATGCGCCTGGGTGCTGAACCCGACGGCAAGTGCGATCTCGGCCAGCGGCCGCTGGGTCGTCGTCAGCAGCGATTTTGCGTGCTCGATCCGATGATTGAGCAGGTATTCGCGAGGACGGTATCCGGTCGCTGCGCGGAACTGTGCGGCGAAATGCATCCTCGAAAGACCTGCAACATTCGCGATCTCGGACAGGCTGATACTGCGTTCGAAATGAGCGGCGATATGTTGCTCGACACGCCGCAGGCGCCATTTCGGCAAGGCATTGACCTTGGCACGCGGCAATTCGGGCCGGCCCAGATGCATCGCAAGAATCTGGCCGATGCAACGGGCAAATTGGTGGCCGGCGGCATCGCCTTGCTCGGCGAGTGCCTTGGCCAGTCCCGCGGTGAGCGGATCGCGCAACAGAACAAGGTCGTCGAGGCCTTCCGCAGCGCCCTGCGCCCATCGCGTCGGGAAACGCTCCGTAGAGATGTGGAAGTGCAGGAAGGAACAGGGCGCCTGGAATTGGGCGCTGAGCTGCCTCGTCGGCGCGCTGACATACAGGGTCCCTGACGGCATTGCGCCGTCGAAGATGATCCGGCGCTCCCTGGTCAGGATGGCGCGCGTTGTCTTCAACGCAATGCCAACGAAATATCGGTCGGGCGGCGTCGTGGCTGCGTGCCATGAAGCCTCCCGCGAGTCGTCCCACCGCGAGATCGTGATGTCGTCCAGCGCGGCCTCCGGGCTGCAAACGATCTGACGCCATCTGGCTTCCCGGGCGATCGCGCGCGCGGCGTGCGGAGCTTCGTGATCTCTCGGGCCGGCCGGAAGATCGATCCGGGCGTGGGTCCCCTGCAATTCGGTCAGCATCGCTTATTCCTTCTAAGCTCCGCGGTCGTTCGCTATGACCGGTGAACTCGCATCCTCGGCATGCTGACAGGATAGGCGTGAGCAGGCTTGGAAGCCCGTTAGGGGTGATTAGGATCTGTTAGATTATGTGGGCGCGGACGGGGTGCGGCGGCTGGTCGCGGGAGTTCGAACTTTAGCCAAATTCTTGCTGGCATCGCGTCACTCGAACACGGCGTCGAAAATCTCGACGTCGATCAGCACGGGCTTGGCGACCACGGTGCCGTCGGACTGCAACGTCAGCGTACGCCGAAGAGTTGGAACCACGATATCGCCGAACTTCTCGTGGGCCCACGAATAATGAGCGACACGTGCGCCCAGGAGATCATGATCGGTCCGTCGCTGCAAAGCGTTCCCGTCGAAGTAGAACACTTGCTCGGACGCGAGGCTGATCAGGCCCGGCGGGAATTGCGCCCGAAGGCGTCGCCAAGTCTCACTGTTCTCCTGCCACGGCGACAGTTCTTCCACCACGACGTCGGGATGGGCGAGGAGGAACGGGGTGGTGAGATAGTTCCAGATCTGGACGCCGCAGAAGAAGATCAGATGCAGTTCGTCCGCCAGCGCGTGCGCGCCATTGGTTGGAAAGGCGAGGCTCGGGTTGCGCCACGTCCGCAGCACCTGGCCATCCAGGCTTTCGATCGTGATCGCGTCCGGCGCAAATGCACCGGACCGCTCGCCGCCGGTGATGCCGGTGAAGCGGACCGATTGTGTCCGGGTCGACCCCTCCGCGGTGACGTCCTTGAATTCGCGGGCATGTCCGGCATCGGAGAACAGGGCCCCGCCAACGGAAAGATGCAGCGTGAACCGGCTCAAGCTGTTCCAGCGGGCCAAGCCCCCGCAGGCGTCGATCGCATCGTCAAGAAGTGCCATGTCTCACTGCATCCACCATGAATTGCGATCACCATGGCGGGACGGATGCGGCTTGGCGTGTTAGAAGTTGTTAGGAGTTGCAAGAGCGCAATGGGGCGGTATCCCGTTGAAGATGCTCTTAATTCAGCGCGCTCAGGATTCCCTTGGCGGCGACCAAGTCGCGGCTCGACAGGCCTTCCTGATATTGCCCAACCAGCGGCGCCAGCAGGGCCTGCGCATCGCCCTTCCGTCCGGCCCGCTGCCAGACGCGGGCGAGGCTCATCGCCCCCCGCAGCTCCCAGCCACGCGCACATTGCCGGCGCGACAAGGCAAGCGATTGCTGGAGACAGGTTTCGGCCTCCGTCGGCCTGGCGGATTGGATCAAAATGTCCGCCTTGACCCGGAGCATTTCCGGCATGTCGAAGGATTCGCCGTGATCGCCGATCTGGGCGATGGCTTCGTCGATCGTGCGCAAGGCCTCATCGGCCTCGTTTTGGGCCGCCAACCCTTCCGCGAGCGCCGTTGCAAACACTGTCGTCATGATCCGGTGCCGGCTGGCGTACAAGGTCGCCTGGCTGCGGCGAAGATGCTCGATGCCGCCGGCGATGTCGCCGCGGCGGAGCAGAAGCTCGCCCTTCTGGCCAATGCCGACCGCATGATAGGGGCCGAGGAAATGCCGCGCGGAGTGGTCGATCAGCCGCTCGATCAGGCTTTCGGCGCTGGCCCAGTCGCCGACCCACAGAAACACGTAGATGGTCCAGATCAGGGCAATGCCGAGCGTCAGGGGCTGCTCGAGCTGCTCGGCCTCATGCACCGTGTATCTGGCCGCCTCGATTGCACGATCGGGCCGGCCGCTGAGCCAGAGCCCGCGTGCCAAGGCGACCAGCGCGACGATGCGGTCGTCATAGCCGAGATGGCCGATATTCAGCCGCTGCGAGCCCGGATTATGCACCATCGCACTCCCGCAGAACTCGACGGCCTTGTCCTGGTTGCCGATCAGATGATGCGCCACGCCCAGCATCCACTCCACGTTCAGCGTGCTGGTGGGATCGTTCAGCTTCCTGGCGACGCTTTCGCCCTGTACGCCGGTGCCGAGCGCGCCGTGAAAGTCTCCGACCCGGGTCAGGTAGATGTGCAGCCCGCGCAACAGCCAGAGCTGCCAGTGCAGGTCGTCGAGCTCCCGGGCCAGTTGCAGACTTCGCGTGAACGCCGACCGGACCCCGTCCGTGTTGCCTTGCGTGAACATCACGGAGACGCCGAGAGCCGCCTGCAATGTCATTTCCTTGCGGCTGTCGACCTTATCGGCAAAGGCGAGCGCCTGCTGGGTCCAGCTATGGCACTCCGTCAGCAATGTCAGCTCAAGGAAGAACTGTGCAGCCGCTGCCGCCAAGTCCACGCCGACCGCGCGGTCACCGGCCTCCGAGAAGGTCCAAGTCAGGGCGGCCCGCACATTCGACAGATGGTCGGCATAGGGCAGGAAGCCGCCCGCGCTCTGCATGCCCGTGGATTTGATGGAAATGTCGTGCAGGAAATCGCGGAAATATTCGGCGTGGGCGCGCGCAACGCGAACCGCTTCACCGCACTCGACGAGCTTGTCGCCCGCGAAGGCACGGGTCGTATCGAGCAGACGGTATCTCAGCCGACGTTCTGCAGGCGATGTCGCGATCAGCGATTTCGACAGGAGATTCGAGATCGCTTCGACCGCCTCCGCCTCGTCGATGCCCAGACATGTGGCGACCGCGAGCGCAGCTTCCAACGTGAACGGTCCGACGAAGACCGACAGGCCGCGCAAGGTCGCGCTCTCGGCCTGCGGCAGGAGGTCGTAGCTCCAGCTCAGCGCCGCACTCAGCGTCTGGTGCCGGGGTATAGCGGTGCGGCGTCCGCGCCACAGAAGCGAGAAACGGCTGTCGAGCAGCGAGGCCGTTCCGGCGATCCCGTAGGCGTTGACCCGTCCGGCGGCAAGCTCGATTGCGAGCGCAATGCCGTCCAGACGCCGGCAGATATCGGCGACGAGAGGCGCATCCTCTTCACTGAGTTCGAATTCGCTCAGGCTTTCTGCAATCCGCTCGACGAAAAGCTGGCTCGCCGGATAGGCGAGGATGTCGGCCATGCTGAGCCCGTCGCGTTGCGGCGGGCAATCCAGCGGAAATAACCGGTACACGCGCTCGCCCTCGGTGCGAAAGGATTCGCGGCTGGTGGCGAGAACATGCAACGTGGGGGCTTCCCGCACGATGCGCTCTGCCAAGGGAGCAAGGGCGTCGATGATATGCTCGCAGCTGTCCAGCACCAGCAGCGTCCGGCGATTGCGCAGTGACTGCAGCAGCCCCGGAAGCGGGTCGTCGGAATTGACGGTCAGGCCAAGTGCCGCGGCAATCGTGCCGGGAACGAGTCGCGGCTCCGTTAGTGCGCCAAAATCGACGAAGCAGACCTGACCCTCGAATTCCGCATGCTGACCATGCGCTACGGCAAGTGCGACCGAGGTCTTGCCAATGCCGCCGGGGCCGACGATGGTGACGAACCGATGCAGCGAAAGTTCAGTCGCGATCTTCTCGACGGCGTCGTCTCGGCCAATCATCTTCGCAAGCGGGGCGGGAAGGGCCCGGAGCGAGGACACGGTCGTGCCTGGCCGGCTCTCCGCAGCCGCGGCGCGGAGCAGCGGTGCGGCGAAACAATAGCCGCGGCCAGGTACGTTGACGACATACCGAGAGCCTTCGCCGGCCTCGCCCAAGGCCTTGCGCAGGGACGTGATGTGAAAGCGCAGGCTGCCCTCGTCGACATTCACGTCGGCCCAGATCCGCTTGACCAATTCCCGCTTATCGACCACCTCGCCGGCACGTTCGGCGAGAAAGACGAGGATGTCGAGCGCACGGCCGCCGAGATGAAGCGGGACGCCGTCCTTCTCAAGCAGCCGCGACCTGGGGAATAGCCGGAAGGCCCCGAAAGAGATGACTGAGTTCTGGTCGTTAGTGTCTGGCACGCGCCATGATTCCAGCGAAAGGAAAAGTGCTGCTGTCTGTTTTGATCTACCAGAACGAGACTGTGAGTAAATCGGCTGAAAGCGGCAAAATCGAGCAACGGGTACGGGATCGGGTCGAAAGAGCAAGGGGCGAAACGCAGCGAATTTTGTTTAAACGCGAACGGCTTACGCGGAAAGCGTGAAAGTTCAGCAGCACGCTTCAGAACTGATGCATCGGTGTCGTCATGCACGTATCACGCGCCTTCCGATCATAACAAAATCTTGCAACGTCTAACGAGCGTGAGCCGCGGGTCTGCATCAGTATAGCGATCGAGTTAGACCTATTTTCCAACGGGGGAGGCTATTATGCCCGAAATCAGCTCTCGGCCGAACGACAGGGGTGTTCGATCTCACTTTGTCGCCAATCTTGACGATGTCTCGCGTGACTGGGAACTCGTGCTGCGCGAGTCGCACCATCGCATGAAGAACACCCTGACGCTCTTGGGTGCGTCAGTCCGCCGCGACTTCACGCGGGCCGGGACCAAGGACATGTCGGTTGCGGTGGACCGGCTGGAGCGGCGCATCGTCGCTTTTGGCAGGCTCTATCAACTTTTGTCTGACAATGACGACCTTGCAATGATTTCTGTCGAGGCCTTCTTTGAAGGCCTTTGTGGCGCATTGTCCGAGGCGGTGCTGGAACCAGCCGGCATCCGCTGCGAGGCATCGATCGAAAGCGGCACGCTGCCGGCATGGCAGTGCCACCGGCTTGCTCTCATGCTGACGGAGCTGGTCACGAATGCGGCAAAGCATGCCTTTCCGAACAGGAAAGGCGCGCTGATCCGCATCGAGGTCGCGAACCACGAGGGCAGCTGGCTCTGCACGGTGACTGACAATGGTGTCGGCGCGACCGGACCGCTTCAGGGCGCCGGCAGCCGGATCCTGGAAGGCTTGGCACGCAGCATCAGCGCCCGGATGCAGGGCGAGGCCGGGAAAGACGGTACACGCGTGACAATAGCAATGCCGCTCGCGGTCGCCTGAGGAGATGGCCGCGCTCGCAATCGCTAACGAGCCATAACATCCGATAACGAGCAATATTCCCCAGTCTGCGCGAAAGTCGTGGTGTCAGAAGCGGGCTCAGTGGCGATCCCGTACCTCAAACCAGGGAGTTCGACATGACCACCACCGCGATGAATCATCCGGCCGACACCAAGCCAGCGACGTCGCGTGCAGTCGATCACAAGCTCGAGGTCGTTGTGATCCCCGTTTCGGATGTGGATCGCGCCAAGGCATTTTATGCGAGCCTCGGCTGGAGACTGGACGCTGATTTCGCCTCCAGTGACGGTTGGCGCGTCATCCAGTTCACGCCGCCGGGTTCGGCCTGTTCCGTGATTTTTGGCAAGAACGTCACGCCAGCGTCCGCTGGCTCGGCGCAGGGCCTTTATCTTGTTGTCTCCGACCTCGAAGCAGCACGGAAGGATTTGCTCGCGCGTGGCGTCAAGGTGAGCGAAGCCTTCCACGGTGGCGGCGACGTTCACGCCGGGGCGGACGAGCCGTATCTCTTCGGAAATGTCCGGCTCAACGGCGCTGATCCAAAACGCGGTAGCTACAGCACATTTGCCTCCTTCAGGGATCCCGACGGCAACGGTTGGCTATTCCAGGAAATCACCGCGCGGCTGCCCGGCCGTATCGATGCGACGGATACGATTTTCACCTCGTCAGGTGAACTCGCACGTGCGTTGCGCCGTGCAGCGGCGGCGCATGGCGAGCACGAGAAGCGCATCGGCGCGCACGACGAAAGCTGGCAGGACTGGTACGCCGATTACATCGTGCGCGAGCAGGCCGGTCAGCCGCTGCCGACCTGAACAGCGGGCGTAGATCGTCGGATCAATGTTCACGGCGCGCGATAGCTGATCGCGCGCCGTGATGCGTTTGCATGACGTCTCTTGCGAAGATCATCTCTCGTCAGGCTCCGAGCCTGCGTTACGACGGCTCGCAACGGCTAACGCAGCCTAACAATCCATAACGAGCTGATGACCGGTGTCTGAGCCATTCTACTTTCAGGACGCACCGATCTGTCGATTTCGACTTTCGGTCAACGTCACAGACCAAAGCCAGGGAGATTCAAAATGACGACGCAGACACGAGCCGACATGATGAACCCAGATCGCCGCCAACTACTGGGCCAGGCCGCAATGATGGCTGTTGCCGCAGGCACGGCGAGCCTGTTTCCGGCAGGTCGAGCAAAGGCTGCCGCACGTGGCGCAATCCGTCCGTTCCACGTCAACGTGCCCGAGGAAGATCTGCTCGATCTGCGCCGCCGTCTCGCAACGACGCGCTGGCCGGATCGCGAGATCGTCACCGATCAATCGCAGGGCGTGCAACTCACGACGGTCCAGCAGCTCGTTCGCTACTGGCAGACCGACTATGACTGGCGCAAGATGGAAGCGCGGCTGAACGCGCTGCCGCAATTCGTCACCGAGATCGACGGCGTCGACATTCACTTCATTCACGTGCGTTCCAGGCACGAGAATGCCTTGCCGATGATCGTCACCCATGGTTGGCCGGGCTCGATCATCGAGCAGATGAAGATCGTCGGCCCGCTGACAGATCCGACCGCACACGGCGCAAAGGCAGCTGATGCATTCGACCTCGTGATCCCTTCACTCCCGGGCCACGGCTTCTCCGGCAAACCGACGGACCTCGGCTGGGATCCGCAGCGCGTTGCGCGCGCCTGGATTCTGCTCATGAAGCGTCTTGGCTACAATCGTTACGTCGCCCAGGGCGGCGATTGGGGTAACGCGATCACGGAGCAGATGGCGCTGCTGGCGCCGCCGGAACTGCTCGGCATCCATACCAACATGCCCGCGACCGTTCCCGACGATATCGCCAAGGCGCTGCAGCCCGGTGGGTCGAAGCCATCCGGTCTTTCAGCCGACGAGACGTATGCTTACGACCAGCTCGACGATTTCTACAAGCATGGCCTCGGTTATGCGATCGAAATGTCGAACCGGCCGCAGACGCTTTATGGCCTCGTGGATTCGCCGGCGGGCCTGGCATCCTGGATGCTCGATCACGACGCGCGCAGCACCGCGATGATCGCACGGGTCTTCGACGGCAAGACTGAAGGGTTGTCGCGGGACGATATCATCGACAACATCTCGCTCTACTGGCTCACCAACACGGCGGTGTCTTCGGCGCGTCTGTATTGGGAGAACAAGCTGGAATTCTTCGCGCCCAAGCATGTGAAGATTCCGGTCGCCGTCAGCGTGTTCCCGGACGAGATTTACGCGGCGCCGCACAGTTGGACCGAGAAGGCCTATCCGAGGCTGATCCACTACAACCGGCTCGACAAGGGCGGCCACTTCGCGGCCTGGGAGCAGCCCGCGTTGTTCAGCGCCGAAATGCGCGCCGCGTTCCGCCCACTGCGTCAGTCGATCTGAGTCAAGACGCGCGGGACCACGCGTGTCCTCCCTTCAAGGCCAACATCAGGAGTGCAAACAATGAACCGTCCCGAACGCAATTTCACGACAGAGCAAATCCGGCTGGAGCAGCGCCTGCCGACATACTGGCGTGTCACCTTCGACATGCCGCCAGTGAACATCTTTGGCCCAAAGCAGCTTCCGCTGCTCAACGACATCATCACCGCGATCGAAACCGATCCGCATGTGAAGGTCGTGGTGTTCGACAGCGCCGTCGAAGGCTTCTTCATCACGCACTACGACTTCCTCGCGCCACTCGAGGAGTCCCTGAATATCCCGCCCGGGCCGACTGGCCTCGAGGCGCTGCCCGACATGCTGGTGCGCCTGAGCCGGGCACCGGTGGTGTCGATCGCCTCGATCAGGGGCCGTGCGACCGGTGTCGGCAGTGAGCTCGCGCTCGCAAGCGACATGCGTTTTGCCAGCCGCGAGAAAGCGATCCTGTCGCAATGGGAGGTCGGTGCGGGTCTGGTGCCTGGCGGCGGGCCAATGGCGCGGCTGCCGCGCCTGATGGGCCGGGGCCGCGCGCTCGAAGTGCTGCTCGGTGCGGATGATATTCGCGGCGATCTCGCTGAGCGGTACGGCTATGTGAACCGGTCGCTGCCGGATATCGAGCTGGACGGCTTCGTCGAGGCGCTCGCCATGCGTATCGCCACCTTCGACAAGGACGCGATTGCCGAGACCAAGCGTCTCGTCGATGTCGCAAGCCTGCCGCCGGATGAGGAGATCAAGCCGGAGTGGGACGCATTCCTCGCGTCCCTTGGTCGTCCCGCGAGCCAGACCAGGATCAAGGCGCTCATGGCACGTGGTTTCCACCGCGCGGGCGACGTTGAAAACCGGCTGGGCTTCCACGTCGGACAGATCGGCATCTGATGGAACCGCTGCGGCGCTCGACCGGTTGGAGGGCGACACGGCGGTGACGCCGGGATAGCCTTCCACCGGTGCGGAGCGCCGCCAAATGACCACAAGCAAACAAGGAGAAAAGAGATGATCCGCAAGGCAAAAGCAGTATGGCAGGGCACCGGCCGCGATGGTACCGGCCATCTGTCGAGCGAATCCGGCGTGCTCGCCGAGACGCCCTACTCGTTCAAGACACGCTTCGAGAACGAGAAGGGCACCAATCCCGAGGAATTGATCGCAGCGGCCCACGCCGGCTGCTTCACGATGGCGCTGGCCTTCGGTCTCCAGCTCGCCGGCTTCACGCCGACTGAGTTGTCCACCGAGGCAGCAGTGACCCTCGATCCCGAAGGGAAGGGTTTCAAGATCAGCAAGTCGGCGCTGACCTTGCGCGCCAAGGTGCCCAATCTCGATGACGCCGGCTTTGCCCGTATCGCCGGCGAGGCCGAGAAGAACTGTCCGGTGTCGAAAGTGCTCAACGCGACGATCACGCTCGACGCCAAATTGACTTAAGCTGGATCGAGGAGGCGACTATGCCGCGCCAACATCAACCAGACGAAGACAGGTTCCGGGCGATCTTGCCTGAGGATATCGACTGGAAACCGTTTCCGGCATTTCCGCCTGGGGCGCGGCTTGCCGTGATGGTCGGTCATCCCACCGAACCCGGACCCTATGTGGTCCGGGTGAAGGTGCCTGGCGGCACGAAGTTGATGCCGCACAAGCACCCGGAGGACCGGATCTATACGGTCATGTCGGGCGTCTTTTACATTGGTCTCGGTGAGACCTTCGATGGCGATCGTGTGAAGGCCTATCCTCCGGGCAGCGTGATTGTTCTACCGGGCGAGACCTGGCATTTTCATTGGGCGAAGTCCGGCGAATACGTTACGCAGGTGTCGGCTATCGGACCGCTCGGCCTCGAGTATCACGACGATCATGATGACCCGCGTCTGTACACGGTCACGCAGTAAGGCGAGGTCATCCGAATTGACCAGATGGAGCACCAAATGACGACAGAGCGCGCAGTTTTGGCTGGAGGCTGCTTCTGGGGCATGCAGGATCTCATCCGCAAGCAGCTTGGGGTGATCTCGACGCGGGTCGGCTACACCGGCGGTCGGGTGAAGAACGCCACCTATCGCAATCACGAAGGTCATGCCGAAGCGATCGAGATCATTTTCGATCCTGCAAAGACCAGTTTTCGGACCATGCTGGAGTTCTTCTTTCAGATCCACGATCCTTCGACGCTGAATCGCCAGGGCAATGATCTGGGCACGAGCTATCGTTCGGCAATTTTCTACACGTCAGACGAGCAGAAGCGCATTGCCGAAGACACCATTGCCGATGTCGAAGCATCGCGGCTGTGGCCCGGCAAGGTGGTGACGGAAGTCGCTCCCGCCGGGGAGTTCTGGGAAGCCGAGCCCGAGCATCAGGATTATCTCGAACGCTATCCCGACGGCTACACCTGTCATTTCATCCGGCCCGACTGGAAGCTGCCGCGACGCGCGACCGTTGCGGGAGGGTAGAGCTGACTAAGGGCACGGCGGCGCCCGAGGCGCGGCCGTGACCGATCTGGTCTGTACTCCCGGGGTAAAACTCGGGTCACGCGTGAAGTTGCGCGATCAGGTCTCGCGCGATCCGCAGATCGGCGATGTCGGATGCTTCGGTCCGCGCGCCGCAAGCCTTCTCGAGAATGGCGAGTGCCTCTGCGGGCTGGCCCTGTCCGATCCTGAACTGTGCGATGCTGATGGTGCATCGCAACTGCCAGAACTCCGCACCCTGCTGTATGGCAAGGTCCATGGCTTCGCGGAAGCAGGCGTCAGCAGCTTCCGATTGGGATGACTCTCTCAGCATCAGCTCACCCTTGATGCGGAGCAGCTCCGGCAGATACCAGCGTTCCTGCCTGTCGTTGCAACGCGCCAACGCGTTCTCGATCGTGTCGAAGCCGTGGTGGATCTGGTTGGCCTGTCCGAAACAGGCCGCAAGTTCGCCGAGCAGGGGAAGAAACCGCGGCAGGAAGCGCGCATCGCCGGCGCGATTGAGCTCGTCACGCAGCAACGGCAAGCCTGTCTCGAGGTCCGTGCGCTTGGCGATGACGAGCGCGTTGAACGCGCGTGCCCATAGACCCCAAAGTCGTATGGCGTGGCGATCGGTATGCTCGAGCAATTCGATCCCGTAGCGCTCGGCGGCATCGTAATCCCCGGCCAGAAAGGCAATCGGGCAGGCGGCTTGTCCGAGCACGCTGCAGAAGGTCAGCGCGTGGCCGTTGGCCCGGC
The DNA here is from genome assembly GCF_040549385.1 of Bradyrhizobium sp. LB11.1. Classification (NCBI taxonomy): domain Bacteria; kingdom Pseudomonadati; phylum Pseudomonadota; class Alphaproteobacteria; order Hyphomicrobiales; family Nitrobacteraceae; genus Bradyrhizobium; species Bradyrhizobium sp. LB11.1. The sequence continues at coordinate 42,039 of NZ_JBEPTH010000013.1, read as the reverse complement.
CCTCATGGATGTTTTTCTCGGCGAGTGCCAGGGCCTGATCCGCATGGCCCTGGAGCCACAAGATGCGCGCGCGGAAATACTGCGTCGACAGCCTGACATCGAGCGGAAAGATCTTTGGTTTCTCGGCCAGCACGTGCAGGGAGGCATTCACCCGGTCGATGCGAATCCGGGCCTCGTGCTGGTCGCCGAGATAATGCAGCGCCACGGCGGTGAGCCGGTCGGCCAGCATGAGATCGGTCTTGTCGGGTGAACTCGAAGCGGCCTCGGCGAAGCGATCGGCGAGCGCGCGCGCCTTGCCGAACGCGCCGTTGTTGAACTGGTCGATGCACAAGCCCCAGAGCGCCCGCAGCCGAAAATCCTTGTCGTCGAGCCTGTCGGCCAGCTCGAGCGTGGCCTCGAGGATCGGGCGAGCCTCGCGCGCCCGTCCTTCGCCATACATCAGCGACCAGCCGAGCGCCGCCAGGAGCTGCATGCGCACCCGCTCGTCGCCGTGGTCTCCGAGCGCGGCGAGTGCGGTTCTGGCGCGCTCGCGACACTCGGAGAACAATGAAAGACGGACCCAGAGCGTGACCGCCACCGCCGTCAGCGCGATGCCGAGCTGTGCATCGCCGTCGGGCGAAAAGGCCCAATCCAGCGCGGCGCGCAAATTGTCCAGCTCCGCGCCATAGACGCCAAGCCAGTCCGACAGCGGAGCGGAGGTCTCGGCTTCAGCGCGCTCGAACAGGTCGCGAAAATATTCGGCGTGCCGCTGCGCAATCCGCTTCGCTTCGCCGGCCTCGTTCAGCTTGCCGAGCGCGTAAGTGCGCGTGGTGTCGAGCAGGCGATAACGCAGCGTTCGCGCACCGGACGGTGCGATCAGAGATTTCGTGACGAGATTGTCGATCGCCTCCATGGTCGCCGCTGCACTGAGCCCGTCGCCCGACGCGACGGCGGCAGCCGCTTCCGGCGTGAACGGGCCGACGAACACCGACAATCTCCGCAAGATCGCGCTCTCGGATGCAGGTAGGAGGTCGTAGCTCCAATCGAGAGCGGCGCTGAGCGTCTGGTGTCGCGGGATGGCCGTGCGTCGCCCGCGCCATTGCAGCGAGAAACGGCTGTCGAGCAGGGATGCCGTGCCGGCGATGCCATAGGCATTGACGCGCCCCGCCGCGAGCTCGATCGCGAGCGCGATGCCGTCAAGGCGGCGGCAGATGTCTGCCACCAGCGGTGCTTCTTCCGCGCTGAGCTGAAATGGCCCGGAGCTCTGCGCGATACGTTCGATAAAGAGCTGGGCTGCGGGATAGGCGAGGATTTCGGCCACGGCGAGGTCGTCGCGCCGGGGCGGACAATCCAGCGGGAAGAGTCGAAAGATCCGTTCGCCTTCGCTGCGAAAGGATTCGCGGCTGGTCGCGAGCACATGCAATCGCGGTGCCTCGCGAACCAGGCGTTCGACGAGTGGCGCGAGGGTTTCCAGCACGTGCTCGCAACTGTCGAAGATCAGCAGCGTCGGTTTCGCCTGGAGATGGGTCAACAGCGCCGGGACCGGATCCTCCGCATTGATGGACAGCCCGAGCGTCGATGCGATGGTGATGGCGGCGAGTTCGGGCTTCCGCACTGGTCCGAAGTCGACGAAGAAGACGTTGCCGTCGAAATGGGCCAGCCGGCGATGACCCACGGTCACGGCCACTGCGGTCTTGCCGATGCCACCGGGACCGACCACGGTGACGAAACGATGCAGCGCGAGCCCGGTCGAAATCTTCTCGATGACGTCGTCTCGCCCGATCACCCGGGCGAGCGGAGCGGGAAGCGACCGGGTAAGGGGGACATCAATCGCGGGAGCAGGAAGCGTGGGAGCAACCTGGGCGAGTGATGCGACGAAGCAATAGCCGCGTCCGGGCACGTTAACGACGTAGCGGGCCGACTTGCCCGTGTCGCCGAGCGCCTTGCGTAGCGCGGCGATATGGAAGCGAAGGCTGCCGTCGTCCACATTCACGTCGGCCCAGACGCGTTTGACCAGCTCGCGCTTGTCGACAACGTCGCCGGGCCGTTCGGCCAGGAAGATCAGGATATCGAGCGCGCGGCCTCCGACGTGAAGATGCGCGCCGTCCTTCTCCAGGAGGCGAGACTTCGGAAACAGTCGAAATGGCCCAAAAGAAATGGCCGAGTCATGGTTGTTGTTGTCTGGCACGCGCCATCGCCCCCTCGGCGGGGAGTCAAAAGTGTTTGATCCGGTCTAGCAGATCAAAGCGGTGAGTAAACTAAACGAAAGCAGCGGGGCCGGTTTGCAGTCGCTGCGCTCGATCGCCGGGAGCGAAAATATCGCTTTTAGATGAATGGCTTAATCCGGGGATCAGGCTGAGCCGTTCAGGCCGTTGCCAGTCCTGCGGAGCGGCCATGCGGGAAAACGTGGTGGAAATCGCTGTCTTGCTCGTCAGCGGCTGGTCATTGTGCCAGTCGTGCTGGCATTGACGATGGCGGCATCGTGCTGCGAATGGAGCTTTGGGAGCCGGTCCCGCCTTCTGATCAAAGCTCACAACGTTCGGAATAGGACATGCCTTCCCTCTCGCGGCGAGAATTCGTCAATGCGGCCACGTTTGCAGCTGCGCTCGCCGGAACGTCACGCAGCGGAAGCGCTGCCGATTATCCATCGCGTCCCATTCGGCTCGTGATTCCCTACTCTGCCGGCGGCTCAGGCGATCAAATCGGGCGTCCCTGGGGCGAGAAGATGTCATCGCAGCTCGGTCCGACGTTTGTCGACAACATCGGCGGTGCTGGCGGAGCAATCGGGACGACCGCGGTTGCGCGCGAGAAGCCCGATGGCTATTCGCTGCTGTTGGGAAACGGCAGCACGCAGGTGATCATTCCGCTGACGACGCCAAATCCCGCTTATGCGATTGGTGACTTCCGGGCGATCTATCGTCTGATCAGCAGTGCCCTGGTTTTCGCTATCCATCCGTCACTGCCTGCCACGGATATGCAAGGCCTGATTGCGTACGCCAGAGCCAATCCCGGCAAATTGTCCTATGGGACACCGGGCATCGGTACTGGAAATCACTTGGTTGGTGAACAATTCAAGCAGCAGGCCGGCGCGTTGGATATCGTCCACGTTCCCTATCGGGGGATCGCGCAAGCCACCAACGACCTCGTCAGCGGCCAGATTTCTCTCATCGTTGCGGTCATGTCAGTTCATTTGCAGCAACTGAGCCGGGCCGGCAAGATAAGGCTGCTCGCGGTCACGACCGACGCGCGCTTGAGCGGCGCACCGGACATTCCGACCGCCATTGAATCGGGCATGCCGGATCTCAGCTATGAGGGATGGTTCGGACTGTTCGCACCGAGACGGACGGATGATGCGATCATCGACCGCATCGCGCAGGCAACCCGTTTGGCAATGGCCGATCCTGCACTCCAGGCGAACTATCGCGCACAGGGCATGGAGCCCGACAGCGACTCGAGCCCGGACAAATTCCAGCGAACCGTCGACGCCACGACGGCAAGTCTTGCTCCAGTCATCAAGTCGATCGGGCTTAAGTCGCTGTAAGTGCGATGCGGTGCCGTCGGGCAAAACACCTGCGAAGGGTGTCAATCGGCGCTCGCAAAAATATTTCACTTTACCGAAATTCGGAAATAGCGTATGTGTTGCCCATCCCGGCTCATCCTTGAGGGGCGATCTCGAGTCGTCTTGTTCGCGAGCCGGGGATGCGGTGGACGCGGCAGCGTTGGGCGCGAGAGGTGCGGGCAGGGCGGGTAGTCCCTGTGAGCCCGAAACCGCGTGTCGATGAGCGGCGCTGCTAGGCTTCGCCTCGCCAGCATTCTCTAGGCAATGTCGACAACGCCTGGAGATAATGCGGCGAACAAGCGGGCCGTGCGTACGGCAAAACCGTGTGGTCCAGGCCGTCGTTGCTACGGTCAAGCTTTCGCGGAGGTGTGGAGCGTCCAACCGGATCAACCACATCGTCAATTCGTGAGGCGAGGGAGGCCAGAAGGAACTCGGCTCCCGGGAGAGCACGGCATAAGCCGTCAAACCACTGCGCAGGGAAGGCCGAGTGATTGGCATCACCTGTATGCTGCTGTGCGGTTTTCCTGCGCTACCTTTCGCGCAGCGGACCGCGGGTGCGAGGTCAGCACCCGGCCTTCCCTGCGCCCTCTTGGATAAGAGGGCGGAGTGACCAAGCAAAGCTCGGGCGAATTACGCCGCGAGGACGCGAAGGCGTGTCTGACCGTCATCCTGAGGTGCCGGAGCGAAGCGGAGGCCTCGAAGGATGGACGGCCCGGCTGTAGCTCGGCCGTCCATCCTTCGAGGCTCTCCATGGGCCGCGTTGCGTCCCATGGCTCGCACCTCAGGATGACGGAACTATCGGCGTCGTCATTGCTGTGCACTTATATCTTCGTTCCCCGCGCGCAGCTCAGAACCGCTTCGCCATCTCGGCAAGGCGGCGGTGGGCGGTGTCGCGGGCGTCGCGAATCGGTTCGGCCGGGCCTGTCGTCGGGCCGATCGGCACGAAGCGCACGTCGCTGATACCGATGAAGCGAAGCGCCTCGCGCAAATAGGGTGTCGCCATGTCGATGCGGCCGCGGTTCATGCCGGTGGCAAAGTCGCTGCCGGAGGCCAGGATCACGATGGTCGGGCGGTCCTTCAACAGCGGAAGATAACCCCGCGCCGGGTCGAAGCGGAAGGTGAGCCCGGGCTGGATGATGATGTCGAACCACTGCTTCAGCTTGTAGGGGATGCCGAAATTCCACATCGGCGTCGAGATCAGAACACGATCGGCCAGCGAGAAGCGCAGCGCCATCCGCTCGGCCTCGGCAAAACTGTCGCGCTGCGCGTCGTTGAAGGCCTGCGCCTTCATCCGCGCATATTTGGCCTCAACGATGGAGGCGGCAAATTCCGGCATCCGCTCGCGCCAGAGATCGACGACGTCGATGTCCCAGTCCGGCCGCGCCTGACGAAAGCCGTCGAGGAGGACGTGCGCACCGGCGCTCGACTCGGAATCGGGGCGCGGCGAGCAGGAGAGGTGCAAAAGCTTTGCCACCGCTCATCCCAGCGCTTTGATGACAGCATCCGCGCGGGTGACCACGGCCACGTTCTGCATCGCAAAATTGATCGAGGCAGAGTGCCAGTCGGCATTCATGGTCGAGCAGCAATCCTCCGGCACGATCATGAAATAGCCCTTGTCGGCGCCGGTGCGCGCGGTGTGCTCGACCGACATGTTGGTCCATGCGCCGGTGTTGATGATCATGTCGCGTCCGGTGGCTTTGAGGATCGTCTCGAGCCGCGTGCCTTCCCAGGCGCTCATCCGCATCTTCTCGACCACGAAATCGCCGGGCCGCGGCTCGAGGCCGGAGACGGGCGCTGCGCCCCAACTGCCGCGCACCATCGCCTTGCTGTCGACGAGGCCCTCGAACAGCGGCGCGTTCAGCGTCACGCCGGGCGCGCCGGGCTCGACCACGAACCAGACATGGATGATGGTGACGCCGCGGGCCCGCGCTGTCTCCGCCAAGCGCCGAACATTCTCGACGACATGCTGCTGCCTCGCGTGACCGGGCGCGCCGGAGTCAGCAAACGCGCCGCCATCCATGATGACGTCGTTCTGGAGATCCTGGATGATCATGGCGCAGCGGTTGGGATCAAGCTTCAGCTCGCCATCGGCCAGGATCGGCGCCGCGGCCGCGGGGCCTGCGCTCGTGGCGCCGCCGCTGCTGCGCCTGCCACTCATATAGGGCTCATGGCGCGGCCCGGCCTTGGTCGGAATGGCGTAGACCGAATGCGTCGAGGTCAGGTACAGCGTGCGGAAGTCCGGGCCGCCCCAGGCGAGGTTGGCGACGAGTTCGGGCACGTGAACTTTTCCGAGCAGATCGCCGTGCGGCGAATAGACCCAGACGCCGCCGGGCGCGGTGACCCAGACATTGCCGTGCTGGTCGCACTTCATGCCGTCTGGCAGGCCGGGCTCCAGCTCGGACCGAATGCCGTTCGCGAACACACGCGCGTTCGACAGCGTGCCGTCGGCGTTGACGTCGAACACGCGGATCAGCGCTTGCACGGTGTCGTTGACATAGAGCAGCTTTTCGTCGGGCGAGAAGCACAGCCCGTTCGGCTGGTCGAACAGATTGCGCTCGACCACGAGCTTCGGCTCGCTGCCGGGCACGACGCGATAGACGCCCTGGAAGCCGAGCTGGCGCGGTCGTTCGACGCCATAGACCGGCATGCGGCCATACCAGGGATCCGAAAAATAGATCGCGCCGGAGGAGTGCACGCAGACGTCGTTCGGGCTGTTGAGCTCCTGTCCGCCAAAGTGCGAGGCCAGCACCTCGCGCCGCCCGTCCGGTCGTTCACGGATCAGCGACGAGGTCGCGTGCTCGCAGACAATCAGGTTGAGCTCGGCGTCGTAGGTCATGCCGTTGCATTTGTTCGAGGGACGCTTGACCTCGGCGAGGCCGCGCCGCGCATCCCAGCGCCGGCGCACGTCGCCCGGCATGTCCGAGAACAGCAGATAATGATCGACCGGATGCCAGATCGGCCCTTCGGTGAAGTCAAAGCCTGTTCCGACCTGTGCAACGGGTGCGTAAGGATCGATCAGGGTTTCGAATTCGGAGCGCAAGGTAACGTGTGTCATCGGTCGTTCCCCAAGATCATCTCAGGCCGGAAACCAGTTGCGAGCGGGCAGGGACTGCACGATCGGCCCTGGGACCTGGTCGTGGAGCCGGCCCACGACATTGCCGCCTTCGATCTTGGCAGGGCGGTCGTGCACCGGCAGCAGATAGCGGGAATTGCTGAGCAGCTTTTTGATCGAGGCTTTCTCGGCGCGTTTGCTGGTACCGTGATTGCCGGTGGTGCGCGGCTCCGCGTCGTGGATCTCGTTGAAGGGTGTGACAATCTGGTCGTTGAAGTCGTAGATCACGTCGCCACAGATCGTGGCGATGCCGTCGGCAGTCTCGACGATGATGTTCATCGAACCCTCGGTGTGGGCGTTGGCCGCGTCGCAATAGACGCCGGGCATCAGCTCGACGGGGCCGGTGATTTCGAGATCGAGGAAGCGTAGCGCGCTCTTGGTATGCAGCCTGTCGATCAAATGTTTGATGTCAGGCGCCGGATATTGTGGATGCATCAGGCCGGAGACGGAATATTCCAGCTCCTTGCGGTTGAGGACGACAGTCGTGTTCATCGGGAACAGATCGTCCTTGCCGGCGTGGTCGATGTGCAGATGGGTATGGCAGACGAAGCGGACATCGCCCATGCGCACGCCGTGACGCGCGAGCTGGTTCTCGATCATGTTCTCGTGGTACTGCAAGCCGCGCATGCCCAGCGTCTCCATGATCTGGTTGGAGCGATAGCCGGTGTCGACCACGACCGGATATTTGCCGCCGAGGATCAAAAAGCCGAGCGTGAGGACGCGGCGGGTGCGGCCGCAATCGTGCCCGAGCACGAGGAAGCTCGATTCCAGTTCGATATCGCCGTAGTCCAGGATCTTGATCTCCAGCGCCATTCGTTTCCCTCCCTGTCTTGTTTCTTGTCTATCAAAGCCTGTAGACGCGCGTCGCGGTTCCCCTGAAGACCGCGTCCCGCTGCTCGGCACCTAGAGGTTCGGCCGCGGCGCGAAACGCGTCGACGAGATCGCGATAGCTGGTCCATAATTTCTCGATCGGGAAATTGGAGCCGAACAGGCAGCGCTCGGCGCCGAAGATCGCGACGGTGTCGGCGACCACTGCAGCGATATGCGCGGGGTCGTTGCGATGGATGAACGTGCCGAGGCCTGAAAGCTTTGAGACCACGTTCGGGCAGGTCGCGAGCCGGGCCATGCCGGCGCGCCAAGCAGCGCGACCCGCGGGCGAGAGATCTTCAAGCATGCCTGCATGCTGAAGGATGAAGGTCACTTTGGGACAGGACTCGGCGAGCTGCGCTGCATCCGGCATCTGCGGCGTGAACACTTGCAGATCAAAGCTCCAGTCGTAGTCGGCGAGGTGCGCGACGTTGCGTCGAACAATGGGATCGACGCAGAGATCAGGCTTTGCCGCGAAGCGATAAAGAGGATTCTCATGCCAGTGCAACTGCATACGAACGCCGCGCACCAGCTGATAGCGCTTGAGGCGGTCGAGCTGCGGACGTACGTCGTCGACCGCGAAATTGGCATAGGCGACGATGGCGTGCGGCCAGCCGTGCTCGTCGGCGGTCTTCTGCACCCAGGAGGCCTCGTCCTCGAAACGGTCGTTGTCCCAATTGGTTTGGACATAGACGGAGCGGGTGACGCTGGTACCCTTGAGGTCGTCGAGATATTCGGTGAGCGGATAGTCGCGGCGGATCGGCTCGTAGGGTCCGAAGATGCGGGGCTGCATCGGGCCGACCAGCCAGGGCAGGTCGGCCTGCCGCCAGATATGATGATGGCCGTCGACAATCTCGGTCACGCAACTCTCCTTCGTCCCAGTGCCAATACGTGTGAAACGATCGACGCGCTCGACCCGCCGTCGACGAGATCGTCGACGAAACGCTCGATGGCAACGAGCGCTTCGGTCTGCGGACGGAAGTTCGGGTCCGTCGCAAGTGGCGTCAGCCAGCTCACGCGCCAGGCCCGCCGCGACAGTTTTGCCACCGCGTCGCGCAGCGCATCGGGCTCGCCACGCTCCAGCCCGTCCGAGACGACAACGACCGCAGCCCCACGCGCGTAGCCACCGAAGCGGGGGACCGCGAGGAAGGCCTGCAACGCATCGCCAATGCGGGTGCCGCCATCCCAATCGCTGACGAGATGGGCAGCGGCGCTCAAGGCTTGCTCGCGGCGCTTCAGCCGCAGCGCACGGGTGACGCGGGTCAGCCGCGTGCCGAAAGTAAAGACCTCGACGTTGGGCGCGGCCTGCACCAGCGCGTGCGCCAGCTTCATGTTGTCCTCGGTGCGGCTCTTCATCGAGCCGGAGACATCGATCAGCAGCAGGAACTTTCGTGGGCGTTGGCGTCGCTTCATGTGGCCGAGGCGGATAATCTCGCCGTCGCTGCGAACGCTGTCGCGCAAGGTGCGGCGAAGATCGGCAAACGGCCCACGCCGGGCGCGCATGCGCCGGTGGCCGCGCCGCCGCGGCAGGCGCTGGGGAGCCTCGCGCGCCAGGCGGCGGAGTGCATCTGTGGCGGAAAGCTGGGCGAAGCGGCGCTCGACCAATGCCTCGGTGCGGGTCGCGGTCAGGCCGGAGTCGTTGGCCTCGTCGGAGAGCAGCGGCTCCTCGTCGCCGCGGCCCTCTTCCTGAAGCCGGACGGTCTCGTCGTCCTCGCCGTCATCGTCGCGCTCCAGCGCTTCGCCGCCGCGGAAGTGGAGATCGAATAGCCGGTTGAAGGTCGCGCGGCGTTCCGGCGGCGGAGCGAGGGTGGCCAGCGCGGCCTGTCTGATGTCCCCCAGGTCGTGCGGGCCGAGCAGCTCGATCGCTGTGAGGAATGCGGTGGTCTGTTCCGGGGCTATGGCAAAGCTGTTCGCGCGCAGTAGCCCGACGAAGGAGACGAACACGCGCGCCGCTTGTGGCAATTGGGGCTCGGTGCTCATGCGGTGGCCTCCGCGAGCATGGCGTCGAGCCGGGGTGAGATGAAGTGCAGATCCTCCTCATCCTTGAGCGCCACGCCGATCGAGCGCTTGAACGCGTCGGGCCAGCGCGCGCCGCCCTTGTGCAGGAGCGTTGCGGCCTCGGCCCAGTCGACGGCCTCGGCAATGCCGGGCACCTTGCTGAGCGGCTCGCGCCGGAGCTTCCCGACGGCCGCGACGACGGCCCGCGCGGTCGCTTCGGCGACACTGGAGGCGCGCAGCATGACGATGCGCGCCTCACGCTCTTCTGTGGGATAGTCGATCCAGTGGTAGACGCAGCGGCGGCGTAAGGCCTCGTGCAGGTCGCGCGTCCGGTTCGACGTCAGCACGACGACGGGACGCTCGGCGGCGCGCACCGTGCCGCGCTCGGGGATCGATATCTGGAAGTCGGACAGGAATTCGAGCAGGAAGGCCTCGAATTCCTGGTCGGCGCGGTCGATTTCGTCGATCAGCAGCACCGTCGAGTCCGGCGCACGCAGGGTCGCCAGCATTGGCCGCTCGATCAAAAACGTCTCGCCATAGATGTCGATGCTCTCATCGCCGGCCTGGCGGATTGCGAGCATTTGGCGGGGGTAGTTCCACTCGTAGAGTGCCGCGGAGGCGTCAATGCCCTCATAGCATTGCAGTCGGATCAGGCGACGACCGAGCACGGCGGCGATCGCCTTGGCGGCTTCGGTCTTGCCGACACCCGGTGCGCCCTCCAGCAGCAGCGGCTTGCCGAGCGCGAGGCCGAGATAGGCGGCGGTCGCAAGGCCCTCGTCGGCGAGGTAATAGGCCGCGCGCAGCGCTCTCTCCAGCGACTCCGGGCTATCGATGCCGACGATGTTGCTGCGGACCGCCATGAACCAAAAACCTCTAGCGCCGCGCCTGAGGCCGCGCGCCGCCCTGGGCCTTGATCGCGCGCAACACTTTTTCAGGCGTAATCGGCAGATCATCGATGCGCACGCCGACCGCGTTGAAGATGGCGTTCGCCACGGCGGGCAGCACCGGGTTCGCGCACATCTCGCCGGGACCCTTTGCTCCGAACGGACCGTCGGGAGCAGGGCGCTCGAGCACGGCGATATCGTGGGGACAGATGTCGCCGGGGCCGGGCATCAGATATTCGACGAAGTCGCGCGGGCCGTGCACCGGCTCGGGATAATATGGCTCCGGCGTTTCGTAGAGCGCATGGCTGACGCCCATCCAGGCGCCGCCGACGAGCTGCTGCTCGACCAGGCGCGGATTGAGCGCGCGGCCGAGCTCGTAGGCCGAATCCATCCGCACCATCGCGACCTCGCCGGTCTCATCGTCGACATCGACTTCGGCGACGAGGCAGGCATGGGCATAGCAAGTCGCGGGCGACATCTCGCCGGTCTCCGGATTGACTTCGGAGAGCGGCACCAGAAAGATGCCGCGGCCGGAGATGGTCTTGCCCTGCTTGAACTGCGCGGCGATCGCGACGTCCTTGGTCGAGATCGAACGGTGCGGCGCACCCTTGACGTGGATGTTGCCCCGCCCGTCGGTATCGAGATCGGCGGCGTTGACCTCCAGCTCCTCGGCGGCGGCCTCCATCATGACGCCGCGCGCTTCGCGGGCCGCGGCCATCACAGCATTGCCGACGCGGTGGGTGCCGCGCGAAGCGAACGAGCCCATGCAGTGCGGGCCGGTGTCGGAATCCGCGGTGTCGACATAGACGTCCTCGACCGGCACGCCCAACGTCTCCGCGCAGATCTGCCGCGTCACCGACTTCATGCCCTGGCCGAGGTCAATGGACGACAGCGCCACGGTGAACTTGCCGCTCGGGTTGGAATGCACCAGCGCCTGGCTGGGGTCGCCGCCGAGGTTCATGCCGATAGGATAGTTGATCGACGCGATGCCGCGTCCGCGATGCCGGGTCATCTAGCGCCTCCTGGTGCCAAAGACAGAGGAGAAACGGGTCGCGCCATGCGAAGGCGCGGCCGGTCGAGGCGAGGGCGGCGGAGGAGTTGGCGGTGGCGGCTCGCGCGGCGGTTCGCGAGTGACGGTGGGCGGCAGCCGGTCGTAGCTGGTGCGCTGTTGCACCGGCGCGGTAGGCCGTGCGCGCGATGAATCCGTCGGGGTCGGCGGGATGACGGCGCGGCTGCCGCCGCCGTCCTTGCGCGAGGACGCCCGCTTGAACTCCTCACGAAGCGGCCACTTGGCCTTCTCGGCCGCGACCTGCACGCATTCGATCAGCGCGGTATTCTTGGCCTCACGCCGGTGCGCCTTCATGTCGCCGTCGCGATAGGCGTTCAGGATCCGGAATTCCATCGGGTCCATGTTCACAAGGTGCGCCAGCTTGTCCATCTGACACTCGATCGCAAAGTCCATCGCGGTCACGCCGAAACCGCGCATGGCGGTCGCAGGCGTGCGATTGGTGAAGACGCAATAGACGTCGCCGTAGACGTTCGGGATGGTGTAGGGGCCCGGCAAATGCGCGGCGCACTTCACGGCGGCGTAGCTGGACAGCCGCGTATAGGCGCCGCTGTCGAAATAGCATCGGATCTTGCGCGCGACGACGCGGCCGTCGCGCATGACGCCGTCCTTGATGTAGATGCGCTCGGCGCCGCGCGGCGGGCCGTATTGCATCTCCTCCTCGCGCCCAAACACGTAGCGCACGGGTCGTCCGGTCAGCATCGCGCCGAGGATGGCGAGCGGCTCGGTCAGCGTGTCCACTTTGCCGCCAAAGCCGCCGCCGACTGTGCCGCCGATGAAGTGGAAGGTGTTGGACGGCACGTCCAGAATCTTGGCGCAGGTGTCGACCGAGAAGAACAGCGCCTGGGTCGAGGTGTAGACCACATAACGGCCGTTGGTGTCCGGCGCCGCGATCGCACCGTTGGTCTCGGTCGGAGCGTGCTCGATCGGCGACATCTGATAACGCTGTTCGAGCACGTGATCGGCGGTCGCGAGCGCCGCGTCGGCGTCGCCGAACCTCAGCCGCTGGTGGTCGTAGGTCTCATGATAGGTGAAGGTGTTTTTTGGATAGGTCTCGTTGACGACGGGCGCGCCGGGCTTCAGCGCGTCCTCGACGTCGAACACCGCCGCCAGCGGTTCGTAGTCGACCTTGACCTTTGCGACCGCCTCGAAGGCCTCGCGCTCGCTGTCGGCAACGATCGCGACGATCGGCTCGCCCTTGTAGCGGACCTTGTCGATCGCGAGCGACGGCTCGTCGTCCTTGCCGAAATTGATCAGGCTCAGAAGCGTGTTGAGATTCACCGGCACGTCGGCGCCGCGGATGATCCGGCGTACGCCGGCCGAGCGCTCAGCCTCGGTGGTGTCGATGCGGCGAATCCGTGCATGGGCCTGCGTCGAACGCACGACCTTCAGATGCAGCATGCCCTGCAGCTTGTGATCGTTGAAGTAGCTCGACGTGCCCGTGACATGGCCGAGCATGTCCTGGCGCTGGGTGCCCTTGCCGATTTCCTTCAGATTATCGTCGCGCTCGTCGGCGAAGATGTCCTTGCGCAGTTCCAGCATGGTCGCGTTCCCTTAGGCGCTGACCCGGCCGCCGGCGGCGGCGAGGATGGCATTGATGATCGGCTCGTAGCCGGTGCAGCGGCAGATGTTGCCGGAGATGGCTTCGATGACCTCGTCGCGGCTCGGCGACGGGTTGCGGTCGAGCAGGGCTTTTGCGGCCATCAACATGCCCGGCGTGCAATAGCCGCACTGAGCGGCAAACTGGTCGGCAAAGGCGCGCTGCAGCGGATGCAGGTTGGGACCCTGCTTCATGCCGTCGAGCGTCTCGATCGAACGGCCAGCCACGGTTTCCGCCAGCGTCAGGCAGGAGAGGTGAAGCTCACCGTCGATCAGCACGCTGCAGGTGCCGCAGCCGCCCTGGCCGCAGCCGAATTTCGGCGTCATGTCGCCGATCAGCTCGCGCAGCGCGACCAGAAGGTTAGTGCCGCCATCGACGAAGATCGCGACGTCGCGGCCATTGTGACGAAATTGCAGGGGGATTTTGGACATGACTGTTTATTCCTGGCCGGACAGCAGACGGCGCAGATGGACGCCGACGATCTCGCGGCGATACCAGGCGCTGCCGAGCGCATTGTCGGAGGGCGATGTTCCTTCAGTGGCCGCTGACGCGGCCGCCGCGATGGTCGCAGCGTCAAGCACGTGTCCTTCGAGTACCCGCTCGGCGGCGCGGGCGCGAATCTGGGTCGGCGCCATCGAGCCCAGTGCGATCCGCGCGCCTGCAATCCGGCCGCCGCTGATCGGCAGATGCGCGGCCAGTGTGATGACCGAGCCGCCCTTCGGTTTGATGCGGGCAATCTTGCGATAGCGGAACGCCTCATTGCTGGCCGGCCGGGTGCAGGAGACCGACAAGACCAGGGTCCCGGCCTGCCGGTCGCGCGCCTGCAAAAACTCCTCGATCGGGATATCGCGCGAGCCGAAGCCACCCGCGACGGCGACGGTGGCATCGAGTGCCAGCAACGCGACGGTGAAATCGCCATAGGGGTTTGGCGCAAAGAGATTGCCGCCGATAGTCCCCATATTGCGCACGGCGGGACCGCCGATCGAGCGTGCCGGGGCATGCAGGAAGGCAAGGTCGCGCTCGGCGAGGACGCGCGCGAAGGTGACGCCGGCGCCCAGCGTGACGCGCGGGCCGGAGGCATCGATCCGGGTCAGCGCCTGATCCTGGGCGCGAACCACGGTCGAGATCGACACATCGCCCTCGTTCAGCGCCCGCATCACCAGCGTGCCGCCGCCGAGATAGCGCGCGCTGCGGTCCGAGGACAGCGCCCCGGCCGCCTCACTGGCGCTGGTAAAAGTTCTCACTGTTACGGCCATCTAGGCGGCCTCCTTGAGATGCCGGCGGATTGCTTCGAACCCGGCCTGATAAATGTCTTCCGCGACCATGTGGGTGATGCGGTCCCTGTCTTCGAGCCTGGTCGTGAAGCGGGACTCCCAGTGCCAGAAGGTGCGATCGCCATCGGTGACCGGCAGCAGGCGGACATGGGCGACATAGTTGAACATCGGGACCGGGGTATCGAGCAGGCAATAGCTGAAACTTTGTTCGAGGTCCGACAGCGCCAGCAATTGCTCGCGCAGCTCGGCGCCGTCCTTCAGCTTGAAACGCCTGATACAGCCGATCTTGTCCGAAGAATGCGCGCGCTCGATCGAGGAGGTTGCGACCGCCGGGTGCCAGCGATCATGCCCATTGAAATCGCGCAGCATCGCCCACGCGGCGTCAGTCGGAGCGTCCAAAATCGTGCTCTTGATGATATGCGGCACGTCTCTCAGCCTCCGAACACGCGCTTCAACGCGTCAAAACCGCCCTGGAACACGCCGCCGCCGATGTTGCCGACGAGCTCGGTCTCGCGTTCCGGCGCGCAGTCGAACTCGGCGGTCCATTCCATAAAAGTCTGGTCGCCGTCGGTGACGGGTGTCAGCCGCAACGTTGCGACGTAGTTCTCGACGCCCATCGGAGATTCCAGGATCGAATAGGTGCAGAACATGTCGTAGTCGGAGAGTCCCAACAGTTTTTCGCGGATGCGGTCGCCATTGCGCAGGCGAAAATCGCGCACGCATCCGATCTTGTCGGAGGGCTCGCCGCCCTCGATGCGGCTTTCGGCGATCGCGGGGTGCCAGTTCGGCAGGCCGTTGAAGTCGCGCACACGCGCCCAGACGCGGTCGTTGCGCGCATTGACGACGGTGGAGATGTAGACGCGGGGCATGGGTCAGACCTCAGCTCTTCTTCCGCGGACCGCGCTCGGCCGGCGGTTCGCCGCCCTCAGCTGCAGGCGGGGACGCCGCCGGCTTGTCGCCGCCACCGCCCCCCTTGCGCGCGGACTCCTTGATGCCCTGCATGTCGCGGGCCTCGCGGATCAGGCCCGGCATTTTTGAGAGACTGCCGCCCTCGACGCCGATGTCCGCCAGGAGGGAATCGATCAGTGGCGCCTGCACGCGGTAGCGCAGTGCCGAGTCGATCACCTCGTCCGTGGCGCTCCGGCCGCCATTGCCACCGCCGCCATTGCCGTTGAGGCCGTCGACCTGGAGGATACGGATGCCCTCGATCTTCTCCATGGGCTTGACGCTCTCGCGCACGATGCCCTCGATACGGTCGAGCAGTTTTCTGCGGAACAGCGAGTAGCGCGCCTGGTCGGTGAGCACGTTCTCGGCCTCGTTGAGCATGCGCTGTGCCTCGGCCTCGACGGTGGCACGGACACGCTCTGCGTCCGCGGCAATCCGGGTCTCCTCGGCCTGCTTCTCGGCGAGCAGTACCTCGACCGTCTTGCGACGCTTGGCAATCTCGCTTTCGCGGGCGGTGATGACGCGCTCGGTCGCTTCGGTAGCCCGCATCCGGGCTTCCTCCGCCATCGCCTTGGCGGCGGACTCCTCCAGCGACTTCTGATGGATGGCGATTGCCTTCTCCATTAGGACGGTCTCGACCTCCTTCTCGCGATTGACCTCAAGCTTGCGCAACTCGCGCTCGCGGCCAACGCGGGCCTCATCCAGGCCACGGTCTGAGGCAATCCGGGCGCGCTCGACCTCCTCGCGGGAGGCGATCTCGGCCTCCTGCAGCGACTGGACGCGGGCGACCTCAAGCTGCTCGATCGAACGGCGGCGCTCGAGGCGAGCGGCTTCAAGCGCCTGCTCGCGCGAGACGTCGGTGGTCTCGACCTCCTTGCGGGCGACGATCTCGGCCTGCCGGACCTGACGGTCGGCGGCGATCCGCTCGGATTTCTTTGCGGAGAGGGCAATGACGCGGTCTTCGTCGGCGATCTCGATTGCCTTCTTCTGCTCGATATTGAGCACCTCGCGCTTCTTGGAGGAGTTGATCCGTTCGGCTTCCAGGGCAAGATCGACGACGATACGCTGGCGCTCGATGGCGTCGCGACGTTTCAGCTCGGCGGCTTCCAACACGCCGGTACGCTCGATTTCGAGAGAGCGGGTGTCGCGCTCGGCCTGGATACGTTCGGCGGCGACCGTCTTCTCCTGGGCGATGCGGGCCGCCTCGATCGCTTCGCGGGAGGCGATGTCGGCTTCCTCGACGGCGCGGTTGCGGGCGATCTCCAGCGAGCGCACCCGCTCTTCCTGGGCGATGCGCGAGGCCTCGGTGGTCTCGCGCGCAGCGATGCCGGCGACCTCCAGCGTCTGGTTGCGCTCGATTTCGAGCTGCCGCGTGTTCTGCTCCGCTGCAATGCGCTCGGCGGCGAGCGTCCGCTCGCGGGCGATGCGGGCCGCCTCGACGGCGCGCTGCGCCTCGATCTCGGCCTCCTGGATGGTGCGGACCTGCTGGATCTCCAGCGCACGGGTGCGCTCGTCGGAGGAGATGCGCTCGACATTGACGATCAGCGTTTGGGCGATACGGGCCTTTTCGGTGGCTTCGCGGGCAGCGATCTCGGCCTCGTCGACGGCGCGGGTGCGCTCAATCTCGCGCCGCCGCGTCTCCTCCTCGTTGGCGATGCGGGCGTCGGTGACGACGCGGTCCTGCTGGATCCGGGCCTTCTCGATCGCCTCGCGGGCCGCGATCTCGGCTTCCTCGACGGTGCGCATCCGCTCAATCTCACGTTGGCGCACCTCCCGTTCGGACGCAATACGTGTTGTGTCGATCGAGCGCTGGTTGGCGATCCGGGTCTTCTCGATCTCCTCGCGCGCCAGCAGCTCCTTTTCCTCGATGGTGCGGGTGCGCTCGATCTCCTTCTGACGGGTCTCGCGCTCGGAGGCGATGCGGGCCTCGGCAATCGCCTGCTCGTTGGCGATCCGCGCGCGCTCGATGGTTTCGCGCGCTGAGATCTGCGCCTGTTCGGCCTCGGTTTCGCGCAGGGCGCGTTCGCGGGCCACCTCTGTGCGCTGGAGTGCGCGGCGCATCTCGATGTCGCGCTCCTGCTCCAGTCGTGCGGTTTCGCTCTCGCGCTCGATTTCGAGTGCTTGACGCTCGGCCTCCAGATTGCGGGTGCGGATCTTGATCATCGAGTCCTGCTCGATGTCGTTGCGCAGCTTGCGCCGGGCTTCGATGTCCTCCATCAGCCGCGTCAAGCCTTCGGCGTCGAAGCGGTTCGAGGGGTTGAAGAATTCGAGGTCGGTCTGGTCGAGATCGGTGATGGCGACGGATTCCAGCTCGAGTCCGTTCTGGGCGAGGGCTTCGGCGGCATTGGTCTTGACGCGCGCGACGTAGTCGCCGCGGCGCTCATGCATCTCTTCCATGGTCATTTCGGAGGCCACGGAGCGGATCGCCGAGATGAACTTGCCGGCCAGCAGCGCGTGCAGCTGCTCCGGCTCCATGGTACGGCGGCCGAGGGTAGCAGCGGCGATCGAGACGGCTTCTCGGGTCGCCTGCACACGGACGTAGAAGTCGGCCTCGACGTCGACGCGCATGCGGTCGCGGGTGATCACGGCGTCTTGCCGCGAACGCACGATGCCCATCGGCAGCACGTTCATGTTGACCGGCGTGTAGGCGTGGATAAAGGGCAGCACGAACGCGCCGCCATTGATCACCACGCGTTCGCCGAGGAATCCGGTCCTGACGAACGACACCTCCTTGGAGGAGCGGTGATAGAGCCAGTTGACGATGTAGACGCCAACCACGATCACGATGATTGCGACGATCAGCCAGAGGATGAGCTCGCCGACCAGGATCCCTGACATGTTTCCCTCCCTCAATCTGACGGGCGTTATCGCGCGCCGATCGCCTTGAATTTGCGAACCTGTTCCGTCAACGCCCGCTCCACCGGCAGCCGCTCCATCGAGGACGCGCCGTAGAAGCCGTGGCAGTAGCGGGTGTTCTTCATGATGAAATCGGCATCCACGGGATCCGCGATCGGGCCGCCATGGGCGAGCACGAGGATGTCCGGATTGACGCTGAGCGCCGCGGATGCCCAGGTGTCGATGCGCGCCGGGCAGTCCTTCAGTTTTGGTGCAGTCTGCGCGCCGATCGTGCCGCCGGTCGTGAGCCCGAGATGGCAGACGATGATGTCGGCGCCGGCGATCGCCATCGCGGCGGCTTCCTTCTCGCTGAAGACGTAAGGCGTCGTCAGCAGATCCTTCTCGCGTGCCTTGGCGATCATATCGATCTCCAGCGCGTAGGACATGCCGGTTTCTTCGAGATTGGCGCGGAACACGCCGTCGATCAGGCCGACAGTCGGAAAGTTCTGCACGCCGGCGAAGCCGAGCGCCTTGATCTGGTCGAGGAATACATCCATGTCGCGGAACGGATCGGTGCCGTTGACGCCGGCAAGCACCGGCGTCTTGCTGACCACGGGCAGCACTTCGCCGGCCATCTCAAGTACGATGGCGTTGGCGTCGCCATAGGGCATCAGCCCGGCAAGCGAGCCGCGGCCGGCCATGCGGTAGCGGCCCGAATTGTAGATGACGATCAGATCGACGCCGCCGGCTTCCTCGCATTTGGCGGACAGGCCGGTGCCGGCACCGCCGCCGACGATGGGCTCGCCGCGCTTCGCCATCTCGCGAAACCGCTTCAGGAGTGCTGCGCGTTCAAACCGGGCCATCGGTCACCTCGCTAGTCTCCGGCGTGCCCCGGCGCGGCCGAACAGCGTTCGGAACGCAGCTGTGATGGTCGAGGCAAACTCGGGATCGTTGATGTTTTGCTTGACGCGGATCAGTTGGCGGTTGGCGGTTTGTCGAACCGTGCGCTCAAGCGTGCGGAACAGGCCGGCATCGGCCTCGCCATCCCAGAACGGCTGGCCGCGGGCATCGAGCGCGGAGACGCCACCTTCGGGCAGGAAGAAGCGCACCGGTCCGTCCATCTGGTTGAGCCGCTCGCCGATCCAGCGGCCCATGCGCTCATTCTCTTCCACTGTCGTCCGCATCAATGTCACCTGGGGATTGTGGACGTGAAATTTGCGGCCGCGATAGCGCTCGGGGACGGTGTCGGGCGCGCCGAAATTGACCATGTCGAGCGCGCCGACCGAGCCGATATAGGGCAGGCGGGTGCGGATGATCGCGCCGAAGCGATCCTCCGTCGCCGGAAACACCCCGCCCATCAGGAGGTCGCAGATCTCGGTGGTGGTGAGATCGATCACGCCGGCGATCTGGCCGGAGTCGACCAGCTTTTCCATCGAGCGGCCGCCGACGCCGGTGGCGTGGAAGACGAGACATTCGAAGTCGTCGCGAAGGTCGGCTGCAATCTTTTGCACCGCCGGCGTGGTGACGCCGAACATGGTGATGCCGATCGACGGCAGGCTGGTGCCCGCAGCTCGATCTTTGGCCTCGCGCTGATCGAGATTTGCCTTGACCATGCCGGCGATCGCGTTGGCGCCGTTCGACAGCACCACGCGTGAGATCGAGTTGAGGCCTTGCACGTCGGTGACCGAGTACATCATGGTGATGTCGGCGGGGCCGACATAGGGCGCGACGTCGCCAGAGGCGACCGAGGAGATAATCAGCTTGGGCAGGCCAACGGGGAGGGCGCGCATCCCGGGGGCGACCAGTGATGCCGCGCCTGAACCGCCCGCCGAGATCACGCCGGCGATATTGCCCTGGCGCTTGATCCAATTGACGAACGCAT
The DNA here is from genome assembly GCF_040549385.1 of Bradyrhizobium sp. LB11.1. NCBI lineage: Bacteria > Pseudomonadati > Pseudomonadota > Alphaproteobacteria > Hyphomicrobiales > Nitrobacteraceae > Bradyrhizobium > Bradyrhizobium sp. LB11.1. The sequence goes on along the minus strand of NZ_JBEPTH010000013.1, from coordinate 22,038 downwards.
CCGCCATCGCACTGACTGCGGCACCGCGATCTGGGCCGAACACAGCTGAGCCGGCGCGGCCGTGGTTCAGTGCGATCTCCTGCGCGGAGACATCGCAGGTTGCGTTCTTGCCGCTGGTGGAGACATCGACCAGCCGCGTCCGCAGGCCGCTTTCGGTGATGATGTCGCGAATGAAGCGCAGCTCCGTTCCCTTGGTGTCGAGCGTACCGACGACCAACACCACCGGCGGCCCGGAGGTCTGTCCCGTCACCGGCTCGCGCTTGCGTCGGGCGGTCTCGTCGAGGCGGGCAACCTGCGTTGAAAGCGTGCGCGCGGCTGCCTCGATACGCCCGATCGGCACCGGCTGCGACCAGCGTGTCGGCGGCGTCGGGTTGGAGATGTAGATGCGGATCGGGCCGCTGGTCCGGGCCGGCTGCGCGGCCGGTTTTGCCCTACCTCCGACCGCGGGTGCATCGATCTCGGGTTCGAGACCCGCGTGCAATCCGACACCAAGCAGGCGCTGCTGTAGCTCGCGATCGGCGGCGAGCCGCGCCGAGTCGATGATGCGGTTGATGCGGCCGTTGACCATGATCGCGACATTGCGCGAGATCGCGGTGGCGACGCCGATGTTCTGCTCGATCACGAGCACGGCCATGTCGCCGTCGTCGCCGAGCTGCAGCAGCATTTCCTCGACCTGGGCGACGATGACGGGCGCAAGCCCCTCGGTCGGCTCGTCCATGATCAGGAGCTGCGGGTTGGTCAGGAGCGCGCGTGAGATCGCGAGCATCTGCTGTTCACCGCCGGAGAGCTGGCCGCCGCCATGGTCCTTGCGTTCGGCGAGCCGCGGAAAGGTGTCGTAGATGCGCTCGACGGTCCATGCGCCCGATCGCATCCCGCCCGCAAGTCGAAGATGCTCGTCGACGCTGAGCGAGCGCCAGAGGCGGCGGCCCTGCGGGACGTAGCCGACGCCGAGGCGCGCGATATGGGCGGGCGGCCGCCGCGTGATGTCCTCGCCGCGGACGCGGATCGAGCCGCCGCTGACCGGCACCAGGCCCATGATCGCCTTGCACAGCGTGGTCTTGCCCATGCCGTTGCGGCCGACGACGGAGAACACGCCCGAGTCGAGCGAGAGGTCCACGCCTTGCAGCGCGTGCGAGTGACCGTAATAGACGTCGAGGCCCCGGACCTCGAGCGCGGGCGCGGAGCGGCGGGTCTCACTCATGGCCGCCTCCGAGATAAAGCTCCTGCACCTCGGGGTCGGATTGAATTTCCTCCGGCGGGCCCTCCTTGAAGATGCGTCCGTTGTGCATCATCGTGACGCTTTCGACGACGCGCAGCGCTACGTCCATGTCGTGCTCGATGATGATGTAACCGATATGCGCCGGCAGCGAGGTCAGGATCTCGACCAGCTCGGCCCGCTCGGTCGGCGAGAGGCCGGCGGCCGGCTCATCGAACAGCACAAAGCGAGGCGCGCCTGCGAGCGCCAGCGCGATCTCGAGCTGGCGCTGCTGGCCGTGGGCGAGCTCGGCGACGCGTTGATCCTTCACCGCGCTCAAATGCACAGCCTGCACCAGACTGTCGGCGGCGTGCATCAGTGCGTCGTTCTGGCCAGGACGAAGGAACGAGAAGCGTCCGCGCGAGACGCCGCGGCAGGCAAGGTAGACATTGTCCTGCACGGTGAGGCCGGGGAACAGCGCCGAGATCTGATAGGTCCGCCGCAGTCCACGACGGATGCGCTCATAAGGCGGGAAATGCGTGACGTCCTCGCCGAAGAAGCGGATCGTGCCCGATGTCGGCGGGAAGTCGCCGGTGATGCAGTTGAACAGTGTGGTTTTGCCGGCGCCGTTGGAGCCAAGCACCGCGCGCCGCTCGCCTGGGCGCACAGTGATGGTGACATCGGTCAGCGCCGCCAGGGCGCCGAACAGCCGCGTCACACCGCGCAGCTCGAGCGCTGCGCCGGCACCGACGGCTGAAAGGCGCTGCGCGACACTATCCATGACCGCGCCCTCCGCCCGGACGATCCGTCCGGGGACGCCGGCCCTGGCGCCAGCGCTGCCACAGGCCGATCACGCCGTCCGACGACCAGAATACGATGGCGAGGAAGCCGAGGCCGATCAGCAGCCGGAACCGGTTGCCGTCGAGCCCGACCTTGACCAGGAAGTCGAGCGCAAACGTGCGCAGGAGAACGAAGACCAGCGCGCCGATATAGGGACCGATCGGGCGGGTAATGCCGCCGACGACGGCGATGATGAGAACGTCGATGCACGCGCCGACGCTGACCGAGCCCGGCGAAATCTGGCGATAGTTCCAGACCTGGAGCACGCCGGCGAGACCGGCGATGAACGAAGCCACCGCGTAGGCCGCGACGCGGTGCGCGTTGACGTTGAAGCCGAGCGCGGCCATGCGGCGCGGATTGTCGCGCACGCCCTGGAGCGCCAGGCCGAACGGAGTCCGAGAGATGTAGTCCACTGCGAAATAGCAGAGCGCGGCGACCGCGAGCACGACATAGTAGAAGGGAATATCCCAGCGCCAGTCGACGCCCCAGAAATGGGGCGTCGAGACATTGTTGATGCCGGTGTGGCCGTTGAAGATCGCCCAGTTCTGGTTGGTGAAATAGTAGAAGGCTGCGCCGATCGCGAGCGTGATCATGATGGTGTAGATGCCCTCGGTGCGCACCGCGAGCGCGCCGCCGAGCGTGCCGAAGATCGTTGCGAGCGTCAGCGCCATCGGCACTGCCAACCACCACGGCCAGCCCAGGCTGATATTGGCGTTGCCGCTGACGCCGAACACCGCGACCATGTAGGCGGCAAAGCCCGCGATGGTGAGCTGCATCAGGCTGACCATGCCGCCATAACCGGCGAGGAACATCAGGCTGAGTGCGATGGTGCCGAGGATCAGCGTGGTCGCAAATATCTCGATCAGGAAGAAGCCGTTGGCGATCAGCGGCATGATCAGGAGGATGGCCGCCACGATCCAGGCCGCGGGATTGTTGACGTCGGGCCAGCCGCGCGAGGCCGGCCGCTGTGCCGTGGTGGCGGGCTTGTGAACCTGGATGCGGGCATCGTGGGTGACGGACATGTCAACGCCTCGCCAGCAGGCCCTGCGGCCGAAGCGCCAGCACCAGCACCATGATCAGGAAGGTCACGACGATGGCGTAGGTCGGGATGTAGACCGAGCCGAGCTGTTCGGCGAGACCGATGATCAGCGCGCCGAGAGCGGCACCCGGTATCGAGCCCATGCCGCCGACGATCACGACGACGAGGGAGGCGAGCAGGAAACGGATGTCCTCGCCCGGCGATAGCGACTGGAAGGTACCACCCACGACGCCTGCGATGCCGGCGAGGCCGGCACCGAGCGCGAAGACCAGCACGAAGACGATCTGGATACGCACGCCGGTCGCAGCGAGCATGTCGCGATCGTCGACGCCGGCACGGATGATCATGCCGATCCGAGTGCGGTTGAGCGCGAGCCACATCGCGATGCCGATGATCACGGAGGCCAGGAAGATCACGAGCCGCACGAGCGGATAGCGCAAGTAAACCGGTTCGCCCGAGGATTTCACCGCGGTGATGAGCGGCAGGTCGATCGGGCCGATCAGCCAGTTCGGGGTCTGGATCTGGTAGAAGTCGCCGCCGCAGGCCCACAGCATGAGATCGGCGAACACGATCGAGAGTCCGATCGTGACCATGGTCTGGCGCAGATCCTGGCCCTCCATGCGACGAAAGACGAGCACCTGAAGCAGGACGCCGACCAGCGCCGTCAGAATGAAGGCGACGATAAACGAAAGGATCCAGGAGCCGGTCGAGGCGCTGACGGCGTAGCCGACATAGCCGCCGAACAAATACAGCGAGCCGTGCGCGAGGTTGACGTTGCGCATCAGGCCGAAGATCAGTGTGAAGCCGCTGGCGACGAGGAAATAGAGGCCGCCAAGCGTGATGCCGTTGAAGAGCGCGTTGAGGAACACCCGCTTGCGACCGATCGCCTCCTCCAGTCCTGGTGGCCACACCGCGAAGATCAGCCACAGCGCCACTGCGACCGCGATGATGACGATCAGCGCCCAGGCAGGATGACGCTCGACAAAGCGGGTCATGGCGTCACCTCGCTCCGCTTGCGACGGTCGCCATCACACTTCGGATGCAGGTCAGACAGCCCTGTGCAGGCTGCGTACCTCGTCATGGACGTGCGTCCTCCCCGGACTTGCGATCCTCTATCGGGATCGCATTCCGCACATCCTAATGGGGCTGCGAGGGAAGCGTTTGATCGTGAGTATCTTTTCGCGCGCTCTCAGCCGCGCAAAACCTTGGCCGCGCGGCGATAATCGGTCGGCGCCATGCCGACATTGGCGGCGAAGAAACGGGTGAAGCCGCTCTGCGACGAGAAGCCGAGATCGAAGCCGATGTCGGCAATCGGGGCTTCGCCGGCGACCAGCGCTTCCAATGCCTGCTCCATCATCAGCGTGTTGAGATAGAGATGGGGCGTGACGCCGGTCTGGGTGCGGAACAGTCGGTAGAAATGTGGTCGCGACAACCCGGATTCGCGCGCGATGGTGTCGAGCTCGATCTCGGCACCGGGGCTCTCCGACATCATCTTGATGCACTTGCGCACGCGAAAATCGGTAACGGACCCGTTCGCGCGTGGATGGCGCGCGGTCTCGGCCTGCTGCCAGCTTTCGTCGTAGCACACGTCGATCAGCCGTCTCAGCTCGCCATCGAGGCTATTGAGCGAGGGTGCGCCGCACACGAGGGCGGCTGCGTGCCTGATTTGCTTGTCCAGCGCGGCGAAGCGTGTGAACTGGGTCCGGCCGAAGCGCAGGCGGTTGGCGCCGGGCGCGTCGGGCGCGAACCATTCCGCATTGACATAGAGCACGAAGAAGACGGCGCCGCCGTCGAGGTCGGACGGCAGGAAATTATGCGGCTCCCATGGATTGACCGCGACGACGGACCCCTCGGTGAGTTCGTAACGTCCATCGTTGACATCGATGCATGCGGAACGTCCCCCGACATGGAAGATCAAATGACCTTCGCGATGTGCGTGGATGTTGAAAGGGCGATTCAACTGATAGACCGTCGCCCGGCCAAAGCGGCCGTGGAAGACGGCGAGCGCCCGGCTCATGCCTTCTCTCCCAGAAGCTCTTGTCGTTTTTTGATAGGGTTCAACAACCGGGGAGAGAATGCAAGGGCGCACGTGCCGCGCTCTTTGCAAATCTCTCCCCGTCAGTCGTTGCTTGCGAACGCGACTACGTCAGTACTTCTTACATTCCGGTACTGTGCGGCTTGGCAGGCCGATCTTGGCGAACACCGCGGGATCATAGCCTAACGTCTGGTTCACGTTCGGGATCACCTTCACGACCTTCGAGAACAGCGCGCCCTTGCCGTCGTCGACGACCTCAGTGACGAAGTTGGTGCCGATCGCCTGGCGGTTGGCGTCGAGCTTGATCTTGCCGTTCGGCGCATCGAGCTCGATCTTCGCGAGCGCAGCCTTGTACTTGGACTGGTTGTCGCTGAGGTCGCCATTGACCTGACGCAGTGCCAGGATCAACGCCATGGTCGAGCCGTAATAGTTGGTGGCGAGCAACGACGGGCTCGGGAAGCGCTTGTTCGGCGGGAAGGCGTCCTGATAGTCCTTCACGAACTTCTGCCAACCCGGATCTTCCCAGGTATCGGCCTGACCGCTCGCGGCCAGCGTGCCGACCAGCGCGTTCTTGGCATTGCCCTTGGACGACAGGATGGTCTGATCGATCATGATCGATCCGCCCATCAGATGCGCCTTGCCGCCGGCCTGCTGATACTGGTTGAGGAAGTTGACGGCATCGGCGCCGCCAAGACCGAGATAGATCGCGTCGACATCGTCGGGCAAGGCTGCGATGACCGAGGCAAAGTCCTTGGTGCCGAGCGGCACCCATTGCCGGTTGGTGACCTGTCCGCCGGCGCCGCAGAATTCGAGCACGAGGCCGAACACCTGGGTGTAGATGAAGGAATAGTCCTCGCCGACGGTCGCGATCTTGCGATACTTCTTCTCGTCATAAGCGTATTTGCCGAGGCCGACCTGCCACTGCGCGCCGTCCATATTGTAGCGGAAGAAGTTCGGGGCCGGATCGACATAGGTCGTTTCCTGGGCGCCGGAGGCCGCGTTGATGAAGGTCAGCTCGGGATGGGTCTTTGCAAAATTCTTGACCGCGATACCCTCGTCGCCTGATAGCGGCGACAGCAGGATCTGCACCTTGTCCTGCTCGATCAGTTTTCGCACGGCGCGGACAGCAGAGTCGGGCGTCGCGTCGGTCGAGGCGATGATGAATTCGAGTTCCTTGTCGCCGACCTTCTTGCCGAGCACATTGAGCGCGGTCTGGAAGCCGCGAATGCCGTCCTCGCCGAGCACGGTGTAGGTGCCTTCGAGCGTCGCGGTGACGCCGACCTTGATCTTCTCCTGCGCGAAGGCGGTGCCCGACAACAACAGGCTGCTCAACGCGATCAGTCCTAGACTGCCTTTCAACATTGCTTTCCTCCCTGGGGTGTTCTTGTCGCTGTTTTTCACCGCATCCTCGCGCCTCCGCCGCGCGGTGCGACGTTCTTGCAAGGCCAACAGTTCTTGGGATGGAAGCTAACCGAACTCGGATGCAGCGCATGCTTCGGAGCCATGTTCGGCTTAACGGGCAGTCTCATTTTGAATGGTGCGTCGCAAATCGTTCCGCGGTGCAACCTCGCGCACGTCTTGGACATTGAGATCAACAATGCCGCGGAGCTCGGCGCGTCATCGTAGCGCGTTGGCTTCTGTGACGCGCCGCGATCAACACTCTCCTCCATGTCGAGAGTCGGGCGATACGAGGCGGCGCAGCGGACCACAATCTAGAAGGCCTGCCGGAGCTAGTCGCTAATCCTGGCCAATTCGCTCGCTCGGGGTGCGCGCAACCAGCACCGGCATGATCAAGCCGGAAAACTGATCTCCACAGAGCGACGGCCGAGCGTTTGCCAGCCGGGACCGCCCGAAGCGCGATCGGGGCCAGCAGTCATTTCCGCCGGCTCTAACCCTCGATCTGCCATTGACAGGTCGCCCGAGGTGATAGAATTATAACAACATAAGTTGCAAAAATAACAAGATGTCACCATCGTAACCAACGTCTCGCGAGGCGATGGGAGGAAGGTTTGGAATTGTCCGGTTCGGGTACAGCAGAGCCTCGGCCGTCGACCTCGCTGGTGATGGTCAGCGGCATCAACAAGCGCTTTGGCGGCGTGCGGGCGCTACGCGACGTCAACCTCGAGGTCCGGGCCGGCGAGGTGCACGCGCTGCTGGGCGAGAACGGCGCGGGAAAATCCACGTTGATCAAGATCCTTAGTGGTGTTCACGCCCTCGACAGCGGCACGATCGAGATCGCCGGCAGGCCGGTGGAGTTCGACAGCCCGGCGAAGTCGCGCGAGGCTGGGATCGCCGTCGTCTATCAGGATCTCAGCCTCGTCGAATCCTTGAGCGTCGCGGACAATCTGTTGCTCGGCCGCGAGCCGCGCGCGCGTTTCGGCTTCGTCCGGCAGCGCGCGCTGATGGCCAGGGCCGAGGCGTTCCTGAACGAGCTCGGTATTCCCCTGGATACGAGAGCGACTGTCGGCTCACTGCCTTTCGCCTATCGCCAGATGACGGAGATCGCCAAGGCGCTGATGGGCGAGGTCCGGCTTCTGATCCTCGATGAGCCGACCTCCTCGCTGACGTCGGATGAGGTGCGGATCCTGTTCGACGCGATCGGGAAGGCGACGCGCCGCGGAGTCGGCGTGATCTATGTGACCCACCGGCTCAATGAGGTCTTCGAGATTTCGCAGCGCGTGACGGTGCTGCGCGATGGCGCCAACGCCGGCACGTTTGTCACCGCCGAAACCGACATGAAGCGGCTGGTGAACGCGATCGTCGGAACCGATCGATCGGCATCCACGGGTCCCCGCACCGAACCTGCCGCGAAGCGCGAAGTGGATCCGTCGCGGGTTCTGTCGCTCTCGGGTGTGTCCAACGACCGGCTCCGCGCCGTCGATCTGTCCGTGCTGAAGGGCGAGATCCACGGCCTCGCCGGCCTGATCGGCAGCGGTCGCACGGAAATTCTGGAGACGGTGTTTGGGCTCCGGCCGCTCGAGAGCGGCGCAATCGAGATCGAGGGCCGGCGATGGCGGCCGAGGGGGCCTGCCGATGCGATCGAGCAGGGCATCGCGCTGGTGCCGGAAGATCGGCACGTGCAGGGTCTGGTCCTTGACCATTCGATCGAACGAAACGTCACGTTGCCGCGGATTCCCCATTTCTCACGCTGGGGCTGGATGCAGCAACGCGCCGCCGCCAGGCGGGCGGAAACCGCGGTCGCGCGACTTTCGGTGAAAGCGCCGGGCGCGTTCAGCCTGGTCAGGACACTCTCCGGCGGCAACCAGCAAAAAGTCGTGTTCGGAAAATGGAATGATCCGCGGCCGCGCGTGCTGCTGCTGGACGAACCGACGGTCGGCGTCGACGTGGGCGCGCGCGAGGAGATCTATGCCGTGATCCGGAATGCCGTTCGCGACGGCAGCGGGGTCCTGGTCGTCTCGTCCGATCTCGTCGAACTGATCGAGCTCTGCGACCGCATCTCCGTGATCGTCAACGGCCGTGTGGCTCGTACACTTTCTCGCGGCGAGATCGATGATGCCGAAGAGCTGCATCATCTCCTCCAGATGTACCAGGCCTCCGGGCCAGGCCACTTGCAAGAGCTTCCCGCATGACCGAACTGACTGCTCCCAACGTGGTCGCCGCGCCGACCCGATCCGATCGCCGCCGCAAGATTCTGCAGAATCTGCTGCGGGGCGAGCGGCCGTACATGCTGTACATCGCCTTCGTGATCCTGCTGGTCGTGTTCAGCCTGTCCTCGCCCTGGTTCCTCTCGGTCGACAATTTCCTGAACATCGGGCGCCAGACCACGCTGGTGTCGATCATCGCGGTCGGTGTGACCTTCATTATCATCGCGCGTCAGATCGATCTGTCGGTTGCCTCGACGTTGGCGCTATCAGGCATGGCGGCCGCTCTCGCGATGAGCCAGATCAACAACAGCTGGATAGTGGGTGCCTTGGCCGGGCTCGGCACCGGCGCGCTGGTCGGGCTGCTTAATGGCATCCTGACCACGCAGCTATCGATCCCGTCGTTCCTGGTGACGCTGGGCTCGCTGAGCATGGCGCGGGGACTGGCGATGATGGTGACCAACACCAAGCCGGTGATCATCACCAACGAGACCTATTTCGCGATCTTTGGGGAAGGCACGTTTGTGGGCATACCGGTTCCGATCGCCTGGACGTTAGCGGCGATGATCGTCGGCATCCTGCTTCTGCACTACAACGTGTTCGGCCGGCGCATTTATGCGGTTGGCGGCAATCCGACCGCGGCGCTTTATTCCGGCATCAACACCAAACGGATCACAACCGCAGCCTTCGTCCTGACCGGCACCCTGGCAGGCCTCGCGGCGCTGGTGCTGTCCGCGCGTTCACATGCCGCGCGGCCAGATGTCGTGCAGGGAATGGAGCTCGACGTGATCGCCGCGGTGATCCTCGGTGGCTGCAGCCTGTTTGGCGGGCGCGGCTACATCCTGGGAACGCTGTTCGGCAGTCTGATCATCGGCACTCTCAACAACGGCCTTGTGCTGCTCGGCGTGAGCTCGCCGATGCAGCTCGTGATCAAGGGCGCGATCATCGTTGCCGCGGTTGCTTTCACGAAACGCTAGTCGAAGTCAGGCGCAGCGCATGAGCCACAAGTTCGTCGCGCTGCGTGGGTAGGGGCAAGGTCGCTGGCCCTCCGGTGAATCGGCGATCAAAATGGAGGAAACAATGAAGCCAATCTTGCGACAAACCTTGCCTTTGACCGTGCTGATGGCAGCTGCGACCCTCTCGATGATCCCCTCGGCACGCGCCGAAGTGCCCGCGACCTGTGTGAAGGGCGTCGATCTTGCGAAGCTTGGGCCGAAATCGATCGTCGGCCAGGGACCCCATGGCGAGAAGGCGGCTTCGCCCGAGGTGCTCGCGCTGTCCGAGGCCGACGCCGCGAAGGTCAAGGAGAAGCATTTCAAGGTTGGCATCTCCATGCAGACGGTCAACCTGGACTGGTCGCAGCTCCAGATCCAGGGCATCACCGATACGCTGAAGAAGTACGGCGTGACGGTGACGGGGGTCGCATCCGCCGAATATCAGGTGGATAAGCAGATCGCCGATATCGAGAACACCATCCAGCAGCATCCGGACGGCATCATCTCGATTCCGGTCGATTTCACCGCGACCGCGCCGACCTACAAGAAGATCGCCAAAGCGGGCATCAAGCTCGTGCTGATGGACAGCATCCCGACCGGCCTGAAGCATCCCGAGGAATATGCGACAATGGTCTCCGCGGATAGCCAGGGCAATGGCCAGATCGCGGCACAGATCCTGGCATCCTGCGTGGCGCAGGGCGGCACAATCGGTCTCGTCAATTTCGGCGTCGACTATTTCAGCACCAACGAACGCACGAAGGGCGTGCGGGAGTGGATGAAAGCAAACCGGCCCGACATCAAGATGAAGCAGGTCGATTTCACCGATCCGCCGAAAGTCTCGCAGATCGCCGGCGACTTCCTGACCGGCAATCCCGACGTCAAGGGACTGTACGCCGTGTGGGATCAACCGGCGCTGGACACGTTGAGCTCGATGCGGGCCCAGGGCATCGATATTCCCATGACGACGGTCGATCTCGGCCTGCAATCAGCCATCGAGATCGCCAAGGGCGGTCCGCTGAAGGCGACTGGCTCGCAGCGTCCCTACGACCAGGGCGTCGCCGAGGCGATGGCGATGATGAATGCGCTGCTGGGTAAGGAAACACCTGGCTGGATCGGCGTGCAGTCGCTGCCGGTGACGCAGTCGAATGTGCTGGAGTCCTACAAGACCGTGTTCAAGAAAGACCCGCCGGCCGAACTGGCGGATGCTTGCAACAAGGCGAAGCCCGCCTGCAACTGAGTCTGTGATACCGATGCGCGGTTCCACGGGACCGCGCATCGTCGTTGTTTGAGCACGATCTTTCCGGAAAACCGCTTTGCACTTTTCGGATCATGCTTCAGCAGACCATCCGGGCGAGCCATCCCCCGTCCGGATCAGGCTGTGCTGGTGACGTATTCGACGGGAAGGCTGCGGAAGTGCTTGCGCGTGTCCGCCGACACGGCGCCACCGACGATGATTCGCGAGAACGAGCTGACGTCGGAGAAGAACGCCGGCTTGAGGCTGCCGAGCTTGCTGGCATCGACCACCAGGATGCTCTCCATGGCGGTGGCAATGACGGCCTGCTTGATGGCGACTTCATGAAAATTCGAGCAGCTCGCGCCGCGGGTCCAGTGCAGGCCGCCAGCCGAGACGAACGCCTTGTTGATCCCAAGTCGCCGCAGATAAGACAGGCCGTCATCCGACGAGAACGACTGCGACGACGGATGGTAGAGCCCGCCCATCAGCATCACCTGCGTCGCCGGACGGTGGGTAACGATCGAGGCGGCATTCAGCGAATAGCAGATCACCGAGAGAGGCATGTCCTCAGGCAGGCAATCGGCTAGCGATTGCATCGTAGTGCCGCAGTCGATGAAGATGGTGTCGCCTTCCTTGATCGAGGCGGCTGCGGATCGGCAGGCGAGGAGCTTGTCCTGCGTATGCTGGTCGATTTCCTGCTCGAATGTGTACTTGATCCCGGTCGGTGACGCCGCGTTGACGACGTAGCCGCCGAGCAGGGCGAGTGCCGCCTCGGGTCCGGCAAGGTCGCGCCTGACCGTCATCTCCGACACCTTCAGCAGCTCGGCGGCGTCCTTCAGATGCAGTGCGCCGCTCGTCTCGACGGCGCGACGAAGCCTTTGCAGCCGCTGGACGCGCGTTTCGCTGGGTCGTGCAACCGGTGTTTCAGTCATTTTCGTCACCGAGCCTGCTTATCCGGTTGACAATGATCTTACAATGATGTGAGTTTAGCAACGTCAATTTGTTACAATAATAACATCTGGCCCGAAGGTCGTTTCGCTGTCCGCGATGGCAGGCAGCAGAAGCTCCAGCGGGCAAGGGATGGGAGGATCGCATGTTGCAATCGGCACATTCAGTCTATCTGCCGTCTCAGCCGATTCGCTAGCATCGCGCGGCGTACCGATGGCGCAGGGCGTCTTGATATCAAACCCATCCGCGGTGCCGGCGCAGCCCCATGCGCGGGATCACAATCATCCGCATCCGATCGCGCGCAACTGCGGACGCGCGCTCGAGATGGACTGGGTCGATGAGATCAGGATCAATCTGTCGGCCGCCGAGCGCCGCGTTGCGAGCCTGCCGGGCCGACGCACCGTCAAGAAGGACGCGCAGGCGGCGTGGTTGCTCAAGGCGATTACCTGCATCGACCTGACGACGCTCAACGGCGACGATACCGCCGAGCGGGTGAAACGCCTCTGCGCCAAAGCCAAGATGCCGCTGCGCGGCGACCTTGTCGATGCACTCGGCTTCTCCGGTCGCGGGCTGCACACGGGCGCGATCTGCGTCTATCACCGCTTCGTCGCAACCGCGGTCGAGGCGCTCGATGGGTCTGACATTCCGGTCGCTGCGGTCTCGACCGGATTTCCTGCGGGCCTCGTGCCGCACGATCTGAAGCTCAAGGAGATCGAGGCGTCCGTCAGGGACGGTGCGCAGGAGATCGACATCGTCATCACGCGCGAACATGTGCTGACCGGGGATTGGCGGGCGCTCTACGCCGAGGTCCGGGATTTCCGCGCGGCCTGCGGTAATGCGCATTTGAAGACCATCCTGGCAACCGGCGACCTCAAAACGCTGCGCAACGTCGCCAAGGCCTCGATGGTCTGCATGATGGCCGGCGCCGATTTCATCAAGACCTCCACCGGCAAGGAGGGCGTCAATGCCACGCTGCCGGTGACACTGGCGATGCAGCGCATGATCAGAATCTATGAGGAGCGCACCGGTTTCCAGATCGGCTTCAAGCCGGCCGGCGGAATCTCGACGGCGAAGGATGTGCTCAACTATCAGTTCCTGATGAAGGAGGAGTTGGGACGCGATTGGCTCGAGCCGGATCTGTTCCGCGTCGGCGCCTCCAGCCTGCTCGCCGACATCGAGCGCCAGCTTGAGCATCACGTTACTGGCCGCTACTCGGCCTTCAACCGTCATCCCGTGGGCTGAGCATGAGCATCGCACATTACTACGAGACCATGGATTATGGTCCCGCCCCCGAGGCGGACGGCGAGGCGCGCGCCTGGCTGAAGCGGCATGACGCGACGTTTGGGCATTTGATTGCCGGCAAATTCGCAAGCCCCGCTTCGGGCAAGCATCTGACGACGATCGAGCCGGCCACCGGAAAGACGCTGGCCAGACTCGCGCAAGGCATCGCTGCGGATGTCGAGGCTGCCGTCGGCGCCGCGCGATCGGCGCAGTCGTCGTGGGCAAAGCTCGGTGGTCACGGTCGTGCCCGTCATCTCTATGCGCTGGCGCGTATGCTGCAGCGTCATGCGCGATTATTCGCGGTGCTGGAAGCGATCGACAATGGCAAACCGATCAGGGAAACCCGCGATCTCGACGTGCCACTTGCTGCGCGCCACTTCCTGTATCACGCCGGCTGGGCGCAATTGCAGGAGAGCGAATTCGCCGACCACGTCCCGGTCGGTGTGATCGGCCAGATCGTCCCCTGGAACTTTCCGCTGCTGATGCTGGCCTGGAAGATCGCGCCGGCGCTGGCGACCGGCAATACTGTGGTGCTAAAGCCGGCCGAATTCACATCACTCACCGCGCTGCTGTTTGCCGAGTTCGCGGCGGAAGCGGGCCTGCCGCCCGGCGTGTTGAATGTGGTGACGGGTGACGGCGCCACCGGCGCGCTTCTCGTCGAAAATCCCGGTGTCGACAAGATCGCCTTCACCGGGTCGACCGAGGTCGGGCGGTTGATCCGTCAGTCGACCGCAGGGAGCGGCAAGTCGTTGACGCTCGAGCTCGGTGGCAAATCGCCGTTCATCGTGTTCGACGACGCTGATATCGATGGCGCCGTAGAAGGCGTGGTCGATGCGATCTGGTTCAACCAGGGCCAGGTCTGCTGCGCCGGATCGCGGCTGTTGCTGCAGGAAGGGATCGCAGAGACGTTCCGCAAGCGTCTGATCCGTCGCATGGAGACGCTGCGCGTTGGTCCTCCGCTCGACAAGTCAATCGACATGGGCGCGGTGGTCGCGCCGGTGCAACTCGAACGGATCAAGGCGCTGGTCGAGACTGGAGTCAAGGAGGGCGCCGAGAAGTATCAGGCGCCTGGGCCGATTCCCGCAGAGGGGTGCTTCTATCCCCCGACCTTGCTCTGGAACGTACATCCGTCATCGACCGTGGCGATCGAGGAGATCTTTGGTCCGGTGCTGGTTGCGATGACGTTCCGCACGCCGGACGAGGCGGTGATGCTCGCCAACAACACGCGCTATGGTCTTGCCGCCAGCGTGTGGAGCGAGACCATCGGCCTCGCGCTCGATATCGCGCCAAAACTTCAGGCCGGCGTGGTCTGGGTCAATGCGACCAATTTGTTTGATGCCAGCGTCGGCTTCGGCGGCTACCGCGAGTCCGGCTTTGGCCGCGAGGGCGGCCGGGAAGGCCTCTACGAATATCTCAAGCCGAAGGCATGGAGCGGGCGGAAAGTGCGGGCGAAGGCGCCGCCGCCTCCGACGGCCTCGGCCGACAGCGCCGGATTTGGCACGCCGCCGATCGATCGGACGGCAAAGCTGTTCGTCGGCGGCAAGCAGGTCCGTCCCGACGGAAATTATTCGCGCACGGTTCTGTCGCCGAAGGGGCGGCACCTCGGCGAAGCCGGGGAGGGCAATCGCAAGGATATCCGTAACGCCGTGGCTGCCGCGCGTTCGGCCGAGGGGTGGGCGCGGGCGACGACGCATAATCGTGCCCAAATTCTCTACTACCTTGCGGAGAATCTGTCCGCGCGCGGCGACGAGTTCGCTCGGCGTATTGGTGAAATGACCGGTGCTTCGGCCGCCAAGGCACGTGCGGAGGTCGAGGCGAGTATCGAGCGGCTGTTCAGCTATGGGGCCTGGGCCGACAAGTATGAGGGGACGATCCATGCACCGCCGTTGCGGGGCGTGGCGCTTGCCATGCACGAACCGATCGGCGTGGTCGGGGTGGCCTGTCCGGACGAGGCGCCGATGCTGGGCTTCATCAGCCTGGTGGCACCGTTGATCGCGATGGGCAACCGCGTCGTCGCCGTCCCGAGCGAGCGCCATCCGCTTGCAGCGACCGATTTCTATCAAGTGCTGGAGACGTCGGACGTGCCTGCGGGCGTCGTCAATATCGTCACCGGCGACCGCGATGCGCTGGCAAAGATCCTTGCCGAGCATGATGACGTCGATGCGCTGTGGGTGTTCGGCGCGCAGGAGGCCTCGACGGCCGCGGAGCGGCTGTCGGTCGGTAACCTCAAGCGCACGCTGGTCGACCATGGCCTGGCGCTCGATTGGTACGACCGGTCGGCGAGCGAAGGTCCGATCCTGCTCCGCCATGCGGTGCAGGTGAAGAACATCTGGATTCCCTACGGGGACTAATGACGTCACCTTGCGGTGATACTGATTGGCACCGGGACCATCAGAGTTCCGGCGACTGTTGAAGACAAGGGAGGGACGCAACATGCTCAAGGGCATCAATCCACTGCTCAATGCCGACGTGCTCTATGCCTTGCGCGCAATGGGGCACGGCGATCGCCTCGTGGTGTGCGATACCAATTTCCCCGCTGACTCGATCGCGCGCCAGACCGTATTCGGCGAGTTGCTTCGCATCGACAATGTCAGTACGGCAAAGGCGATCGAGGCCATTCTCTCGGTGCTGCCGCTCGATACCTTCGTCGATGATGCGGCGATGCGTATGGAGATCGTCGGTCAGCCCCAGGAGGTACCGCCGGTGCAGCGCGAGGCGCAGGCCGCGATCGACCGCGCCGAGGGCCGCTCCTGGCCACTGGTCGGGGTCGAGCGCCATGCTTTCTACGAGAAAGCCAAGACGGCCTATTGCGTGATCGCCACCGGCGAGCGGCGCTTCTATGGCTGCTTCCTGTTTTCCAAAGGCGTCATCGCGCCGGACGGAGAGTGACGACCATGAGCAAGAATGGCGTCGCAGTGCTCGGCATCTTCGTCGTCGATCTGGCCTTCCGGGCCGGCAACATGCCGGCAATCGGCGAAACGATCGCGGGCTCGGGATTTGCCATGGGACCAGGCGGCAAGGGATCGAACCAGGCCGTGGCCGCTGCGCGGGCGGGCGCGGACGTGACCTTCATCTCGCGTATCGGCCGCGACGCCTTCGGTGATCTAGCCATCAAGACGTGGGAGACGGAAGGAATTCGGCCGCGCGTCGCCAGGACTGCGGAAGCGCCGACTGGCGCCGCCTTCATCTATGTCCACGAGACACGCGGCGACAACGCCATCATCGTGGTGAGCGGAGCGGCCGACGGTCTCGGCCCCATCGACGTCGACGCGGCGGCGGATGCGATCCGCGCCAGCCGCGTCTTCGTGACCCAGCTCGAGCAACCGGTCGCGGCCGCACAGCGCGGGCTCGAGATCGCGCGCGCTGCGGGCAGCATCACCGTGTTCAACCCGGCACCCGCGGGCGCATTCGAGGACAGCCTGTTTGCCTTGTGCGACTACGTCGTTCCCAACGAGACCGAGGCGGAAGCGCTGACGGGGGTCGCGGTGAGCGATCTTGCCGGCGCCCGCCGCGCCGGAGACGCGCTGCTGGCCAAGGGAGCCGGCACCGCGCTGATCACGCTCGGCGAACGCGGTGCGCTGTTTCACGGGCGAGATCGCTCGTTGCACGTGCCGCCGTTCGCCGCCGGCAAGGTGATCGAAACCGCGGGTGCGGGCGATGCATTCGTCGGCGGATTCGCGGCAGCGCTTGCGGGCGGTGCCGATCCACTGGAAGCGGCGCGTTTCGGTTCGGCGACGGCCGGGATTTCCGTGACGCGCGCCGGGACTGCGCCTTCCATGCCGCGGCGAGCAGAGATCGAAGCCCTGTTGAAGGAATGATCTCCTCATGATGCGGAACGATCCGATCAAGCATGTCTTCATCTGGCCGGCGGTGCTCGTCGTGCTGGCGATCTCGATCTTTCCGCTCATCTATTCGTTCACCACAAGCTTCCTCAGCTATCGCCTGATTCCACCGATTCCGCCGCGCGTCGTGTGGCTCGGCAACTATGCTTCGCTCTTGCAGGAGCCGCGCTTTTGGAATGCAATCTTCACGACGACGCTGATCGCCTTCATCGCGGTCGGGGTGCAATACGTGATCGGGTTCAGCGTTGCGCTCGCGCTGAACGCGCGCGTTCCCGGCGAGCGGCTGTTTCGCGTCGCCTTGTTGCTGCCCATGCTACTGGCCCCGGTTGCCGTCGCGCTCGTTGCCCGCATGATCTTCAATCCGACCATGGGGCCGCTCAACCAGTTCCTGTCCATGTTCGGCCTGGCGAACCTTCCGTTCCTCACGAACGGACATTGGGCGCTCGCTTGCATCATCGCGGTGGAGATCTGGCAGTGGACACCGTTCATCATCCTGATGATGCTGGCTGGCCTGCAAACGCTCCCTGAGGATGTCTACGAGGCTGCCGAGCTCGAGAACGCAAGCGCCTGGCAGCAGTTCTGGGGCATCACGTTTCCGATGATGCTGCCGATCTCGGCCGCCGTCGTCTTCATCCGCCTGATCGAGAGCTACAAGATCATGGACACCGTTTTTGTGATGACGGGCGGTGGACCGGGCGTGGACACCGAGACCCTGACCTTGTTCGCCTATCAGGAGGGCTTCAAGAAGTTCAATCTCGGCTACACATCGGCGCTCAGCTTCCTGTTCCTGATCGCGATCACGATCATCGGTGTGACCTATCTGGCGCTGCTGCGGCCGCATCTGGAGAAGCGCCGATGAGCGGGCAGGGCCTTATCGGACTGTCGAGCTGGAGTCGCCGCCTGGTCGCGGCCGGCGTGCTCGTCTGGTGCCTGATCTCGGTGTTTCCGCTCTATTGGGTGGTGGTGACGGCTTTCAAGACCCCGCCGGGCGTGGTCGGCGGCCCGACCTATATTCCGTTCGTCGATTTCACGCCGACCCTGCAGCCCTTCATCGATCTCTACCAGGGTATCCGTGGTGAGTTCTTCCGAACCTTCCTGAACTCGACCATCATTGGACTGTCGGCGGCGGCGATCGCGACTGCGATCGGCGCGATGGCGGCCTATGCGCTGGTGCGGTTCGAATTCAAGGTGCGCTTTGGCGCGGGTCTGATCTTCTTCCTGCTCGCGCTCGGCGGCTATCTGCTGCTCAACAATACGCTTGGATATACCCGACCGCAGGCGCTGCTGCTGGCGTTCCCGATCGCGCTTGCCGCTGCAGTCTTGGCTAACCGCCTGCCGCTGCCAGGGCCGATCCTGGGCAATGAGGATATCCTGTTCTGGTTCGTCAGCCAGCGCATGTTTCCGCCGATCGTCACGGCTTTCGCGCTGTATCTGCTCTACAGCGAAATCGGCCGGCTCGGTTTCCAACTCATCGATAGCTATGTCGGCATGACGCTGTGCTACGTCGCGTTCTCGCTGCCGATCGTGGTCTGGCTGATGCGTGATTTCTTCGAGGCCATCCCGATCGAGGTCGAAGAAGCCGCGATGGTCGACAACGTGCCGAGCTGGCGCATCTTTCTCGGCATCGTTGTGCCGATGTCGATGAACGGACTGCTGGCGACTTTCATGATCACGCTCGCCTTCGTCTGGAACGAGTTCCTGT
This sequence comes from Bradyrhizobium sp. LB11.1, assembly GCF_040549385.1. NCBI lineage: Bacteria > Pseudomonadati > Pseudomonadota > Alphaproteobacteria > Hyphomicrobiales > Nitrobacteraceae > Bradyrhizobium > Bradyrhizobium sp. LB11.1. Next base: position 3,325 of record NZ_JBEPTH010000013.1, on the reverse strand, counting down.
TCGCGCTGTTCCTCACCAATTCCAGGTGGCAGACGCTGCCTATCCTGGTGGCGGGACAGAACAGCCAGCGAGGCGACGAATGGTGGGCGATCTCGGCCGCAGCGCTCGTCGCCATTATTCCGATGATGATCATGGCAGGTCTGCTCAGCCGCATGATGCGGTCGGGCCTGCTGCTCGGAGCGATCAAATAGCAAAAACTTGTGTAGGGAGGACTGGACGATGTTGCGACGGACGTTTCTGATGCTGACCACCTCGCTTGCGATGGCCGCCACCGCGAGCCAGGCGAACGCTGCCTGTAGCCCGGATTACTCCGGTGTCACCCTGACGGTGGCATCGCAGACCGGACCGTATATCGCCTCCGCGCTCAAGCTCGGCGCGGATGAATGGACCAAGAAGACCTGCGGCAAGGTCAATGTCGTCGAGTTTCCGTGGTCGGAGCTCTACCCGAAGATCGTCACATCGCTCACCGGGGCGGATGCGACGTTCGATCTGGTCAGCTTTGCGCCGGCCTGGCTGCCGGACTTCGTGCCCTATCTCAGCGAGATGCCGAAGGAGATGCAGTCCGGCAAAGATTGGGATGATATCGAGCCGGCCTATCGCGAGCGACTGATGGTGTGGGAGGGCAAGATCTATTCGCAATCGATGGACGGCGACGTCCATACCTACACGTATCGTACCGATCTGTTCAGCGATCCCAAGGAGAAGGACGCCTTCAAGGTCAAATACGGTTACGATCTGGCGCCGCCGAAGACCTGGAAGCAATATCTCGACATCGCGGAGTTCTTCCAGCGCCCGGACAAGGCACTTTGGGGCACGGCGGAAGCCTTCCGTCGCGGTGGCCAGCAGTTCTGGTTCTTCTTCAGCCATGCGGCGGCCTATACCAACAACCCGAACTATCCGGGCGCGATGTTCTTCGACCCCGAGACGATGGACGCTCAGATCAACAATCCGGGTTGGGTGAAGGGATTGGAGGAATATATTCGCGCCTCCAAGCTCGGTCCGCCCAATGCGCTGAACTTCTCGTTCGGCGAGGTCAACGCAGCCGTGGCCGGTGGCCAGGTGGCTGAGTCGATCGGCTGGGGCGATACCGGGGTGATCGCCGCAGATCCCAAGCAGTCGAAGATTTCGGGCAAGGTCGGCTCGGCGATACTGCCTGGATCGGACGAGATCTGGAACGCCAAGACCAAGAAGTGGGACAAGTTTCCGAACGTATTGCCGACACCGTTTATGGCATTCGGCGGCTGGCAGATCGGGGTGCCGAAGGCCGGCAAGAACCAGCAGGCGGCATGGGACTTCGTCAAGACGCTCACGAGCCCCGAAGTGTCGGGGCAGGCGGCGATCACAGGCGGCAGCGGGGTCAATCCTTATCGCAAATCGCACACCGCCAATCTGCAATTGTGGAGCAAGAACTTCTCGCCGGAGGAGGCCAAGGAATATCTCGGCGCTCAAGCGGACTCGCTGAATGCCAAGAACGTCGCGCTCGACATGCGTCTGCCCGGCTATTTCTCCTACACCGAGGTCGTCGAGATCGAGCTCGGCAAGGCCCTGGCCGGCCAGACCACGCCGCAGGCCGCGCTGGACGCGGTCGCGAAGGAATGGAATCGCCTGACCGATGAGTTCGGGCGCGCCAAGCAACTCGCCGCTTATCGCGCGGCGATGGGCCTCCAGCCCAAGAACTAGCTTCCCGTCAAGACGTCCCCGGATGATGCGCGAGCGTCATCCGGGGTCTGATCGGCCGTCGACAAGAGGGGACGGAAAAAGGAATCCATGGCGCACGTCGAGATCGATAACGTCAGCAAGGCATATGGGCCCTACGAGATCATCGAGGGGCTCGATCTGAACGTCGCCGACGAGGAATTCGTCGTACTTGTCGGCCCGTCCGGCTGCGGCAAGACCACGACGTTACGCATGATTGCTGGGCTGGAGGCGGTCACCAGCGGAAACATCCGTATCGGCAACCGCGACGTGACGCAGCTGCGCCCGGGCTTGCGCAATTGTGCGATGGTGTTCCAGAACTATGCACTCTATCCACATATGACGGTCGGGGAGAACATCGGCTACGGCATGAAGGTGCGGGGCGATTCACGCGTCAGCATCGCGAAAGCAGTTCAGGACGTGGCACGGGTCCTCGAGCTCGAGCAATATCTGGACCGCCGGCCCAAGCAACTCTCCGGCGGCCAGCGCCAGCGCGTCGCGATCGGCCGTGCCATCGTGCGCAGCCCGGATGTGTTTCTGTTTGACGAGCCGCTGTCAAACCTCGACGCCAAGCTCCGCATCGAGATGCGGACCGAGATCAAGGCACTGCATCGTCGTCTTGCCAAGACGATCGTCTATGTCACGCACGACCAGGTCGAGGCCATGACCATGGCGGATCGCGTCGTGGTGATGAATCGCGGCCGGATCGAGCAAGCGGCCGATCCAATCACGATCTACGAGAAGCCCAGCAACCTCTTCGTCGCGGGCTTCATGGGTGCACCCAGCATGAATTTTATCCATGGCGAGATTGTCGCTCGCGACGGCGCGCTGGTCTTCACCGAGCCGTCGGGTACGGCGTTGAAATTGCCGAAGTCTCGCGAGGCGATCTATGCAGGGAGCGTCGGCAAGCCGGTTGTGCTCGGCGTGCGGCCCGACCATGTGCTCCGGCAGGATGCGCCGATCGGCTCTTCCGTCCGCTTGATGGTGAAAGACGTGGAGCCGCTCGGGCCGCATACCCTCGTGATTGGAACCGTGGGCGCATTTCCATTCACGGCTCAGATGCAGGTCGGTGTCGCTGCGGCGCCGGATCGCTTTATCGACGTCGCTCTTGATCTGGAGCGAACGCACCTTTTCGATAAGGTTTCGGGGAAGGCTATTTCTTAGCCTGCGATTTCGCGGGCGTCGAAGCTCATCCCCTATCTTCGAAATCCAAGCCACGCGCCATCTATGCGCTTGGTGCGCAATAAGGCGGCGTCCCGACGCGCGCACTGAGAATCCGAAGATGCGATTTCGCTTCCAATTCATCGTATATGGCCCTAGTAGAGCCAAGCTGCGAAAGCTTCGTCGAACCAGAGTTTCTCAATCAGCCCAGTCACATAAGGCGGCGATTGAGGCAAAAGACCTCAATAATATGAATGCCTTAAGCCGAAAATTTTCCATAGCGCCCATGATGGATTGGAGCGAGAGTTCAAGGTTTTCAATCGGTTAGAGAGTGCCGTGTGCGCGACGTGTGCACCGGGAGATCAAGAAAAATCGTAAGCGTCCGAATCCTGCACGACTTTCCGAGAGTGCGTAGTCGTTCCATATCGGGTTCCTTGCTGCATTGGAGGATCTCCGGTGGGTACGGAAT